>NZ_JBIATE010000031.1:0-73325 GCF_042891445.1 Streptomyces sp. NPDC001890 | reverse complement strand
GCCGACAGCGACCACCTCCTGGAGACCACCGGCCGCGAGCTGCGCAAGCTCATGAGCTGGGTCAACGACGAGGACGCGTAACACCGACGCCCCGGACGTCCGGCCCCCGGCGCGCGAAGACGCCCACGGGGACCGGGCGCCGCGCCGTGCGCCGGACAGCCCGGGCCCATGCTCACCGAGGCCACAGCGACCCGCCACGTCACGCCTCTGCGGGAGGGCGGATCGCTTCCCGGGACCGTCGAGGCCGACGACCTCGGCACCTGTGTCGCGGCCGCCGCAGCGGTGGGGTGCGGTGGCGGTGCCGGTGAATAGCGGTGATCCTGGCAGGGGATCGTGGCTGTCTTCGCACGGCCCGTGTGCGTCGGCGGCCGCGCCGAACAGGAAGGCTACGGCCATGACAGCGACGCCGAACAGGACAACGCCGGAGCCCAGGGGGTCCGGCGCGAAGGTCGACGGTGCCTCCCAGGTAGCCGGGGCCCTGCTGATGCTCAGCGGGCCGCTCAGCATTCTCGTGGGCGCGTCCGGTATCGCGGAGGACAATCTGTTCGCCGTCTCGGCCCGGTACGTGTACCGGTTCGATCTCACGGCCTGGGGCGTGATTCACCTCGTGGTCGGTGTGGCGCTCGTCGTTGCCGGGCTGGCGGTCCTGACGAACAAGAGCTGGGGTCGCGGGGCCGGCGTGGCGGCGGCGGGGATCAGCCTGATCACGCAGTTCATGTTCGTTCCGTACTACCCGGCGTGGGCCATCCCTGTCATGGCACTCGACCTCGTGATCCTTTTTGCGCTGACCAGGTTCCATGTGGGAGCCGGCGGAGACCTGTGACCCAGGTTCGACAGCGCTTCGGATCCCTTGGTATGCGGGTTGTTGTGGCCTGGTGCGCAGTGTTTCCGGTGGGATTTGAAGGTGGGGGCGAGGTGCACCGGCGGGATCCGGCCGAGGACGGCGCCAACTCCCCGGATTCTCCCGGGACAGTCAGGTGTCCTCGCCGGATAGCCTGGGGAAATGCTCACCGAAGTCACAGCGACCCGCTACGTCACGCCCCTGCGGGAGGGCGGATCGCTTCCCGGGATCGTCGAGGCCGACGACCTCGGCACCTATGTCATGAAATTCACCGGCGCCGGACAGGGACGCAAGACGCTGGTCGCGGAGGTCATCTGCGGGCAGCTCGGCCGCCGGCTCGGGCTGCGGGTCCCCGACCTCGTGCAGATCCAGCTCGACCCGGTCATCGGTCTCGCCGAGCCCGACCAGGAGGTGCAGGAGCTCCTGAAGGCCAGCGGCGGGCTCAACCTCGGCATGGACTTCCTGCCCGGCTCGATCGGCTTCGACTCCCTCGCCTACCAGGTGGACCCGCGGGAGGCCGGACGGGTCGTCTGGTTCGACGCGCTGATCAACAACGTCGACCGGTCCTGGCGCAACCCGAACATGCTGGTCTGGCACGGCGACCTGTGGCTCATCGACCACGGCGCCACCATGATCTGGCACCACAACTGGCCCGGCGCCCAGGCATCCGCCGCCAAGCCGTACAACGCCTCCGACCACGCGCTCGCCCCGTTCGCGCCCGACATCGCGGCGGCCGCCGCCGAGCTCGCGCCGCTGGTCACCGAGGAGCTCCTCACCGAGGTCGCCGCCGACGTGCCCGACGAGTGGCTGGTGGACGAGCCGGGCTTCGACTCCACCGACGAGCTGCGCCGCGCCTACGTGGAGGCGCTGCTGCCGCGCGCCGCGACCATCCACGAGCGGATCACGATGGGCGCGCCCACCGAATCCAGGCCGTCCCAGGCCCCCGGCTGGCTCACCGAACACCTCACCCCCTGGCCGCACCCCACCAAGAAGAACGACAAGGACGGCCGGCCGTGAGTGAGCGCGATGTCTTCGAGTACGCACTGCTGCGCGTCGTGCCGCGGGTGCAGCGCGGGGAGTTCTTCAACGCGGGCGTGGTCGTCTACTGCCGCGCGCGGAGCTTCGTGGCCGCCCGCACCCATCTGGACGAGACCAAGCTGAAGGCCCTGGACCCGACCGCCGATGTGATCGGTGTACGCGCCGCCCTGCATGCCGTCGAGGGAGTGTGCCGCGGCGGTACGGACGCGGGCCAGGCGGGCGCCGACGACGCCGGCCGCCGCTTCCGGTGGCTGATCGCGCCGCGCTCCACCGTCGTCCAGCCGAGCCCCGTGCACAGCGGTCTCACGGCCGACCCGGAGGCCGAGGTCGAGCGGCTGCTCGACCTGCTGGTGCGCTGACCTCCAGGGCCTCGGGCGCCGCCCCCGGCCGGCGTGCGGGCGGCGCCGCCGGGTGTGACATGCGCCCCGGCGGCCGTGGGCCGTTGACACCGGGTGCCAGGGCTTCTAGCGTCTCGTCTGCTGAAGGTACTAAGCGGTTGCTCAGCTATCGGGAAGGTTCCGCGCACACGAGGTCCCGTGCCGGGGGTGCCCCGACGTCCGCTGAGCGGCGATCCAAGGGCGAGGAGAACCAAGCATGTCCACCACCGAGCAGCGCGTCGCCGTCGTGACCGGAGCGGCGCGGGGCATTGGCGCCGCCACCGCGGTACGCCTGGCGGCCGAGGGCCGCGCCGTCGCCGTACTCGACCTCGACGAGGCGGCCTGCAAGGACACCGTCGAGAAGATCACCGCCGCCGGGGGCACCGCCCTCGCGGTCGGCTGCGATGTGTCGGACAGCGCCCAGGTGGAAGCCGCGGTCGCGCGGGTCGCCGCCGAGCTCGGTGCTCCGACGATCCTGGTCAACAACGCGGGCGTGCTCCGCGACAACCTGCTCTTCAAGATGACCGAGTCCGACTGGGACACCGTGATGAACGTGCACCTCAAGGGCGCGTTCCTGATGGCCAAGGCCGTCCAGAAGCACATGGTGGACGCCAAGTTCGGCCGGATCGTCTCGCTCTCCTCCTCCTCGGCGCTGGGCAACCGCGGCCAGGCCAACTACTCCGCCGTCAAGGCCGGCCTCCAGGGCTTCACCAAGACCCTCGCCATCGAGCTCGGCAAGTTCGGCATCACGGCCAACGCCGTCGCCCCCGGCTTCATCGTCACCGAGATGACCGCCCAGACCGCGGCCCGGGTCGGCATGGGCTTCGAGGAGTTCCAGGCCGCCGCCGCCACCCAGATCCCGGTGCAGCGGGTCGGTCGCCCCGAGGACATCGCCAACGCCATCGCCTTCTTCACGGGCGACGAGGCCGGCTTCGTCTCCGGTCAGGTCATGTACGTCGCCGGCGGACCGCTCAACTGACCCGAAGGGCTACGGACATCATGACTGTGCAGGACAGCGGGAAGGTCGCGCTCATCACGGGCGGGAGCCGGGGCATCGGCTACGGCATCGCCGAGGCGCTGGTGGCCCGCGGCGACCGGGTGTGCATCACCGGACGCGGCGAGGAAGCCCTCAAGGAGGCCGTCGAGCGGCTGGGCGCCGACCGGGCGATCGCCGTGGCGGGCAAGGCGCACGACGAGGCGCACCGGGCGGTGGCCGTCGAGCGCACCATGGAGGCGTTCGGCCGGGTCGACTTCCTGATCAACAACGCCGGTACGAATCCGGTCTTCGGGCCGATCGCGGAGCTCGACCTCGATGTCGCCCGCAAGGTCTTCGAGACCAATGTGATCTCGGCGCTCGGCTTCGCGCAGCAGACCTGGAAGGCCTGGCAGAAGGAGAACGGCGGGGCGATCGTCAACATCGCCTCGGTCGCCGGGCTCACCGCCTCGCCCTTCGTCGGCGCGTACGGCATCAGCAAGGCGGCCATGGTCAATCTGACCCTCCAGCTGGCGCACGAGTTCGCCCCGGTCGTCCGGGTCAACACCATCGCACCCGCGGTCGTGAAGACCAAGTTCGCCAAGGCGCTGTACGAGGGCCGGGAGGAGGAGGCCGCGGCCGCCTACCCGCTCGGCCGGCTGGGGATGCCACAGGACATCGGCGGTGCCGCCGCGTTCCTCACGTCCAGCCAGTCCGACTGGATCACGGGGCAGACCCTGGTGGTCGACGGAGGAATTTTCCTGAATGCGGGCGTGGGCTGAGAACAGCCTGAGCGGATTTGGCCCTGATTGACTCAAGTGCCCTGTCGGGCCCGTGGATTGACCCGGCGGGGCACTGCGGTATGGTCTGCCGACCCATGGCTGATCGAGGAGCGTTCACGTGTTCTACCGGGCCAGTCTGCAGGCCGCTGCAGCCCTTGCTTCCCTTTCTCTGCTGGCCGGCTGCGGACTTCTTTCCGACAGCGGTTCGGAAGTCGAGCAGAAGATAATCGTCGGTACGACCAGTGAGCCATCCACCCTCGATCCGGCGGCGGCGTGGGACAACTCCTGGGAGCTGATGCGAAATGTCTTCCAGACCCTGATGAGCTACCCCAGCGGCAGCACGAAGCCCGAGCCCGATGCCGCGGAATGGTGCAAGTTCACCGACACCACCAGCACCTCCTACCGGTGCAAGCTCCGCGCGGGCCTGAAATTCTCCAATGGGGACAAGCTCGACGCCGAGGCGGTGAAGTATTCCCTCGACCGGATCACGGCGCTCAAGGTCAAGGGCGGCCCGGTCGGCATGCTCGGCTCGCTCGACCGGATCGAGACCAAGGGGGACGACATTGTCGTCTTCCACCTCACCAAGCCGGATGCCACCTTCCCCTTCATTCTCACCACGCCCGCGATGTCGTTGGTGGCGCCCAGCGCCTATTCCGAGCACAAGCTCCGCAGCGATGGAAAGGTCACCGGTTCCGGGCCGTACCTGCTTGATTCGTACAAGCCGGGGCAGCGTGCCGAACTGGTGAAGAACCCGGACTACAAGGGCTACGCCAACCGCAAGAACGACGCCGTGACCATTCGGTACTTCAAGGATTCCGCGCCCGTGGTCGCGGCGCTGCGGAAGAAGGAGATCGACGCGATCTACCGGGGTCTGACCGCCGAGGAGGTCGTCAGCCTGGAGGAGAACAAGGACAAGGCGAGCAATCTGCAGATCGTCGAGACGGTCGGCGCGGACATCCGCTTCCTGGTCTTCAACCCGAAGGACCCGGCGGCGGGGAACGTGGCCGTACGGCGGGCCATCGCCCAGCTCGTCGACCGCGACGCCCTCGTGGCCAAGGTCTACCAGGGCACGGCCGAACCGCTGTACTCCATGGTCCCCAAGGGCATAGCCGGGCACACCACCAGCTTCTTCGACGCCTATGGCGACCCGGACCAGGGCAAGGCGAAGCAGATCCTGACCAAGGCGGGCATCACCAAGCCGGTCGAGCTGACGCTCTGGTTCACCACCGACCGGTACGGCTCCTCCACCGCCCCCGAGTTCGACGAGCTGAAGCGGCAGCTGGAGAGCTCCGGCCTCTTCAGGATCACGCTGAAGAGCAAGCCCTGGAAGACGTTCCAGGAGGGCTTCACCAAGGGTGAGTACCCCGTCTTCGGCCGTGGCTGGTTCCCGGACTTCCCGGACCCGGACAGCTTCATCGCCCCGTTCCTCGGCAAGGACAGCATCACCGGGATGCCGTACATGAAGAACGAGATCACCAAGGACCTGCTGCCGCAGACCCGCAAGGAGAGCGACCGGGGCGCGGTCAGCAAGCAGTTCGAACAGGTGCAGAAGATCCTGGTCGACGACGTGCGGATCCTGCCGCTGTGGCAGGGCAAGCTGTACGTCGCCTCGGGCGAGGACATCGGCGGTGGCGAGCGCGCCCTGGACCCGCAGACGGTCATGCAGATGTGGGAGCTGTACCGCAAGGCCAGCTGGTAGGCCGGAGCCGGACCGGCAGGTCGCGTTGTCAGTGGCCCCCGGTAGGTTCTCGGTCGAAGAGCTGATTGCTTACCGGAGGTTGTTCAAGTGACCGACACCGACCTGCTGCCCGAGTCCTGGCGCGGCGTCCTCGGCGAAGAGCTGCAGAAGCCGTACTTCAAGGAGCTCACCGAGTTCGTCGAGGAGGAGCGGGCCAAGGGACCGGTCTACCCGCCGCGCGACCAGGTGTTCGCCGCGCTGGAGGCCACGCCCTACGACAAGGTGAAGGTCCTCGTCCTCGGCCAGGACCCGTACCACGGGGAGGGCCAGGGGCACGGCCTGTGCTTCTCCGTGCGGCCGGGTGTGAAGACGCCGCCGTCCCTGCGGAACATCTACAAGGAGATGAAGGAGGAGCTCGGCCTGCCGGTCCCGGACAACGGGTATCTGATGCCGTGGGCCGAGCAGGGTGTGCTCCTGCTCAACGCCGTGCTGACGGTCCGCGCGGGCGAGGCCAACTCGCACAAGGGCAAGGGCTGGGAGAAGTTCACCGACGCCGTGATCCGCGCCGTCGCCTCGCGGCCCGACCCGGCGGTCTTCGTGCTCTGGGGCAACTACGCCCAGAAGAAGCTCCCGCTGATCGATGAGGAGCGCCATGCGGTGGTGAAGGGGGCGCACCCCTCGCCGCTGTCGGCCAAGAAGTTCTTCGGCTCCAGCCCGTTCCGGCAGATCAACGCGGCGGTGGCCGCGCAGGGCCACGAGGCGATCGACTGGCGCATCCCCGACCTGGGCTGACGGGCGGATTCGCCCCGGCCGGCGGCGGGTGTCCGACGACCGGCCGGGGACGCCCGCCCGAGCCTCAGCGGGATTCGGTGCCGCTGCGGCTAGCGTCGAACGCGGAACGGGGGGACGAGCACGCAGGGAGGTCGCAGTGACGGAGCAGCGGGAGGCGTCCAAGGACGCCGTCATGACCAGGATCGGCCAGGCGATCATGCTGCTGCACGCCGGCGACCGGGCGGAGGCCCGCAATCGTTTCGGCGCGCTCTGGTCGGAGATCGGCGAGGACGGTGACGCCCTGCACCGGTGCACCCTCGCCCACTACATGGCCGACACCCAGGACGACCCCGGTGACGAACTGGCCTGGGACCTGCGGGCGTTGACCGCCGCCGGGGCGCTGACCGACGAGCGCGCGGCGCAGCACCCCGACGCGCCGGCGGTGCGGGCGTTCTACCCCTCGCTCCACCTCAACCTCGCGGCGGACTATCTGAAGCTCCGGCACCCCGACGCGGCGCGGATCCATCTGGACCGGGCGCGCGCCGCCT
Organism: Streptomyces sp. NPDC001890; assembly: GCF_042891445.1. Taxonomy (NCBI): domain Bacteria; kingdom Bacillati; phylum Actinomycetota; class Actinomycetes; order Kitasatosporales; family Streptomycetaceae; genus Streptomyces; species Streptomyces sp. NPDC001890. Next base: position 66,317 of record NZ_JBIATE010000031.1, on the reverse strand, counting down.
CCGGGGTGCTCGCGGACGACGGGGCGGACGACGGGTACGGGGGAGGGGTGCGCGCGGCGATCGCGCGACTGGAGCTGAGGCTGCGCGAGCTGTGAGGGTGGCCCGTCCACGGCGGACGGGCCACCTCTTGGTCCTCCCCTCCGGGCTCAGTGGCCGTAGGTGTCGTCGCAGATCCGGGACTGGGGGCTGCCGGCGGGCCAGCGCCCGTACCCCCGCCCCAGTGCGCAGACGTCCGTCCCGGCGACCGGGGCGGGCAGGGCCGGGGCGGGTACGGTCGCGGCGGGCGGGACCCCGTGCGGCCGGGGCGGCCTGGCGGCCGGGCGCCACTGCTGCCGGGGTGCGCGGGGCACGGAGCGGCGGGCGGCCGGCGGTTCCACGTGAGCGGGACGGGACGCGGAGGCGGACGGCTCGGGGCTCGGCACGGCCTCCAGGGAGTCGTGGATCGGCGGCAGCACGATCTGCGGCGCCAGGTCCTGGGCCGGACCACTGGCCCGGGGCCGGGGCGGAACGTCGGGGTGCGGCTGCACGGACACGCAGCCGGACAGCGCCGTGACGGCGACGCCCATCAGGAGGCTCACGGTGATTCTGGTTCGTTGCACCCGATCAACTCTGCTGTGCGGGACGGGCTCCGAGGGAACCGGGCGGCCGGGATTGGCCCGCAAGAGTGACAACCGCGGGTGAGTGAGGCGGCCGTGGTGACGCCATCGCTGTGGTGACGCCGGCCGTGGCGATCCGGTCGGCGCGGCACCCGTGGCTCAGTGCGGCGCCCGTCGCGGGCCCAGCATCCCGCCGAGCAGTTCGGTGAAGCCCGTGCGCAGCTCCTCCTCGCTCGGTACGGAGCGGTGGTACGACCCCGCGGCGCACGAGAACATCAGCCCCTCGCACCAGGCCACCAGGGAGAGCGCGTGCCGTTCGGGCTCGGCGGATCCGGCGGCCGTCATCAGCGCCGTCAGCGGTTCGCGGAACTGGCGGCCGGTCGCGTCGAAGAACTCCCGCAGTTCCGGGCGCCGGGTCGCCTCCAGGGCCAGTTCGTAGCGGCAGACGAGCAGTTCGGGATGGCGGGTGAGGTAGCGGTGCAGCGCCCGCGCGAGACCGGCGACCAGTTCCCGCGTCCCGGCGATCCGATCCCGCGTCCCGGCGACCGGATCCGGCAGTTCGGCGGGGGCGAGCACCCGCGCCTCGCGTTCTGCCAGCCGTCGCACCGCCGCCTCCAGCAGGGACTGCCGGGTCCGCGCGTAGTTGGACGTCGAACCCTGGGGGAGTCCGGCGCGCTCGTCCACCGCGCGGTGCGTCAGCCCGCGCATCCCGCGTTCGGCGAGGAGTGCGAGGGCGGTGTCGGCGATGAGGTCGGCCCGGGAGGTGCCGGTCGTGCGTGTGGCCATGGGGCCAACCTACCGCTGGCACTACACCCGTAGTACGGTGAATCCGTCACTACAGGTGTAGTCCCGCCGTTCCGGAATTCCGGTGCGACAGGGATGCGCGGATTGCTGGAGGAGCCATGGACAAACCCCATGCCGTCGTCATCGGCAGCGGAATCGGCGGCCTCACTGCGGCGGTGGCCCTGCACGGCCGCGGCTGGCGGGTCACCGTTCTGGAGCGCGCTGCCTCCCTGGAACCCGTCGGGGCCGGCATCTCGCTGGCCCCCAACTCCCAGCGGGCCCTGGACGTCATCGGCATGGGCGACGAGATCAGGGCCCTCGCCGCCTGGCAGGGCGAAGGGGGCATGCGTGCCCCGGGCGGCCGCTGGCTCTCCCGTACGGACAGCGCCGCGGCGACCGAGCGGTTCGGCGGCTCGATCGTCCTGCTGCACCGCGCCACCCTCGTCGACCGCCTCGTGGCCCGGCTGCCCGGCGGCACCGTCCGCACCGGTGCCGAGGCGGAGCTGCTGGACCCGGGGACGGCGGACGGCGCGCCCGCCGTGGTCGGGACGGCGGCCGGGAGGATCGAGGCCGACCTCGTCATCGGCGCCGACGGCATCGACTCGGCCGTACGGCGGGCCCTCTTCCCGGGCCACCCCGGACCCTCGTACGCCGGATTCACCACCTGGCGCATCGTCGTACCCGCGTCCGGGCGGCCCTTCTCCCCGCATGAGACCTGGGGGCGCGGCGCACTCTGGGGCACCCAGCCGCTCAAGGACGGCAGGGTCTACGCCTACGGGGCCGCCGTCGCCCCGGCCGGTGGGCACGCCGCCGACGGCGAGAAGGCGGAGCTGATGCGCCGGTTCGGCGGCTGGCACGACCCGATCCCGGAGATGATCGCCGCCGCCGACCCCGGCCAGGTGCTCCGCAACGACGTCCACCACCTGATCGACCCCCTGCCGGCCTTCCACCGGGGGCGCACCGTCCTCGTCGGCGACTGCGCGCACGCGATGTCGCCGAGCCTCGGCCAGGGCGGCAACCAGGCCATCGAGGACGCGATCGTGCTCGCCCACCACCTGACGCCGGGCGGTGACCTCGGCGCGGGAGCGGCGGCGTACACCGCCGACCGGTTGCCCCGGACCTCGGCCATCGTCCGCAAGTCCGCCCGGACCGCGCGTCTGATGCGGCTGACCAGCGCCCCCGCTGTCGCGACGCGTGACGCGCTGCTCTCCGTCGTCTCGCGGTTCGGGCCCGCCCTCGTCCTGCGCACCTTCGACGGGATAGCCGACTGGCGGCCGCCGCAGCACACGTATGCTGCCCCTCGCGAGGCGGACACCGCGACGGTGGACGCCGAACAGTGAGAGGGAGACCCCTGTGAAGGTCGGCTGCATCGGGCTCGGCGACATCGCGCAGAAGGCGTATTTGCCGGTTCTGACCGCCCTGCCCGGCGTCGAACTGCATCTGCAGACCCGTACGCCCGCCACCCTGGCCGCGGTCGCCGAGACCCACCGCATCCCGGCCGGGCAGCGCCACACCGACCTCGAATCGCTGATCGCCCAGGGGCTGGACGCCGCGTTCGTCCACGCCCCGACGGCCGTGCATCCGCAGATCGTGGCCCGGCTGCTGGAGGCCGGCGTCGCCACCTACGTCGACAAGCCGCTGGCCTACGGATTCGCCGAATCCCAGCGGCTGGTGACCCTCGCCGAGGAGCGCGGAACGAGCCTCGCCGTCGGCTTCAACCGCAGGACCGCACCCGGCTACGCGCAGTGCGCCGAGCACCCGCGCGAGCTGATCCTCATGCAGAAGAACCGGGTGGGCCTGCCGGAGGACCCGCGCACCATGGTGCTCGACGACTTCATCCATGTCGTCGACACCCTCCGCTTCCTGGTGCCCGGACCGGTCGAGCACACCGCCGTGCAGGCCCGGATCCGCGACGGCCTGATGCACCATGTGGTGCTCCAGCTGTCCGGCGACGGCTTCACCGCCATCGGCACGATGAACCGGCTCAGCGGCTCGGCCGAGGAACGGCTGGAGGTGTCCGGTCAGGACACCAAGCGCGAGGTCGTCAACCTCGCCGAGGTGATCGATCACAAGGGGCAGCCGAGCGTCCGGCGGCGCGGCGACTGGGTGTCGGTGGCCCGACAGCGCGGCATCGAGCAGAGCGTGCTGTCGTTCCTGGACGCCGTCCGCGCCGGCAAGGTCCTGAGCGCCGCGGACGCCCTGCGGACCCACGAACTCTGCGAGCGCATCCTGCGCGACCTGGACTGCGCCTGAGGGCTGTCCCGGCGACCGGTCCCGGTCGCCCGTATCGGCGGCCGGGAAGCCTCCGGATGCGTCGGGTCCCGCCCCGATGCAGGCTGGGGTGATGGGCCACCGGCCCGTGGAGGTGACCTCGTGAGACCTCACGACGAGCCAAAGGGCTGGGGCGCGCTTCAGCCGCCGCCGGGTTACTACTCGGCCGACGGGCGGCCCCCCGACGAAATGCAGCGCGGTCTGATCCTCGACTGGGCGGTCAACCAGCGGGTCGCGAGCGGCTGGCGGGTGGAATCCCGCTCCGGGACACAGGTCGTCATGGTCCGGGGACACCGGCTGAACCATGTGTTGCACGCCATCCTGATGGTGTTCACCTGCTTCCTCTGGGGCGCCGTGTGGCTGGCGCTGGCCGTGACCAACAAGGTCGAGCGGGTCTCGCTCACCGTCGACGCCCAGGGCAACATCGTCTCGGTGAACGGCCCCCGATAGCCCGAAGCCCAGGATCCGGCAGTCCAGCCCTCACGGCTCCGGGCGCACGGTCGGCCCGCCGCCCGCGGCAGCCGACTCGCCCCGCACCCCGGCCGGCCCGACCCGGTCGCGCCGCACGAGGGACCGGGCCGCTCCGAAGGCGCAGTACAGGGCCAGTACCGCCGCCGCCCCCTGCACCGGCCAGTCGCCCAGCCGCACATAGAGCGTGGTGCCCTTCGCCAGCGGTACGTCGTACACGGCGGCCCCACTCGTCTCCGTACCGAGCGGCGCCCCGATCCGCGCGCCCCGCGGCCCGTACACCGTGCTGACGCCGGTGAGCGTGGCGTGCACCATCGGACGGCCGTTCTCGGCGGCCCGCAGCGCCCCGAGCGAGGCATGCTGCTCGGGTGCCCAGGTGTGCTGGAACGTGGAGGTGGACGACTGGGCGACCAGCACCTGCGCACCGTCCCGGGTGAGCCGGCGGCTCATGTCGGGGAACGCGGTTTCGAAGCAGACCAGCGGCCCGATGCGCAGTCCCTTGCCACCATCGGCCCCGGGCAGCGTCATGATCACCTGCCGGGTGCCCCGCAAACGGTCCTCGCCCGCCGCCCGGCCCAGGGACGTGACCCATCCGAGCACCGACCGGGCCGGGATGTACTCCCCGAACGGCACCAGCCGCATCTTGTCGTAGCGCTCCCCGGTCAGCCCGTTCGGACCCACCAGCACCGCCGACTTGAAGATCCCCGTCCGGCCCGGCCCGCCTGCCTGCCGGGCGTCCATATTGACCAGCACATCCGCGCCCACCCTGCGCGACAGGGCGGCGATCCGGGCGGTGACGTCCGGGTGCCGGTCGAGATCCACCCCCACACTGCTCTCGCCCCACACCACCAGGTCGAGATCGCGCCCGGCCAGCGAACCGGTCAGCCGCTCACTGACGGCGAGCCGGCGCTCGACGCTGTGCGCCCCGGCGACCACACCCGGCTGTACGACGGCGATCCGCGCCACCCCCGACTCCTCGGGCTGCGGCGCCCACCGTGCCATCGCCCCCACGGCCAGTGCGCACACCACGACGCCCACCACGGCCACCGCACGGGCGGCGGCGGTCACGAAGAGCAGGGCGACGGCGGTGTTCACCGCCACCACCATGAGGCTCACCAGCCACACCCCGCCCACCGACGCCACCCGGAGCGCGGGAGCCACTTCCCACTGGCTGGCGCCGAGCAGACCCCAGGGACCGCCGAGCGCATCCCAGGAGCGGGCCAGTTCGATCATCAGCCAGCCGCAGGGCACCACGACGACCGCCAGGGCGGCGGCCGTGGCGGACACCCGCCCGCCCAGCATGCGGAAGACCAGCAGCCCCCACGGGGCCCAGAGCAGACCGAGCAGGGCCGCCAGGACCAGGATGAAGACATGGAGGCTGGGCATCAGCCAGTGGTGCACCGCCAGCATGTAGCCGGTGCCGCCGAGCCAGCCCTCCAGCGCCGCCCGGCGCCCCGTGCCGGCGGTCCGGATCAGGAGCAGCCACGGAACCAGGCAGACCCAGGCGAGCCACCACAGGGAAGGCGCGGGAAACGCGAGCGCGGGCAGCGCGCCCGCGAGCACCGCCAGGCAGCCGCGCCACCGGCCGGACCGCGGCATCCGCGACCACTGACCGCCCCGACCGGCCGGAATCCGCATGCCGCGCCTCCTCGTCCTGCCCGATGAGCAGTCTTCCCCGTTGTTCGTCGCTCCGCAGTTCTTCCTCGGCGCGGAAAGGCGGAAGCAGCGGTGCTGCGGCTCAGCCCGCGGTCCAGGGGCCCGCCGTGCCGCGCCACTTCTCGTGGACGGTCACGGTACGGATCCGCCAGCCGCCGTCCGTACGCGCGAGCGAGAACGCGTACCGCCCGCCGGAGACGAAGTTCGGCGCGGTGACCGCCGGTGACTCCGGTCCGCCCGAACCGGCCGCGGCGCTCTCCAGCCGCATCGGGTTCACGTAGTCGGCCAGCACCTCGGCACGGTCGCCCGGGTAGCCGTCGAGGTCCTGGAACCCGATCCGGCGGTTGACGACCAGATGCTGACGTACGGGGAAGAGCCGCATCGTCCGCGCCAGCCACTCGGCGACCTCGTGCGCCGGCCCTTCGACACCACCGGCACCGCGGTAGTCGGCGCGGCCGTCCGCGGTGAACAGGGCCCGGTAGTCCGCCCATTCACCGTCGTCCACCGCCACCGCGTAGCCGGTGATCACCGCATCGATGGCCAGCCGGTCCATCACGGTCGCGAGGTCCACGCGCTGTGTCATCGGGTCAGTGTCCGCCCGCCGGCGTGCGAGGCCAAGAGGCGTGCACGCACGACGGGACGGCGCGGTGTCAGCAGGGCACCACGGCAACCGGGCCGAGCGCGTGCGTGAGCGTGGTCTGCGCGACGGGGGAGAGCCCCAGCCCGAGGGACTCGCCGCCCCGGCGCCGCCCGATCACGGTCAGCGCCGCGGTCGCCGAGGCCGTGACCAGGGTGCGTGAGGCGGAGCCCGCCACCGGTTCCCTGACCACTTCGACCTGCGCGTACTTCTCCCGCCAGCCGGCGGTGAGCTCCGCGAGGGTGCGCTCGGCGGAGTCCGCAGCCGCGTCCCGGTCGAAGACGGGGCCGCCGGAGAGGATCGAGGAGAACATCGTCCAGCCGTGCACGATCCGCAGCCGCGTCCCGGGCCGGGACGCGGCGGTCTCGAAGGCGAACTCGAGAACCGCCTCGCTGCTCTCGTCGGCGGCCACCCCCGCGACGATGTCGGAGCTCGCTCCCTCCACCGCCGTGTCCTCGTCCGAGGGCCCGCTGTGGACCACGACGACGGGGCACGCGGCCATCGACGCGGTGGCCAGGCTGTTGGAGCCGAGCATCAGGGACCGGAAGCCGCCCAGGCCGCGTGAGCCGACCACCACCAGCGAGGCGTTCCGGCTGAGCGAAGTGAGGACCGCCGAAGGGTAGTCCAGTGGGGTCAGCGTCGACGGGTGCAGCTGCGGAGCGATCTCGGAGACCCTTCGCACGGACCGGTCGAGCAGCTCCTGTGCCTCGCGCCGCAGCGTTTCCTGCTCGACGCGCCGGTCGGGCGTCCGAGCGTGCACGATCGTCAGCCCGAGCCCCCGCCGTACGGCTTCGTGGGCGGCCCAGTCGAGTGCCTCCTGGCTGTGCGACGAGCCGTCGACCGCGGCGATCACGGGACGGTCGGTGCTGGTCATGGTTGCCTCCAGGTTCCGGCGGTGGATGTCCCGAGCCGGTGCGCGTGAGCAGCGCACGGCAGGTTCTTTCGACCCTATCCGCCCGGAAGATCCGGAACACACCGCCACCCCCGTCGGGCCGTGGCACGTGCCGGCGGGAGGGGAGTCGTGGCATGTGCCGGCGAGAGCGAGAGCGGCCGGCCCCCGCGATTGTCAGTGCCGGGTGCGATGCTGCCCCCATGGACGAGCTGATGCGGCAGCGGCGCGTGTACGGCGCCGACCATGACGATCCCGACCCCGGGCCCCGGCCGGGGCACTCCTATCGGGAGTTGGTGGGTGGCCCGCTCGACGGCCTGCTGCTCGACGTGACGGGCTGGACGGACCGGGCGCTGCGCGAGGGCGCGGCGCTGAACACGGAGATCGGGCGATTCGGTCCGGGCGGCAGAGCGGAGTACGGGCCGCGGGGCGCGGACCCCGACCACTGGGACTGGCGGGGCGACACACCCTGACGGCTCCGCCCGCCGGCTCGCCCGCGTCCGGGCTCAGCACGCCCGCGACTTCGTGGCCCCTCCGCGTCTCCGCCGCGATGCGGCAGTGGCCGTCCTCGTCCAGCCACTCCTTCCCGCCGTGCCGCAGCAGGTACATCCGCTTCCCGGCGAACGCGGTCGCGGGTGAACTCCTTGCTCCCTGGCGGCCCTTGGTGGCAGGTTCGCCCGCTGCGATCGCCGCGTCCACGGAGCGCAGGCACATGGCGTGCCGGGTCCGGGGAGCGCACGCCGGCCGCGCGGGTTCCCAGCGGGACAAGACCTTCACTGACCCCGTCTGCGTGACGGTGTGCCAGCCGCCGCACGGACGGCGATGGCCGCGATGTCGTCGTCGAGACGGTCGTGGCTGAAGCGGACCAGGTCGCTGTGCAACTGTTCGAGCAGCAGGGACGGGGAGCCCGCTTCCCACTGTCCCGCGTGCTGCACCAGCGGGAAGAACGCGCCGGTGTGGTCGCGGGTCTCGGTGACGCCGTCGGTGTAGAGCAGCAGCTGGTCCTCGATGACGAAGGAGAAGGTGTCGATGCGGTAGCCATCCTCGACCAGCGCGCCCATGTTGATGGGGGGTGAGGGTGCCGTGGGGGTGACCTCGCGGACCGTTCCCGCGCGAAGCAGCAGCGGAGGGGGGTGTCCCAGGTTGACGATGCCGACGGCCGATCCGTCGTCGGGGATCTCGACGAGCAGGGCCGTGGCGAAGTACTCCATCCGGTCGTCGGGCAGCAGTGCGGTGTAGCGGCTCGTGCTGACGTCCAGTCGGCGTGCCAGTCGTGCCAGGTCCGGCTCGTCGTATGCGGCTTCTCGGAAGCAGCCGAGGACCGCTGAGGCCATGCCGACTGCAGGGAGGCCCTTGCCGCGCACGTCTCCGATGATCATGCGAACGCCGTGGACTGTCTCCAATGCCTCGTAGAAGTCGCCGCCTACGCGGGCCTGGGCCGCGGCGGCCAGGTACAGAGCCTCGATGTCCAGCCGGCCGAGGCGGTGCGGCATGGGGCGCAGCAGGACTTTCTGGGTCGTCTCGGCGACGGAACGAACGTCGGCGAGGGTCTGCTCCCGCTGCTGGCGCACATGGCTGGCGAAGGCGGCCGCGGCTGTGGCGCCCGCGATCACCGCGAGGGTGAACAGGTGTGTGCGCTCCACACTCACACCACCGATGGTCACGGCGATCACTACGTCGATGACTGCGGCGAGCACACCTATGGCCACCGTGCCGACCACTGGCCACACCGAGGCAGCGAAAACGGGGGCGAGAGAGAGAAAGCGACTGAAGTGGAGGTTGCTCGGACTGACATAGGCGACCACAGTGATGATGGCGATCAGTGCCAGGGGCACCAGACGCATCACCTGCTCCCCGAGGCTGCTGTCGGCAAAGCGCCGAAATCGACCCGAAAAGTTCACATGGTCAGCTTATAGGGCGATTGTGGAGCATCAGTCGGAAGCGGAACTGGTAGCCCGGCAGGCCCGGGGCGGCCGGGAACGGCTCGGGCGCCGAAGGTGGGTCGTCAAGCGCATCATCGGCGCATTCTTCGATCTCGTCGACACCGTCGTCGGCCGCCGACGTGGACCTTGGCGGGTGGGCGCCCAAGCCGATTTCGCGCTCGGTCACCCAGTCGGGTGTGGGAGGCGTGGCAGGGCAGACGAAGAATCGATCACGCGTTCGATAATGGATCTGTTTGGTGGCGCCCAGGTGCAACCCTCGGGTTGCACCTGAAGGGGTTCCATGTGCAACTCTGAAGTTGCACTCAATGGGCAATGGCAGAGGATTCCCCTCATGGGAGAGGACCGGATTGAACGCGAAACCCTGATCGCGGCACCCCTGGAGCTCGACGCGCTCAAGACGCGCGCCGAAGAGCCCTCCACGTGACGGAAGAACGTCCCGGCGCCGGCGAGGTCGTCGACAGCGTCCTCGGTGCGCTGGCCGACCCGATGCGACGTCAGCTGCTCGACCTGCTTGCCGCACGGGACGAGGCCACCGCGACGGCGCTGGCCGAGCGCCTTCCCGTCTCACGGCAGGCGGTGGTCAAGCACCTTGCCGTCCTGGATGCCGCGGGGCTGGTTTCCGGCAGGCGGGTCGGGCGCGAGGTGCGGTACGCGGTGCGGCCGGCGGCGCTGGACACGACGGCACGGTGGATGGCCTCGCTCGCAGCCGACTGGGACCGGCGGTTGGCGAACATCAAACGCGTCGCTGAGGCAGCGGAGCGGGATTCGAGTGCGACACGTCCCGACTGAAGCCGCGGTGGTTTCACGCCACGGGGCCCGGGAGGATGCGGGCCGCGGCGGAGTGCGTTCGTCTCCCGCGGTTCGGTGCGCCGCCACCTGCTCCGGATCCGTGGCGGCCCGCCGAGGAGTGGTGGCGGCCCGCACCCGACAGCATCGGAGGGCCCGTACAGCTTCGGCTGTGCGGGCCCTCTCGTCGTCAATTCTGCTTCTGCGTATGTGTCGGCCAGTCCAATGTGTCTCTTTGTCCGGGCGGGGAGCGGGAGATATGGATACCTGGTCAGCTTGCGGACTCGCCCGCATCCGGGCTCAGGACCCCCGCGCCGACCAGGATGAACAGCAGAATGCCCAGAATGATCCGGTAGATGACGAACGGCATGAAGCTCTTGGTCGTGATGAACTTCATGAACCAGGCGATGACCGCGTAGCCCACGCCGAACGCGATGACGGTCGCGAAGATGGTCGGCCCCCACGACACGTGCCCCTCGCCCGCGTCCTTCAGCTCGAAGGCGCCCGAGGCGAGCACCGCCGGGATCGCGAGCAGGAAGGAGTACCGGGCCGCGGCCTCACGGGTGTAGCCCATCAGCAGACCACCGCTGATGGTCGCTCCGGAGCGGGAGACACCCGGGATCAGTGCCATCGCCTGGCAGAAGCCGAAGATCAGGCCGTCCTTCACACCGAGTTCCCTGAGCGTCTTGCGCTGCTTGGCGGCCCGGTGCTTCCCGCCCACCTCGTCGCGGGCGGCGAGACGGTCGGCGACGCCGAGGACGATGCCCATCACGATCAGCGTGGTGGCGATCAGCCGCAGATCGCGGAACGGGCCCTCGATCTGGTCCTTGAACGTCACCCCGAGCACGCCGATGGGGATGGAGCCCACGATGACCAGCCAGCCCATCTGGGCATCGTGGTCGCCGCGCATCGACCGGTCGGTCAGTGAACGGAGCCAGGCCGAGACGATCCGGACGATGTCCTTGCGGAAGTAGATGAGGACGGCCGCCTCCGTGCCGATCTGGGTGATGGCGGTGAACGCCGCACCCGGGTCGTGCCAGCCGGCGAAAGCTGCGGTGAGCCGCAGATGCGCGCTGGAGGAGATCGGCAGGAACTCGGTCAGTCCCTGAACGAGGCCCAGGACGAACGATTCGAACCAGCTCATGGGGCTTTGGCCATCCCGGAGTGATCGTGCATCGGCAGACGGCGGTGAGGGCCGTCGGCAGTGTGCGCATTGCGGTCGAATGAGGACAGGGCCATGACGGGCCCCGGAGATCTTCGGTCGGTCGCGGGCAGGGTACCGCCCTCAGATGAACAGCGTTACGCGTCCCCCGGGCCTCCCGCCGACCTGCTCCGGGCGCCCCGGTTCACTCGGGGGCCAGCCGGTGGCGCTTGCGCCAGGCGACGACGGCCGCGCCGAGCCCCGTCAGCACGATGAAACCCATCGCGGCCAGGAACGCCGGCGAGGTCGGTGACGAGGCCTCGCTGCCCGCGACGACGTACGCCGCGGTGTTCGGGATCGAGCCGAGCCCGGTGGCGACCAGGAACGGCGGATACCCCATGCGCGACACCGCAGCGCAGTAGTTGGCCGCCGCGAACGGCACGCCCGGGAACAGCCGCAGCGCCAGCATCGAGCGGAACCCGTGCCTGCTCAACTGCCCGTCCGCCGCCTTCAGCCACCGTCCGCGCAGCAGCGTACGGAGCGCGTCCTGCCCCAGCACCCTGCCCAGCCCGAACGAGATGCCCGCGCCGAGCACCGTCCCCGCCAGGGCGGCCGTCAGCCCCGCCTGCGTACCGAAGAGCGCGCCCGCGGCGAGATTGAGCAGCGGCCGGGGAACGAAGGCCACGGTGCACACGCCGTACGCGAGACCGAAGAGGACCACCGCCACGGCACCGCCGCTGAGCTGGGCGGGCCAGCCGGTGGCGAGCAGCCGCTGGGGTTCGAGGAAGAGCATCGTCGCGGCGGCGCCCAGCAGCACGGCCACGAGCAGCGAGAACCGGGACCAGGGCGAGAGCAGCGCCCTCGTGCAGCGCACGGCGAGGCCGGGGGCGGGCCGGGCTGCGGGGACGGGGTCGAGCATGCCGGGAGACTAACCGACACCGGTGCGTGATCGCCGTAGCGCAGGCGGCAGGGACCGGTCCGCCGACTTCGTGCCCGACGCCCGCCCGGCGTCCGCCCGACGCCCCCCGACGCCCGCCCGGCGTCCGGGGCGGGCCGAACTCCCTTGCCCGCACCGCGGTGTACGCCGGAAAACCATTCGACGGCGACGGGTCCGTCGGACATGATCGGACCCATGTTCCGGTACGCCTTCCTCGCAGCGCCGTCCGCAGTCGCGGACGCGCCGAAGGCTGCCGTGAGCCCCTTCATCGCAGCGGCATCTGCCGCAGCGGCAGCGTTCACGGCTGCCGTCGCGCCCCTCGGCGGCGCCCGAAGCTGACCCTCCCCCGACAGTCCGGCGGACCCCGCAAGGGGAGGGTCGGCCGGGCCCTGGGGTCTTCTCTCTCAGCTTCGAACACCAAGGAATGAGCCATGCCCAAGACGGCATACGTGCGCACCAAGCCGCACCTCAACATCGGCACCATGGGCCACGTCGACCACGGCAAGACCACCCTGACCGCAGCCATCACCAAGGTTCTCAGCGACCGGGGGACCGGCACGTTCGTGCCGTTCGACCGGATCGACCGGGCGCCGGAGGAGACGCAGCGCGGCATCACCATCAACATCGCGCACGTCGAGTACGAGACCGACACCCGCCACTACGCGCACGTCGACATGCCGGGGCACGCCGACTACATCAAGAACATGGTCACCGGCGCCGCCCAGCTCGACGGGGCGATCCTGGTCGTCTCCGCGCTCGACGGGATCATGCCGCAGACCGCCGAGCACGTGCTGCTCGCGCGTCAGGTGGGTGTGGACCACATCGTCGTCGCCCTCAACAAGGCGGACGCGGTCGACGACGGCGAGGACACAGTGCTGACCGACCTGGTCGAGCTGGAGGTCCGGGAGCTGCTCTCCGCGCACGGCTACGGCGGGGACTCCGTTCCCGTCGTACGGGTGTCGGGGCTCAAGGCCCTGGAGGGCGACCCGCGCTGGACCGCGGCCGTCGAGGCGCTGCTGGACGCGGTCGACACGTACGTGCCGATGCCGGTCAGGTACACCGACGCGCCGTTCCTGCTGTCGGTGGAGAACGTCCTGACCATCACCGGCCGGGGCACCGTCGTCACCGGAGCCGTGGAGCGCGGCACCGTGCGCACCGGCGACCGGGTCGCGGTGCTCGGTCCTGACCCGGGCATCGAGACGGTCGTCACCGGGCTGGAGACCTTCGGGAAGCCGATGGAGTCCGCGGAGGCCGGCGACAACGTGGCACTGCTGCTGCGCGGGGTGGAGCGCGACCGGGTGCGACGCGGCCATGTGGTCGCGGCGCCGGGCAGTGTGACGCCCAGTCGGCGTTTCACCGCGCAGGTGTACGTCCTGTCGGCGCGGGAGGGCGGCCGGACCACCCCGGTCACCACCGGGTACCGGCCGCAGTTCTACATCCGCACCGCGGACGTCGTCGGCGACGTCGACCTCGGTGCGGTGGCGGTGGCGCGCCCCGGTGACACGGTCGACCTGACCGTCGAGCTGGGACGCGATGTCCCGCTGGAGAGCGGACTCGGCTTCGCGATCCGGGAGGGCGGCCGCACGGTCGGCGCCGGGACCGTCACCGGGCTGCTCTGAACCGCCGGACCCCAGGGGCCCGCTTCCCGTACCCCACGGGAGGCGGGCCCGTGCCGTGCGCGAGACTGACGGCATGACAGACACAGCATTGGTGCTCGGTGCCGGTGGAGTCACCGGCAGTGCGTGGGAGACCGGGATCCTGCACGGGCTCGCGAAGGCGGGCGTGGACCTCTCCGCGGCGGATCTGATCATCGGCAGCTCGGCGGGAGCGGTGGTCGGCGCGCAGCTGGCCTCCGGACTGCTCGGCCTTCCCGAACTCTACGAACTCCAGCTCGCCGATCCGCAGGACATGACGGGCGGCAGGCTCGGTCCGCTCATGCTGCTGCGGTACGCGGGGGCCGTACTCTCCGCGCGGACCCCCGAGGCGTACGGCAGGAAGCTGGGCAGGATCGCGCGGGACGCCCGGCCCGGCATCACCGAGGCGCAACGGCGCGAGGCGATCGCGAGCCGACTCCTGTCGCCCGAGTGGCCGGGGCGTCCGCTGCTCGTCACCGCCGTCGACGCCACGACCGGTGAACTCCACACGTTCGACAGGGACGGCGCGGTGTCCCTCGTCGACGCCGTCACCGCGAGCTGCGCGGTCCCCGGCGTCTGGCCCGTCACCCGGATCCAGGGGCGGGCCTGGATCGACGGCGGGGTGCACTCCACGGCCAACGCCCAGCTCGCCGCCGGATACGGACGCGTCGTCGTCATCGCACCCTCGGCGTCCGGCAACAAGGCCATCGCCTCACCGCGCTCACAGGCGGCCGCACTCGCCGCGGACGGGGCCCGGGTCGAGCTCATCACCCCGGACGCGGCCGCGAAGAAGGCATTCGGCCGCAATCCGCTCGACCCGAGCTGCCGAGCAGCGGCGGCCCGCGCCGGGTTCGAACAGTCGGCCGCACACACCGAAGCCGTCGCCACGGTCCTGAGCAGCTGATCCGGCACCCGACAATGGGGGAGTGAACGACTCGATACCCGTCATCCGGGACGTGGACCAGGGCACCGCCAGACTCCTCCCCGACGTGGACCGGGACCGGGCCTGGCTGCTCACCGTCGATGGCGCGCCCCAGTCCTACGTCGACCTCGACGCGCCGGAGCACCTGGAGTTCGAGTACGCCCGACGGCTCGCCCATGTCGTCGACTGCGCGGCCGGGCCGGGCGCGCCGCTGGACGTGCTCCACCTCGGCGGCGGTGCGCTCACCCTGCCCCGCTACACCGCCGCGACCAGGCCCGGCTCCCGCCAGGACGTCGCCGAAGCCGATCTCGGGCTCCTCGAACTGGTCGCCGAGCAGCTTCCGCTCCCCGACCACAGCGGGATCACCGTGCACGGCACGGACGCCCGGGGCCTGCTGGAGCGCACCGCACCCGCCTCCCTCGACATCCTGATCGCGGACGTCTTCGGCGGCTCGCGGGTACCCGCCCACCTCACCTCCGTCGAGTACGCACGGGCTGCCCGCCGTACGCTGCGCAACGGCGGGATCTACGCGGCGAACCTCGCGGACGGCGCGCCCTTCGGTTTCCTCCGCTCCCAACTGGCCACCTTCGCGGCGGTCTTCGAGGAACTCGCGCTCATCGCCGAACCCGCGGTGCTGCGCGGCCGGCGCTTCGGCAACGTCATCCTGGTCGCCTCCCCGAGCCCCATCGACACCGCCGCGCTGACCCGCCGCTGCGCCGCCGACGCCTTCCCGGCCCGGGTCGAGTACGGTGCCGCGCTGGACCGGCTGGCCGGTGGGGCCGGGCCGGTCGGAGACGGTGAGGCGGTCGCCTCACCCGAGCCGCCCGACGGAGCCTTCAGCATCGGCTGAGACCGGCCCCAGGTCCTTCCCCGCCGCGACCTCGGTGATCTCGGGGGCCCGGGTCAGCCGGCGTACCTCCGGTACGAACAGCACGGCCCCGGTGACCAGTACGATCAGCCCCGCGCACCCCCACAGGGCCTCGCTCCGCCCGACCAGCGACTCCACCGGACCGGCGAGCGCGGTGGCGACCGGCATCATCGCCACCGAGCCGAACCAGTCGTACGCCGAGACGCGGCTGAGCTTCTCCTCCGGGATCTCCTGGTGCATGGCCGTCATCCAGGAGACCCCGAACACCTCGATGGCGACGCCGCTGACGAACATCACCGCGCAGAGCGCGCCCACCGGCAACGGCACCGCGAGGCCCGCCGACGGCAGCGCCAGCGGGAAGACGCAGAGCGTTCCGGCCAGCAGCAGCCGCCGGGGCTTCCAACGCGTCATCAGCAGCGCCCCGCCCAAGGTGCCGGCCCCGAACGCGGCGAGTGCGAAGCCCCAGGGGCGGGCGCCACCGAGCTCGTCCCGGGCGACCAGCGGACCGTACACCGACTCGGCCGCACCCACGGCGGCGACCACCACCGAGAACTGGGCCACGATGCTCCACAGCCAGGGGCGTCCGATGAACTCCTGCCAGCCGTCCCGCATGTCGGCGAGCAGGCCGCCACCCGGCGCGCGCGGGGGAATGTGACCGACGTCCAGGAACGCGCGCAACGCACCGGCCACCGCGAAGGCCGCGGCGTCGACGGCCAGCACCCAGCCGGGATCCATCGCCGCGATCATGGCGCCGCCGAGTGCCGCACCGCCGATCGTCGCGCCCTGTGTGGCCATTCGGAACAGCGCGAAGGCACGGCTCGCCTGCTCCCGGCTGACGCTGGACATCAGCATGCCCTCGGCCGCCGGGTTGAAGAACGCCTGCCCGGTGCCGCACAACGCGGTGAGCAGCATCATCTGCCACAGTTTCGGATCACCGGCCAGGACCAGCCAGGCGAACGCGGCCTGCGAGACGCAGTTGAGGGTATTGGCCGCGACCATCACCCGGTGGCGCGGCAGCCGGTCCGCGATCGCCCCGCCGATCAGCAGGAAGAGCACCAGGGGCGCGGCCCTGGCGGCGGCCACCAGACCGACGTCGCCGCCGTCACCGCCCGCCTTCAGAACGGCGAACGCCGCCGCGATCAGCGCGCCATGGGTGCCCAGGCCCGTGATGATCGCGGCGGCGGTCAGCAGACGGTAGTTGCGGCCGGGGTGCGGCGGACGGGAGGCGGTGGCGGTGACAGTCACCCAAGGGACTATCGCTGCCCCGCCCCCACCGTGCCAACTGCTTTCCCGGGGGAGGGAACGGGGTCAGGGAGCGGGAGTGACGTCCACCAGCCGCACGGTGCTCAGGATCTTGTCGATCGTCGTGTCGGGGAGTTCGTCCTTTACGGAGTCTGCTCCGTACAGGACCCAGGACGCGAACTCACCCTTCTTGTTCTTGAAGGTGAAGGCGATGGCCTTGCCGTCGCTGTCGCACTTCTTCCGCTTCGTGACGTTCGGGGCGGTGGCGGAGACGACCTGGCCGGTGAGACCCGACTTGGTGGTGTACTGCTTGGCCTCGGTGAACTTGATGGTGCTCTGCGGCATGTGCTGCGCGTACGCGGCCCACGCCCAGGTGCCGGCCTCGCTGTGGGCGTTCTTGGCGGCGTCGGTGGCGCCCTGGGCGCCCCTGGTCCCGGCGCTCGCGAGGCTCATGTCCTCCTCGACGCCGTCCTTGTCGGTGTCGTCCACGCACCACTGCTTCTGGTAGAACGACGGCGCGGAGAAGCCGATGAGCGGCGAGCCGTCACCCTTCTTCTCGTCCTCGAAGTACGAGAACACGCCGGGCTTCCCGACCTCCCAGTCGCCGGGCACGTCGAACTGCGTACCCCACTTGGGGTTGGTGACGACCTTCCACCCGGGGATGAGGGGCTTGGGGTCCCCGTCGTCGCCACGCGGGTTCGCCTCGGACGCGGAGGCGGAGCCGGACGGCTTGGCCGGCGCCGAGGACTGCTTGCCGTCGGCGACGTCCTTGCCCTTGTCGTCCTTGTTCATCACGACGACACCGGTCACCACGGCGGCCACGACCACGGCGGTGGCCGCGACGATCGCGATGGCGGTGGTCTTCTTCTTGTTGTTGTCGCCGGGCTGCGGAGCACCGGGCGGACCGGGCACCGCGTACTGCGCCACGGTCGGCTGCTGGTACGGGTTCGGCTGCGCGTAGCCGGGCTGCTGGCCCTGCTGCTGATACCCCGGCTGCTGCCCCGGCTGTCCCTGCTGCTGATATCCCGGCTGCTGATAGGGATTCGGCTGCTGGTACCCCGGCTGCTGGTACGGGTTCTGATTCTGGTCCTGCGGGTTTTGCTCGCCCCCGGGCGGCTGCTGTCCTGGCCACATGGCGAGTAACGATAGAGGGGCGGTGGCCGGTCTGCTACGCCCGCCCCCGTGTGCGGACGGTGAAGGAAGCGATCGGGGAGGTCCACCGGGGGCTTCGGGGATGGCCAAAAAGTTCTACCCGTGAGTAACATCTGGCCATGAGCGCTGAACAGATGACCGTCGGCGAGATGCTCGTCGCGACGGTTCCGATGGCCCGGACCCTCAACCTCGAATTCCTGGAGACGACCGCCGAGCGCGCGGTGGTCCGCCTGCCGGACCAGGCCGAATACCACAACCACATCGGCGGACCGCACGCCGGAGCGATGTTCACGCTGGCGGAATCGGCGAGCGGGGCGATCGTCATAGCAGCCTTCGGCGACCAGATGTCGCGCGCCGTGCCGCTCGCGGTGAAGGCGGAGATCGGCTACAAGAAGCTGGCCAAGGGAGTCGTCACCGCGACGGCGACCCTCGGCCGCCCGGTGGCCGAGGTCATCGCCGAACTCGACGAGGGCAAGCGGCCGGAGTTCCCCGTGACCATTGGGATCCAGCGCGCGGACGGCGCGGTGACCGGTGAGATGACGGTCGTCTGGACGCTGCGCCCCAACGCCTGATTCCGGCCGGCCTCGTGAAGAGCCGCCACGCGCCCCGGGGGAGGGCGCGTGGCGGCTTTTCGAGCTGTCCGGGCAACTGGCGGGACAGGTAGGCTTCCCGCCGTGCGCCGAGGAGTTGCCCGGCGGGCAACAGTCATCAGTTACGGGAGGAACCGGCGTTGCACATCCAGGAATGGCTGGAGACCATCCCCGCGGTCAGCGTCTACGCCCTGGTGGCCGGGGTCATCGGCCTGGAGAGCCTCGGCATTCCGCTGCCGGGCGAGATCGTCCTGATCAGCGCGTCACTCCTGGCCGCCGGGCACGACGGAATCAACCCGTGGATGGTCGGCGCCTGCGCCTCGGCCGGTGCGATCATCGGTGACTCGATCGGATACGCCATCGGCCGCAAGGGCGGGCGCCCGCTGCTGGCCAAGCTGGGCGGGAAGTTCCCCAAGCACTTCGGTGAGAGCCAGATCGCGATGGCGGAGCGGTCGTTCGAGAAGTGGGGCATGTGGGCGGTGTTCTTCGGCCGCTTCGTGGCACTGCTGAGGATCTTCGCGGGTCCGCTGGCGGGCGTGCTGCACATGCCGTACTGGAAGTTCCTGATCGCCAATGTGCTCGGTGGCATCGTCTGGGCGGGCGGCACCACGGCCGTCATCTACTCGGTGGGTGTCGTCGCCGAGGCCTGGCTCAAGCGGTTCTCCTATCTCGGCCTCGTGGTCGCGGTGCTGATCGGCATCGCCTCGATGCTGATCGTGAAGAACCGGGCCAAGAAGGCGGCCGCGGCATCGATTGCCCCGGCGCCCGAGCCGGCGACGGCCGTGGCCACCGACTGACCGTACGCGGACTGCGCGGACCGGGCGGTGCGATGCCACGGACTGGGCGGTGCGATTCCCGCACCGCCCGTTGCGTGCTGCCCGCCGCCCGTCGCGCTCAGCCTTCGTGCGCCTGACGGTGCGCCTTGGCCAGCTCCACGTAGCCGACCGCGTTGAACCTGATGCCTTCGAGCTCCTCCTCGGTCAGCGGGCGCTTCACCTTGGCGGGGACCCCGGCGACCAGCGAGCCCGGCGGCACCTGCATCCCCTGCGGGACCAGGGCCTGCGCCGCGATCAGTGAACCCGCGCCGATGTGCGCGCCGTTGAGCACGGTGGCGCCCATGCCGACCAGGACATCGTCCTCGATGGTGCAGCCGTGGAGCACGGCGTTGTGCCCGACCGAGACGCGCTCGCCGATCGTGACCGGGAACCCGGGGTCGCCGTGGACGCTGCAGTTGTCCTGGATGTTGCTGTCGGCACCGATGACGATCGGTCCGCAGTCGGCGCGCAGTACGGCGTGGTACCAGATGCTGGAGCCCGCGGCCATCGTGATCTCACCGATGACGACCGAGGTCGGTGCCGTGAAGGCAGCCACGTCGATGTCCGGCTCCTTGCCGCCCATTCCCGTGATCAACGCCTGTTGTGCCATCGCCCGTTCCTCCGTGCTCAGGTGTCGCGCGGCCGAGGCTGTCCGGTCCCGGCAGCCGGCCACGGCTGTTCGATCGCGCCAGGAGGAACGGTAGGCGACGGCCGGGCGAGAGCGACCGAGTGGGGTGAACATCACAGGTCGCCGCGGTGATCGACTCGGCCGCCGCCGACTACCGTGAGCGAGTGCCGAAGAACAGGAACATGTTCTCTTCCCTCGCCGCCTGGCGGCGACGCGCCCTGTCCCGGGCCGTCCACCGCGGCTGGCGATGGGTGCAGGAGACGGGCGCGGTCACCGCGGACCGGCCGGGTGCGCTGTGCTTCCGCCGGATCGGCGAGGGCACCCGGCTGGCCTTCCCGCAGGGCACGGTCTTCGGTGAGCCGTGGATCGAGCTCGGCTCGCACTGCGTGATCGGCGAACAGGTCACTCTGACGGCCGGGCTCATGCCCGACCTCGACCTCGGTCCCGACCCGATCCTGACCCTGGGCGACGGCGTGGTGCTCGGCCGGGGCAGCCATGTGGTCGCCGACACCACGGTGACCATCGGCCCGGACACGTACTGCGGGCCGTACGTCTACATCACGTCGACGAACCACAGCTACGACGATCCGCACGAGCCGGTCGGCCGGCAGTGGCCCCGCATGGAGCCGGTCGCCATCGGGCCGGGCTGCTGGATCGGCACCGGAGCGGTGATCCTCCCGGGAGCAGTGCTCGGGCGCAATGTGGTGGTCGCCGCGGGCGCGGTGGTACGGGGCGAGGTGCCCGACCATGCGGTGGTGGCCGGTGCCCCCGCCCGCGTCGTACGCAGCTGGGATCCCGAGAAGGGCTGGCAGCCGCCGCTGCGCACCCCCGCGCCGGTGCCGATCCCGTCGGGTGTCACGCCCGAGCAGCTGCTGGCCCTGGCGGAACCGGGCGAGAACTCCGGCCCGGCCGCCGGCTGACCGGCCTCAACCGGTCGCGAGCAGCACCGTGCCCACCAGGGCGAGACCCGCCCCGGCGGCCTGCACCCCGCGCAGCCGCTCCAGAAGCTCAGCATCGCCACCGGTCCGACGACACCCGCCGCGACCGCGAACCACAGCTGCGGGCCCGCCTCGCTCCAGCCGCCGGTCGCGACCGCGACGACGCCCAGCACCACGGCCGCCACGGACTGGGAGGCGACGACCACGGTGAGCGCGGGGACGCGCCCGGTGAGCAGCCCGCCGCCGAAGTCGGCCAGTCCCCGGAGCGGGCTGGTGGCCGGCGCGAACAGTGCTGTCATTGCGGGCCTCGCAGTACAGTGCGGTGAACGGTGGAGTGCACCACACCGTAGTGCAGTATTTTCGACCCTGTTATCCAAAATATTGGACGGAATGTGTCTGACCTCGATCAGCTCACTCAGTCGCTCGCGCGCAATCTCAAGCGCTGGAGGGGGGAACGCGGCTTCACCCTGGACGCTCTGGCCGCCCGTGCCGGGGTCAGCCGGGGCATGATCATCCAGATCGAACAGGCCCGCACCAACCCGAGCGTCGGCACCACGGTCAAGCTCGCCGACGCACTGGGGGTCAGCATCACCACCCTGCTCGACTACGAGCAGGGCTCACCGGTCCGGCTGGTGCCCGAGAGCCAGGCGGTACGCATGTGGTCCACCGACGCGGGCAGTTCCACCACCCTGCTCGTCGGCACGGAGGCCAGGGGGCCGCTCGAACTCTGGTCCTGGCGGCTGATGCCCGGCGACAGCAGCGCCTCCGACCCGCACCCCGAGGGCACCGTCGAACTGCTCCACGTCGACGCGGGCGAACTCACCCTGGTCGTCGACGGCACCTCGTACGCCGTACCGGCCGGCGCCTCCGCCTCGTTCGAGGCGCACCACCCGCACTCCTACCGAAACGACGGCTCCGAGCCGGCCGAAGTGATCATGGCCGTCTCCATCCCGCCCGTACGGTGAGACGGCCGGCCGCAGGCCCCGGGATCGCTGTTAGCGTGGCGCACATGCGCGCTCCCATCGGCTCCTTCGAGAACGCCGGTCCGGCGGCCGACCGGCTCGATCTGCTCACCGCCCCCGTCGCCGCGGCCGTGACCGCGGGCTGGGGAGGGTTCCCCGCCGAGCAGATCATCCATGTCGACTCGGATCCGGCCATCGCCGACACGGCGGTCTTCGTCGAGCACCACGGCGCGGAACTGCTCGACCGGTCGGCCAATTGCGTGGTGGTGGCGGGCAAGCGCGGTGGTGAGGTGACACTCGCGGCCTGCCTGGTCCTGTCCAGCACCCGCGTCGATGTGAACGGCGTGGTCCGCAAGCAGTTGGGCGCCCGCAAGGCGTCCTTCGCCCCGATGGACACGGCGGTCGGCGAGACCGGCATGGAGTACGGCGGCATCACCCCCATCGGCCTGCCCGCCGCGTGGCCGCTGCTGATCGATCCCGCGGTCGTCGACGAGGAGTGGGTGCTGATCGGCAGCGGCAGCCGCCGGGGCAAGCTGATCGTCCCGGGCAAGGCACTGGCGGCGCTGCCGGGCGCGGTGATCGTCGAGGGGCTCGGCATCAGGAGCTGAAGCCCCTGCGGGAGGGCCGCGCCCTCAGCCGGACGAGTGGCAGAGGGTCCGTGCCGCCGCACCGGCACGGTGGGCCGGCAGCCAGCCGGCGGCGAAGTCGACGGCGTCGACGATGCGGTAGAGCCGGCTCGTCGACGAACCCACCCGGCCGGTACGGATCCGCTCACCCGTGCACGTGCGGGCGAAGTCCGCACCCAGGGCCGCGAAGTCGCTGTCGTCCAGCACGATGTCCTCGTACTCCCACCACTGGCGGCGGCCCCCGGCCGTCACCACACAGCGGTAGCTCCGGCGGGGCGGGGCGGGTACCCGGTACTCGCCCAGGTGGAACGCGGAGCAGGTGTCGAAACCGGTGCCCAGCATGAGCACCTGGGCCCGCAGATCGTAGAGCCGGGCCAGCGGCGAATCCTCGCCGAGGTGGCAATCGGGGCTGTGATCCGCCATCAGCTTCCTGGCCAGTGGGCCGAGCGCGGCGAAGGACGTCTGCGGGTGGCCGCTGCGCTCCGCCCCGTCGCCGAGCCGTACGGCCTCCGACAGCCGGCCCATCGACGGTGCGGCCGACGTCGCCGGGTCGAAGGGCGGCATGCTCGCCCGCACGGCCTCCCGGGCCCGGTCGTCGAGCCCGCGCACCCGGTCGAGGTAGTGCGGAGAGGTGTCGGAGTTCTCCGGCGTGAAGGAGGGGACGACGAGCGTGCCCTGCCCGAGGGCGTCCCGCAACGCACCCACCATCGCACCGGCCCCACCGCTCACCGGGCCCACCGCGCGCATCGACGCGTGCACCAGCAGGACGCCGCCGCGCTCCACTCCCAGCTCGGTGAGCTGCCTGGCCAGCCGGCTCCGGCTGTGGGTATGGGGCGGCGCGGTGGTAGTGGTCACAGCGGGCCATTCTCTCAGCCGGACGCGGGGCGCGAAACACGCATGCCATGGGCACGTGCGGGCGAGGAACGCAGTTGCGGTTCAGCGGTCCAGAGCGGGGATCTCGATGGCGGGGCACCGGTCCATGACCATCTCAAGACCTGCCGCACGCGTGCGCGCGTACGCCTCCGGGTCGACCACACCGAGCTGGAACCAGACGGCCTTCGCGCCCGCCGCGACCGCCTGGTCGGCCACCGGGCCCGCCAGCTCGCTGTTGACGAAGACGTCCACCACATCGACCGGGAACGGGATGTCTCCCAGCGACGCGTAGCCGTCCTCGCCGTGCACCCGCTCGGCCCTGGGATGCACCGGGACCACCCGCTTGCCGAAGCGCTGGAGCACCTCGGCGACGCGGTAGGCCGCCCGGGAGCGGTTGTCGGACAGGCCCACCACGGCCCAGGTGTCGCCGCTGTCCCGGAGAATCCGGCGGATCGTCTCTTCGTCTGCGTACATGATCCGCACAACGGACGGCGGCCCCGGGCCATTCCCGTACGGGGCATAGGGTGGCCGGATGCAGGAGCAGTACCGGACAGTCGCCCGAGCGGGCGTGCACGAGACCGAGATCAACCGGTCGCGCTTCATCTGCGCGCTCGCGCCCGCCGCCACCGAGCAGGAGGCGCAGGACTTCGTCGCACGCGTCCGCAGGGAACACCCGACCGCGACCCACAACTGCTTCGCCTACGTGATCGGCGCCGACGCCTCCGTGCAGAAGGCCGGCGACGACGGGGAGCCCGGAGGCACCGCGGGCGTGCCGATGCTCCAGATGCTGACGCGCCGTGAGATGCGCTACGTCGTCGCCGTCGTCACCCGCTACTACGGCGGTGTCAAGCTCGGCGCCGGCGGACTGATCAGGGCGTACGGGGGAGTGGTCGGCGAAGCCCTCGACGAGCTCGGCACCATCACCCGCCGGCGGTTCCGTCTCGCCACGATCACGATCGGCCACCAACGGGCGGGCAAGCTGGAGAACGACCTGCGCGCCACCGGCCGCACCGTGCGCGAGGTCCGCTACGCGGAGGCCGTCGTCATCGAGATCGCCCTCCCGGACGCCGACGTCGAGTCCTTCCGCGGCTGGCTGGCCGACGTGACGGCGGGCGAGGCCGGGCTGGAGCTCGGCGGCGAGGCGTACGGGGACGCCTGACCGGCATCCCGCGCCGCCCCGCGCGGGACCTTCCCCGCCCGGACCCGGCCTGCGGGGCGATGGCCCGGACGGGGTCGGCGGTGATGCGAGACTGGGGTGGACGGGACGAGAGGGACTCGGCGGCCCCGGGGGCGGAGGAAGAGAACGATGCAGGTCGGAGCCGGCTCTTGAGAATTCTGCACACGTCCGACTGGCACCTGGGGCGCTCGTTCCACCGGGTCTCCCTGCTCGACGCCCAGGCCGCCTACCTGGACCACCTGGTGGCGACGGTGCGCGAGCACGGGGTGGACGTGGTCCTCGTCGCGGGTGATGTGTACGACAGGGCCGTACCGCCACTGGCCGCCGTCGAGCTCTTCGACGACGGGCTGCACCGGCTCGCCGCCGCCGGCGTGCCCACCGTGATGATCTCCGGCAACCACGACTCGGCACGCAGGCTGGGCGTCGGCGCGGGACTGATCGGACGGGCCGGGATCCACCTGCGGACCGACCCGGCAGGGTGCGCCACTCCCGTCGTCCTGCCGGACGCGCACGGCGACGTGGCGTTCTACGGGCTGCCCTACCTGGAACCGGCCCTGGTGAAGGACGTCCTCAAGGCGGAGCGCGCCGGGCACGAAGCGGTGCTGACCGCGGCCATGGAGCGGGTACGCGCAGATCTGGCCGAGCGCCCGCAGGGCACCCGCTCCGTCGTGCTCGCCCACGCCTTCGTCGCGGGCGGTGAGCCCAGCGACAGCGAACGCGACATCACCGTCGGCGGGGTGGCCGTCGTACCCGCCGGAGTCTTCGACGGCGTCGACTACGTGGCGCTCGGCCACCTGCACGGCTGCCAGACCGTCACCGAACGCGTCCGCTACTCGGGCTCGCCGCTCGCGTACTCCTTCTCCGAGGCCACCCACCGCAAGACCATGTGGCTGATCGACCTCGACGCCCGGGGCACAATTACTGCCGAACGCCTCGACTGCCCGGTGCCCCGCCCGCTCGCCCGGCTCCGCGGCCGCCTCGACGACCTCATCGACGACGCCGCGCTGGAGAAGCACCGGGAGTCCTGGGTCGAGGCCACCCTCACCGATCCGGCCCGCCCGGCCGAGCCGATGGCCCGGCTCGTCGAGCGGTTCCCGCACACCCTCAGCCTCGTGTTCGAACCCGACCGGGCCCCCGACGACCCGCTCGCCTCGTACGCCCAGCGCCTCAAGGGGCGCGACGACCAGCAGATCGCCGAGGACTTCGTGGCCCATGTGCGGGGCGGCTCCGCGGCCGACGAAAAGGAACGAACGGTGCTGCGCGGCGCCTTCGACCACGTCCGGGTGGACGACGGCGTGCGCGAGGTGAACCGTTGAGACTCCACCGGCTCGACCTCACCGCCTTCGGGCCGTTCGGTGCCACCCAGTCCATCGACTTCGACACCCTCTCGGCGGCCGGTCTCTTCCTGCTGCACGGGCCGACCGGCGCCGGAAAGACCTCCGTGCTCGACGCGGTCTGCTACGCCCTCTACGGCGCGGTGCCCGGCGCCCGCCAGACCCCCGGCACCTCCCTGCGCAGCGACCACGCCCCGGCGGATCTCGCCACCGAGGTCACGCTGGAGCTGACCGTCGGCGACCGCCGCCTCGAAATCACCCGGAGCCCCGCACAGCCCCGCCCCAAGAAGAAGGGCAGCGGCTTCACCACGGAGAAGGCCCAGAGCCGGCTGCGGGAGTACGACCCCGAGGACGGCTGGCGGCCGCTCAGCCGCTCGCACCAGGAGATCGGCGAGGAGATCACCCAGCTCATCGGGATGAGCCGGGAACAGTTCTGCCAAGTAGTGCTCCTGCCGCAGGGCGACTTCGCGCGCTTCCTGCGCGCCGATGCCGAAGCACGCGGCAAACTCCTCGGCAGGCTCTTCGACACCCGCCGGTTCGCCGCCGTCGAGGACCGCCTCGCCGAACTGCGCCGCACCGCCGAGACCAGGGTCAGGGCCGGGGACGAACGAGTCCTCGCGGTCGCCCAGCGGCTCGCCCAGGCCGCCGGACCCGCCGGACGCGAAGCGCCGCTGCCCGACATCCAGCCCGGCGAACCGGGGCTCGCCGAAGGGGTACTGGAGTGGGCGGCGACGGCCCGCAGCGGCGCCCGCGAACGGCTCGACATCGCCGCCTGCGCCCTGGCCGCAGCCGAGGACCGGCAGTCGGCCGCCCGACAGACACTCGACGGCGAACGCGAACTCGCCGCACTCCAGCAGCGGTACGAGGAGACGCGGCGCCGCGCCGCCGTGCTCGAAGACCGCCGCGCCGACCGCGACCGCCACCACGAACGACTCGCACGGGCCCGCAAGGCGGACCTCGTCGCACCGGCACTGGATCTGCGCGACGACGCCGAGCGCGCCTACCGGATGTCCTGCCGGGCCCGTGACCGCGCCCGCGCGGTGCTGCCCGGCACCCTGGCCGACGCCGGTGCCGAACAGCTCGCGGAGCTGGAGCGACGGCTGCGGCAGGAGCTCGGTGGGCTCGAAGCCGCGAAGCGGGCCGAGCTGCGCAGCGCGCAGATCGACACCGAGCGGGCCGGACTGGAGCACCAGGCCAGGGCCGACGACGAGCTGATCCGCGACACGGAGGCATGGCTGGCCGACTGGGAGTCCACCCGCGACGGACTGCGCGCCCGCATCGAGGCGGCCCAGGAGGCCGCCACCCGCGCCGAACAGCTGGCCGGCCGGCTGGAGCCCGCCCGCGCCCGGCTGGACGCGGCCCGCCGACGCGACGCGCTCGCCGACCGGGTGTCCGCCGCCGCCGAGCGGTTGGCCGCCGCCCGCGAGCACGCCGCCGGAACCCACGAGACATGGCTGGAGCTGCGCGAACGCCGGCTGCGGGACATCGCGGCGGAGCTGGCGGCCGAGCTGGTGGACGGCGAGGACTGCAAGGTCTGCGGCTCGGCAGAGCACCCCAACCCGGCCCGCGCGGCCGACGGGCATGTCGACCGGGCCACCGAGGAGCGGGCGCTCGACGCCTACCGCCGGGCCGACGAGGCACGAACGCACGCGGACCGGGAGCTCGGCGTCGTACGCGAGCAGCACGCCGCCGCCCGGGTGGCCGCCCGCTCGGCGGTGCCCCAGCCGAGGGACGGAGACGACGCCGCCGACCCCGCCGCGTCGGTACGCGTGAGCAGGAGCGCCGCCGCCGGTTCGGCCGGGCCGTCACCGACCGCCGGGACCGGCCCGGTCGCCGCGGGACCGGCCGGCACCGCACCCGACGCCGACCCCACCGTGGCCGAACTCGGCGCGCTCGTCGACCGGTTGACCGGCATGCACGCCGAGGCGTACCGCACCGCAGCGGGCATGCACGCCGCGCGCGAGGCCCTCGCCGCCGCCGAGCGGGAACAGGCCGAACGCCTCGACGCCCGGCAGCTCGCCGAACGCCGGGCCGCGGCCCGTACCTCCCTGCGCGAAGGACTGGACCGCGAACACGCCGTACTCGAAGCCGAGTTGGTGACCGCCCGGGGCGATTCGGGCAGCGTGGCCGAGCACGCCGCGCTGCTGGAGCGCCGCGTCGCGCTGCTCGCCGCGGCAGCCGAGGCGGTACGCGCGGAGGAGGCCGCCGCACAGCACCGCAAGGAGGCCGACGACCGGCTCGCGGACGCCGCGTTCCGGGCCGGTTTCGACACTCCGCAGGCCGCGGCCGAGACCCTCCTCCCCGATGCCGGGCAGCGCGAACTACAACGGCTCGTCGACGCCTGGCAGTCCGAGGCGGCGGCGGTGGCCGACCGGCTGGCCGAGACGGAGACCAGGGCCGCCGCCGGACGCCCGCCGGCCGCGGTGGACGTCGCGCAGGCCGCGTACGACACGGCCGAACGGCTGCTGCGGGACGCCCTGGCCGCACTGGCGGCCGCACGCGAGCGCTGCGCCGAACTCGGCCGGCTCTCCCGGCGCACCGCGGACGAGGTGCGCGGACTGGGCCCGCTGCGCGAGGAGTACGACCGGGTGGCACGGCTGGCCGGACTCACCGCGGGCACCTCCGCGGACAACGAACGCAAGATGCGGCTGGAGTCGTACGTGCTCGCCGCCCGGCTGGAACAGGTCGCCGCCGCGGCCACCGCGCGGCTCCGGCGCATGTCCTCCGGCCGCTACACGCTGGTCCACTCCGACGCCCGCACCGGGGGCCGCAGATCGGGCCTCGGGCTGCATGTCGTCGACGCCTGGACCGGCCGCGAACGGGACACGGCGACGCTCTCGGGCGGCGAGACGTTCTTCGCCTCGCTCGCCCTGGCGCTCGGCCTCGCCGACGTGGTCACCGACGAGGCGGGCGGGGTACGGCTGGACACCCTCTTCATCGACGAGGGCTTCGGCAGCCTGGACGACCAGACCCTCGACGAGGTGCTCGACGTACTCGACTCGCTGCGCGAGCGGGACCGCAGCGTCGGCATCGTCAGCCATGTCGCCGATCTGCGCCGCCGCATCCCCGCCCAGCTCGAAGTGGTGAAGGAACGGCACGGATCGGCGGTCAGGCACCGCACCACTGGAGAGGTCAGCGGCTGATGGCACGGCGGGGGAGCGGCGAGGAGTAGACGACGCTCGTGGTCACCGAACCGAGGGCGCCGATCCTGCCCGCGACCTCCTCCAGGTGACTCATCGAGCGGGCGGTGACCTTCAGTACGAAACAGTCGTCACCGGTGACATGGTGGGCCTCCACGATCTCCGGAGTCGTGTCGAGCAGATCGTGGAACGGCTTGTAATGGCCGTTGGGGTAGCGCAGCCGTACGAGGGCGAGGATCGGCAGCCCGAGCCGCTCCGGGTCGACCACGGCGGCGTAACCGCTGATCACCCCGGCCTCCTCCAGTCTGCGTACCCGCTCGGTCACTGCGCTCGGGGACATCGCCACCGCGCGCGCCAGCTCGGCGAACGACGCGCGCCCCTTGCGTTGCAGGACATCGAGGATGCGCCAGTCGGTGGCGTCCGGGGAATAGTCGGTCATGGGCAGGAGACAACAGGGAAATCCCCGGTGGAGCAAGCATTGTGCCGGGGATCTCACCTTCCGGGAGCGGATCACCGGCCGTAGATTTCTGGACATGACCTCGCAGCCCACCGCCATCGCGGCCCACCCCGTCCTGCGTGTCCCGCCGGCCTCCCCGGCGGTGGCCGCCGCCTACTTCGGCGCCTCGCTCGCCTTCCACGCGGACGTCTCCGACGTCGCCGCCGCGCTCGCGGCCGACGGCGATCCGGGCTTCGTGCTCCTGGACTCGCGCTCCACCGCATCCTGGGACCAGGGGCACATCCCCGGCGCGGTGCACCTGCCGACCCCGCTCATCGCCGAGCAGGCCCACCAGCTGCTCGACCCGGCGGTTCCCGTGGTCACGTACTGCTGGGGCCCCGGCTGCAACGGTGCGACGCGTGCCGCGCTCGCCCTCGCCGAACTCGGCTACCGGGTCAAGGAGATGCTCGGCGGCTTCGAGTACTGGGTGCGCGAGGGCTTCGAGTCCGAGAGCCGGGAGGGGCGGGAGCGGCGGGACGCGGACCCGCTCACCGCGCCGGTCGGCTCCGCGGACTGCGGCTGCTGACCGGCGCGGGCGACCCGAGTGTCCCGGCCGGTCCGGCCGTTCGGGCTGGGGAGGTGCTCGGCGGCCGGGCCCATGGAGTGAACCGGGCCCGGCCGCCGGGCCACCGCGTCAGAGCTTGGAGAGCTCGTCGACGAGATCGTCGAGACCGAGCGGCCCCTGCGACAGGGCGGCCATGTGCCAGGCCTTGGCGTCGAACGCGTCGCCGTGGGCCTTGCGGGCGTTCTCCCGGCCCAGCAGCCAGGCGCGCTCGCCCAGCTTGTAGCCGATGGCCTGTCCCGGCATCGAGAGATAGCGGGTCAGCTCGCTCTCCACGAAGTCGGCGGGACGGCCGCTGTGATTGCCGAAGAACTCCTGAGCCAGGTCGGGCGTCCACCGCTCGCCGGGGTGGAACGGGGAGTCCGCCGGGATCTCCATCTCCGCGTGCATGCCGATGTCCACGATCACCCGGCAGGCGCGCATCATCTGCGCGTCGAGATAGCCGAGGCGGCGCTCAGCGTCGGGCAGGAAGCCCAACTCGTCCATGAGGCGCTCCGCGTACAGCGCCCAGCCCTCGCAGTTGGCGCTGACCCCGCCGATCGACGCCTGGTAGCGCGACAGGCTGTCGGCGACATGCGTCCACTGCGCGATCTGGAGGTGGTGGCCGGGCACACCCTCGTGGTACCAGGTGGACACCAGGTCGTACACGGGGAATCGGGTCTCGCCCATCGTGGGCAGCCAGGTGCGGCCCGGCCGCGAGAAGTCCTCGGAGGGCCCCGTGTAGTACGGGGCGGCGGCGCCGCCGGGCGGGGCGATGCGGGACTCCACCTTCCGTACGCGTTCGGCGAGTTCGAAATGCGTTCCGTCGAGCGCCTCGATCGCCTCGTCCATCAGGGCCTGCAGCCAGGCCTGGACCTCGTCGACCCCCTCGATGTGCTTGCCGTGGACATCGAGATGGGCCAGCGCCTCCCAGGGGCCGCCGCCGGGCAGCACCTTCTCGGCCTCGGTCTTCATCTCGGCGAGCAGCCGGTGGTACTCGGACCAGCCGTACGCGTACGCCTCGTCCAGGTCCAGGTCGGTGCCGTTGAAGTAACGCGACCAGCGCGCGTACCGCTCGCGGCCCACCGTGTCCGGCGCGCCCTCGACCGCGGGGGCGTACACCTCGCGCATCCAGTCGCGCAGCGCCACGACCGACTCGGTGGCCTGCCGGGCACCGTCGTCCAGATCGGCGCGGAGGGACGCGGGTCCGGGCGCCACGAAGTCCTGGAAGAAGCCCGAACCGTCCTCACCCGCCCACTCGTCGAGCTGGCCGATGAAGGTGACGGTGGCGCGCGGGCCGCCGTGGAGCTTGCGCTCCAGGCCGAGCGCCAGCGACTCGCGGTAGCCCTCGAACGCGGCGGGCACCGCGCGCAGCCGGTCCACGACCGCCGCCCAGTCCTCTTCGGTCTCGGTCGGCGTCACGGTGAACACGTCGCGGACGCTGTGCGCCGGGGAGTGGAGATTGGAGACCGAGCGCAGCCCCTCCTCGGCTTCGTGGACGGCGAGTTCCGCCGTGAGGCGCTCGCGCAGCAGCCGGCCGCAGCGGCGCTCGGCGTCGCTGTCGGCGCCCGGCAGCTGTTCGGCGGCGTCGAGTTTCGCCAGGGTGGCGCGGGCCAGCTCGGCGAGGCTCTCCTGACCCGCGGGGGAGAAGTCGGGGAGGCGGCGCGAGCTCTCCGCGACACCGAGGTAGGTGCCGGCGATCGGGTCGAGTTCGATGAATGCGTCGACGTAGTCGTCGGCGACCTGGCGGGGCAGCGCGCTGCTGGAAGTGTCTGACATGCGGACATCCTCGTACGCCGGGGGCCTCCGCGTCACCATCATTCGGTCTCAGGGCCCCGGCTCCGCCGATTCTGCGGGCGGCAGCAGCGGCCCGCACTCCCACTGCTGGAATATCAGCCGGGTCTCGACCCGGGCCACTTCGCGGCGTGAGGTGAATTCGTCCAGCACCAGGCGTTGCAGATCGGCGGTGTCCGTGACCGCGACATGGACCAGATAGTCGTCCGGGCCGGTCAGATGGAAGAGCGCACGCGACTCCGGCAACGTCCTGATGCGTTCGACGAACGGGCCGATGAGCTCTCTGCGGTGCGGCCGCACCTGCACGGAGAGCAGTGCCTCCAGGCCCCGGCCGAGCCTCGCCGGGTCCAGGCGCAGCTGGTGGCCGAGGATCACGCCGGAGCGGCGCAGCCTGGTCACCCGGTCCAGGCAGGTCGAGGGCGCGACCCCGACCTCGGCGGCCAACTCGCGGTAGGTGGTCCGGGCATCGTTCTGCAGCAGTCGCAGAATATGCAGGTCCACCGGGTCAAGAGCGACAGAATCGGCCATCTGCCGAACGTAGCACGGAGCATGACCACCCGATCCCGGCCGTTGTTCAGAGTGGTGGCATGGACACCGAATACTCGATGGCGCCCCCGACGGCCACCCCGTCCAGGGCGCTCGCCACCGATGCCGTGCACGCCGGCCGTGACGATCTCGCGGCCCTCGGACTGCACGCTCCGCCGATCGACCTGTCCACCACCTACCCCTCGTACGACTCCAGGGGTGAGGCGGAGCGGATCGACACGTTCGCCGCCACCGGTGCGAGGCTCGAAGGGCCGCCGGTCTACGCACGGCTGGACAACCCGACGACCGCCCGGTTCGAGACGGCGCTCGCCCGGCTCGAAGGAACCGGGAGCGCGGTCTCGTTCGCCAGCGGAATGGCGGCGCTCACCGCCGTGCTGCTGGTCCGCGCGAGCATGGGACTGCGTCATGTGGTCGCCGTCCGGCCGCTCTACGGCTGCAGCGACCACCTGCTCGGCGCCGGGCTGCTGGGCACGGAGGTGACCTGGACCGACCCGGCGGGCATCGCCGACGCGATCCGCCCGGACACCGGTCTCGTGATGGTGGAGACCCCCGCCAACCCGACGCTCAAGGAGGTCGACATCCGCGCGATCGCGCACTCCTGCGGTTCGGTGCCGCTGCTCGTCGACAACACCTTCGCCACCCCGGTCCTGCAACGGCCCGTCGAGCACGGCGCCCGGATCGTGCTGCACAGTGCCACCAAGTACCTGGGCGGACACGGCGATGTGATGGGCGGGGTCGTCGCCTGCGACGAGGAGTTCGCGGCCCGGCTGCGGCAGGTGCGTTTCGCCACCGGCGGGGTGCTGCATCCGATGGCCGGATATCTGCTGCTGCGCGGCCTGGCCACGCTCCCGGTACGGGTACGGGCGGCGTCCGCGACCGCCGCCGAACTGTCCCGCAGGCTGACCGCCGATCCGCGCGTCGCCAGGGTCCACTACCCGAAGCTGGGCGGTGCGATGGTCTCGTTCGAGGTGCACGGGGATCCGCACCGGGTGATCTCGGCCGTACGGCTCATCACGCCCGCGGTGAGCCTGGGCAGCGTGGACACCCTGATCCAGCATCCGGCCTCCATCAGCCACCGCATCGTGGATGAGGGGGACCGGCAGGCCGCGGGGGTCGGGGACCGGCTGCTGCGCATGTCGGTCGGCCTGGAGGACGTCGAGGACCTGTGGGCCGATCTGTGCCAGGCGCTGAGCCCGCAGGACACCGGACGCGAGCCCGCCGCGGTCGGGTCCTCCGCGGTCGGGTCCTCCGTCCCCGGGTCTTCGGCGTCCGGTTCCTGAGCGGCTGAGTCGTCGGTGGTCTTCGTCGGTCGGGTCCTGAGTGGCCGAGGAGTCAGCGACCGGCCTGCTCGTAGGGGGGCAGTGGGCGGACCGGCGTCGCGTCCAGGCGGGCGGTGACCACCAGGGTGCCCTCCTCGATCT
This sequence comes from Streptomyces sp. NPDC001890, assembly GCF_042891445.1. Taxonomy (NCBI): domain Bacteria; kingdom Bacillati; phylum Actinomycetota; class Actinomycetes; order Kitasatosporales; family Streptomycetaceae; genus Streptomyces; species Streptomyces sp. NPDC001890. The sequence goes on along the minus strand of NZ_JBIATE010000031.1, from coordinate 32,511 downwards.
GGTAGTCCAGCGGCAGCGACAGCGCGCGCATGGCCGCGACCATGCCGGTGTTGGACGCCTGGGTGACGGCATAGACGCTGTCGCAGCCCGCTTCGACGGCGAGCGCCACCAGGCGGCTCAGAAGCTCGGAGCCGATGCCGCGGCGCTGCCAGTCGTCCTCGACGAGGAGGGCGACCTCGGTCTCGTCGCCGTCCCAGAGGAGGTGGCCGAGCGCCACCAGGCGGCCCGAGGCCGTCTGTACGGCCAGGGTGCGGCCGAAGCGGGGACTGAGCAGGTGGTCCAGGTAGCGGTCGGCGTCCTGGACCGGTCCGTGGTAGCGCAGTCGCAGCGTCTGCTCGGAGCAGCGGTCGTGCATCGCGCGTGCCGCCGCGAGGTCACCGTGGTCCGCGCGGCGCACGGTGATGTCGTTGCCCTCGGGCAGGGTGAGCACATGCTCGCTGCGCGGGACGCGGGGGCCGAGCCGGGCATCGAGCTCGACCAGGGCACGGGCGCGGGCGAACTCGGTCGGCGTGAACGGAAGATAGGGCCGTTCGATGGTGATGGCACCCCCGGACGGGTCGCGCAGCCGCATCACCGTCTTCTCCAGCACTCCTTCGACGGGTGCGGTCTCACCGGTTGCCCGGCCGGTGACCGAGACGGCGGGCAGCGAGTGGATGGCGCAGCGGCCGAGCAGCTGCCGCAGTGCGAGCGGGAGCTCGGCCGCGTCCAGGGCGGTGCGGGTGGCGAGGCCCAGCACACGCGTCGGGGCGTCGACCAGATCGTGTGTGTCGGCCCGCTCGATCCAGGTCGAACTGCCCCCGGCGGCGGAGATCGCCCGGCTCAGCTGCTGCGCCTGGAGCGGGGCGGGTGCCCGCAGCAGGAACTCGTCGACCGTGCCGCGGGCCAGCGGGTGCGTCTGCAGGGTGAGGATGTCGACCCGGTGCCGGGCGAGGGCACCGCACAGCGCTGCCAGGCTGCCGGGGGTGTCCCGCACCGTGGTCCGCATCCGCCACAGCACCGTGCCCTCGGGGGACGGCGCTGTGGCGGTGGGCGTGTCCACCGGCACGGTCGTGGTGACGCCGGTGGCGTGGCCAGGGTCCGTGCTGCCGCCGTCCCCCTCGGCGGGCAGGCCGATAGCGGTCGGCGGCGGGGCGTGGCTGTGCCGCCGGGCCCACCAGGTGTGGAACGCGGCCGTCACGGCCAGAGCCACGGCCGAGGCGATCAGCAGGTACGGTCCGTCGGGCTGGTGTCCGATCAGGTTCGCGATGGCGTCGGCCACCGCGACCGCGGTGAACAGGGCGGCGAGCTCGGTCACGTCCCGCCGCCAGTGGTGGGAGCGGCGGGCGGTCTTCGCGGATGTCGCATCAGTCATGGCTTCACTCTGGCCGAGTGTTGTTGCCTGACCACGAACACTCTGTGACTGATGGGTTAAGTGTGGATCTAGTCCCTTATTGCCCGCTTTCGTCTTATTGGTGACAAGAGGTGCGGCCGCTTCGGCGCTGGGCTGTCACGCCCGTTCCGAGCCCTGCTCCCACGCGGCCTTCAGCCGGACCGCCTGACGTACCAACTGCGATGATCCGCCACGTGCGGCCGTTTCGGCGAGCCCGGGTATCGGCTCCCCACCACCCACCGCGCCGCAGTGCTCCACGCATTCGGCGGCCACGGAGAGCAGGTCGCCCAGTCCGCGAGGCGCCTTCTCCTGCGCCAGGAGCCCGGGCAGGGCGCCGGTCAGCGCGGTCAGCACCGTCCGGTACGCGCCGGTGGCGGCCGCGGTACGGGCGGAATCCGCGAGGCGGTTGGGCTTGATCAGACCGTTCCCGAGAAGGTGCGCCAACTGCTCGCCGAGCAGCGCCGCGTCGAGCTGCTGCCGGGTGGCGAGCATCAGCAGGGCGTCCACCGCCGACAGCCGGTCCTCCGGATGCCGGGCCCCCAGCGCGTACGCCACCATCAGATGGACGGCCTCGCCCGCGGGCGCGTCGAGTTCGGCGAGCAGTACGAGCGGCCCGAGGGTGTCCCGTATCTCCTCGATCACACCGGTTGCGACGTTCGGCAGCAGCCAGGCGGCCAGGGTCTCGGCGTCCTCGGGCAGGGTGGCGGTCCACTGGTCCGGGTGGTCGTCCCAGTGGTAGCAGTGGTGGTGTCCCGGAACCTGCGGCCGGCCCAGCCAGTGGAAGGAACGAGGGAACTCCTCCTGGACGAACGGGCGTTCCTGGCTGGCCATCAGGGGGCGTGACGACCGGACGACCGCCTGCCCCTCCCGGACCTTCTTCTCCAGAGCGAAGCGGTGCACCCGCGCGAGCGGCTCGTCGGCCCGCAGCCATGCGGCCAGCCGGTCGCCTTCGGGGGTGCCGAGCAGCGCCGCCGCCTCCGCGGCCCCGTGCTGATCCCTGCGGCGCACCCGCAGCAGGGCCTGGGTGAAGTCGGCCTCGCCGGGCCGCACCCCGAGCTGCCGGCAGGCACGCAACCGCTCGACCAGCACCGCCGGGTCGAGCGAGCCGGTGTGCCAGGTGGGGACGGCCAGCAGGAACGGAGTGGAGCCGCTCAGCACCGCGTCGGCCGCCTCCCACAGCCGGGCTCTCAGGATCCCGTTCAGTGCGGCGTGGACGCAGGTCCCGGTGCCGGTCCAGGAAGCACGCTCCTCCTGCACGGCCCGTGCCGACACCCGTCCGAGCAGCGTGGCCACGACGAGCCTGATCTCCACGTCCGAGCGAAGCTGCCGTTCGGTCTGTGACAGCGGTTCGTTCTCGATCCACCACTCACCCGCCAGCGCCTCGCGCAACGCGTCCGTCAACGCCGGCCGGTCGTTGTGGGCATGGCGGACCAGCCCGTCCAGGGCCCGCTCGAAGGAGGTGACGTCCGGCGTCGTCGTTCTGATCAGCGTCACCACCTCCTCGACCAGTTCGGGCAGCGTCGCAGGTGCGGGATCGAGGGGCTGCGGGTCCGGTACCGGGGGCAGCAGCTCCTCGTACTCCTGCCTGCCGGGCGTCCCGGCCGCCGGACCGCCGAACACCTCGGCCACCCTCGTGCGGTGCGCCGGCCCCAGCAGCGCGGCCGACAGGGCGAGTTCTTCCCGCACCGCGCCCCCGGCGGCGGGCAGATACCGGGCCACGAGCTTGAGCGCCCGCTCCTGGATGTCGATGTCCTCGTGCTCGAAAGCACCCGCGACGACGGGCAGCAGTTCGTCGGTCGCCGACGGTTCGCGGCGCAACACCTTGCCGAGCAGCACGAGCTGGGACCGGACCAGCTTCTTCTCGGTGCGGAACAGCACCGATGCCGAGACGTCCGCCAGCGTCCGCACGGAGAGCTCACCGCGTCCGTCCAGCCGGGCGAGCACCCCCTGGGCGTGACCCGCCACGGTGGAGGCGCCGTCGGCGGCCATCCCGATCCAGTCCGCGAGCCGTTCGGTCTCCTCCTGCTCGGTGAGTTCGAGCTTGCGCAGAAGACCGAGGAAGAAGCGCAGTTCGCTGAGCTTGCCGCCACGCAACAGCCGGGTCGTGCAACCGTCGACGAGCACCGACCGTTCCAGCAGGCCCTCCTTCGGGAGAGAGGCCAACGTGGTGGCCCACTGGCACGGATCGTTCGCGTCGTCGGGCCAGAGCATCTGTGACGGCAGCTCCGGCACCTCGAAGATCCGCGGCAGGAGAGCGGACGCGTACGGGTCGCTGCGGAGCACCTCGACGAGTGGCCGCTTCTTGCGCCGATGCCACTGCGCCATCGAGATCGCCTCGGCCCAGCCCAGCACGAAACCATCCGTCGTGGGCACGGGACACTGCGCTTTCTTCACCAGTCCCGAGATCAGCTCGTACATGATCTGCGCGGTCGCGGGCCGGGCCGCCAGCCGATGCGCGACGTCACCGAGCCACTCCGGGTCACGGTCCGCCAGGACCGCGAGGACCAGCGGGTAGGGCTGGCGGTTCCAGCCGGCCAGATCCCGGCCGCCGATCCAGGCGGCACATCCCGCGGCGCCGGTGTGACAGCCCGCCCCGGCCACCAGCAAGGCCCTGCGGACCCGGTCCTGCTTGTCCCAGTTCCAGCCACGTACCTCCTTGCGGAGCGCCTTCAGCTCGGCCAACGCCGCTCTGCGTTCCGTCCGGTCCATCCCGGCCAGCACGTCTGGCACCTCGTGCGCGCGCAATTCCCTTACAGTGGTGAGGAGTTCCTTCATCGCACACCCCCGACGACCGGGGTGCCGCGACGGACCATACGGACGGCCAGGGCGTGCTTGCACGGGCCCCGCCGCCCTCGGTAGTCCGCCCACCACTGGCAGGTGCAGCTCAGCATTCCGTCCTTCTCCCTCACCTGATAGCGGCGTTCTCCCGAGGTCACGGCTGCCACGTCCTGGTCGAGCACGACCGCACCCGAGCCGGCCAGCTGCCGGGCCGCCACGAGGCGCGGATTGTGCCGCTCGGCCCGGTCGGCGTCGTAGGGCAGCTCGCGGTGGAAGTAGGCCGCGTCCGCGAGGTCGTACCCGACCCGGCCCGCCGTCCCCAGCCGGGTGAGCGCGGCCCGAACCCGCTCCACGGTGAGGCCCGACTGCTCCGCCAGGTCGGCGGTGTCGATCCGGGGCTCCCAGGCCAGCAGCACGGACACCAGCTCGGCGTCGGCCGCCGCGTCATCGGTGGCCAGCGCGTCGAGGACACCGCCCTCGCCCGAGAATCCGCGCGAGGCATCGGGCGAGAGCGTCAGCGTGAGACGCATGCCCGGCAGCACGACCTCCCAGGCACTCGCGGTCGCCGCCCCGTCGGCGACCGGCCCGTACACCCGCAGCGACGTGGCATGACGCAGCACCCGCTGCAGCGCCACCAACCGCTCCGGCCCCGGCAGGCACACCGCCCCGGCCACCGGCCGGGTCGTCGGCCGAAGCGTCTTCCCGGCGGGAACCACCCATCGGGCACCCCGCGAGGCGTTCCCCGAACGCGGCAGCGAACGGAGGAACCGGACGGCCTCGGCGGCCGGCAGCTCGGCCCGCAGATCGAAACCGGCCGACACCACCTGGGCCTCGGCGAAGCCGCGCAACCACCGGTCGGGCAGCGGCACCTTCTTCTCCACGACCGGGCCGTCCAGTGTGGTGACGGCCATCTCGTCCGGGCCCACCCGCAGATGCAGCGGATCGTCCCCCGCTATCCGTGAAAGCGCCTCCCGCAGCGGATTGTTGACATCCACATTCGTCGTGCCGTGCCCCGTCCGCGCCCCGTCCAGTCCGTCCTGCAGCACGTCCAGGCGTGCGTACACCCCGCAGCAGCCGGAGAACGACTCGAAACGCAGCCGGTCTCCGTTGCCCGTCACCACCGGGTCGAGCGACGCGGGCAGGGTGCGCTGGTAGTAGCGCGTGGACGCCACGTCCGCCACCGCGAGCAGGCCCCGGGCGGCGATCCCCGGTGAGGTGAGGAATCCGGAGAAGAACCGGGGACGGGACTCGGCACCCCTCGGTGTGAGGCCACCGGAGGTCTCCAGCCCGAGGAGCTGCCCCGACTGCGAGGACTCCAGGGCGGACGGGCGTGCGTAGGCCAATGCCTGAACGGATCGGGTCATGGAAAAACCGTAGATCCCACCACTGACAACCGGCCCCCGGTCATCGTCCGGGGGCCGGTCGCCGGGCGCCGGTTCACTGGCCGACGCGACCCGGCTGCAGCACCTTGCTGAACAGTACGGAGCCGCCCTGCGCCCGCAGCCGCACGGCCAACTCGCCGCTGTCGCCGTCGATGTCGACCTCCCCGAAGTACTGCGGCGACTCCATCGGCGAGACGTTCGCCCGGTCCGGCGCCCGCACGAAGACCCGGTCGGGACCGAACGTCGCGTCGAGCGCGTTCGCCTGGAACTGGCCTGCGGCCAGCGGCCCCGACACGAACTCCCAGAACGGCGCGAAGTCCTTGAACACCGCACGCTCGGGCTCGTAATGCTGCGCCGACGTGTAGTGCACATCCGCGGTCAGCCACACCGTGCCGGTGATCCGGCGGTGCTTGATGTACCGCAGCAGTTCCGCGATCTGCAGCTCACGGCCGAGCGGGGCCCCGGGATCGCCCTGCGCGACCGCCTCGAAGTCCGTCGCGCCGTCGGTGACCACCAGCCCCAGCGGCATGTCCGCCGCGATGACCTTCCACACCGCGCGCGAGCGGGAGAGTTCGTGCTTGAGCCACCGCAGCTGCTCGGCACCGAGGATGCCCGTCGTGTCGTCGGGCTGCCGGCCGGGGGAGTTGGCGTTGCGGAAGGACCGCATGTCGAGCACGAACACATCGAGCAGCGGACCGTGGCGCACCACGCGGTGCATCCGGCCCTCCCCGGAAGCGGCGTGCAGCGTGGACACCGGGAAGTACTCGCGAAACGCCCGCATCGAACGGGCCGCCAGCACATCCACGTTCTTCTCGGTGTACCGGGCGTCGTCGAGGATCTGCCCCGGATACCAGTTGTTGCGCACCTCGTGGTCGTCCCACTGAACGATCGACGGGACCTGTGCGTTGAACTCACGGAGGTTGTGATCGAGCAGGTTGTACCGGAAGTTGCCGCGGTACTCGGCGAGGGTCTCGGCGACCTTCGCCTTCTCCTCGGTGGTGACATTGCGCCAGACCCGCCCGTCGGGCAGCGTCACGCTCGGCTCGATCACCCCGTCCGCGTAGATGTTGTCACCGCTGCACAGGAAGAAGTCCGGATCGAGGCGCCGCATCTCGTCGTACACGGCGTAGCCGCCGATGTCCGGGTTGATGCCCCAGCCCTGTCCCGCGATGTCGCCCGACCACAGGAAGCGCACCCCGTCGCGACGCCGGGCGGGCGCGGTCCGGAAGGTCCCGATCACCGGCTCCCCGGTACGGCGCGGGTCGTGGGGATCGGCGAGGGTCACCCGGTAGTGCACCTGCTCGCCCGGCGGCAGCCCGTACAGCGGGGTCGTTCCGGTGAAGTCGGTGCCGGCACCGACGAGCGGACCGTGCCAGGTGCGGGCCCGCCGGAACGACTCCGTCGCCGCTGTCTCCACGATCATCCGGGCCGGCCGGTCCGACCGCACCCAGACCAGCGCGGACGACGAGGTGACATCGCCCACCTGCACACCCCATGCCGCGCGCGGCCGGCCGGACAACGCGAAGGCGGGGGCCGCCGCGCCCACCGCGGGGAGCGCGAGCGCGGCCGACGCGGCGAGCGAACCGCGCAGCACACTGCGACGGGCGGGGGACGGAAAACGCGGAGCGTACGACATCGAGGCGCCTCCGGGGCGTGGTCGGCGGGACGAGCGGGTGACGGGTCGATCGACTCCACCCTTGTTCCCGTCGGCGGCGCGCACACCAACCTCAGATGAACACCCGGCCACGGCCCCCGTCGGTGGCCGGTCCTTCCGACTCCCGCTGCGCCGCCGCCAGCAGACGTACGCCCCGCTCGATGTCACTCGGTGCCAGATGGGCGTGACCGAGCACCAGGCGTACCGCCCCGTCCTCGCTCCGCACGGTGCCGCAGGCACTCAGCGGCCGCAGGGCGACTCCGGCATCGGCCGCACGGGCCAGGAACTCCGGCTCCGGGCCGTACCGCTCGGGCAGCGCGGCGATGATGTGGAGACCCGCGGCGATGCCGCTCACCTCGGTTCCGGGGAAGTGTTCCGCCAGCATCGACGTGAGGGTGTCGCGACGTTCGCGATAGGCGCGCTGGCAGCGGCGCAGCTGCCGGTCGTAGCCGCCCCGGGTGATGAAGTCGGCGAGGACCGCCTGGTCGACGGCCGGATTGCCCAGATCCATCGTGCGCTTGCGGGCGATGATCTCGTCGGTCATGGCCGCCGGTGCGAGCAGCCAGCCCAGCCGGAGCCCGGGAGCCAGCGATTTGCTCACCGAGCCGGTGTACGCGACGTGTTCCGGGTCGAGCCCCTGCAACGCGCCGACCGGTGCGCGGTCGTAGCGGAAGTCGCCGTCGTAGTCGTCCTCCATGATCAGCCCGTCGGTGGCACGCGCCCACTCCAGCAGCCGGCCGCGACGGGCGGCGGAGTAGGCGATCCCGGTGGGGAACTGGTGCGCCGGCGTGGTGACCACGGCGCGCACGCCGGAGCGTACGAGGGGCTCGACCGCCAGCCCTTCGTCGTCGAGCGGCAGAGCGACGGTGGTGATGCCCGCGGACGCGAACAGCGCGGAGTGTTCGGGGCTCCCGGGATCCTCGACACCGACGGACCGTGCTCCGCGCCCGTGCAGTACGAACCCCAGCAGAGTCGTCGCCTGCGCCACGCCGGAGCACACCACCAGGCGCTCCGGATCCGCGACCACCCCTCGGCGCCTGGACAGCAGAGCGGCCAGGGCGTCCCGCAGACCGGGCAGCCCGCGCGGATCGGGGTAGCCGAGCGCGCCGTGCGGCAGCCGGCCGAGCACCGAGCGGTGGGCGGCGGCCCAGGCACTGCGCGGGAACAGTGAGAGATCGGGCGTCCCGGGCCGGAAGTCCACGCTCACGTCCTCGGCACGCGGAGCGAGATCACGCGCCTTCGGCACCGGAGCGCGGACCCCTTCGCCGACCCAGGTGCCCGCACCACGTCCGCTGCGCAGATAGCCCTCGGCCGTGAGCTGCTCGTACGCCTCGGTGACCAGCCCACGCGACACGCGCAGATCGGCTGCGAGCGCCCGGCTGGACGGCAGCCTCGTACCCGGAACGAGACGGCCGGAGCGCACGGCTTCGCGCAGGGCGGACTGCAGGGCGCGACCGCGCCGGCGGGCCGGCTCCGCGGCGGCCGGAAGCAGCAACTCCCATGCAGCGGTGGCGAACTCCCCACCCCCTGAGCGCTCCGACCGCGAATTGGTCCCCGAAGACATCATGGAAGTGGACCTTAAACCGGACCGCCCGGCTGCCTAGCGTCGATTCCATGAACGTCAGCTCTCTGCGCGGGGCGCTCCTGGCCGCCTTCGCCTGCATCCTCGTGGGTGCTTCCTTCACCGCCAACAGTGTCCTGGGCGAGTATCCGTACGCGGGCGGCCAGGCGCTGCGCTACGGCCTCGCGGCGCTCCTGCTCGTACTCCTCCTGACCCGTGGCGATCGGTCCCGGCCGACTGCCGTGCTGCGTACCCTCACCCGGCGCCAGTGGGGACGGCTCGCGCTGCTGGCAGCCATCGGAATGGTCGGCTTCAACCTTGCCGTGCTCGGCGCGGAACGATCTGCGGAACCCGCCGTTCCAGGGGTGTTCGTGGGCTGTGCCCCGATCTTCGTCGCCGTACTCGCGCCGCTCATGGACCGCCGCCGGCCCACGCGTACGGTCCTGTACGCGGCCGCGCTCGTCGCCGCCGGGGCCTTCGTCGTCCAGGGCTGGGGCCGTACGGACGTGGCCGGCGTCCTCTGCTCGGTCGGCGCGCTGGCGGGCGAGGTCGGATTCGCCGTCCTCGCCGTGCCGGTCCTGCGGCCGCTGGGACCGAAGCTGCTGTCGGCCACGGTCTGCGCCATCGCCGCCGCGGAGTCGGTCTGCCTCGGCCTGGTCCTGGACGGCGGCGGTGTGCTGCGGGCGCCCACCGTGACGGAGGCGCTCGCGCTGCTGTGGCAGGCGGCCGTGGTCACCGTGATCGGCTTCGTCTGCTGGTACATGGGCATGCAGCGCATCGGCGCCGAGCGCGCCACGCTCTTCTCCGGCCTGATCCCCGTCTCCGCCGCGCTGACCGCACCGCTCGTCGGCGCCGGTTCGTACGGCATCGCACAGGTCGGCGGCAGCCTTCTGGTCGGGCTGGGGGTCGCCCTCGGATCGGGTGTCCTGTCCCGGAGCGAAGCGGCCCGGCGCACGGATCGGGCGCCCGGCGCGTCGTCAGCGGCTGGTGTCGAGAACGACGCGTGCCACCAGCGCCGGATCGTCGTTCATCGGCACATGACCGCAGCCCGGAAGCCGGACCAGCCGGGCGTCGGGGATGGTGTGCTTGGCCCTGACCCCCTGCCGGCGCAGCAGGATCCGGTCCCGGCTGCCCCAGGCGACGGTCACCGGCAGTCCCGGCACGTCGTCGGTGAACGCGACGCCTCCCCCGGCGGCGAGTGTCTGGTGGAAGCCGGTCGCCTCGCGCAGGGCAAGGGTCTCCGCGACGACGGCGTCGGGTGAACGGCGGCCGGGCCGGGCGTAGATGGTGCTGGTCAGCGCCGTGCGCCCGGCCGCGCTGCGCGAGAGCCGCTCGATCAGCGGGACCGGCATCGACAAGGCGGCCCGCCGCATGGCCCGCAGCGTCCCGAACGCATAGCGTCGTTCGCCCTCGGACCAGAAACCGGCGGGGGACAGTGCCGTCACCGACCGCACGAGCTTCTTCCGGCCGAGCCCCAGCGCCAGCAGACCGCCGAGCGAGTTGCCCGCCACATGCGGCCGGTCCAGGCCGATCGCCTCGCAGAAGGCGCCGAGCACCTCGACCACGGTCGGCAGGTCGTACGGCAGCCCCTCGGGCAGCTCCGGCGAGACACCGAAGCCGGGGAGGTCGACGGCTATCACGTCCCGTTCCACGGCGAGCACGGGCAGCACCGGATCCCAGGCCTGACGGTGGTGGCCGATGCCGTGGAGCAGGAGCAGCGGCTCGCCGGCACCGGTCCGTTCGTACGCCACGGACACCGTCCGGGGCCCTTGCGGTGAGTCGACGCTGAACGAGACCGTGGTGGCCATGCTGGTGCTCCCGGGGTGATCCGGCATGAAGGGGCCATGCCTGAAGGCGACTTAGACGTCTTGTCAACAACAATTACCGTTCAGTAGCCCGCAGTTCAAGAGGGGTGGGCGATTCGCGCTGGACAGGGTGCGGCGGGTCGGCTGGGATGGGGGAGTGACAGCCGACACCGCGACCGATGTCTTCGAGAGCCACCGCCCCGTGCTCACCGGCGTCGCCTACCGCATGCTGGGCCGGATCGCCGATGCCGAGGACGTGGTCCAGGAGGCCTGGCTCCGCTGGTCCGCCACCTCCCGTGAGGACGTGCGGGAGCCGCGCGCCTTTCTCGTGAGGATCATCACCCGCCTCGCCATCGACCGGCTGCGCCAGGTGCAGTCGCGGCGCGAGTCGTACGTGGGGCCATGGCTGCCGGAGCCGGTCGTCACCGATTTCGGTCCGTCCGTGCCCGACACCGCGGAGCAGGCGGTGCTGGCCGACTCCGTATCGGTCGCCGTACTGGTCGTCCTGGAGTCCCTGTCGCCGCTGGAGCGGGCCGTCTTCGTGCTGCGCGAGGCGTTCGGCTTCCCGTACGCGGAGATCGCCGCCACCCTCGACCGGACCGAGGCCGCGGTGCGCCAGCTGGCGGGACGTGCGCGGCGTCATGTGGAGGAGCGCAAGCCGCGCTACGACGTCGACCCGGCGCAACGCCGTGACCTCACCGAGCGGTTCCTCGCCGCGGCGGCGGGCGGCGACATCGAGGAACTGCTGGCCCTGCTCGCACCCGACGCGCGGCTCGTCGGGGACAGCGGCGGGAAGTCCAGGGCGCCGCTGCGGATCATCGAGAGTGCCGACAAGGTCGGCCGCTTCCTCTTCGCCGTCGCCCACGGCCAGGCCGAGGAGTTCGACCACCGGTTGCTGGAACTCAACGGAGGGCCCGGCCTGCTGCTGTTCCTGGGCGGAAAGGTCGACTCGGTTGTTCAGCTCGACATCGAGGACGGGCTCATCCAGTGCGTATATATCGTGCGCAACCCTGACAAGCTCACCCGCTTCGCCGACCTCCCGCAGGAGTAGCCGGCCCCTGGCCGCGCGGCCCTGTGCCGCGCCTCTCCGAAGCCCCACGTCCTGCCTGGTCGTGGGGCTCTTTGCTGCGCTCGCCCCACGGCGCCACGAACGTCCTGTGAACGCTCTGCGGCAGAGACCCGTTTCCCTGCGTGACCGACCGAGGATTGGTCTTGACCAAGGGTGTGTACCGTCCTATGGTCTCAACGTTAAGACAGGAACCTTTAATAAATAACGTCGCGGAATAGCCGCTGGGTGATTGCGGAGGACAGGGTGGGGACGACGCAGCTGGAATCGGTGCAGGAGCCGAAGTACTGGCACCTCAAGACCGTGCTCAGTGAGGCACTCGACTCGGACTTTGCGGTGGGGGAGATCCTGCCCAACGAGCGTGAGCTCGCCGCCCGGTTCGGAGTCGCCCGAGCCACGCTCCGGCAGGCTCTGGAACAGCTCGAACTCGAAGGAAGGCTGCAGCGTCGCCGCGGCGTCGGGACCACCGTCGCGCCGCCGCGCGTCGGAGTCGCCGTCTCCACGGCACAGCGGGACTGGTCCGGTGGAGGGACGGCCGAGGCCTGGCAGCCGGTGGACTGCTCCACCGCGGTCGCGCCGAATTCGGTGGCGGCCGTGCTCGACGTGGAAGCCGACGAGCAGATACACGTCGTGCGCCGGATCCGGGTGACCAACGGGCAGACCGTCGCGGCGGAGCTCCTGTACGTCCCGTCGTCGTCCGTGCCCGACCTCTCCGCGATCGACGCCCCGTCCGGGCCTGCCCGGGCCCGCCGTGTCCTGCGCGAGCTGCACCGTCTCGGCCTCGACGGCCAGGACCGGTCGGTGGAGCTCGGCTCGGCGCGTGTGGACGACGCCAAGGAGCTCGACCGGCTGCCCGGCGCCCCCGTGCTCGTCGTCACCACCCGCTACCTCGCGGCGGGCGGTACCGCCGCGCTCTCCGTCGCCACATACCGGGCCGACACCTGCCGGCTCACCTTCGGCGACTCGGGAGACCTGGAGATCAGCCACCACGACCAGGAGCGCCGGGCCTCCTGACACCGGGGCGGCTCCACCGGTCCACGCCGACAGGAAGCGTCCGACGGAAGACACCGTCCGACGGCAGATCCGACGGCAGACACCGTCCGCCGGTATGCACGGCCCGTCGCGCTCAGCGGCGGGCCGTGACCGTTCCCTCCACCGCGAAGAGCTGCTCCTCCACGTGGTCGAGCGCCAGCCGCAGCGCACCGGTGGCCACCGCGGCCTCACCGAGCAGCGACAGCGTGACCCTTGGCGGCCGGAGGCAGTAGCGGGCCAGCTCGCTGCGGAGCGGATCGAGCACATCGTCCAGCCCGGTGGCCCAGCCGCCCACCACCACGAGCTCGGGATCCAGCGCCAGAACCAGCGCCGCCACATCGTGCACCAGGCGCTGAATGAACCTTTCGACCGCGGCCTGAGCCCGGGCATCGCCGCGCCGGGCCTCCGCGAACACATCGGCGACCGCGGGCTCGTCCAGCGGATCCAGCGGGGTGTCCGTCGTGGACAGAAGCCGCTCCGGAGTCACTTCGCGGCCGAGCAGATGCAGCGCGCCGATCTCGCCCGCCGCACCGCCGAACCCGCGGTGCAGCCGTCCGCCGATCAGCGAACCGGCACCCGGGCTCAGCCCCGCCAGGACGAACACGATGTCGTCGGACTCGGTGGCCGCGCCCTTCCAGTGCTCCGCGACCGCCGCGGCATTGGCGTCGTTCTCCACCAGGACCGGGCAGCGGAAGGAGCGCCTCAGCCGCTCGCCCAGCGCGAGACCCGTCCAGCCGGGGAGGGCGGTGCCCAGCCGGACCGTCCCGTCGGCCTCCACGATGCCGGGGCTGCCGACCCCGACCGCGCGCAGGCTGCTCCTGGCCACGCCCGTCCGCCGCAGGAGGTCGGCCACCACGGCCCTGACCTTGTCGAGCCGGTCATCGGCGCCGGCGGTCTCCGACACCTCGCGGGCGCCCGCGCCGATGATCCGTCCGTCCAGCCCGGACAGCAGCGCGGAGACGCGGTGCGGGCCGATCTCGATGCCGAGCAGATGCCCGGCCTCGGCCCGGAACCGGAACCGGCGGGCGGGCCGCCCCTGGCGCCGGGTCTCGCCCCCGTCGGGCCCCGACGCGACGACCAGCCCGGCCTCGAAGAGCCCCTCCATGACACCTTCGACCGTCGGACGGGACAGTCCGGTGATCCGGGTCAGGTCCGTCAGCGTCGGGGAGTCGGCGCCACGCAGGGCGTGCAGCACCACCGCGGAATTGATGCGACGCAACAGCGACGGATCCCCACCGGTCAGCCGGCCCACGGTGTGTCCTCCCAGCTCTAGCGCATGTCAGGCGGATGGTACTCGCTGCCCAGGTGCGGGGCGACCGTGGGCCGCGGGCGGTTCCCGGGAGCCGGGAATTCAGCCCGGGGCGACGAACCCGGATTCATATGCCGCGATCACCGCCTGGGTACGGTCCCTCGCGCCCAACTTTGCCAGTACGGCACTGACATGGGTCTTCACCGTCTCGACGCCGACCACGAGCTTGGCAGCGATCTCCGCGTTCGACAGGCCACGGGCCATCAGCCGCAGGACCGCGGACTCCCGCTCGGTCAGCGCTGCCCGGTCCATGACCGCGCGCGCCTTGCTCGTCCCGTACTCGGCGGCGAGCTGCCGGACCGCCGCCGGGAAGAGCAGCGACTCGCCCTCGGCGACCAGACGCACCGCATGCACGATCTCGGCGGGCCGGGCACGTTTGAGGAGGAAGCCGTCCGCACCGGCACGCAACGCCTCATAGACGTACTCGTCGTTCTCGAAGGTGGTCACCACGAGGATCTTCGGCGGATCAGGCACCGTACGCAGCACCACCCGCGTGGCCTCGATCCCGTCCATCAACGGCATCCTGACATCCATGGCCACCACATCGGGGCGCAGCTGATGCAGCAGCGGGATCACGGCGGCGCCGTCGCCCGCCTCGCCCACCACCTCGATATCGGGCTGGGCCTCAAGAACCGCACGCAGCCCCGCGCGGACGAGGGGCTCGTCGTCGACCAGAAGTACGCTAACCGGCATTGGGCCACCCTAAGCGCTGTTCCGCACCCCCTGGTGGGCGCCCGACGACAGCTGCGGACCTCGCCGCGTCGCCGGAACACCCGCCCGCATCCGGTGTACCGACACCCCCGTCCCACGGCCTGCCGCATCCGACGTCACGCTGCCGCACCGATGGGCCGAGGGTCAGGCCGTGTCCGTAAGGTCCCGCCCGACTCGCGACGTCCGGACACGAACCAGGGGGAGGGGGCAGGGGTCAAGGGTCAACCCTGAGGCCGTCCAACGGGAGCCTGGCACGAACGCGCCATTCCCCCTCGTGCGGACCCGTCTCGGCCTTTCCACCCAGCAGTGCCGCCCGCTCCCGGATGCCCCGCAGCCCGCTCCCGCCGCCCTGCACAGCTGCCGAATCAGCTGTCGCGGCACCGAGCGGATTGGTCACCTCCAACTCCAGCCCACCGTCGGCGACGGTGATCCGCACGCGGACGGGGACCGTACCGGAATGACGCAGCACATTGGTGAGGGACTCCTGAAGGATGCGATATCCCTCGCGGGAGACCGCGCCCGGAACCTGTTCCAACGGACCTGTCACGTCAGCGTCGATCTTCGCGCCCGAACCGCGCGCGGAGTCCAGGAGCCGGTCCGCTTCCACGAGCGTCGGCCGTTGCCCCACGGGCGTCCCCGATTCGCGCAGCACGCGCAGAACCCGCTCCAGATCGTCGAGCGCGTCCCGGCCCGTCTCCTCGATCGCGGCAAGGGCCCGTTCGGTGAACTCCGGGTCATTTGCAGCCCGGGCGGCGCCGGCCTGTACGACCGCGACCGTCAATGCGTGCCCGATCGAGTCATGCAGCTCACGTGCGATGCGGTTGCGCTCCAGCAACTGTTCGGTGCGCTCCTCCAGAGCGGTCAGCCGCTGCGCCGGCGAGGGGCCGAGAAGCTGCTTGGCGGCCTGGGTGATCAGACGGCCGCTCAACACGACGACGGCGAGCAGCGGCAGGAGGGGCAGAGGGGCGAGCAGGGCGTACCACCAGTGCGGCTCCACCCCGCGGACCAGCCATTGATCGCTCGGGCCGCTGCCGGAGGCGGTGAGGACGAGGTCCACCGCGGTTGCCGACAGCCACACCGTCGCATAGCCCACGGGAACGGCGATCAGCATTCGTATCTCCAGCCACAGCACGGTTCTCCAGCGGTCACCCCAAGTGGCGGCCGTGGAAGCGGAGATACTGGCATCGGCCTTGCCCCGTTCCTCAGGTGCGAGCAGAAGTTGCGCCTGTACCCCCTCCGCCAGCCGCATGCCGGGCACCAGACCGACCGGTACCGCGAAGACCATGGGCACCCATGGGGAATCCGGCGAGATGAACAGCCACACGCTGTAGCCCGCACCCGGGATGAGGAGATGCAGCCACCGGGTGTAGGTGACAGATGCGGCGAGCGGGCGCAGAAGGCGGAACATACGGCCATCGTGCCAGCCCGCATGCGTGCAGCGGCTCCCCCGAGAGAGGGAGACGATCCCCACGCGCGGGGGAAGCGGGCAACCGGACGCGACGGCGAAGCTGAGGACATGACCAGCATCGACGTCCACGAGCTCACCAAGGCATACGGCACGACCCGTGCCGTGGACAACCTCACGTTCAGTGTGCGCCCGGGGCGCGTCACCGGCTTCCTCGGTCCCAACGGCGCAGGCAAGTCCACCACTATGCGACTCGTCCTCGGCCTCGACCGGCCCACCGGCGGCAAGGCCACGATCGGCGGGCAGCCCTACACCGCGCTCAGCGACCCGCTGCGTCGGGTGGGCGCCCTGCTGGACGCTCAGGCCGCCCATGGCTCGCGCACCGCGCGGAATCACCTGCTGGCCCTGGCAGTCAGCAACGGCCTCGGTGCACGCAGGGTCGAGGAGGTCCTGGAAGAGGCAGGCCTCAGCGAGGTCGGCGGAACCCGGATCAAGACCTTCTCACTCGGCATGCGACAGCGGCTGGGCATAGCGGCCGCCCTGCTGGGCGATCCGGAGGTCGTGATGCTGGACGAGCCGTCCAACGGTCTCGATCCGGAAGGCATCATCTGGATCCGGGAGCTGATGAAACGGCTCGCCCGCGAGGGACGCACGGTCCTGGTCTCCAGCCATCTGATGAACGAGACCTCGTCGTTCGCCGACCACCTCGTGATCCTCGGCCGGGGCCGGCTCCTCGCCGACCTGCCGATGCGGGATTTTCTGGACTCCCGCAGCAAGCCACGCGCACGGATGCGCACGACCGAATCCACGCGGCTGCGCGATGTCCTCATACGCAAGGGATACGACCCCGTTCAGGGCGAGGACGGCTCATGGACCATCGAGGGCGCGAAGGCAGGGGAGGTCGGTGCGATAGCCGCCACCGAAGGCATTCCTGTCCTTGAACTCATTGATGAGCAGGCCACGTTGGAACAGGCCTATCTCGACCTCACCGCCGACGCCACGGAATTCGCATCGGCGCCCACTTCGTCCGCCAACCGCCAGGAGGCCTGACCATGTCGACCACCGCAGTACTGCGTTCCGAGTGGATCAAGATCAGATCGGTCCGGTCCGTCATGGGGTCCTTGATATCCGTCCTCGCCGTGACACTTGCCGTCACTCTGCTCGCGTTCTCCACCGTCGGCCAGGCCGAGGCGGACAATGCCGACGCCGAGCCGGTCTTCGACGCCTTCTACGCGCTGAACTTCGGCCAGATCGCGGCCATCAGCTTCGGAGCGACCGCGATCTCGTCCGAGTACCTCAACGGAGCCCTGCGGATATCGCTCGCCGCCGTGCCACGCCGCAATCTCTTCTACGCTGCCAAGATCGCCCTCGTCGGAGCGCCGGCGCTCGCAGTCGGCCTCGTCACCAGCTTCGGCGCCTTCTTGGTGGGACAGCTGTTCATGGGCGAGTACGCGATCGACCTGGGGGAGCCGGGCGCGCTGAGGGCGGCCTTCGGGGGCGGGATCTATCTGGCACTGATGGCCCTGTTCGCCGCCGGACTGGCCGTGGTGCTGCGCAGCGCCGTGGCCGTGCTCAGCCTGCTCATCCCGTTCGTCCTCATAGTCTCCTTCGTGGTCGGTGATGTCGCAGGCGGAGCCGCGCAGTATCTGCCGGACCGGGCGGGACAGTTGGTGCTCCACCAGAACCCCGGGGGAAGTCTCGGACCGTGGGGCGGGCTCGCGGTGACAGCGGCCTGGGCGGCGGCTGCCCTCCTGGCGGGCTGGTGGGCGCTCCGGCGCAGGGACGCGTAGCCGGTTGCCACGATTCAATAGGGCTCGGAGCGGCTGAAAGCACCTCAAAGTCCATGGTGAGGAGTGGCTTGTCAGTGCTGCACGGTTTACTGGCGGCATGACCACCGCACATCACCTCCGCCTCATCGACGCGATGCGCACCTCGGGCTTTCCCGCGGAGCGCATCCGGTCAGGCTCGGGAGTCAGCGGGCCCGGCTACCACACGGCGTCCCTGCACGCCGACGTCGATCACTGGGACGACGACGAGGCGCGGCGACTGGAACACCGGGCCCAGTGCCTCGCGGAGCATGACGCCTTGCTGACACTGCTCGCCAGACGCTGGGGTGAGCCGCAGGCGGTCAGCCTGTGGAGTGCACAGGAGCGGATGATCGCCGGCGAGGAGATACCGGAGGCATGGGCCGATACGGTTGCGGGCTGCGAGTTTCTCCAGCTCTGGAGGATCGAGGAGCGGTGGATCGGCATCGGTCTCTACCTGGAGGAGGAAGGGCCAGGGTGTGAGTTGAATGTCGTGGTGACGGAGATCGATCCGCCGTGACCTGAGCAGGCTGTCGGTCCGGTCGTCGTCGGCGGGCCCACCGGCCGGCCGGAAAGACGCTACGGAAGACGTTCGGAGCGGACGGGGCCGTGGTGGTGTCAGGTGCGTCGGACGGCTTCCGTGGGATCGGCGGGATCAACGAGACCAGCGGGTTCGGCGGGGGCAGCGAGACCAGCGGGTGCGGCGGGGGCAGCGGCGTTGTGGTTGACGCAGGCGAGGAGGCGGCCGTACTCCTCCGCCATTGTCTGGGCGGTCCAGTGGGCGTTGAGGCCGCTGGGGTTGGGCAGCGCCCAGACGCGGGCGCCGCCGATCGCGTGGTCCTGCGGGCCGATCCGTGCGCTACGCCTGCCGAAGGCCGTGCGGTACGCCGTGACCCCTACGACCGCAAGCCACTGCGGTCGCAGCAGTTCCACCTTGGCTGCCAGGATCTGACCGCCCTCGCGGAATTCCTCCGCGGTGAGCTCGTCCGCCCGGGCGGTGGCCCTCGCGACCACATTGGTGATGCCGAGGCCGTGGCGCAACAGCTCGCTCTGTTCGGCCGGTTTCAACTGCCGCGGTGTGAAGCCAGACCGATGGAGTACCGGCCAGAACCGGTTGCCGGGGTGGGCGAAGTGGTGGCCCGTTGCCCCCGTCATCAGGCTCGGGTTGATCCCGCAGAACAGCACACGCAGGCCGCCCGCGACCACATCGGGAACGGTGCGGTCGCGGGCGGCCTGGAGCTCTTCGGGTGTCATCCGGCTGTGGTCGTGGCCGTCAGAGGATGGAGCCCGGTGTGTATGCGGCGGCCTCGGGGTGCTGCTTGGCGATCTCCTCGATGCGGGACACCAGCGCCGTGACCTGATCGCCCGCGGCCCCGGTGAAGGAGAGCTTGTCGGCCATCAGCGCGTCGAGCTGTGCGCGGTCCAGCGGGATGCGGTCGTCGGCGGCCAGCTTGTCGAGCAGCTCATTGCGCTCGGCGCCCTGCTCACGCATGGCCAGGGCCGAGGCGACCGCGTTCTCCTTGATCGCCTCGTGGGCGACCTCACGGCCGACACCCGCGCGCACCGCGCCCATCAGGACCTTGGTCGTAGCGAGGAACGGGAGGTAGCGATCCAGCTCACGGGCGACGACGGCCGGGAACGCCCCGAACTCGTCGAGCACCGTCAGGAAGGTCTCCAGCAGACCGTCGAACGCGAAGAAGGCGTCCGGGAGCGCCACCCGGCGGACCACGGAGCAGGACACGTCGCCCTCGTTCCACTGGTCGCCCGCCAGCTCACCGGTCATCGACGCGTATCCGCGCAGGATCACCATGAGACCGTTGACCCGCTCGCAGGACCGGGTGTTCATCTTGTGCGGCATCGCGGACGAGCCGACCTGACCCGGCTTGAAGCCCTCGGTCACCAGCTCGTGCCCGGCCATCAGACGGATCGTCTTGGCGACCGACGACGGGGCCGCGGCCAGCTGGACCAGTGCGGTCACCACGTCGTAGTCGAGCGAGCGCGGGTAGACCTGGCCGACCGAGGTGAAGGCCTGGGAGAAGCCGAGGTGCGCGGCGATGCGCTGTTCCAGGTCGGCGAGCTTCCCGGCGTCGCCGCCCAGCAGGTCGAGCATGTCCTGTGCCGTGCCGACGGGGCCCTTGATGCCCCGCAGCGGGTAGCGGTCCAGCAGGTCCTCAAGCCGTCCGTAGGCCACCAGCAGCTCGTCGGCCGCGGTCGCGAACCGCTTGCCGAGCGTGGTCGCCTGCGCGGCGACGTTGTGGGAGCGGCCGGCCATGACCAGCTCGCGGTACTCGCCCGACAGCTTGCCGAGCCGGGCCAGGACCGCCACCGTGCGGTCGCGCATCAGCTCCAGGGAGAGCCGGATCTGCAGCTGCTCGACGTTCTCCGTGAGGTCCCGGGACGTCATGCCCTTGTGGACCTGCTCATGGCCGGCGAGGGCGTTGAACTCCTCGATCCGGGCCTTGACGTCGTGCCGGGTGACCTTCTCGCGCTCGGCGATCGAGGCAAGGTCGACCTGGTCGATGACACGTTCGTAGTCGGCGAGCGCGGCGTCCGGCACCTCGATCCCGAGGTCCTTCTGAGCGCGCAGCACCGCCAGCCACAGCTGGCGTTCCAGCTTCACCTTCTGCTCGGGGGACCAGAGGACGGCCAGCTCCGTGGAGGCGTAGCGGCCGGCCAGGACATTGGGGATGCGAGGCTTCGCAGACACAGCAGTCACGTGTCCAGAGTTTACCTTTCGTCTTCAGCGGTTCGTTACCGTCCACCAAGTCCATAAGGCCCAGGTCAGAAGGGCGTGGACCACTTGCCCGGGTTGGTGCACCGGCCATACCGAGTACCCGGGCGAGTGCCGGGTCGTCCTCGCCCGTGCCGGCCCCGAGGGCCCATGCCCCACGACGGCGGACCGGTCCACGTCGCGGAGCCGGTGCAGTCCCCGTACGGCCGGTGTGCCCGCCGGCACGTGGATGTGTACGTCGGATTTCTTCGGGACCGTTCGCGCCGGCGGGCGCATCGGCGGCCACTCCGCGCAGCTCCGGGCCCTTGGGCCGGATTCCGGCAGGGTGTGCGCGACGACGAAGCCGTGACGGATGGACGGTGCGGCTACGACGGTGTGCAGCGTCCGGCACGGCTACGACGGCGTACTCCGACTTCGCCTGCGAGAACCCCGATGCCCAGGAAATGTCCTGCCCGCGCCCTGTTCCGCCCCAGGTGGAGTGGATGCGCGAAGGGTGCTCCGTCACGCTGCGCAGTTGCGGCGCGGCGCAGAACTCGACTGCTCAAGGTCACTGGGCAGAGGACCTGGCGGTGCTGTGAGGCCGGCGGCTCGGGCGGCGGTGACGAAATCCTTGCGGTGGGTTTCGAGGCGCTCGATGAGCGGGTCCCGGACCCATCCACCGATCAGCTGCTCCCACATGGCCGGGCAGCGGTCGACCAGGGAGAGAGCCTGAGCTGCTTGGGTTCCGGTGAGAGTGGCACTGTCGTGGAGGCAGTAGTCCAGAAGATCCCGGTCAGCCCTTCTTTCCTCCTCGTCCTTGCGTGCCCACCCGACGAGAAGCTCCCAGGCCACGTAAGCCGAGGTGTGACGATCGTCGCTGCAATCTTCTGGGTCGCCGGGGCACCAGCCTGCTTCCAGGGCGTTGATCGTCGCGCGTAGTACCGCGCGATCGAGTGCGCAGCGTTCCAGGAGGCGGCATTGCGAGAGAAGGCTCTCCGCGGCCGTCAGGACATCAGGAGGGGCGAGGAGTTCCAGTGAGGCGTACCGGGATTCCACCGGGATGGCGTGCTTGGCCACGAGCCCCTGGCGTTCGTCGTGATCGAGGTTCGGGAGTCGCTTCACCACACCCACCAGGGCGTCGGAGACGCTCAGGAACTCCATGCACGCGCTGTCGAGTGCGATGTGCCGTTGCTGATCCCACTGGAAGAGGCTCTGGGTCCGTACCGCCGAGATGGCCGTGTCGGCCTGGAGGCGCCCGGCGAGGAGCGCGGCAGATGTCGCAGCCTCTGCACTGCGCTTGGTCCACCACGCTGCAACCAGGGCAGTGGGAACGGAGAGAAGGGCTGCGACCGCGCCCAAGTCGACCATGTTCATGGACCAATGCTGGGTGAACAGAACTTACGATGCGGGCGGTTCGGTGCAAATTGGCGAGACCCGACATTTGTTCCCGCTCGCCCGGAAGGTGAGGCGTGGGTTCGCGATTCCTGTGCCTTTTCCTCACAGGCGATGTCCCCTGGGCAAGGTCATCCCCTTCGGTGTGTTCGACGCCTTCACCGACGGGAGCCGCTGATGACGCACTTCCTGGAGCCGGACGAAGCCGACTACCCGCTGACGACGAAGGAGGGTTGGTCCGCGTTCGTCGCAGAGACCATCGCGCCGCCGGCCGCCCTGCGCCTTCGGTCCTGCAGCGGCTGCCGGAGCCCGAGTGGGCGGAGTATGACCAGGCCCGGGAGGACTGCCACTCCCAGCTGGTGATCGTCTCGCCCCCGGCGATCCACCGCACTGCGCACTCGGCTGCCGTCTCGTGCTCATCGACGAGCAGCACAATCTCGACATCGGTACACGGGGTCGGAGCCGAAGCGCCCGACCAGACCAAGTACCTCTCCGAGCGCATCCCGGCGACCTTCGTCCTGGCGGGCGTCGATGTCGAGGGCACCGGCCTGTTCGCCGGTCGCCGGGGCGGGCGGATCGCCAGCCGCTACAGCCTCATCCTCAGCCGCACATCGCTTCGGCATCGCTCTCCAGCAGATCCCGCCGGGCCTGAGCGGTAACTGTGACCGAGCAGTGGGCCCCTGAGCATCACGGTTGGCCAGTAGGCTCACGCCCATGGGTGCGTTCTCACCGTTCCTGATCTTGATCGGCTGCCTTGCCACAGTCCTGGGCTTCTTTGCGTGGCCGGCCGCACGAATTCGTCGTCGGGGCCTTGCAGGCGGGGCCATGAGCGCTGCCCTGGCCTCCTACGAGGAGGCGTTCCGCATCACTGCCCACGAAGCGCACATCGAGATCCGGGCCCAAGCAGAACGCAAGGCTCCGATCCTGTCGCCGGACGATCACTGGATCCCCAACCGCGGCCAAGCAAGCCAGGCCGGCGCAGAAGGCCGTCGACCGCTTCAGTCGAGCTCCTGCCGCTCGCGTCGGGGGCTTGGCCGCTGGGTCGAACGTCTGAGGTCCGGTCGCTGATCCATGGACACCGTGTTGCTGGTTGCAGGAGGAGTTGTTGCGCTGGGCGTCGTCGTCCTCCTGGCAGATCGTGTTCTGCTGGCGATGGAGGCTCGGGGCTGGATCTACTGGCGCAGGACCAAGGGCCTGTCATCGATCGGTGTCGACCTCATGCAGGAGGGCGACCCCGGGGCCCAGGCGGTCAAGCGGGCCATGGAACAAGAACGCGTGCGCAAGAACGTCAGGTCGGCAGAGGACCCGCCTTTCCAGGTGAACCTGGACGCCGGCATCGTGCGCATCCGACGCACCGGAAGCGATGAACAAGGATCGTAGGCGCGGCCGCGGCCCAGTCCGGCTGATCAGCCTCCGTCGTCGCGTGGCGCAGGCCCCCTGGCAACCCCGCAGCTCAGCGCAGGATCCACGGACAAGCTCAGTTCGACGGGATGGACGGCTGGGGCTCGACCCCGCGAGAGCGCAACGCTTCAGGCCGTCCCCGGATGCGTCGGAGGCGGGCTCACTGTTCCCGGCCCGGCCGCGAGGGCGTCCAGCTGCTCCTTCGAGGATGAGAGCCGGCCGGCTCGCAGGTCTTCGACCACCGTGCGCACCCACTCCAGCTCCGCGGCCGTCACCGCCCGCAGGTACTCGGTCTCCAGGCGGGTGATGCGCGGCAGCCCCCGCTCCGCCTCTGCGGCCATGGCCGCTTCCATTCCGTCGAGCTGCGCCGCGAGGGCGTCGGCCCGCCGCTGCAGTACGTCCCCCATCTCCTCGGGCGTGAGCAGCAGCAGATTCGAGAGAGCGGCCGGGAACTCCGGGAACTCCTGCTTGGGCGCGGAGAGCATCTCCTCCAGCCAGGCGCGGGCGGTCTCACGGCCCGCGTCGGTGACCTCGTACACGGTCCGCTCGGGGTACTGCTGATCGCGCCCGGTCTCGCGGACCGCGATCAGCCCGTCGCCATTGAGTCTCTCGATCGTGCGGTAGAGGCTCGCACGCTGCCTGACGTTGACGACCTGCTCCTTGCCCCAGTCCTTGACCAGTCGCTGGATGCCGTACGGGTGCAGCGGCTTGTAGTGCAGCAGAGCCAGGACGGTCAGGGCGAGGGGGGAGTTGCGGGGAGCGGAAGTGGTCATGGACTCGATTTTAGCCCCGAAATGACTAGTTGACGAGATACTAGTTTCAGTGCAACTATCCAATCGTCAACGCGACGCAGCCCCGAGAGGAACCACCGAGATGTCCCTCACCGAGCGCATCCACTCCGACCACGACCTCGTCAAGCACCTCGGCAACTGGACCGAGGCCGGCCACTTCGAGATCAAGGCCCGCCATGGCACCGCTGTCCTCGACCTCCGCTCGCCCGACCTTCCGGACGACGTCGAGATCCACCTCGACATGGACCGGGCCATGGTCAAGCTGCTCGTCGACGACGCCACCGCCATCGACCACTGGAACCTGAGATGGACCGCCCTCGGCAAGGTCAAGGACTCCCAGTCCTCGTCCACCCACAACACGACGGCCGGCCGTCGTGTCCGTCTGTCCGGCTCTGCGACGAACAGCGAAATCCGCATCCACCGCGGTGGCGTCGCGATCCTGTCGGCGATGTTCTCCCGTGCGTACTTCCAGGATGTGCGCCGCGCACACAGGAGCGGCGGCGTACCGACGATCGACGACCCGAGGGGGCACCAATCATGACCCGCATCGGCGAAGCCCGCACCGCGCTGGTCATCGGCGGCGGTATCGCAGGCCCGGTCGCCGCGATGGCCCTCCGCCAGGCAGGTATCGAGGCCGCCGTCCACGAGGCGTACGACTCCACGGCCGATGGGGCCGGAGGCGGCATGAGCATCGCTCCGAACGGCCAGAACGCCCTCGACGCGATCGGCGCGGGCGACCTCGTCCGCGCCATCGGCACACCGGCCACCGCCATGGGACTGCGGAGTTGGACGGGCAGAGACCTCGCGCAGTTCGCCCCGCCCTCCCGCCTCCCGTCCCTCCAGTTCGTCTGGCGCGCCGACCTCTACCGGGCGCTCCACGACGAGGCGGAGCGCCGATCCGTCCCCATCCACCACGGCAAGCGGCTGACCGGCACGACGGAAACCGGCTCCGGCATCACCGCGCACTTCGCGGACGGTACGGAGGCGAGCGCCGATGTCCTCATCGGCGCCGACGGCATCCGCTCCACGGTCCGCTCCCTGATCGACCCGGCCGCAGCACAGCCGAACTACGCCGGCCTGGTCTGCTTCGGAGCGCGGATGCACCAGTCAGGGATGCCCTCCACCGACGGCGTCATGTACATGTGCTTCGGTAAGCGCGCGTTCTTCGGCTACCAGGTCTTCGAAGACTCCTCGGCGGTGTGGTTCGTGAACCTGCCCCACCGCGCCCCGATGACAGTCTCCGAGGCCCGGGCGATCGGCGCGAACGAGTGGATACGCATCCTGCGGAACGCCTTCGCCGACGACCGCACCCCTGCCCTGGAGATGATCAGTCGTACCAAGGCCGGCGAGCTCCTCATCACCGGCCCGATGGAGAACATGCCGGGGGTCGCGAACTGGAGCCACGGCCGCATGACCCTGATCGGTGACGCGGCCCACGCCGCCTCATCCAGTTCCGGGCAGGGCGCCTCCATCGCCGTCGAGAGCGCCGTCGAACTGGCGCGCTGCCTGCGGGACCTGCCCTACGACCAGGCTTTCGCGGCGTACGAACAACTGCGCCGCCCCCGCGTCGAACGCATCATCAAGCTCGGCGCCCGCACGAACACCAACAAGACCGCGGGCCCGGTCGGCCGCGTACTGCGAGACCTCGTGATGCCGGCCACCATGAAGCTGATCAACCCGGAGAAGATGGCCTGGCAGTTCGACCACCACATCGACTGGGACGCGACGGCAGCCCCGCGCGTTGAAACTCCGGCGCCTGGAAGGTCAATTGGCTGAGCCGGGAACAGCCGGTCCTGTCCGCACGGTTGCATCGACCGAGGGACCGGAGCCGTACGGGCAGGGAACACGGAGACCGCAAGGTCGTCCGCCCCGCCAGGATCCGGCCCCCAGGATCGCGGTACGCCCGCCGCGCACTCGGACCAGGACGTATTTCTGCAGGAGGACTGTTTCATGACTGACCGGCCGTTGACGCTGATGGCAGTGCACGCCCACCCCGACGACGAGGCGACCGGAACCGGAGGGGTCCTCGCGCGGTACGCGGCGGAGGGCATCCGTACGGTTCTCGTGACATGTACCGACGGCGGTTGCGGTGATGGACCGGGAGGCGTCAAGCCGGGCGATCCCGGGCATGATCCGGCAGCCGTTGCCCTGATGCGCCGTCAAGAACTCAAGGCGAGTTGTGATGTCCTGAAGGTCAGCGCTCTGGAGATGCTGGACTACGGCGACTCCGGGATGATGGGCTGGCCGAGCAATGACGTCCCCGGATCCTTCTGGCGGACCCCCGTCGAGGAAGGCGCTGCCCGACTCGCGGAACTCATGCGGCACTACCGACCCGATGTGGTCGTCACCTACGACGAGTACGGGTTCTACGGCCACCCCGACCACATCCAGGCCCACCGCATCACGATGGCGGCGCTGGAGATGACCGCGCTGACACCGAAGGTGTACTGGACGACGGCGCCCCGCTCGATGATGCAGCGGTTCGGGGAGACCATGCGCGAGTTTCATGGAGACATGCCGGAGCCGGATCCCGCCGAGGTCGCCGCGATGGCCAAGATCGGCCTGCCCGACGACGAGATCACCACGTGGGTGGACACCACCGCATTCAGCGGTCAGAAGTTCGATGCGCTGGCCGCGCACGCCAGTCAGGGCGAGAACATCTTCTTCCTCAAGATGGGCAAGGAGAGGTTCGGCGAGTTGATGGGCATGGAGACCTTCCTGCGTGTCAAGGACGCCACCGGCACGGCCGTACCCGAGAACGATCTCTTCGCCGGACTGCGCTGATCAGCTGTGTGCCGCCCATTCCTCGTCGACGCCGACGCGGACCCGACAGTTCGCCAGTCGGGCGGCGGCCCGGCACGGCGCTGAGGCTGCTGCCCGCATTCGGGCTGCCCATCGTGTCCCGAATGCCGCAGAGCGGGATCCGTCCATGGCGACAACTCGCCATGGACGGGCTGCTGTTGCGGGTGTGCCTCGGGCTGTGCATCGATCGCGCCGCCGGGGAAGGCGGGGCCGGGCCAGGGGCCGTCAGAACACGGGTGGGCGTTGCCGCTTCGCAACGACGACCAGGCAGCTGCATGACGGAGAGTGTTTGTGCTCAGGGCGCCGCGTCCGTGGTGTCGAGCAGCACGCACTGATCGAATTCCATGCAGCCGCATTCCAGACAGTCCGCAACTGCTCGCCGCAGGGCCTGAGTCTGCGCGATGTGCCGATCGAGCTCGGGCAGCCTGCGACGGGCCGTGCTCCTGACAGCCTCCCCCTTGGGAGCCGCGCTCGGAGGCTGCCTCCTGCGGTGATGATCCTCACCGTCCCCATCGGCGTCGTCGTACTCAAGCTCTGCGGAAGCCGTCGACGTCGGCATCAGCCCTCGCAGGCCCCGGCCGCGCGAACGAGGCGCACCGACTGAGGCCGGCGGATGCTTCCCGGCCGGAGGCGCTGATCGCGGCCCCGCCGCGCCGGCCGGAGGCGAACCGCACCACCGATCACGTGGAACGCCTCACCGGCCGGCACCTTCGTGCGGTGGGCCATCGACCACGCGGCCGAGTTCAGCTGATGGAAGACCTGCAGTACGGTCCGCCCGGCGTCCTGCCGGTGGAGCGGGTCAGGCGGGTACGGTCTCCTCCAGCGTCACCACGACCATCACCGGGAGATCGGTGTCCTGCTGGATCACACCGGCGGTCAGGATCCGGCCGTCGAGGGTCCATTTCTTCACCGCGATGAACTCGTCCCTGTCCGCCGGTGTCTGCTCGGCCTCGACGAGATGGCGGGCGGTAGCGGATTCCTCGATCTCGGGTAGGAAGTCGGCCAGCGCCTGCTCCCCCTGCTCGTAGACCGCATCCAGGTCGTCGAAATAGCCCGACTCGTCGACGTCGCGGATCCAGACGTAGAACGAGACGCAGATCGCCCCACTGCTGAACGTCTGGATCCAGCCCCCGACGCTTCCCTTGTCCCACGACGTCTCCACGCCGTTGCAGGGCTTGTCTCCGGGCGTCCACTCCTGGGCCGAGAACCGCGCCGCCGCGCCCTCGGCGGTCAGCGGCGCGACGCCCCTGAGCTCTTCCAGCATTGCGATCACTGCCGCCATGAACTCATTCCACCCATGCTGTCGAGGCCTCGGGAGAGGCACCGGTGCTTTCCACGGCCCACCAGAGGCCGTGGCGGTCTTCGAGCCGGTTCGTGGGTCGCTACGGGAGCGGAGGCGGGTCGACCCGGCGCCAGCCCGCCACGGGGCCGGGGGCGCCGTTGTCCTGGGGGGTGACCCAGAACGCCCGCCCCAGTTCCGCGCTGTACTGGGCGCCCGTCCGGCCGTCGCCGGACGAGCGGCCGGTCAGACGGCGGCCGATCCACGGCATCAGGTGCTCGCGGGCGAAGCGGACGTCGTCGACACGCCGCCTGGCCCACCTGTGCGGTACGGCGGTGGGCAGGGGCGTGCGCCAGTCGTTCTCCGGAGGCAGTCCCAGCGTCTGCCAGACCGCCTCGGCGACCCTGGTGTGCCCGTCCGCCGTCAGATGCAGCCGGTCGACGTCCCACAGCCGGGGATCACCCAGGGCCGGTGCCCCGTACAGATCGACGACCACCGCTCCGTGCCGGGCGGCCAGATCGTCGACCAGGGCGAACAGCTCCTCCATCCGCGGACGGAAACGCTTCATCACCGGACCGTTGCGCCCCGGGCTGCGCATGAGCACGAGCGTGTCGCACGAGGGTGCCAGTCGCTCCACGGCCTCTTCGAGCCGTCCGCGGACCATGCCCATGTCGCACTTGGGCCGCAGTGTGTCGTTGAGCCCGCCGACGAGGGTGACGACATCCGCCCGCATGGCGGCGGCCACATCGACCTGCTCGTCGACGATCTGGCCGATCAGCTTGCCCCGTACGGCGAGATTCGCGTACCGGAATCCCGGCGAGCGAGCGGCCAGCCGTCCGGCGAGGACGTCGGCCCAGCCGCGGTACGACCCGTCGGGCAGCAGGTCCGACATGCCCTCGGTGAACGAGTCGCCGACCGCGACAAGACTGTTGTAGGAGGCATTTGTTTCCATGGCGATGCGATCGTATCGCGGTCGCTTCCGGCCCCTCCCGGGGACGGGAAGGAGCCGCGGCCGGAATCCCGTGCCGCGGCCCCCGCCGTCGGTCAGCGCGCCTTCGGGCGCCCCACCAGCTCGCGGAGCACGTCCTCCATGGTGACCATTCCGGCCAGCCGGTCGTCCTCGTCGAGCACCGCCGCCAGGTGCGTACGGCTGCGTCGCAGCGCGGTCAGGGCGTCGTCCAGCGGTGTGCCGGCCCGGACCCGCGCGATCGGGCGCATCGCCGTCACCGGGAAGGGCACGTCGCGCGGCGTGGCATCGAGGGCGTCCTTCACATGGAGGTAGCCCAGGATCCGCTCCTCGCTGTCCATCACGGGGAAGCGCGAGAAACCGGTCTCGTACGAGAGCCGCTCCAGCTGCTCCGGCGTGGTCCCGACCCTGGCGTACACGACCCGGTCCACCGGCATCACCACATCACGCACCGGACGACGGCCCAGCTCCAGGGCGTGGCGCAGGCGCTCGGCCGAGCGGTCGTCGACCAGCCCGGCGTCGCCCGCGTCCGTCACCAGCCGGGCCAGTTCGTCGTCGGAGAACGTGGCGGACACCTCGTCCTTCGTCTCGACCCGCAGGATCTTGAGCAGAGCGTTGGCGAAGGCGTTGATCGCGAAGATCACCGGGCGCAGCGCCCTGGCGAGGGCCACCAGCGGCGGTCCGAGCAGCAGCGCGGCGCGCACGGGCTCGGCGAGGGCGATGTTCTTCGGCACCATCTCGCCGAGGAGCATGTGCAGATACGTCGCCACGGACAGCGCGATCACGAACGAGATCGGATGGATCAGTTCGTGCGGTACGCCCACCGCGTCGAACACCGGCTCCAGCAGGTGCGCGAACGCCGGCTCGGCGACGATACCGAGCACCAGCGTGCAGAGGGTGATGCCCAGCTGCGCGGCCGCGAGCAGCGCCGATACGTGTTCGAGGCCCCAGATGACGCTGCGCGCGCGCCGGTTCCCGGCCTCGGCCTCGGGCTCGATCTGGCTGCGGCGCACGGAGATCAGCGCGAACTCCGCCCCGACGAAGAAGGCATTGACGACCAGGGTCATCAGCCCGATGAAGAGCTGGACGGCGATCATCGTGCGTCCTCCGTCTGCTCGTCGTCGCCGGGCAGCGGCGCGTGCAGCAGGGCCCGCGCGGCGCGGCGTCCGGATGCGTCGACCACGTCGATCCGCCAGTCCGCCAGCTCGACCGTGTCACCCACTGCGGGGATGCGGCCGACCTCGGTGGCGATGAGCCCGGCGAGCGTCTCGTACGGTCCGTCCGGCACCCGTAGTCCGATCGTCTTCAGCTGGTCGACGCGCGCGGCGCCGTCGGCCGACCACAGGGTCCGTCCGTCGGCGTCCTCGCCGGCCGGTGCGAGGTCCGCGGTCTCGTGCGGGTCGTGCTCGTCGCGCACCTCACCGACCACTTCCTCGACGATGTCCTCCAGCGTCACGACCCCCGCCGTGCCGCCGTACTCGTCGATGACGACGGCCATGGCGAGCTTGCCGGACAAGCGGTCCAGGAGCCGGTCCACCGTGAGCGTCTCCGGTACGAGCAGGGGTTCGCGCAGCATCTCCGACACGCGGGTACGGGGCCGCTGCTCGGCGGGGATGGCCAGCACGTCCTTGATGTGCGCCACACCGACGACGGTGTCCAGGCTGCCGAGGTAGACGGGAAAACGGGACAGGCCCGTCGCCCGGGTGGCGTTCGCGACGTCCTCGGCGGTCGCCTGCGCCTCCAGCGCGGTGACCTGGACCCGGGGGGTCATCACGTTCTCCGCCGTCAGTTCGGCCAGGTTCAGTGTGCGGACGAACAGCTCCGCCGTGTCGGCCTCCAGCGCACCTTCCTTCGCGCTGTGCCGGGCCAGCGCGGCCAGCTCCTGCGGGCTTCGCGCGGAGGCCAGTTCCTCGGCCGGTTCGAGGCCGAAGCGGCGCACGATCCGGTTGGCGGTGTTGTTGAGGTGGCTGATGAAGGGGCGGAAGACGGCGGTGAAGGCCCGCTGCGGGGTGGCCACGGCCTTCGCCACGGCGAGCGGGGAGGAGATCGCCCAGTTCTTCGGGACCAGTTCGCCGACGATCATCAGGAACACGGTGGACAGCGCCGTTCCCAGCACCAGGGCCACCGAGGACGCCACGCTCGGCGGGAGGCCGGCCGCCTCCACCGGACCGCGGATCAGCTTCGCGATGGACGGTTCGGAGAGCATGCCGACCACCAGGTTGGTGACGGTGATGCCGAGCTGCGCGCCGGAGAGCTGGAAGGTGAGGCTGCGTACGGCCTTCATGGCGCTCGCCGCGCCCCGCTCGCCCCGCTCGACGGCGCGTTCCAGCTGTCCGCGCTCGACCGTCGTCAGAGAGAACTCCGCCGCGACGAAGGCGCCGCAGGCCAGCGAGAGCAGTACCGCCACGAGCAGTAGAAGCACTTCGGTCATCGGTTCACCTCCGTCCCATGATCGGGCAGGGACAGGAGGATCGCGCGGTGCCGGCGATATCGACTACTGGGAGGCTCGCCCATGGACGGACGCTCACACCTTTCGGAAGGATCGGACAGGAGGACACCATAGTAAAGGGTCGGCAAAGTCGCCGATCTCGCGATGGCTCTGCCGGTCCGCGGTGGGTCTGCTCAGTCGGTGAGCGGCTTCACCCAGCGCCGCCAGTGATCCTCGCGGTGGTAACCGCTCGCGGCCCAGGTGTGGTGTGCCCGTTCGTTGGCTTCCAGGACCATGGCGTCTACCCGTCGCCCGCCAAGGGCGAGGAATCGTTGTTCCGCCGCTTCCATCAAGGCGGTGGCGACCCCTTGCCGGCGGCAGTCGGGGTGCACGGCCAGCCGGTAGGCGGAGCACCGCCAGCCGTCGAATCCGGCTATGACGGTTCCCACGAGGCGGCCGTCGCGGGCCGCCAGCAGCAGGGCTTCGGGGTCTGTCGAGATGAGCCGGGCCACTCCGTCGTGGTCGTCGCTGATGCTCGTTCCCTCCGCGGCCTCGCGCCAGAAGCGCAACACGGTGTCGATGTCGGGGAGGCCGGCGTGGCGTATGTGGAGATCACTCATGGGCCGAGCCAAGCAGAGTGCCGATCCGTTCGGCGAACGATTTCGCCGTCGGGCGGTGGTGCGGCGGCTCGGCGGCCCGGTGGTTCCGTGGCGCCGCGGTCCGATGGTTCCGCGGCGCGGTGATTCCGTGACGTGGCGACTCGGTCAACCCGCGGCTCAGTAGGCGGAGTTGACGTTGTCGATGGATCCGTAGCGGTCGGCGGCGTAGTTGGCGGCCGCGGTGATGTTGGCGACGGGGTCGGTG
>NZ_JBIATE010000030.1:0-76638 GCF_042891445.1 Streptomyces sp. NPDC001890 | reverse complement strand
GGCGGGGGGGGGCCGGGGGGGGGGCGGGGGGGGGGGGGCCCGGGGGGGCCCCCCCCCCCCCCCCCCGCCCCGCGGGGGGGGGGGGGGGGGGGGGGGGGGGGGGGGGGCCGCCCCCCCCCCCCCCCACCCACCCGCCCCGGCCCTACGACTCTTTGACGAGCAGATAGGACGATCCCTTGACCCACCCCGACGAGTGCAAGGTGAACCTCTCCCAGATCGCCCGCATGGCTGGAGTCGGTCGCGCGGCCGTCGCCAACTGGCGACGCCGCCACGGCGGACTCGAAGCCACCGGCGGCACCGACGAGAGCCCCCTCTTCCCCCGCGCGGTCGCCGAGCAGTGGCTGCGTGACCTGGACAAGCTCCCCGAGCCCGGCCCGGCCGGGGTCCGGCCGCCCGCCACCGTGACCTTCACGGGAGGCCCGACGATCACCGTGTACGGCGCCGAGCTGCACAGTCCGGCACTGGCGTGGAGCGGCGACGCGGACGAGGAAGGGTTCAGCGGCTACATCGAGCCCGACCGGCCCGGCATCCCCTGGCCCACCGCCTCAGCCCGGATCGAGCAGCCGGGCAGCGTGCCGTACGAGGTGACGGACGCCCACGTCGACATCAGCGGCTACGGGGGCCGCATGGACTTCCTCAAGCTCATCTGGCCCGCTGCCCAGCGCCGGGCCCTTCCCGCCACGACCGCGACGACGGAGGTACAGGCATGACGGACACCGTGATCGAGACCACCGCGGCAACCACGCCCCAGGAGCCGCCCCTGCCCGAAGCGTTGGGCGCCCGGCGGATCGCGGGGCTGCTCGCCGACCACACCGGCGAGCCGGTCACCGCCGACGACGTCGACGAGCTGGTCGACCAGGAGCACCTGGTCGCGGTCGACTCCTATAAAGGCTGGCCGATGTACGCCACGGCGGCCGCGCTCGCCCTCGATGTCGACCTGGTGCGGTCGGTGGTCGCCGCCCGGTTGGCGTGGGAGGCGGCAAGCCTGCCCCGCGACGCCGCGTCGGAGCGAATCGGCTGGCACTGGAGCGACCTGGACCGCATGGGCAGCGAGGGCCGCATCACCACCGGGCGCGGCGGACGGTACCTGATCGCCGACCTGGACAAGCTCGCCGAGGAGGCCGACGGCGAGCAGTACGTCACCGCGCAGGCCGCCGCCAGCGACGTGCTGGAGATCCGGGCGAGCGACTGGAAGTACGTGGAGTCTGCCGGGTGGGTTACGCCGGCGGACACCTACGAGCGCCAGGTCGGCCGCTCCCGCACCGTCACCGTCGCGCTGTACCGGCTCGGTGACGTCCGCGCGCTGCGGGACATGCCGGGCGTCGACTGGGAGGCCGCCCGCGGTCTGCCCAAGGGTGCTCCGAGCCCGCTGCGCGAGTACGCCAAGCTCGCCCCGACCCGGGCCGCCGTCGTCCGCGCCTTTGCTCAAAGGCTCGCCGACCGGCACGGCGTCACCGTGTGGGCGTGGAACTCTCCGTACTCCGGCTGCTGGGAGCTGGACTGGGAGCGGATCGAGGACGCGCCCACCAAGGCGACCGTACGGCGCGAGCTGACCGAGGACCCGGAAGCCGGTTCTTACACCTCCGAGATCGTGCTGTGCCCCGAGTGGGGAAAGATCACCCGCGAGGCCAGGGACCTGCTTCAACCGGGCCGTGCGGCCATCGTGGACACCGAGACCACCGACCTGTTTGGCCGCACGGTCGAGATCGCCGTGATCGATGCGGCCACCGGCAAGAAGTTGATGGACACCCTGGTCAATCCCGGCGTCCCGATCGAGGACGGGGCCCTATGGGTGCACGGCATCACGGACGAGATGGTCGCCGACGCCCGCCCGTTCGAGAAGATCCTCCCCCGCCTCCGCAAGGTGACCAAGGGTCGGACCGTCTGTGCATACAACGTCGAGTACGACCGATCCGTCGTGCTCAAGGACATCGCGCGGGCGGAGAAGAAGCCGATGCACCTGGAGCCCTCGGACAACTGGTACTGCCTGATGCAGGCGTACGCGGACTGGCTCGGTCTCCGGCGCTGGCTGCGACTCGGCGGTGGCCACCGTGCAGCCGGAGACTGCGAGGCAGCCCGGCAGGTTCTGATCGAAATGTCCAAGGGGAGGGGGACCGAGTTCACGCCCCGACCGCCCGCTCCGGGCGACCCCGTGCCCGGGCCGCCCGCCGGGTCCGTCCTCGCGGCCACCGCGACAGCCGACGGCTGACGATAACGGTGAGACCAAACAGGGGCCCTGAATCACCGTTCGGGGCCCCTCGCCATTGATGGGGCGCCGGTAGGAATCCTGTCAGCAGCCACCGGCGGCGAGCGAGCCTCTGCCGATACTGCCCCGTGGAGACGGTGCACCAACTACGAGTATCTATGCCGGACATCGAGCCGGTGGTGTGGCGGCGTATCCACGTCTACTCGCACACCCCGCTGTCCGGATTGCACGCCGTCATCCAGGTCGCCATGGGCTGGGACGACGCCCACCTGTACGAGTTCGGCGCCCAGTGGGAGACGTACGGGCACAACGGCCGCGAGCCCTCTGCGTACACCGTCGCCCAGATGCTGCCCGAGGTAGGCAGGGGCGCAGGGTACGTGTACGACTTCGGTGACCACTGGACCCACCACATCACCGTCGAGAAGATCCACCGTCCCGCCGCGAACACCCACTATCCCCGGTGCAGTGCCGGCCGCCGGGCCTGCCCGCCCGAGGACTGCGGCGGCCCGCTCGGCTACGAACGCACCCTGCGAGCGATCCGGGCCCGCAAAGGCCCCCGCTACCGCGAACTACGCGAGTGGGGCCAGCACAAATACAACCCCGCGACATTCGACCGCGACGAGATCAACCGCAGCCTCGCCGATCCGAAGTCCATCGGCTACCCCGAACCCGCGCCGTGGCAGCGGGAGGTCCTCGACCTCTCCAACCGCCGATACCCAGGCGCACCCGCCACAACCGGTCAACCCGTTGACCACCCCCAGGTCGAGCCGGAAGAGGACTCAGGGCAGCCAGAGCCCGCCGTCGAAGCGGTCAAGGCATTGACCACCGAGCCGCCGCCCAGCATCACCGACGCGGTCGACTCCGTCCTGGACGCACTCGACAAGGTCGACAAGTCCCGCGCCCTCCTCGGCGTCGCGCTGCGGGCCGAGCAGGCAAAGACCGGCGCCAGCGCCAACGAACTCGCCAAACGCGTCCACGGTGCGATGTCCCGCCCCCTGGTCCTCAAAGCCCTTCGGTACAACGACTGACGAGTTGGCCGGAGCCCGCTCGCCGCCCCGCGGCTTCACCCCGGCGGGTTCCAACAGCGCGAGCACTCGTCGTCGTCACACCGGCCGACCGGATGCGGGTCCTGCCAGGCCGAACAGAGCCAGGCCCCCCTTGATGCCCTACCGCCAAACTCACCTCTTAAGAGGTGAGTTTGAGGCGGCTGGAAACAGGCCGCAGGTGAAGCGCGACGTCGCTACGCTGGCCGCAGGGTGCGGCGCTCCCCCCGTGGCGCCGCACCCTGACACGTCCGAGGGCCGCCCCCGCATCCCGTTTCCGGGTGCCGGGGCGGCCCTGCGTCGCGGTCGGCGCCGAGGTGCTACCCGGCCAAGGGGTACGGGGCGCTCTCGCCCGAGGCCAGCAGGGTGAGCCGTTCGGCGGCCGCGGTCGTCGCGGCGACGGGCAGCGCCAGGTCCTCCATCAGCGAGGACGGCTTGAGCACGGAGACCGCACCGCAGACGGCGTCGCCCCACATCACCGGGGCGGCGACCGCGCTCCAGCCGGTGACCTCCTCGCGGGAGACGGCATGGCCCGCCTTGCGGATCTCCGCCAGGGTCGCGGTGTACGCCGCGGCGTCGCGCACCGCGCCGGTCCCGGCGCCGGCGGGGAACGGCTGCTCCAGGACGGCGGAGACCAGGGACGGGGGGAGGTGGGCGGCGATCACACGGCCCGAAGCGCCGACGCGCAGGGACTGGCCGACCTCCATCAGGTCGGTGATGCCGAGCCCGAGCGACTCGAAGTCGTAGCGGCCCGGCGCGCTGGCGACGTAGGCCTTGCGCGGGCCGCCGTACGGCGAGAGCACCCACAGCAGGGCGAAGCCGTCCACAGCGCGGCTCAGACGCTCCAGCACGGGCCGGGCGACCGCCACGTCGGGGGTGGCGGCCATGGCCTGGATGCCGATCCGGGCAGCGCCGGGCCCGAGCCGGTAGCGGCCGGGTGGCACTCGCAGAAAGATCGAGGTGGCGATCCCGGATTGCAGAATCCGGTAGACGACAGTGATGTTCAGGCCCGTGACGGCAGCGAGTTCGCTGGGCCCGTGATCGGCGCCCGGCAACATAGTGAATGCCTGGACGACAAGCATGACCCGGTGCGCGTGCACTGTTCCGCCCGCACGGGCGGCGACGGGTTCATTGTCCGGCTGAGTTTGGGCAGGGTGAATTTCCTTCGGCGTGATGCGGCTGAGCATGCTGTCCCTTGTCGCGCATGCCGCCCTTTCCCCCGGCGGTGCGGTGGCGGGCGGTCGTCCCCATAGGCCTGCTGTCCGCGCGGCACTGCCGGTCGAACGCGGCCCCCGACCCCTCTAGACCTTCGTCACCCCCCGTCGGTCACGAATCGAACCAGTGATCGCAACCCTACATGCGCCACGCGGAACGCCTGCATGGTTTTACATCGCCACAAAGGGGGCGCATTACCTGCGCATTACGCGACACGCAATGACGGCTTTTCGGGACGCGAAATAGGCGGTTCAACCAGCCGGATATTCAGGGGTATTACGCGGTGCGAAATACATATGAGATGACGAGAATTGCGCGAGGCGAAAGAATTTGACAGCAGGATAGGCACCGCCTTGACTCTTCATCAGTTACGTCTGAAAGACATTGATGAAGACGGGGGAAGTCTCTTGAGTATTCGTATGCGTGCGGCGGCCGCAGGTATGACCACTGCCGTCCTCCTGGGCGGCGCCGTCGCTGTGGCCCCGGCGGCTAACGCTGTCGGCTCGTCCAAGTGCAACATCAAGGACGCCAAGCCCGGAGGCGTGTGGGAGACCAGCACGAACAACGTGAACCTCCGGAGCGGTCCGGGGACGAACTACAGCTCCAAGGGTCAGCTGAGCAAGGGCACCGATTTCACCTACCACTGCACCTACAAGACCAGCAACGGCAAGGGCCTCTGGTACTACGCCACCGTTCGTCAGGGCGTCCACAAGGGCGTCCCGGGATGGATCTTCTGGCACTACGCGCACGTCGCGTAGGCGACCGCGCTGTTTCACGTGCAGGGCGGGCACCCCTCCGGGTGTCCGCCCTGCGTCGTCCACTCACGGAGGAGGAGAGACATGTCAGCCCAACTCAGCGCGACGTGGGTCTGGGTGGCCGACCAGTGGGTGCGGGCCGACCAGGTCGTCGCCGTACGGCTGGAGCCGCCCGCCGGCGCTATGCCCAGCGGCCGGTTGAGGGAGTCCCTCAACCAGCGGCTTCTGGTGTGCACGACGCTGCCCGTCGAGGAGAACAACGGCAAGGCCGTGTGGCAGGAAGCCGCCACGTGCGCAAGGGATCGCGGGGAGATAGTGGCCGGGACACTCCTGGATGCCATGCACTCGACCAAGGCGTCGACCAGCAGCGCCCGGTACGTGTACCCGGCCCGCACGACGGAGGGCCGGGTCTCACACTGGCAGGCCAGCACGACCCTGCCACAGGGGCCCGCCCTCTCCGGCGAGCTCAAAGCCGTGCCCGTCATCAGCGGCGGCACGCCTCTCTCACCCCGCAGCTCACTGCGCGGCGCCTGAACCAACCCCGCCCGGGCCCGGCAACAGCAGTTCCTCACGCTGCCGATGCCGGGCCCCACGACGCCCTGCACCGTGATCACGACCCCCGCCATCAGGGCCTGATGGGGACCGCACGGGTTATCTGGCCAGATAGACCACATCTGAGGGCGCGGCCGGAGCCCGGTACGCCCGGGCTCCGGCTGAGTCGTCAGCGTTGGTTGGGCTTGCGCGCCTGCTGCTGCTCGGCGCCGCCGCGGCGAAGGTGTCCGGCCTGCTCGGCGCTGCCGCCGGGCGCGGGCTTCTTCCCTCGCTTCGTGGTGGTCGACCGGCCCCGGGCCGCAGCCGCCGACACGCCGCGCTTGGCCCCGGGCAGAGGCTTGTTCAGGGCCTCCCCCATCTTGCGCATCGCGGGGATGTTCGCCGGGTCCGCCGCGCCGTTCGAGGGTGGCGGGGTGCCGCCGCCACCCGCACGTCGCGGTCCCCGGTAGTCGAGGGCCGCGTCTCCCAGCCGCAGCAGCGCCTCCGCGCTCGGCAGCTTCCCGCCCTGCTCCGCACCTCGGTCGTCAAAGCCACGGAGCTTGTCGGCGGCGGACGTCGCCCACTCGGCGACCTTGTCGCACGCCTTGATCGAGACCCGGCGTACGAAGTTGGAGACGCGGCCGTCGGCCATGAGCTTGTCGAAGTGCTCGCCCGCCCGCTCCTTCATGACGTGCATCAGGTGACCGAAGGCGCCCCGCACGCTCTGGATGCGCTGCCACTCCGGCAGGTCCTGGAGCGCGGGTGCGTGGGCGTCCGCCTCCCGCAGCGCGGTGTTCACCGCGGCCGCCGACTGCTGCGGGTCGCGGTCCGCTTCTGCCTTCTCCGGCTCGATGGCGGGCGGTGCGGCGGCCGCGGGCTCCGAGGGTGGCACCGTGGTGGCCGGCGGCGGGGTGGGCGCCGCCTCGGGAGCGGGCTGCGGCTCGGCGGGCGGGTTGAGCTTGGCGACGGCGTCGGCGAACAGCGTTTCCAGTCGCTGGAGTTCGTCCTCCACCGTGGCGAAGAGGTCGGCACCCGTGCCCTTCTCGGCGGGCACGAGTTCGTCCCACGCCTCCTGGACGGCCGTGAAGTCCGCGAAGACGTCGAGCGGGCGGTCTTCCTCCGGCCCGGAGGTCTCCGCCGGGCCGGTCCACAGCGGCAGTTCCGGCTCCTCGGCGGCGGCGGGCGGGGCGGGTTCGGCCGCAGGCTCGGCGGCGGGCTCGCGTTCGACGCGGCCCTCTCGCTGCGTCATGTCGGCCGGGAGCTGTTCCTCGCCCGGCTCGGCGGCGCTGTCCGGGCCGGAGACCTCGGGGCTCTCGGGTGTCGCGGGACGGGCGGGCGTGGCCATCTCGGTGTCCTCCGGGGCGTCGGGGAGCGGGGCGGGCTGGTCGGTCGGCGGCGCCTTGGTCGCGTCGGCGTCCTGCTCCGGGCCGGGCGTCTCGGCGGGCGGGGGCGGCTCCACCGGCGGAGCGGGCGCCGGGTCCGGGGCGGGGTCGGCCGTCGGGACCGGGGTCTGCTGCTCGCTGTCCTCGCGGGCGGGTTCCGCCGGCGCGACGGCTGCGGTCTCTTGTTCCCGGGCGGCGGCGCGGTCGGCCTGCACCGCCTCCAGGGTGGCCTGGAGGCGTGCGTGCAGGCGCATGGTCTCGTGCAGCAGGTTCATGAGCGGGAACGCGAAGTGCTGACGCTCATCGAGGGCGGGGTCCTGCGGGAGGGCGCCGCCCCAGGCGATGACCGCCTCCTGCACCGCGGTGAGGTTCGCGGCCATCTGCCGGGAGTCGTGGTTGTCGATGTCGGCAACCCGAAGGTTCCCGAGCTGATCGCTCAGGGCCTGGAACTGCGGGTTCTGCGGGTAGTTCGGGTTCGCCCGCGCGGCCACGACGGTGATGGTGCGCAGGTGCTCCTCGGCTGCGGTGCGCAGTTCGACGCGCAGCACGTCCGCCCGCGACAGCCGCCCCCGGGCGTCGGCCGCCACCGGCGGTTCGCCGTAGGGCTCCCCGGTGATGACCGCGAACATGATCGCGCCCTGATGCGCGGCGTCCTGCGGCGAGCCGTTGAGCGAGGTGACGTCGGCGGGCGAGCCGTCGATCGTCGTCTGCGCGAACCAGCGCCCGTCGGCGGACAGGCGGACGGCGGCAATGGTGGCCTCGCCGTACAGCAGCTCGCCGTTGCGCAGGCCTTCGCCTTCCACGCTGGTCAGCCGGAGCTGGTAGCGGGCGTCCGCGGCGAGCGGGGCCGTCTCCGCGAAGGTCCGGGGCGCGGGCGGGTCTTCGACATCCACGGCGGGGACGACTTCCTCCTCCTCCACGGGTGTCTCCGCGGGGAGGCCGTCCGCGGGCGGGTCGACGGCCGGGACGGCGTCCGTCACGACGGCGGTGGGTTCCGGCTCGCCTGCCACTGCTTCCTCCTGCTCGGGCTGTACTGATTCCTCGGTCACTGCGTCGTCCGGCGCGGGAGTGTCGTCCGGCGCGGCCGACTCCTCGGCGGCCGCCACGTCGGCAGGGGCCTGCTCGGGCTCAGGGTCGGGAACGGACTGCACCGTCTCCTGCTGTACCGCCGGCGGCGCTGCGGTCATCGCGTCCGGCTGCTCCGTCCCGGCTGCGCGCACCCGCTCGCGGGCCCACTCCAGCACGCCTTGCCACTGTTCGGACCGCGTGCTCGTGTCCTCGGGGCCCGTCACGGCCAGGCGGTGACCGTCGTAGCCGGGGAGCCCCTGCTGGTAGACCATCTCCACCGTGAAGTCGGTGCCGCCGATGCTGAGGTCCCACATCGGGCCGTGCTCCAACGGAGCCCGGTTCCGGCGGGCGCCGGTGGAGCGGGCCGTGATGGTCTCGCCCTCGGGAACGCCGAGTTCCTTCAGGTTCTGGCCGTACGAGAAGTAGACCCAGTCGTCGCTGTCGTTGGGGTGGGTCTCGGCGGTGCGGCCCAGCGCGGCCCGTTCGGTGAGTTCCCGGATGGAGCCGACGGAGACGCCGGTACCCACGGACACTCCGGACAGCTCGCGCGTCACGAAGCCCCTGTATCCGCTCTCGGTCTCCTTCGCGGTGCGGTAGCGCTGGCCGGTCGGCCGGTGGACGCTGGTCCACTCGTTCTCGGCAGTGCGCCGGCAGACAACCTCGTCGCCCTCCGGGTGCGGCCGCGGCTGGATGCGCACGCCGTCACGCCGGGCCTCGGCGACATCGGCAAGGCTGCGGTACTGCTGGTAGGGCAGGCCCAGGGTCAGTTCGACGCAGGGTCCGCACTCGGCTGCCATCTCCGCGTCGTCCGGGCCCATCCAGTGCAGCACCACGGTGTAGCGGTCGGTGTCGAGGGTGCCGCAGCGCTCGCACTCGCCGTGGTCAGCGTGTCCGTACACGCCAAGCCGCCCGTCGGGCGCCCCCTCGGTGCCCGGGGAGACAGCGGGTTCCGGCTCGCGCCGACCGCGCCGGCGGCTGGGGCGCTGCGCAGCGGGGGCGGGCGCGGGGGCCGCCTCGCCGAAGAGGTCGAGCTGTCCCTCCTCGTCCGTGGCATCCGACGCCTGCAACTCCGGGACGTCGGTGGCCGACACGGGATCAGGTGCCGGGTCTTCGAGGGCGGCTTCACGCAGCCACGCCTGCGCCGCCGCCTGCTGCTCGCCGTCCTTGTCCCCGGGGTCCCGCGCTTCGGCGGCAGACCGTACGGCGGCCGCCGACTCGACGTACGCCAGGCACTCGTCACGGGTGCCGTTGAAGATGGACTCGCTGAACGAGTACGAGCGGGTCTGGCGGTTGAGATGGAACTGGAGCGTCTCCGGCTCACCGGGTCGCATGCTCCCGTGCATCCAGTACCGGATGTCCGCTGCTCCGGTCAGCTCAACCCTGGCGAGCTGGGCAAGTTCGTCAGCCGCAGGCGCCTGCTCGGCGGGCACGGTGTCGGGCGGTGTCTCCTGCGGGGCGGGCGTACTGTCCCCGCCGAACAGGCCAAGTTGCTGCTCCGGAGCGGCAGGGTCGGGCGTCGGCTCCGGCTCCGGGTCCGTGGCGCCGGGCTGCGGATCGGTGCCGGTGAAGAGTCCGTCAACCGCTTCCTGGAACAGCTCCTCCCGGGACTTCTCCGCGCCAGCCTCCGGCAGCAGGCGGGAGCCATCGGGCACCGCCACGATCTCCCGAGGGTGGACCCG
Organism: Streptomyces sp. NPDC001890; assembly: GCF_042891445.1. NCBI lineage: Bacteria > Bacillati > Actinomycetota > Actinomycetes > Kitasatosporales > Streptomycetaceae > Streptomyces > Streptomyces sp. NPDC001890. Next base: position 66,759 of record NZ_JBIATE010000030.1, on the reverse strand, counting down.
GTGGCTTCCCGTGCCGTTCTGGTGTCGGCAGATGTAGTAGCCGTCCCGGGGGTCGGGGCCCTCCGTGATGACGACCGTCCGGTACTGGAGGTGCCGGTCCTCCATGTACTGCCGCCAGCCCTCGCGGACCACATCGCCCGGCACCAGTTCCACCGAGCTGTCGCTGAACGGCTGGTAGCCCTCGGGTACAGCCACGTCGGTCGGAGGCTCGGCGGCAGCGTCCGGCGCAGGCGCCAGCGGCGCCACGGGCGGTTCCGGGGTGACCGGGGGGTCGGCCGGACCCTGCTCCTCGGCGGCGGCCGCCGGGGTGGTCTCGCTCGGAGCGGGGGCGGGTTCGAGCGGCTGGTCCCCGGTGCCCGACTCCTGCTGAGCAGCGTCCGGCGCCTGCGGCTCCGGGGCGGGCGCGGGTGCGTCCTCGGCGGCCGCAGCCTGTTCTGCGGTCAGGGCCGCGATGGTGGCCTGCGAGCGGGCGGCGAGGCCGTGGGCCGCCGCGTACAGGTCCTGGAGCGGGTCAAGGAGATCCTGTTCCACGACGGGCTCCAGCGCCTGGCACCAGGCGGCCACGCCGTAGACCCGGCGGACGATCTCGTCCGGTCCCCCCGGGACGGGTTCCCGCAACGCCAACCGGGCCCGGTGGTAGGCGATGTGCAGTTCGGCGATGGGGTTGTCCGGGGTGCCGAAGCCGTCGGGTCGCCTGTCGTTGTCCTGGCTGAGGTAAGCCCGCACGGTGGGGTGCTGGCCCCACCGGGCGTAGGCGGTCTCCAGCCGCTGCACGTCCGCCAGATCGTCCTGGTCGGTGAACGGGGTGGCGTTGAAGAACTGCGGCACCTCGTCCAGGTTCGGCGCCGTCACGATCAGCTCCGGCAGCCGCGCGGGCGGCTCGGGAGGCTGCTGGCGCTCCTCCCGGGTGGTGTGCACCGTGACCGTGCGCCCGGCGGCCGCGAGGACCCGCACGGCGTCGTCCACGCGCTGCCTGCGGGTCGGCTCCTTCCAGGTGCGGGGCAGGTACCAGCCGCCGACCTTGCGGGACTCCTTGAAGCCGCCGCCGGTCCACATCGCCGCCTTCGCGGTGTCGTCCTGCGGGCTCACGCCGAAGACGAGGGTGTCGGAACCGTTGTGCAAGATCCAGACCGGGTCACGGCCCTGGTCATCGAGCGTCGGACGGTGCACCTTGTCGCCGTAGACGACTGCGTGGTGGTTGGCCATGCGCTTGGCCACGGTGGCGCCGTCCTCGGTGCCCCGGACCACGTCGCCGTTCACGTCGCCCAGGTACCGGTACTTGGTGTAGCTCCACTTCGCGGTGCCGACCTCTTCGCCCGGCTCGGTGTAGAGGCGGACGGTGCGCCCTTCCTCGGTGTAGTGGTATCCCTCGGCGCCCGGGACCGGCGAGGCGTCCTCGGGAAGCCGCTGCGCGGACTCCTCCGGTGCGCTCTCCTCCGCGGGAGCGTCGACCGCGGGGTTCGTGGTCGTGACGGGCGCGGCCGCGGTCGGCGGGGCGTACCGGTCGCGTGCTTCGGCGAGCTGCTCGTCGGTCGGGGCCACGGTCTCGCGCAGCGCGTCGGCCAGAGCGTTCAGCGCCAGGGCCGCGGACTGGTTGCGCTCGTCGCGCCGGAAGTGGATCTCGTGGTCCAGGCGGCCGTAGCGCCACGCGGGCAGGCTGCTGGAGCGGTTGGCGCTGTCGTGCGCGACGGCGGCGTCGATCCAGGCCGGGAGTTCCTCCCACAGGATCGTGGTGGTGACGTCGCCCTGCTCGATGGTCAGCCCGTCAGTGCGGGCCGACAGGTGGACGTCCCCGTCGCCGCGCAGGGCGGGCGGCAGCTCGCTGCTGGTGGAGGCGAAGAAGGCCGCCGTCGGCGCCTGCTGCTGCTCGGCGATCCACCCCCGTACGCGGTCGGTGGGCATGACGCCGGGCTCCATGCTGACCGGCTGACCGTCGACCGCGACGGCACTGACCAGCCCGCGCACCTGGTCCTCGCTGAGCACCGCCATGACGGCCCACCCGGCGGACTGGTGGGTGCGCGCGGGCTGCGGGCCGCCGATGTGGCCGACCATGACGCGGTCCCCGAAGGTGTCGATCAGGTCCTGCAAGGGTGCCTGCCCGGGAGGGCTGGCCGGCGGGTCCGCCGAAGTCGTGGTCGGCGCGGCCGCGCCCTCGTTCGGCGGGGTGTCGGGTGCCGGGGGCGCCGGGGTGTCCGGGGCGGATTCCTCCGGTTCGGGCGCCGGGTCGGCGGGTCCGCCCGGGGCCGGCGCCGGGCCGGAGGCCGGGGTCGGTGGGGTCTGCTGTGCGTCGGTGTCCTGGTTCGTCTCGGCTTCGGGCGTGGGCGCGGGGGTGCTCTCCGGCAGCGGCGGGAGGTCGATGACGGTGCCGGGCGGGGCGGCGAGGATCGCCTCCAGATCGACACTGCCCACGGCCGTACCCGCGCCGGTCATCACGTTCGTCAGGCTGATCGAGACGTCGTACAGCTGTTGCGAGGCTTCCAGCCGGGGCAGCCCGACGTGAACCATGGACCAGTCGCCGTAGCGGTTCTGGTCGCGGTCGATGCCTCCGAGTCGTCCGGCTGCGTTGTCGATCCGGGCGACCAGGTCGTACAGGGGGTTGCGCACGTCCGGCTCGAAGCCGTAGCCGGGACGTGTGATGTAGTCGGCGGCCGCCGCGCCACCGTCCACGCCGTGGCGCTGGAGCAGCGGCTCGTAGTACCGCAGGAGGGCCGCGGTCTCGACCATCTCCGGTGCGGGCGGCCCTTCGGGGTCGGTGGCGGCCCGGGCCTGCTGCCAGACGGTCTCTGCGGCCTCCGCGAGCAACGTCCGGCGCGTGTCAGCGGCTTCGGGTTCGAGCCAGGCGCGCAGCCACACCGGGCGGTCCTCGGGGCGGTTGAAGAGGTCCTGGGCCCACTCCTGCGCCCACTCGGCAAAGGCCTCGCGGAACGGGGCGCCCTCGTTGGCGTCGATCTGTGCCCACGCCGTCACGTCGCTGTCGGCGGTGCCTGCCTCGGTGAGGACCCGCAGGATCTCCGCCCGCAGACGCGACGTGCGGTCGGTTGCCTGCGGATCCGCACCCGTGCTGTCGACCGGCCGGGCGCCGCCGATGATCTGGCCCTCGCTGCGGACAATGACGGTTCCCCCGACCGCCCCGGCCATGACGGCGGCGTCATGCATCGCCATCTCCGCCTCGGTCATCTCCGCGCCGGCGGCCCCGGGCTCGAACGGCGGGCCGTCCTGGCTCTCGTCGCCGGAGGAGACCGCACTGGCGGAGATCCGCGCTTCCAGTGCCTCCTTGCGGGCGCGGACGTCCTCCAGTTCAGCGCGCTTGTCGAAGGGGCGGCCGATGTGGGACTGCGTGTCTTCGAGCGCGGCACGCTGCTTGGCGACCTTCTGCTCGATCGCGGCGGGGGCGCTCACCGCTTCGTCGGCCGCATCGCCCAGCGCCTTGACGATGCGCCAGGCCTGCCCCTTGCCGAACCACGGCAGGTTCAGCCGGACGTCGACCTGGTGCTCACCGGCGACCAGGTGCGCCCACGACTCGTAGGCGATCGAGTTGAACTGCTGCTTGCGGAGCCAGGTGAAGCCGACGTTCAGGCCGCGCCAGCGATACCCGGCGTCCAGGTCGAGGGTGGGCTTGGAGCCCTGCGCCGTCTGCGCGAGCACCCCGGCGACATCGTCGGGGTCGATGAGGCGGCCGTCCGCGGTGCGCCATGTGTCGTCGTCGCCAGCAGCGGTCACCGCGTCGGCCATGGTGCGCATGCCGGGCAGGTCACGCTCAGCCTTCTGGATCGTCTCGGAGAGGACCTCAACCTTGCGCTTCATGCGCGCCTGCGCCTGGCGGTGCCCGTCGGCCTCGTTGAGCAGGACGTTCAACTCACCGTTGACGTCGGCCAGGTCCATCAGTAGCGGGTTGCCCGCGACGATGGCCTTGGCCCGCCCGAAGCCCGCGCCGACGGGGTCGATCTCCTGAATGACACGGCCGACCTTCTGGCCGGACATGATCTGCACGATGGGCCGCTGCTTACGCTCCAGCTGCTGGAACATGTAGCTGTCGAAACTGTTCAGCGCGAGGTAGCGGTAGAACTCGACTTCCATGTCGATGTCGATGAGCTTGTTGCCGGGGCGGTCGAGGCGGCCCTCGCGCTGCGCCCACTCGTCAGGCCGGTGAGGCGGATCGGCGTGGTGCAGTGCCACGCCACGGGTCTGGACGTTGACACCCGTCGCGCCCTTGACCGAGGACGAGAACAGCACGCTGACCTCACCCGCGCGGCAGGCGGTGAACAGTTGCTCCTTGGCCAGGTCGGAGTTGTAGTCGTGGATGAACTTGATCCGCTCGCGCGGGATCCCTCCGAGCCCTTCCTCCGGCATCCCGTCGATCAGGTAGCGGCGGATCTTCCCGTAGACCTGACTGCCCTTGTCCTTACTGGGGGTGCCGAGGTCGCAGAAGAGGACTTGCAACCCGCCGGCGACGCCTTCGGGGTCACCGGGCAGCTTGAGGTCCTTGGTGCGGTGGTAGACCTCCAGCACGTTCTTGGCGATGGCCCCGGCCTTGCCCGGGCCGTCCGGTTCCACGCCGACCAGCTCTAGGTCCAGGGCGGCTTTGCGGCCGTCCGTGATGACGTTGAGCATGTTGTCTTCGTACGGCTTGACCTTGCCGCCCTGGATCTTGTCGATGCGGTCGGAGATGGTGCCGACGTAGTTGACCAGGTTGGGGGTGGCGTCGATCTCCACGAAGCGGTCGACGCGCTTGGGGCGCTTGATCTTGAAGGCCTCGGGCGGCCGGAGTTCGGCGACCTCCGAGAACAGGGCGAGGGCGTCGTCGGCGTTGGTGTACTCCACCGGGCGCCGCTTGAGGCGGAAGGAGACGCCGTCGACCCCGACCTCGGGCTTGGTCTCGAACTGGATGAAGTTCGCGGCCCAGGCGTCCGGGCTCGCCAGCCCGAGCTTCTCCAGGCGCTTGGGCATCGTGTAGTGCTTGAAGACGAACATCTCGCGCACCGAGTTCGAGATGAACGTGCCGCTGTAGAGAGCGGAGACGTTCTCCCGGCCCGTGCGCTCGCGGGTGACGATGAGTTTCAGGTCGAGGTCGGTGGCCCGCTTGGACGGCTTACCCAGGGACATGCCCTCGGTCGTGGCCGGCAAGGCGAGGTTCTTGAAGAGGTGGGCCTCATCGACCTGGAGGAAGTCGACGCCGAGGTTCTCGTACGTGACACCGGCGTCGATGGCCTTGGAGCGCAGGTCGGACGCGCGGGCGTCGAACCGGTCGACCATCTTGGCGATCTCTTTGATGCGCCGCTGATTGCCGTCGTCGCCGTCGACCGCGCCCAGCGCGACGCGGTACTCGTTGGCCAGCTCCTCCAGGTACGTCGCCTCGGTGACGGGGTGGACCCCGAGGCGGCCGAAGGAGTTGTGCGTCATGACGATCGCGTCCCAGTCGCCGGTGGCGCACCGGGCCGCGAACAGCATGCGCGAGCGGGCGTCGGCGAGGTCCTTCTTGCCCGCCATGAGGATCCGGGCGTTCTGGAACAGCTTCTTGCCGTCGCGGGAGATCTGTTCCAGCAGGTGGTTGGGGACGACGATCATCGGCTTGTTGACCAGGCCGAGTTGCTTGAGCTTGACCGCCGTCATGAACATGGTGGCGGTCTTGCCGGCGCCGACCGGGTACGGGCACAGCGAGCCCTCGTCCGCGCTCAGCACGCGCTGGACGAAGTCCCACTGGTGCTCGTACGGCTTGAACTCCGGGTCCATGCCGTCGACCGTCAGGTGGGAGCCGTCGTGCTTGGGCAGCACCCAGGAGTTGAAGATGCGGTTGTAGTCCGCGGCCAGGCGGTCCGCCCGGTCGGGGTCCTCCCACACCCAGCTCGCGAAGCGGCGCATCAGCGCCGTCTGCTTCGACTCCGCGAGCATCGTCTCCTTGTCGTTGCGGACCCGCCGCGACCCGCCGCCGGGCGTGTTGAAGGTGTCGTAGACCTTCGGGGCCTGCCCGTTCAGCGCGAGGTCGAGCAGCTCGAAGGCGTTGACGCGGGCGGTGCCCCACTCGCTGGTCGCGGCCTCCGGCAGCGTCATCGGCTGATCGACGCTCCACGTCGCCGTCTTGGCGACGTGGACGATGTCGACGCGCACGCCCAGCATCTCCTCGGCGAAGGCGGTGACGTCCTCCACCGGGATCCACGGGGCGCCGAGCTTGGCCTTGATGTCTTCCGGCGGCAGCGGTTCGGGCTGCACCTGGCGCAGTTCATCGACGTGCCGCTGGAGGTCGTCGCGTCCCTGCGACAGCAGGAACTCGGCGCGCTCCAGCTTGTCCACGACCTCACCGGACAGGTACGCGCCCTTGGTCAGCAGCTCACCGGTGTCCGGGTCGGGGAAGACCAGGTCACCGAGCGTGCCGTGGACCTGGTCCTCTTCGATCCCGAGCAGCTGCGCGATGGTGGGGACGTCGATCTTGTTCTTGAAGTTGAGGCACAGCGACAGCGCCTCTTCCGGCGTTTCCGCCGACGTCGGCCGCTCGATACGCCGGTTGACCCGGCGGGTGAGCAGCGCCGCCTTGTGTGCCGTCTTCGTCTCGTCGTCGAAGTCCTCCAGGGCCAGGACCGAGACGACGTCCGGGTCGCGGCGGAACCCTCCCAGCCGCGGGTACCGGCGGCTGACCGTCTTCTCTCCGGTCTCCTCATCGACCTGGCCCTCAACGACGTTGAAGCGGTTGATCGGGCCGTGCGTCCGGACGTAGGAGTCGTACAGCCGGTTCACCTCCGCGCGCAGCGGCTCCAGCTGCTCGTCGGGGGTGTCGTGGTTGGTCTCCGCCTCGATCAGCTTGAGCGTGGCATCCCGCAGCGCGATCAGCTTGGGCAGTTCCTTGCCCGCGCGCTCGACGGCGACCAGCTCGCCGTCGATCACCTCGTGCGGCTTGCCCTCCACGAGGTGGAAGGAGCCTTCCTTCCGGCCGTCCTCGCGGATGGGGAAGGGGAGGGTGTCCTCCGTGAACGGCTGCGCGCCGACCGCGACGCGCCACTCACGGCCCGCCGTGCGGGCGGCGGCGGTGATGCTGTCAAAGGCGCCACCGAGCGCGGCCGCGAGGTCCTGGCCCTCGGGGGGCTTCACCGCCAGGGTGTGCCCGTACTGCGCGGCCCGGCCCTGCTCGAACTCACCGAGCACGTGCTCGGGGTGAGCGTGGAAGTAGTCGTTGACGTACTGGCCGGAGACCGTCGGGACCTCGGTGACCTCCATCCAGCTGTCGTCCACGGGCCCGTCGGTGTCGCGCCGGCGGACGATGAGGATGTCGGCCAGGACACCGGTGCCGCCCTCGGCGAGCGCACCGTTGGGCAGCCGAACGGCGCCCAACAGGTCGGCGTGCTTGGCAATGGCGCGGCGGGCAGAGTCGTCCGCGGAGTCCATCGTGTAGCGGGAGGTCAGCAGGATGGCGACGCCGCCGGGCCGCAGGGCCTGCACCGAGCGCCAGATGAAGTAGTTGTGGATCGAGTCGGTGACCGCCTTCGGCGCGGTCTTGTCGTGCACGGGAAAGTTGCCGTACGGCACGTTGCCCAAGACGGCGTCCACGCTGTTCGACTGGAGTCCGGCGTCCTGGAGTCGCGCGTTGATGATCTCGACGTTCGGGTACCGAAGTGCGGCGATGCCCGCGGTGGTCGGGTCGCGTTCGATGCCGAACCACTTGACGTTGAGCCCAGGTGGAGTGCGCGCCGCGAACTTACTCATACCGAAGCCGGGCTCGAAGAGGCGTCCGCCTGTGAAGTTGAGGTCTCGCAGCGCCGACCAGCACGCGTCAACGATCGGCGCAGGCGTGTAGAAGGCGGTGGAGGTTCCCTGTTCGGCCTGCCGGTAGTCCCGCGGGGACAGCAGCCGTTGGAGCTGCTCGCCGATCTCCGACCAGGTGCCCTCACGGTCGTCCGCCAGCGCCGGGGCCAGCGGGCCCCAGCCCGGCCAGTTGTCGAAGGTGGCGAGGTCCTCGGGCGTCGGCTGGGCCTGATCCTCCCGCAGTCGAACCAGGGTCTCGACGGCCGCCAGGGCGGCGCGGGCCCGCCCGATCGGCCCCAGGCGGCGTTCCGGATCGGGTTCAGGGGCAGGGGTGACCGGGGTTTCGACGGGGTTGGACATGTCGTTCTCCAAGCTGCGGGGCCCGGCGCAGCCTCAGCGCCGACGGCCCGGCGGGCGGTCGGGAGGGCAGCGAGCGCGTCAGGCCGACGCAGCGAAGGCTGACAGGCGCGTCTCGAACGCGTCGTCGTCGCTCTCGGGCAGCCGCTGCGGCCCGTCCTCCCGGCTCGGCGTCAGGCCGGGGTTCGACAGGACCATGTCGACCCAGCGGGCGACCCGGGCGGGCGCGGGCACCAGGTCCTCACCCATGAACCAGTCGCTCATACCGGCCTCGGCGGGAAGGTGGAGCACCCAGCCGTACGCCTCGTTCCAGACGAGTTCAAGGTCTTCTTCCTCGTCGGCGTACGGACCGCTGTCCGGCACCTCCAGCGTGACCACAGCGGTGCGTACCGCCGGCGGGCGGCCGGTTACGGCGTGCCCCGCGACGGTCAGGCCGATGTCTTCGATCTCGGCGACCACTGCCTGAACGTAAGGCTGGTGATCGGTGCGGCTGTTCATCATGCGTGGCACTCCCCCGTTGCTCCAGCGGGCGGGCACTGACCCGCCCCACACCGCCTGCATCGGGCACCACCCGACCGGCGACAGACGTACATGATCCCTACCTGACGACCATAACGACTCAGAAGCAACCGATATAAGTTCCCACCCCGACACAAACCTCCCGCCCCACGCCCCGCGGCTAGTCCCCCGAGTTATCTGGCTACATTTTCTTCATGGCGAGGGTGAGCATGAAGTTCCACGTGGCCGTGACCGAGGATGCCTTGAAGGCACTCAATGGGCGTCGCAAGGACGAGCGGGAGCGCGAGGAGGAGTGGATCGCCGCGCGACGGAAGGAACTGATCGCGCCCGGCATGTCGCGGCGCGCGGCCGCCGCCGTCCGGAGCGACATCCGGGCCCGGGTCGCCCGGATGCGGCGCACCGGCGAGTTCGGCGGCACCCGGGACGACATCGTGACCCGGGCGGTCCGCGAGGAGCTACTCACCCGCGGCCTGGACCGCAAGTGGCCCAAGCCCCCGGCAGGCGAGATCGAGGCGCCGGGCCGCCCATGGGGCACTCCCCCGAGCACACCCATGGGCGAGGGCGGCTACACCCATCGCGTGTCGGTGAACCTGCCGTACAACCTCGGCGACACCGTCCGACGCGCCGCGTACTGGACCAGCAAGGCCGCCGTCGAGGCACTCCAAGACTGGGCCGACCGCTGGGGCGACGGGATCGACGTAGCACTACGGGAAGCTGAGCGCGATGGCGTCCCCTCCGAACTCGCCCTCATGTCCGCCACCGGAAGGCCGTCCGCCCCGCAGTCCGCGCTGGAGATCCGTGACCGGCTTCGCCAACAGATCCTCACCACAGGGGACTTGATCCGCGCCGCTGTGGACCGGGCCACCGGGGGCAAACAGCCCGAACTTCCTGACGGCGGGTGACCCTCAGAGCGCCTGTGTCAGCGCCTGTGTCGCGGTGGCCGTGCCCTCTGTCAAGGTCTGGCAAGCTATCTGCGTCCGAGTACCCAGCAGGGGAAGCCTACGGAGGTTCCACATGCCCCCCTCGCAGCGAAGCGCAGTCAGTACACCCCGTCCGCACCGCGCCAAAGTCATCACCTTCTTCCAGCAGAAGGGCGGCGCCGGGAAGTCGACGGACGCCATCAACACCGCCGCGGTAATGGGCGAGAGCAACCCCCCCGAGCCTGGGAAGCCCTGCCCCGTCGTCGCCTGTGGCGTCGACGTCCAGGGTTCCCTGGAAGAGTGGGCCAGCAAGGTGCCCGAGGAGCGGCTCCCCTTCGACTACGTCATCACCAAGGGCAAGGTCGGCGAGCTTGCCAAGCTCGTCCAGGACCCCGACGTCCTCCGAATCATCGTTGACACACCCGGATTCGCCGACATCGACCCCAACGCGCCGATCGACGCGGAGGACCCGCTCGGCTTCGGGCCGGCGGCGGAGGCGATGCGTGAGGTGCTGGAACTCACCGACCTCGCCCTGGTGCCGATCGTGCCGGTCGAGACGCTGACTCACAAACCGGCCGAGTTCACAGTGGAACGCCTGCTGCGGCCGCGCGGCATCCCGTTCCGTCTGCTCATCAACAACTGGGACAGCGGAACGGACCCGAAGAAGAAGGATCTCAAGGAGATGCAGGACTGGTGCCGGGAGCGTGACTACCCGTTCATGTCCCAGGCCATCCGCAGGTACAAGATGCACGCGCAGGCCCCTGCTCAGGGCCTGACCGTGATCCAGTACAAGGAGAGCGGAACGGCGCTGCGGGCGCGCGAGGACTTCTACAAGTTGGCTCTGGGCGTGGAGGGACTGATCTGATGGGCGGGCAGCGAAACGCCTCTCCTACCGAACGGTGGGAGTACAAGAGCGCGATCGACATGGCGAAGGCGCTTCAGCCGCTCCGTCGCCCCCTGTCTGCGCAGCCGACAACCCTCACGTCAGACGAAAAGGGGATGCTCGCGCAGTGCGTCGCCGCAGTCGACACGTTGCAGTGGGCGTTCTGGCTTGCGGGGAAGGCCCTGGAGAACATCCGGGTGGGCAAGCTCTACCGCGCTGAGTGTGACTCCTTCGAGGATTTCGTGTGGAAGCACTGGCAGATGAAGAAGGCGTATGCCAACAAGCTCATCAGGACGTGGCGCATCGCCGAAGCCGTATTCGAACTTCTCTCGAACGAAGTGGCTCCAATTGGAGCCGGTTCCAGGAAGAAGCCGACCGCGCTGAGTGCCAACGCCGAGAAGGCACTCAAGGCGCTCAACCAGGCCCAGGTGTGGGAGCTGGTTCCAGTGGCGGACACCTGGGACATCGACGCGGCACTGCTGGTCTACCGGACCACGGTCGAGGTCGACGGCGTGAACGTGACGGCCAAGGTCCTCAATGGGGCAGTTGCGTCACTGCCGACGGGCGACTTCGACGCCAAGCAGGTCGCCGAACACGTACGGGACTACCTGGAGTCCCTGGACGACGAGGACGACGAGGGCGACACCCCGGCCGACTTCGCGGCCCGGGTCGAGAAGGCAGTGCCCTACAGGTGGGTGAAGCGCTTGGCGAAGAAGGACACCGTCGCAGCCGGCCGCTACCTGGACGAGCTTCAAGCCCACATCGACAAGTGCAGGACAGAGCTGCTGGAGTCGACTGGCCCTGCTGAACAGCAGACCGAGACACCGAAAGAGACAGAGGCAGCGGTCTGACGACCCCTGGAAACACAAAAAAGCGGCCCCGTCCGAGGACGGGGCCGCTTCATGTTGTTCAGCTCAGATGCCGTGTGGCTCAGGCCGTCCGGGAGTGCTGGAGACGCGCCGTGGGCTGGATGAGGCGACTGAGGATGGGTACCCTGCGGGCCCACGCGCGCCAGCGGGGCGGGTGGACGTGACGCCAGGCGCTGTTGAACACATCGCCCTCGCCGGGGAAGCGCTGCCCGATCCCGCAGGTGCACTCCCAGCCGTACGGGAGCGGGGCGGAGTCGTCACGGGTGGCGGCGACGACGACCTTCGTACCGTCGTGATTCCCGTGGAAGGTGCCGATCACCCAGCGGCCGGAGCGGAGGGCGGCTTCGACAGGGTTCGATGCTTCGATGGCCATGTGGTGTGGGTCTCCTTGATCAGGTCAGTGTCGACGGGGCCGGGTCAGCGAGTCGAGGAGCCGAGTGCAACGAGCGCCGCAGCGAAGGTCTCGAACGAGTGGTGCCAGCTCTGATCGAGGCAGTAGGCGCCATTCATCCCGTGGTCGGCCAGCTTGTAGAACCGCTCCTTGCCGCTGGCCTTAGCGAGCCGGTGGAGTAGGCCGTTGGGCACTCGGCGGTCGGCGGCGTAGTGGGTCAGACCGGAGAGGGCGAGCGCGCCGACGACGGCCACGGGGTTGAGGCGGATGCCGAGGAGTCGGGAGCCCGCGACGAGGACGAGACCTTGAGTGGCCGTGTAGTTGATGACGTGTCGGGTGCACGCGGCGCGGCCACCCTTGGTGCCGACGGTGGTCTCCTCGTCGGTGTCCTCGTGCTTGTAGGTGACGGGGGCGTCGTCGGTGGCGCCCTTGCACTGAGCGTCGAAGTCGGACTGCCCCCAGTGGTCGGCGTAATCCGCCGCCATGCGGAAGAGGGCGTAGGCGGCGGCGAAGTGGGCGGGACGGTTGCGGGTCATACTGAGGCTTCTCCTCGGTTGCGAACTGGATGGGGAGTGCGGGGGCGGCCGTGCATCCGGCCAGAAGTCCGGCCGCTCCCGCGTCGATGGTCAGTCGACGTTGCGCTTGACCGTTTCGGATGGACTGTGGCGCTACGCCGCGGCGTCGGTGCCGATGTCGAACAGACCGATCTGCGCATCCATGAGTTCCTGACTGCGCTGGTCGGCGGCGCGGGCTCGCTCGGCGGCAAGCGCGTCTCGCCAGCAGGGCCAGCACCAGGGCCGCAGCTCCTCCGGCGGCGCGGCGGCGTTCTGCACGTCGGTGGCGTGCGGGGCCTGGGGAGCGGCCAGCAGCGGCTTGTTCTTGCCGCTATTCGTGGCGTTGCACTGCTCGCCGTCGCCGGTGTGGGTCTTGCCGCAGGCGCCGCGGCAGGCACAGTGCCCGCCGTACAGGTCGAGGACGGCGGTCAGGACGTTGTCGGGTCGCTTCACGATCGTTTCCCCCTCAGCGGTCGAACCGGTTGTTGGTGCGGGCGATGACGCCGCGGTTGTGGGTGGTGATCTCGGTGCGGTCCTGGACGACCGTGCCCTCGTAGTGCTCGTTGATGACGGGCGGCGCGGCTTCCACGGCTGCCTTGGCGTTCTTGAAGACGCGGGAGAGAGCGCCGAGGAAGGCGACGGGCGTCACGCAGATGATGCCGACGACGACCGGGTCGATCTGGCCAGCGGTCCACAGCACGAGGGAGATGCCGCCGGAGATGGGTACGGAGGCGAGACCGGCGGCGAGCATGATGCCGCTGATGTCGGTTGCTCGCTGGCTCATGGGGGCCCTGCCAGCCTGCTGGACGGGCGGGGCGTAGCCGGTGGTGGGCAGGGGCGTCACATCCTTGTAGAAGGTGGCGACCGGGGCGTTGTCGCTGTACCCCTCGGCAATGAGCCGGATGGCTTCGGCCTCCTGTTCGGCTTTGGTGAGTGCGCGGCCGGCGGGGTGGTCGGGGTGGTTCACTGGGGTGGCTCCTTCGATGCGTTGGGGGAGTGGGCGGGGACCGGCCGGTCTGTGACGGAGTGGCCGGTCCCCTGCCGCGTCTTGAGGGTCAGGGCAGGCGGTAGACGCCCTTGCCGAGTGCGACGAGGCCGCCCTCGTTGGCGAGCGCGCTGACCTCGTTGTTCACGCTGCGGGTGGCGGGGCCGCCTTCGGTGCCGCAGCCGACGGCGGTGCGGATCTCCTTGAGCGCCAGGCCCTCGGGGTGGTCCTTGAGCGAGGCGAGAATCCGTTCGCGGATCGTCGGGGCCTTCGCCTTGGCGGCCTCCATGGGCGACGGCGCTTCGAGGAGCCCCTCGCCGGTCTCCTGCCGTGCCTTGCTGCCAGCCTCCAGGAGCCCCTCGCCGGTCTCCTGTCGTGCCTTGTTGTCGGCCTCCAGGAGTCCCGTGATGCGCTCCAGTTCACTGTTGAGGGCGTTCATGTCGACCCCGGTCCGCGAGGGCCGTGACGGGCCGCCTGTGGCCTTTCCTGCCTCCTTGGCGGCCTCGGTGCCCCGGCGGGCGTACGCGGCACCGGCGGCACGGGCTTCCTCCGGGGTGAGGGTCGGCATCGGTCGGCCGTCCATCAGTTCTTCGAGCTGGGGGTACAGGCCGTTGACCTTCTTCAGGACGAAGGTCCGGAAGAGGATCGCCTTGCCCTCGGTGATCAGCCATCCCATGCCGGGAGTCGGCACGCCCTCGGTGGCGGCGGTGCCCTCGAACAGCTCCTTGGCGCCCGCGCCTTCGTAGATCCGCTCCGGGATGGGGGAGACGTGCGCGCCGATCGGCGCGATGCCGTCCAGGCCCATGCCCTGTGTGGAGGAGGAGGCGGTGCGCAGCAGGAAGACGTGGCCTTCCTTGCCCTTCTCGCGGATCTCGTGGTTGTCGCCCAGCTCCTTGAGGTGGAGGGACTGGACCGCGAGGTCGACGCCGATGCCGACCTTCTGGCCGGTCTTCTGGAGGTCGCCGATCATCCAGGCGGCTTCCTTGCGCACGTCCTGGTCCAGGGAGGAGAGCAGGCGGTTGATTTCGTCGCCGGTCCACTGGATCAGGCACCACTGGCCGTGGAAGTCGAAGTCTCCGCGGCCGCGACTGTGGGCCTCTCGGTACTCCTTGACCGCGTGCAGCGCGCGGAGTTGCTGCATCGTCTCGGCGGGGCCCTTGGCCATCCAGTCGATGCGGCCCTCCATCTCCGGCATCGACATGCCGCCCTGGACGTCGGCCATCCAGGAGATGACGCCCGAGATGCGCTGTGCGGCGCCGAGGATGCGCATCAGGCCGGACTTGCCCGCGCCGGTGGTTCCGGCGGTGATGCCGTGCTGGGCGCGGCCGGTGTCGAAGTTGAACAGTTGAATCCTGGCGACGCTGCCGTCGTGGGCGACGCCGATGGAGATGCGCCCGCGGTCGTCCATCGTCAGGTCCTCGACTGTGGGGGACCGGACGTGCAGGAGGGGGTTGGCCCGGTAGATGTAGACAACCGCTTCGCGCGGGCCCGCACCCTCCATGACGAGGCGGGAGACGTCGTCGATCCCGAGTGCGGAGCACAGGGCCTCGTGGTTGACCCGCAGGGTCTTGCCGCGCGGGGCTGCGATCCGCAGGCGGATCTGCTCCTCGCCGATGCTGTGCGCGACCAGGTGGACGCCGGGGGCGGCGCCGCCGGTGCAGTTGACGTGCTCGGCCCAGATCTGTTGCAGCGCGCTGCCCGGGTTCTCGGCCTCCACCTCCAGGGCCTGCTCCACGCGCCGGGCCTTGGCGAGGAGGGGTGCGACCTGGACGGCGAGACGGCCGGGGCCGTATCCGTCGACCGCTTTGGTGGTAACCGCGTCCACCGGGATATCGAAGACGCCCGCGATGGCCCGCTCGTCCAGCGTGCGCGGCACGGTCTGGCCGGCGGGGGCCATGATGACCGCTTCGAAGTCCGGCTCGGTGCGGTCGTACTGCCGGATGCCTTCCAGGGTGGTGTCCCCGGTGGCCTGCGACTGATTCCACAGAGCCCGCATGTGGTCGGCGAAGGTGACCGGTTCGCCCTCGGCGGCTTCTGTCTCGCCTGCGAGGACCGGGAGATTGTCGACGGCCCGCTGTACGCCCAGGGAGCGGGTCCAGGGGGCCATGGGGATCATCACGGCTGTCCAGGCGGCCGCGCCCAGCATCGGCCACCCGTTGGGGTAGTCGAAGACGGGGATCAGCAGGCCGCCGGTGTAGGCGGCCGACCAGCCGAGCACGGGCAGGGCCCGCAGGGACGAGGCGAGTGTCCGCGTCCAGTCGTCGGTGTCGCTGCGCCTCCACAGGACGAAGCCGGTGAGGGCCCCGGTGGCCAGGGCCGCGCCGTGCGCCCACCACGGAAGGTCCATCTGGGGGCCGACGGCGGCCCAGGTGCCGGCGGCGGCGTAGACCGTGCGTTCCATCCAGGCGAGGCGGCGGGCGGTTCTGCGGGTCAGCCCCCGCTCACCGGCGGCGGCGGCATCAGCCTTTACGACGTCAGTCGTCGTCATCTTCATATCCCTTCCGGGGGAAAAGAGGGGGAGGGGCCCCGGCGCATTCGCCAGGACCCCTCCCGTGAGGGCTTTCCGCTCCGGCATCTTCGTGGCCGGGCGGATATTCGGTTACTTGACTGCGTTGAATCCGGGCTTGGGCTGTTGTACGCCCATGGACTGCGTGACCTCGTAGATCCCGCCATACTCGCCCTGGTGGGCTTCGTTGAAGCCCTGCGCGTCCATCTGCATCTGGTCGGCGGCGTTCACCAAGTCGCCGGAGGCTTCGGCGACTTCTCGCAGCGAGGTCGCGCCTTCCATGATGAGGGCGGTGAATTGCGGCTCGACTTCCGCCGCGTCGCACATCTCCGAAATGTTGCTTGCTTTATCGGCGTTACGACGAAAGAGCGCCTGGAGCGCCCAGATCTTCTCTTTGAGCAGCAGGGCCCGCCCAGCGAGCACGGTGACGGCGACGCTGAGGCTGAGGAAGCCCAGGTTGCCGTCATAGACGGCAGGGAGGGTGTCCCCGCGGGGGACGACTTCTCCGGAGACGATCTCCCCGGATACGACCTCCCCGGATTCGGCTTCGTCGGAGACGATCTCCCCGGATACGACCTCGTCGGACTCGGCCTCGTCGGGTACGACCTCCCCGGAAAAGCATCCCGTGTTCATGAAGTCTTCTTTGGCCACGATTTCCCCGGACACTGGGTCCTCCTAGTTCTCGTTGTGCACGCGGGCGGACGGCGTGCGCAGGCCTGCGTCCGCGGTCGCCTGGGTGAGCGGCCGGTACGTGTCTTCCATCTCGGTCTTCGCGGTCTCGCAGGTCTCGGCTGCGTGGAGCGACTTGATCGACATCTCCTCGGCCTTGCGGGAGAGGACCTCCATCGACTCGGCGAGCTTGCGCATCGCCCAGGCGGTCATGCGGCCGATGATGTTGTGCTTGGCGGCCAGCCGGGCGGCCAGATGATCCAGCGCGTACATCAGCTCCTTGGCCTGCCCGGAGAGGAGGAGGCATTCGTCGTGCGCGGCGAAGGCCTCCGAGACCACCTCGTCCAGGAACTCGGTGACGTCATCGAGCGTCACCTCCGTCGCGTGCTCGGGGTTCATGCCGTCGTCCATCGCGGTCGTGACGGCCGCGGCCTTCACAGCGGGCGAGTTGCCCACGGGCGCCTCCTTCGTGTTCTTGGGGCCGTGGCTGCTGGTGCCAGCGGGGAGGCCCCGGGCCCCGGTGGTCAGGGGCTCGCGCAAGGGGGCCTGGTACCCAGGCGGGAAGACCTGTTCCGCCGTCCATTTCCCCTGTTGCTGCCGGTCGGTGTCCCGCATGGAGTCGTAGGCACTGCGGCGTTCCTCGCGCGGCGGCGGGGTGTAGAAGTCCCAGCCGGTTCCGGCGGAGCCGTCGGCGCCCGCCTTGCGGGCCCGCTCGCTCGCGCGCCGGGCGCGTTCCTTGCGATTGGCCTTGCGCCGGTCGGCGGGGCCGCTGCCCGAGGCGGAGCCGTGCGTCTTCTTCTTCGACTTCGGCTTCACCCGGGCCTTCTTCTTCTTGCCGGGCCCGGTGCCCTTCGCACCGCCGGGTTTGGGCTTCCTGGTCAGGTCGACCTTCGGCCCGGGGCCGGTCGCAGAACCGCCGGCGGGCTTCGGCTTCTTCGTGAGGTCGACCTTCGGCCCGTCCGGTGTGGCCCCGCCGTCCTTGTCTCCCTTCTTCTTGGGCTTCTTGACCTTGGTCAGCATGGGCGGGGCGAGGTTCTTCCGGCGCTTCTTCAACCGGCGCCCGGCTTCCGTCGCGACGGCCTGTCCCAGCGTCGTGCGGTCCGCGTCGGCGGCGGCCGCCGCCTTCTTCTTCTCCCGGCGGGCCTTGGCCCGGTCCTTGCGCGCCTTCTGCTTGGCTTCGAACCGGTCTTGCCGCACCTGTTCCTTGCGGGCCTCCTTCGCGTCGGCCCGGGCATTGCGGACCCTGTCCTTGGTGTCCTGCCGGGCGTCCGCCCTGCTGGTCTTACGGTCGCGGGCAGCGTCCTGATCCTTGGCCCGGGTCTCCGCCCGGGCCGCCTGCCGGTCCGCGCGCCGCTGGATCTTGGCGCCCTGTCGTGCAGCGACCCGGTCCTGGCGGCCGCGGGCACGCTCCAGCGCCGGGCTGGACTTCTTCGAGCTGGGGGACTTGCCACCCGAGGGCGACTTGATCCCCGCCCCCGAGCCACCGCCCTTCCCGGACGAGCCGTTCTTACCGGACCCCGGCGACTTCGACCCGCCCTTGCCGCCGACCGAGCCGAGCCCGGTGGGCGTCTTCGGTGCGTTCTTCTTGCCGCCCGGCGTCAGACCGCTGCCGGACCCGCCCTTGCCACCACGACCGGGACCGGCCCCGCCGGCGCCCTTGCCGCCGCTGCCTGTGAGGGAGCCGCGGCCGCCGCCGAGGGCCTTGCGGCCGTAGTCCTGGCTGGAGGGGACGGACTTGCTGTGCTTCTGGGCCGCCTTATCGCCGATGCCCTGCATGGCGAGGGAGTGCTTGGCGGCGGCCTCCTCGCCCGAGAGCCGGTGCTTGAGGCGGGCCTCTCGCAGCGGGGCCAGTTCCTCGGCCCGCTCCTGGCGCCGCTGGCGCCAGTCCGTCAGCGCGGTCGCGGTGCCCCGGAGCGCGGCCAGCGCGATGGCCAGCGTCGCCGCGAGGCCGAGAGCGGCGACGCCGGGGCCGTCCGCCTCACCGTCGTCGCCGTCCCGGCGAGCGGGCGCCGTCCCCTCCGAGCGGAGGACAACGGTGCCCGTCGGCCCGGTCGGGCCGGGGGTCGGCGGGAGCGCCGGGGTGAGGTCGGCCAGGGAATCGGCCGCCGACCGGCGCCGTCGAGGGGCGGGTACTAACGTCCCGCCGCCCGTCTCCGGTCCAGAGGCCGGGGACGGCGGTTCGGCGGGCGGATCCGGGGGCGCCGGGGGAGGGGCGCCCGGGATCGGGGGGAGCCCCGGCGGGGGCCCTCCCCGTGATCGGAAGGTGACGACGTTGTTCCGGTTGTCGTCCCGAGGGTCATCAGCCACGTGCTCTCCAGGGTTGACAGAGGGTGATCGGATAGGGGATCCTCGCGCGCCCGCGCGCCCATGCGCCCGCGCGCCCGCCTTGGACCCCCAAATCCGGTCCGCCCCCGGGTGATGATGATGGTGATGACGCTTACGCGCCGTGACTGCCGTCGTGACGGCCGGTCCAGTTCTCCAGCGTCCGCCCGAGGTCGTTCCACAATTCCGGATTGGACTTGCAGATCGCGCGGGCCCGGTCCCACCAGGCGTCGGCCCGGCCCGCGTCGCCGCGCTCTTCCACCTGCCGGGTCTGCCGCGCCGCCCAGTGGGCGGCGCGGCGGGCCTGGCGGTCCTCGGAGGCAGAGGGCACCTGCTGCACTGATCAGGCTCCCTTGCGGTCGAACAGGTCGTTCACGCCCCGGACGCCCTGACTTCCGGACCTCTTGGCAGCGCTCTGACCTGCGGTTTCGTCGCCCTTTTCGTCGTCGTCCTCGGGCTTGGCGGTCATCGCGTTGACCGTCTTGTTCAGCGACTTCGCGGTGAAGTCGTTCACCCGGCCGCGCCGGTCGGCCTTCGCCTCCGCCTTAGCCGCTCGCTGGGCGGGCAGGGCCTGGACGGTGCGGACGTGGTCGGCGTACGCGGTGCGCAGGCCCTCCGAGGCCTGCGCCGCGTCTCGCGAGGCCTTGACCAGGCGGTTCAGGTGCTTCTCGACCTTCCGGGCCCGGCGCTTAGCGGACCACCGGCCGTCTCCCTCCACGTGCTGGGAGCGCAGGACGGCCTGGAACATCGCGCGGGCCGCCTCGTACGTGCCGTGGTCGTCGTTGTGCTCGCGCTGCCGAGCCGCCGTCCAGGCGGTCAGGTGGTCCAGGTTGAGCAGGGGCCGGAACTCCGCCGGCACCCGGTTCAGGACCTCGTTGTTCATGTGCTCGATCTCGGGCACGGGGGTTCTCCTTTCAAGGGGGAAGGGGCCCGCCGACTCTCGGGGGCAGTGGCGGGCCCGGCCCGCGACGTACGGCGCCGCGCGGGTCAGCGCGTCGGCGCCAGGTGCTTGATGCGGTCCGCGGGGCTCAGGAGCCCCGCTTCGTCCAGCAGCCGTACGGCCCGGTCGCGGTTGCAGCCGACGGCCGTACGGGCGGCGTTGACGGTGACGTAGCCGCCGTCCGTGGGAAGGCCGCGCAGGATCTTGAGCGCCTCTTCGTCCGTACGGACAGCTGCCGTACGGCCGCCCGTACGGGGGGCGGGCGTACGGGCCGTACGGGGCTTCTCCGTACGGCCCCCCGTACGGTCCGTACGGGGGGCGCCCGTACGGCCTGCCGTACGGTCCGTACGGGCGGGGTCCGTACGGGGCTCCGTACGGACCGGGTTCGGGTCGGCCGTACGGTCCGGATCGGGGATAGCCGTACGGTCCGGCTCGCCCCGTACGGCAGACGGGTCGGCCGCGTCCGGCGCGGGCTCGGCGGGCGCCGTCTCCTTCTCCTCGTGGTCGTTCTCCAGGAGGCGGTGGACCCTCCAGACGATGGCGACGACGACGAGGACCGCGACGACGATGAGCCCGATGCTCGGGTGCTGCTTGCCGTCGACCACCGTCACGCCGGTGCCCGTCATGTCGGCCACGTGGTACGTGATGTTGGTGGCGGCCATCAGCCCGAGCGCGTAGGGCACGTCCTTCTTCATCCGGAACGCGGTGACCGCGTAGACGTCGAGGCCGACCGGCATCGCCCACCCGAGGTCTCCGAACGGGGTGTTGCCGAGTCCGACCATGCTGGCGAACGCCCACTCGCCGGAGGCGGTCAGGGCGATCACGGCCGCGAGCGAGACCCAGATGCTGCCCTGCTTGACCAACTCCCCCCGGTCCCGGGTCCGCTTGAGGCTGGCCGCGCGCTTCTCGGCAACGCGCCGGGCCTCGCGGGCGGCGTCCAGCTCGCGGTTGGCTTCCGCGAGCTTGGCGTCCGCCTCCCTGCGCACGACGCCGGCGGCGGTCCGGGCTTCCTTCTCCGCCTCCCTGCGCAGCTCCTCGAACTCGGCGGTGAGCCGAGCCTGCGCACCCTGCCGTTCCCGCTCGTGCTGTTCGCCGAGCTGACGGAACTGGGTCTCGATCTCCGCCCGGGCCGCGTCCACCTTCTCGCGGTACGCGGCGAGTTCGGCGTCGATCTCCGCGCGGCGCGCGCTCAGCTCCTCGTCCAGGTCGAGCCGGGCCGACCGACGGGTCAGATCCAGCTCCGAGTCGAGGGCGGCCCGCGCCGTGCGGATCTCCACCGCCTTGTCCTGCGCCTCACCGACGATGCGGGCGGCGTCGTCCAGGGCCGTGCGGTAGGCGGCTTCCGCCGAGGTGCGGCGCAGCTCCACCAGGGCGTTCGCCCGGTCCTCCGCCTCGGCAAGCACGATGCTCACCTGCTTCTCGGCGTCGGTGAGCAGGCTCTTGGCCTGCTCCTCGGCGTCCGCCATGACCTCCTCGGTCTCGGCGGCCGCGTCGGTCCGGGTCTGGTCGAGGATCGTCTCCGCGTCGCTTCGGGCACCGGCGCGGATGGTGTCCGCGTCGCCCTCGGCTCGGCGCAGTCGCTCCCCGACCTCCTCGGCGGCTTCCGCCAGGACGCGCTTGGCGTCGGCGGCTGCCGCCCGGCGGATCTGGTGCATCTGATCCTTGGCGGCCTGGATTAGCGCCGCCGCTTCCTGCGCCCCGGTCCACCGTGCGCTGTCGATCACGTCGGCAGCCCGGTCACGGAGGTCCGCGGCCAGGGCCTCGCCGTCTTCCCGCGCCTCCGGCTTCGGCGGCGGGGCCGCCGCCTTGGCCGGGCGGCGCGGCGTCGTCGTCTTCCGGGCGTTGCGGGCAGGTGGCTTACGGGCCCCCACACCGACCTCCTCTCATACAGGTGGCCGCCTCCCGGCGGCCACCTCGGTGTTCGGTCCGTCAGCCCTGCACGCGGCGGGCAGCAACCCGGCCAACGGAGTTGGCCAGGGTCGAGACCCACTCGAAGACGCTGCCGATGTTCTCGACCAGCGAGTGGTCACCGGCCTGCCTGCACGCGGACTCGACGTTCGAGCAGCGGTCGTCCAGCCGGTCCATGACCGAGTTCAGTCGCTGCGAGACCCGGTGCCGCGCCGCCCACAGCAGCTCGCTGAGGGCGTAGACCGGCATTGCCGTGCCGGTCCACATCAGCAGCGTCAGCCGCAGGCGGAGTCGGGCCAGCGGGCCGGGTGCGTTCACGACGACAAGCAGGTCCAGCAGGTGCTCGAAGTCGTCGCCGGACCAGTTGTCCATCGGTCCGTGCTGGTCGTGGAAGTTCTTGACGGCCTTCTTCGGCCGGTTGAGCAGGGCGTTCATGCGGTGACCGCCTCTCCGCCCCAGACCAGGGCGACGAATCCGTTCTTGCCGGACTGGTGCTCGGACTGGCGGTTGGCCTCCGCGACCTTGCGGGCCAGTTCCGCCGCTTCCTCGGGGGTCACAGCAGGTCGGAGGGGTCGGCGATGGCGGTGCCGGTCAGTACGGCCAGCTCCTCGGGGGTCACCCACTCCTGCGGGATCAGCACCCGCAGGGTGACCGTCCCCTGGCACATCGAGCCGGTGACGACGAGCTTGCCGTCGGGCAGCTGGCCCGGGCGGGCATCGTCGATCTCCTCCAGCAGCGCCGGCAGGACCTTCACCGCGTCTGCGGTGACCTTGATCGTGGCGACGATGCGCGAGGGCGCCACCTCGAAGGCGACGCTCACGCCGAGGCGGGCCAGGTTCTGGACCGACTCGAAGAGGGGGAAGACCTCGTTGACGGCCTCCTGGACATCCTCGGCGATCCCGGTGGACGACAGGGGCATGTCGGCGGGCATGATGGTCATGCGGATCAGCTCCTAGCTGGTAGATCCGTGGACCCCCGGCACATATGGCGTCTCTAGCGCCGTGCCGGGGGTCGCGCCGTATAGGGACGGCGCGGTAGGCGAGCGGGGACTCGAACCCCTTCTCTGGAGAGCCCGAACCTGTCGGGCACGCCCTTCCATGACCTGACGGGAATGCCGCCGGGCGCCCCTCCCGTAAAGAGGGGGCCCGGCGATATCCCGGCCCAATTGCTCATCTTTGGCACGTTGTTGAGTTCTCAAGCCAACGGACGCTCCTGCACCGGCCTTCCGTCACTGGACGGTGGTTCCGAACCGCTATGCGGCGTAGCAGCGCGCATCATTCATGCGACACAGATCATCTGGCCCGATTGCATTGACCAGACAATGCGTTGCGAGGACGACTCTGGCACTCAACGCGAGCCACGTCAAGCACATCAACCAGTCCGCACACATTGACTGGACAATGCGCGTCGGAGGGCTGTAGACATGACGGCATGAAGCCCATGCCCGTCTACCAACAGATCGCCGATGATCTGCGTCGTCAGATTTCTGACGGCACATTCCCGCCTGGCTCCCAGGTCCCCACCGAGGCCGAACTACTGGAGAAGTACGGCAAGCTGCACGGCGTCCGCTCCCGCCAGACCATCCGCCAGGGCCTGGGCGTGCTCGTGCACGAAGGCCTGATCGAGGCTCGCCGCCCCAAGGGCTACTTCGTCATTCAGCGCAAGCGGCTCGTCTACCGACCCCAGGCGGAGCTGAAGCAGAAGCCACCCGAGGTCGACATCTTCACGAACCTCGTCCAGGAAGAGGACGGCCGGACGCCGTCCCAGGAGATCGAGGTTTCGATCGTGGAACCGACCCCCGTGATCCGGGAACGGCTGGGTCTTGAGCCCGGTGAGCTGGCTGCTGCCCGCCGGCGAGTGCGCAAGCTCGATGAGGTGCCGTACAACCTCAACGACTCGTACGTGCGCCTCTCGCTCGTCCAGGGAACCGACTTCATGCATCCCGGCGATGTCGCACGTGGCACGAACGCAGTGCTGGGCGAGCTGGGCCACGAGTTGGTCTACGGCTTCCACGAGTTCTACCTTCGGATGCCTATGCCGGACGAGGTGCAGCGGCTCCAGCTCGGTGCGGGCGTCCCCGTCGCCGAACACCTGTCGACCACCTTCGACAGCGAGGGCAAGCCGGTTCAGATCACGGTGAACCTGATCCCTGGAGACCGGCACGTGATCGTGTTCGAGACCCACCGCGAAGCAGGGGAGAACTCCCCGCGCATCCCGTGGGGGAACCCGTGATCATCGCTCGCGCCGAGGAGGCCGACCTTCCCCGACTGATCAAGTTCCGGACCGACGCCTCTGCCTGGCTGAGGACTCGTGGCACCGACCAATGGGCCAAGCCCTTCCCGGCCAACCACATCCTCGGCTCAATCCGTCGCGGCGAGGTCTTCATCATCCGCGAGAAGTCCCACACGGACCCCGCTGCCACCATCACCCTGGATCATGACGCCGACGCTCGCCTATGGACTCCCGAGGAGATCGCGGAGCCCGCGCTGTACGTGCACAAGCTGGCCGTAGACCGCGCTTACGCTGGCACCGACCTCGGTAACGCGCTCCTCGACTGGGCGGGCGAACAGGCTGTCCAGCAGGGAGCCAGGTGGCTTCGGCTCGACGCCTGGAGTACGAACTCGCGGCTCCAGGCCTACTACCTCGAACACGGCTTCACCCACGTGCGGACAGCGGATGACCCGGAGGTGGTTTCCGGCTGGGCAGCGCAACGGCCTGCCGCTCTCCGGTCATGCCTTGGGACGACACACCGACTGACGTCCCCTTCGGTGCAATCGCCGAGCGGGAGAGGGCATGATGGCACCGCATCCGAGTAGCCGCGTGCCCGCGGTGAAGCCCACGGAATCGAGGCTCCACAACATGACGTTCACCCCGCGCGCCGTGGCAGTACTACCCCTGCTCGACAACCTCCAGGTGTCGATGGCGACGCTCCGTCCACTGCCGCCCCGTCTCGGCCCGCTGAAAACGCGTTCACCGTGGGCACGGGTGCAAGGCAAGATCGTTGGATGCCACGTACACATTTGCCGCTGCCGCACCTCTGGTTCGCTCACCAGTGCGGCGACCCGCCCGTCCGGACCTGCGCCCTGATACGCCGATGGCCGCCCTGCCTGCCAGCAGAACGGCCATCTAAATCGACTCCCGCCCTCACAGCTTGAGTCGTAGGTCGGCGATGACGCCGGGGCCCGAGCCTTCCTACAGGCCCGAGGTCACCACCCCAGGATAGAACGAGCAGGGCCCAGCACGCAGCAGCGTGTCCCAGGTCACCGTCTCTTTTCCGTCACTTGCCGGTCTGCGGCTCCCCAAACCTCCAGGGGAGACCCAACCCGATGTCCCAGACCCACCCGACGACACGCAGCGTCGCGGCGCCGACTCGTTCGGTCGCGACCGCTGCCGCCTCCGCCGCCGCGGCGGTGACGCCGTGAAGCGCCCGCGGAAGGCCTTGGCCGCCGCCGCGCCGGACGGCGACGAGCTGATCGAGTTCTCCGGCACCATCACGGACTACTGGTCCTACACGCAGGTCCGCGACTACCTGATGCTGATGCCGGGGATGACGCACACCGCGTACAGGCTCTACAGCCTGCTCCGGTCAATGATCGCCGAGGCGTCCCGTCAGTCGTGGCACGGCGGCATGCGGCGCATGACGATCGATCAGCTCTGCTGGCTCCTGCCCGGCCCGAAGAACAAGCCCACCAGCGTCTCGACCATGTACGAGGTCCTGGGGACGCTGGAGGAACTCAACCTCGTCGTACCAAAGGACGTGCTGGAGCTGGAGGGCATCAGTCAGCTCAAGGGCAAGGAGCGGGCCGCCAAGGGGATCTCTCGCGGCTTCACCGTCAACGACCTGCCTCCCGACGCCGCCCACACCGGGTGGCGCAACGCGTGGGACAAGTTGGACGCCTACCGCCCGGACTGGCGGGAGAACCCGCCGGCGCCGCCCACCCACCTCACCGAGATCGAGACCACGGCCAACGGCCAGATCCGGGCTCGGGTCCGGCTGGTCGACACCGACGGCAAGCCGTTCCAGAAAACTGGAACGCCGCAGGTCAGGGCCGACGAGGGCCCCTCATTCCAGAAAACTGGAACGCCCTTCCAGAAAACTGGAACGCCAGACCAGAAAACTGGAACGGATCTTCCCCTGACCAGCGAAAACGATCACCCTCTAAGAAGCTCTCTCAAAGAAGCTTCTCTCTCTTCCGTCCCAGGTGCCCCAACGGACCCCGCCGTCACGGCCAAGGCCGGGACGGGACGAGGAGAGGAGATTTCGGCTTCGCCGGAGAACAGCACCGCTCCCTCGGCTGCCGCCGAGGAGCCGGACACCCACGACGACGTGCGGGTGGCGGAGGCCTGGATCGAGTCCCGCCAGAAGCACGGTCACGACGTTCCGGCCCTCGGCCGGGTCGCGATGGTCCGCGAAGCCGCCGCTCTCCTCACTGAGGGCATCGACGTCGACCACCTGGTTGCCGCGGCCGCCGACATGGGCAGCCGGGCCAACTGGCACTCACTGACACGTCACCTGGAGAAGTTCGTTCCGCCGAAGACCGAGGTGCCTGGCCAGCGTCCCGCCCTGCCCGACTGGTGCGGCAAGTGCAACGACGGCACCCCGCCCGCCCAACCGGGCCAGCGGATGCGCGAGGCCGACGACGGTGGCCTGGTCAGGTGCGAGTGCCACCCCAGCCACCCCGGCAACGCCAAGAAGCCGGTGCTGGTCTAGACCCTCCGCAACACGACGGCGGCAGGGGAGCCCGTGGAAAGGCCCCTGCCGCCGATCGAATCACCCAGTTCAAGAAGGGATTCACCAATGAGCGTACCCACCCAGCACGACGGCATCGAGGACGGCGGCGGCTCGCTGTTCGACCAGGCGCCGGACACCGTCCCCTTCGAGCGTGTCCCTCCGAACTCCATCGAGGCCGAGCAGTGCTCGCTCGGCGGCATGCTGCTGTCGAAGGACGCGATCGGCGGCGTCAGCGAGACCGGGGTGACCAGCGAGGCGTACTACCGCCCAACCCACGGCACCATCCATGACGCGATCATGGACATGTACGGCAAGGGCCAGCCGGTCGACCCGATCACGCTCGCGGGGTACCTGACGAAGTCCGGCGACCTGGAACGGATCGGCGGCGCGTCCTACCTGCACACTCTGGTGCAGGCGGTGCCGACGGCGGCGAACGCCGCGTACTACGCGGAGATCGTTGTCGAGCGGTTCAGGCTGCGACGCGTGATCGAGGCGGGCACCCGGATCGTGCAGATGGGCTACGCGGCCGAGGGCGAGGTCGCCGACGTCGTCAACGCCGCGCAGGCCGAGATGCAGTCGGCGGCCCAGCTCGGCGCCGGCGGGGGGCTGGAGCGGGTCGCGGACGTGGACGACATGCTGGAGGAGTACCTCGTCAGCATGGACGCGCCGCCGCCCGAGCGTCTGCCGCTGCCGTACGCCGACCTTCAGGCCATGCTCCCGATGGAGCCCGGCGACCTGATCGTCGTTGCGGCCCGCCCCGCGATCGGCAAGTCCGTGATCCTGCTCGACATCGCCCGGCACGTCTCGATCGGGCACGGCAGCCCGGTGCTGATGTCGTCCATGGAGATGAGCCACTCCCAGTTGATGGAGCGGATCATCGCGGCCGAGGCGCGCGTACCGCTGAACCGGGTCAAGGACCGTGAGTACCAGGGCGACGACCGGCAGCGCATCCACGACGCGGCGCTCCGGATCGGTGGATCGCCGCTGGTCGTGGACGACGGTCCGGCGGCGACCATCGTCCGGCTCCGTTCGCGGCTGCGCTGGCTCCAGGCGCAGGGAAGGCTCCCGCGCGTCCTGGTGGTGGACTACCTCCAGATCATGAAGGCCTCCGGCAAGGGCGGACAGAACCGCACCGGAGAGGTGGACGAGATCAGCCGCGGCCTCAAGGAGCTGGCCGGCGAGTTCCGGATCATCGTCATCACGGCCGCCCAGCTCAACAGGGAGGTGGAGAAGCGCGAGGACAAGAAGCCGATGATGGCTGACCTGCGCGAGTCGGGAGCGATCGAGGCCGAGGCCAACGCCGTGGTCCTGCTGCACCGGCCCGACGCGTACGACAAGGAGCACGAGCGGGCGGGCGAGATGGACTTGATCATCGGCAAGAACAGGCAGGGGCCGACGGGTACCGTCACCGTCGCCTTCCAGGGGCACTACGCGCGTGCCCGTGACCTCGGTACAGGCTTCTGACCTGCGGAAAGGGGAATCCGTCATGATCGTCACCGACGTACGGAACAGGTTCGTCACCGTGTCCCGGACCCAGCGTATCGCTGATCGCTGGAACGCGGCATACCCCGCGATGCGGACCATCCTGGACACCGTCATCACGGCCCAGCGCGCCGCCGAGCGGCCCACGGTCGACGTGGCCCGCCTGGAGCGGGTCCGGCGCGAGATGGGGCAGCAGGACCGGGGCACCTTCAAGGCCTGTACCCGCAGCCCGGGCGGGTTCAGCATCTTCGACGCGTTCAGCCAGGTGCGCGAGGTCGTGAGCGTGACGTCGATCGGCCACGCGGACGCCGGCGCGATCCTCCGGCTGTGCGCCGAGCTGGCCGACGCCGTCGCCGAGACGGCGGTCGCCCGCGGGGCGGAGCGGGCGGCGCTTCCGGGGCAGCAGGTCGACGGCGACCGTCCGGAGCGGGCAGACTCGGAGCAGACCGAAGGGGGCACGCGATGACCGCACAGCCGATTCACCCGCACGAGCCGGAGCGGGTACCGCGCAACGCGGAGGGCATCGCGGCCGCGCTGGACGGAGGCCGCCGGATGGAGTTCTACCGCGAGCTCCTGGCGGCCGCGCCGGAGGAGGCGGAAAACGTGCTGCGCCGGTGGTGGTGCGAGGCGATGCTCGACACCGACCCGGCCGGGGACCGGCTGACCGCGGCCGCACTGGACGGGACGCTGTCGACCGTCACGGTCGAGGACCTGGTCGCCCGGCGCCGCGAGGCGGGACTTCCCGTTGAGTGACCCGTACGGCCAGGAGCCGGAAGGCCTGCCGTGCGTGCTGTCGGAAGAGGTCGCCCGGCTCTTAGAGGACCCGGCGCTTCCCGGTGATGTGTTCGGTGCGGTCGTGGCCGCCACCGTGGTGATCAATGAGAGCCGCGGCGATGTACCGGGCAGTACCGCGTCGTCGAAGTGGCCGCAGCAGCGGCGCATGCCGCTCGGCGCGGACGGCTCGCTCGGCATCGCCGAGTACGTCATCGTCGCCGACGCCGACCCGCCGCACATCGTCCTCACCCGCATCCAGCTCTACTGACCAGCCCGCCCCGGGGCCCGGCGAGACACCCGTCTCGCCGGGCCCTTCGGCGTTCCCGCGGGCCGTACGGAAGGCGCCGGCAGGGCACCGCCGGGCGGTCGAGCACCGACCTGACCCGTTCTCACCTCTTAAGAGGTGGGTTTGTGGTGGGGGTGGGGCGAGGGGTGCGGGTTCGAGCATCGCGGGGGCTCCGCCCCCACACCCCTGGGCCCTCCACAGAGGGGAGGGGGCGCCGTTTTCACCTTGCGGTGCGTGGGTGGTGGGTGTGTGGGCGGGGTCGGGGGGTTCCCTCCGCGACGGGGCCCCCGGAGGGGACCACAGCCCGCGCCGGGCCGCCAGGCCAAGCCGCCTTCGGCGGTCGCGCGAGCGCGAGCCTGGCACCCCGACACGGCCCGCGGTCGGCTGCGCCTGCCCCGCCGCGGAGGGAACCCCCCGACCGGCCCGTCGTACGGCGAGCCGCCGAGAGGGGTCGGGGCAGTCGATCGAGGCCCCTGAAACTCCCGAAAAAAGGCCTCTGACCTGCGGTTTTTCGGCGTTTTGAAGTTGACCTACACCCAAAAACTTGAGAGTATTAGTGATGTCGGAAGGGGGCGGGAATCCCCCCGACATCGGCCCCCGGGCCACACCGAAAAACCTCAACGAAAGGCCACATCGTGGACTCCATCGCACTGAACCTCAGCGACCTGACGACGCCGGACCGCGCCGACCGTGCGCGCAAGGCGTGGGAGCTGTACGGCGCCGAGCACGCCGACGGCGTCGCGAACCCGATCGAGGACCTGATCGCGGACCTGCTGCACCTCGCGGACACCGACGACCACCCCGGTGGTGCCGCCGGAGTCGCGAGCCGCGCCGTGCGCAACTACGAGGCGGAACTCGCCACCTGGCCCACCGAGCGGGCCGACACGGACGACGAGTCCGAGGACGCCGGTCGCTACCTCGCACAGGTACGCGGCGCGGAAAGCGACTGGCTCACGGTCGGACACGGGGACGACCACCGCACCGTGGCGAGCCACCTGTGGAAGGCGATGCAGGTAGCCGGTTTCCGGTTCTCCGAGCTGGCCGCGCACACCGAGGACCTGATGGAGGGCCACGTCCTCACCTCAGACGACGGCTTCGAGTTCCGCGTGATCGAGCGCGACGAGCACTGATTCAAATATCCCGGTGGGCGGACAGGGCGGGAATCCTCGTCCGCCCACCGGGGCCCCACACCGAACACCTCAACGAAAGGCCCAGCGGCATGAACCCCGAGATGGACCGAGTCGAGCCCCGCGTGGACCTCACCAAGCGGCCCGGAACCTACTTCGTCATCGCCGACGACGAGGGCGTCTACGACTGGAACGTCTGGAAGGACATCGAGAAGCGCCACGTGCTGGAGGTCCAGCGCGCTTCCGACCACCCGGTCGAGCTGTACGCCCAGCGCGAGGACCTGGAAGCCGCGTGCGACGACTCGCAGTCGCCGCTCGTCTTCCGCACCTACCAGGCCGTCAGCCAGGGCCACGCCGCCTCTCTCGCCCTGCGCGAGCACGCCGACCGGCGGACGTTCCAGGAGCTGGAGGACGTCTTCTACGCCGACGAACTCGCCTTCACCGGCGCCGGTTTCGCCGACGGCCCGAGCTAGCCCCTTCGCCCCGTGGGGCGGACGGAATGGGAATCCCGTCCGCCCCACGACCCCACCGAACCAACCTCAACAAGGAGTTCTCCGTGAGCGCCAGCAGCCAGAAGGTCTACACCCGCGAACAGCTCGAAGCGGCTATCGAGACGGCCCAGGAGCGGGCGGGGGAGTTCACCCACGACGCGCACGCCCTGGAAATTTTCGCGGGAGCGGTACTCGCCCTGATCGACAACCCGCTGTCCGAGTACCCGGCCATCGATGAGGACTCGGCTGAGTTCCAGGGCTGATAGTCCAACCCGCCCGGCAGGGGTGGGCGGGACGGGAATCCCCGCCCACCCCTGCCAGACCAACCACCGAACCACCTCAACAAGGAGCACGTCATGAGCACCGCAACCCTCCCGTACCGCAAGGGTGAGCCGGACATCGAGTGCCGCTACCCCGTGATCATCGGCGCGGACAAGGTCCTCGGACAGGCCTTCCGCTGGCACCGTGACTGGCTGGTCGTCACCAGCGAGGGGGAGCACAACCTCCGCCGCCCGCCCACCGGCAAGAAGGGCATCGACATGGCGGCCGCCCACCTCATCCAGGAGTACATCGCCGGTCGCATCGAGGCCGTCTCCCTGGACCAGGTGCGCGCCGAAGCGCCCCAGCCGCTGAACGGGCCGGTGCCCCTGCTGCACCCGCGGATGCCCGTCAACGGACGGAACCTCGGTGGCGCGCGGACCGCGTTCGCCGGTCTGACTGAGCACCACTGGAGGGCCGTCTCCCAGGGGTTCCCGGGGTCCGATAACCCCTGGTACCTGCTCTGTGAGCTGTGCGGCTGGTCCGGGGTCCGCTACTGGAGCCACCACCGGGGACGCAACGGCCAGCCGCCGAGCATCTACCGCCACGACGGCGGATGCATCGGCGCGGAGAAGGTCCGCGAGCTGATCCCCGCGTACCAGAAGTAGCCCGGCGCCCGCCGGTCCCTCCCGGGACCGGCGGGCAGCACCGGCCGAGCCTCACCCCGGGCGCCGGCGGGGCGGGAATCCCGCCCGCCCGGGTCACACCGAAGAACCTCAACCCCCTGGAGGGGAACCACCATGACCGCCTTCGAACCGACCCCGCAGGCCCGCGCCGCCGCATGGCGAGCCGCCACCCTGGCCGACATCGCCCGCCGCCGCACCCTGTTCGCCTCCGCGTGGAACGGGCGGGCCCTGCACATGATCGCCGAACTGCTCGACACCGTGGTCATCTCGTTCTGGGAGGAGGCCCCGACCGAGGCGGACGGCATCCCCGCCGACGCGCGGCTCGCCCTCGCGGACGCCGAGACCGAAGCCGCGAGCAACCCCGGCACCGGGTT
The DNA here is from genome assembly GCF_042891445.1 of Streptomyces sp. NPDC001890. Taxonomy (NCBI): domain Bacteria; kingdom Bacillati; phylum Actinomycetota; class Actinomycetes; order Kitasatosporales; family Streptomycetaceae; genus Streptomyces; species Streptomyces sp. NPDC001890. The sequence continues at coordinate 34,995 of NZ_JBIATE010000030.1, read as the reverse complement.
CCCCCCGGAGTTCGGGCAGTACGTCAGGCACGCCATGGACCGCCGCCCGCTGCACAACCCGGCCGCCGCCGACATCACCGGCTGCTGCCTGGCCGAGGACGACGCCCAGCTCGCGGCCGCGCTGGACACCCTGCACGGCCACCTTGCGGCAGCGGGCACCGAAGAGGTCGCCCAGGCGCTGCTGGAGGCGGTGTTCGCGCTGCACGACAAGCGCGCCGCCCTCGCTCAGCTCACCCGGGGCTGACCGCCGACTCTCCCGGCCCGCCTCGCAGGAGACGGGCCGGGGGAGGGGCCCCGGGGTGAGCCCCGGACTTGCCCAACACCGCAAAACTTGAGAGTATTGGTGGTGTCGGAAAGGGGCGGGAATCCCGGACCGACGCCGAGCCCTCCGGGCTCACACCGAACCACCTCAGCGAACCGAAGGACTCATCCATGACGAAGCCCCCCTTCACCCCGCCGTGCGGCACCGGGTGCGGCGCCCAGATGGAACTGTTCGCCGCGCCGGCCGCCGCGCCGGCCGCGCTCCGCGCCGAGTTCGACTTCGATGCCCATGACGTCGTGATTGTCGGCGACAGCGGCGGCAAGGACTCCGGCGCCACGGTGCACGAGGTCTGCACCCGGGCCGACAAGGCGGGCCAGCTCGACAAGGTCCGCATCCTGCACTGCGACCTCGGGACCACCGAGCGCGGTCACCTGGTCGAGTGGCCCGGTGCGCTCGAAGTCGCCCGCGCGCACGCCGAGCAGTACGGCGTCCCCTTCGCCGTCCGGCGCAGTCAGCGGTGGGGCTCGCTGTGGGAGCGGATTCGCTCCCACGGCAACTGGCCGGGCCACTTCGCGCGCTACTGCACGAGCGACACCAAGACCGCGGTCGGTCGCGACTACGTGGACGAGGTCGGCGCCGAGCTGCGGCTCGGGCGCCCGGTCCGCGCCGGGTACGCGATGGGTATGCGCGCCGAGGAGTCCAGGGCCCGGGCCAAGAAGCCGATCCTGGAGCGCAACCGCATGAGCGGCAAGGGCACGCTGCGGGTCGTGACGACGTGGCTCCCGATCCACCAGCTCAGCACCGAGCAGGTGTGGGAGATCCACCGGGAGAACGGCATCGCATCCCACGAGGCATACCGCATGGGGATGCGGCGCCTGAGCTGCCGGGCCTGCCCGCTGGCCGGGAACGAGGATCTGGTGCTCTCCGCCCAGTTGAACCCCGGGATCTTCGACGAGTACGCCGAGGCCGAGGTCGACATGGGCAAGCAGTTCAAGCCGTCCATCAGCCTGCGCGAGATCATCGAGCGCGCCCGGAGCTGATTGGCCGGCGGCAGACGTAGGGCGGCCCGGCGGGGCGCAAATGCGTGGGAATCCCGCCGGGCCGTGCGGTCCGGCCACCGAAGGCCCTCAACAGACCTAAAACCGAACCACCCACCATCTTATCCGCGACCGACATCACCAGGAGCATTCCCGTGCAGAGCATCGACGGCCGCCAGTGGGCGACCCAGGAGGAGCTGGTCGAGCACAGCAACTACGGCCGTGTCGCCAGCCTCGCGAACCTGTGGCACGACCGTGAGGTCAACGGTCACCCCCCGGCCCGCGTGATCGACGGAGTCCCGCACTGGGACCTGGAGACGTGGACCCAGTGGCTTGCCGAGCACCACGAGCGCGAGCCCCGCGACGGCCGCGGCATCGACCGCACCGGCGACCCCGACGAGCAGCTCCCGCCGGCGGGGCAGGCCCGCGTCCTCGGCGTCGACATCAGCCGGATCACCCAGTACGCCAAGACGCCGCCGCGCGGGTGGCCGGACCCGATCCGCATCGAGAAGCTGCCGACCCGCACCCGCGAGTACCGCACCAGGGCCCAGCTCTGGGAGTTCGCCGACGACCCCGACGGCGGGTTCGGGACCAGCGGAGGCCGCCCGGTCGGCTCCCGGACGAAGGAGAAGGCGCCGGACCCCCGCGTCCAGCAGGCCGCCGAAATGCTCGCTGCCCACCCCGACATGAAGGTCGGCGAAGTGGCCACCCTGCTCGCCGAGCGCCACGGGCAGGCCGTGATCACCTGGAAGCGGGTCATCACCCGGGCCCGCAAGGGAGCCCAGCAGTAGGAGGCCCTCGGGCCGAACGATGGCCAGCGCGACCCCGGTTCGGGGCGTGCTGGCCATCGTCGTTTCACCGACCCGCCCCATCTTCACCTCTTAAGAGGTGAGTTGGTGGTGGGGGTGGGGTCGAGGGGTGCGGGTTCGAGCATCGCGGGGGCTCCGCCCCCACACCCCTGGACCCTCCACAGAGGGGAGGGGGCGCCGCTGTCGCCTTGCGGTGCGTGGGTGGTGGGTGTGTGGGCGGGGTCGGGGGGTTCCCTCCGCGTCCGGGCCCCCGGAGGGGACCACAGCCCGCGCCGGGCCGCAAGGCCGAGCCGCTTCGCGGCTGAGACCGGCCTTGCCCCCCGACGCGGCCCGCGGTCGGCTGCGCCTGCCCAGCCGCGGAGGGAACCCCCCGACCGGCCCGTCGTACGGCGAGCCGCCGAGACGGGCGGGGCGGCGCACGGAGATCCCTGAAAAGACCCTCAAAAAGACCTCTGACCTGCGGGTTTGTGGAGTGTTGGGGGTTGACCTCCACCCAAAAACTTGAGAGTATTAGTGATGTCGGAAGGGGGCGGGAATCCCCTCCCGGCGGGCCCCCGGGCCACACCGAAAAGCCTCAACGACACCAAGGAAGTGGACCATGGGCGACACCCACGCCTTCGGAGTGCCCGCCGGCGGGATGCTGAGCCTGCTCCGCCCCACACTCAGCATCGGCGCAGACTCCGCCGCCGACGCCGCCGAGCAGGAGGCCGAGGACGCGGCCGCCCTCACCGCGGCAGCCGGACACCCCGCACTCACCGAGTGCCAGAGCGCCGCCGCACTGCTCACCGAGTACGCCGACCTGAACCCCGACGAGGAGACGGACGAGTGGGCGTACCGCGCCGTCGAGCGGATCACCGAGTGCGCGCACGCCGTGGTCGAGGGCCACGACGAGCGAGTCGAGGAGCTTGCCCACGAGGCACGCGGGGAGCGCGCCGCCATCGCACTGGGACGGTTCGAGGGCCGGGGTACCGTCACCGCCGAGCGCATCGCCGCCCTGGACGAGGAGACCCGCGAACTCCTGGACTGGTACGCCCGCCCCTTCCCGATCGAGTGGCTTTTTGCCCCGGAGCGCGACACCTTCGGACGCATCCTCCGCAAGCGCGTTATCGTCCTTTTCCACGGCCCCGGAGGCCTCTCCCTCGGACTGCGCGACATCCTCGGCGCCGACGTCGACATCATCGGAATCGACCTGGACGGCGGCGCCGTCGCGACCGCCACGGCCGCCGGATTCCGCGTCGTCCACGCCGACGTCACCACGCTCGACCCGGAGAACCCGGCGCTCCAGTACGTCAGCATCATCGCCCTCACCCCGCCGTGCCAGGCGTTCACCCCGAGCGGTCTCGGCAAGGGCCGGTACACCGCCTCCATCGACGTCATCCTGAACGTCATCCTGGAGGCGGGCGCGGCCGCCGGATTCGCACCGTGGGAGCACTCGCCCACCGGCTACGCGCCCCGCTCCGGCGACACGTGGGACGAGGTCCGCGCCCCGCTCGCGCAGCTGGAGGACCCGCGCGCCGGGCTCATGGCCGAGGTCATCATCTGGCCGCTGGGGATGCTCGCCCGGCCCGGCGGCATCCTGGAGTGCGTCATGGTCGAGCAGTCGAGCGCGCTGCCCCGACAGATCGAGGACGCACTGTTCGAGCAGCTGACGCAGGCCGGATGGCACACCACGGAGGCGTGGACGCTGGACGCGGTTACCTACGGCGGAAGCCACCGCAAGCGTCGGTTCATGGCCGCTCACCGTGGCGCCGAGCAGCCGTTTGTGGACGTCACTCCGGCCGAGCCGATCCCCGCCCCGACCTTCGCCGAAGTCGTCGGCTGGAGCACCGGCCGGGTCTACCTGACGCGCGGTCACCGGCCCGTCGACCCCGCGACCGGCCGGGCCAAGGGCGGCGGCTCGCGCAGCGCCGACCTTCCGTCGACCTGCGTCACCGCGACCGCGTACGGATGGGCCGACTCCGAGACCGGCGAGACGATCACCCAGTCCGACATCGGCCGTCTGGTCGGCTTCCCCAGTGACTACCCGTGGACCCACGTCGGCCGCGGCCGCGGAGTGCGCAACGTCGCCCAGCAGGCAGCGGACGCGGTCTGCCCGATGGTGGCAGCCGCCGTGTTCGGACGGATTCTCGGAGACGAGAACTGGGAGGCCAAGATCCGGGCGTACGTCCGGGAGCTGTACGGCATCGACACCGGCGCCAGCATCACGGAGCTTGACCAGCTGGACCTCTTCGCTGAGGAGCCCGAGCCGACGCCCGCAGCGGCGTAGGGGAAAGCCCCCGCCAACTTCAAAGCCCCGGTGGGCCGCTGGAAGATCAGCGGCCCACCGGGGCTTTCCGGTCTCCCTTCGGGTACTCGACCAGAGACCAGTGTTCCCGGACGCTCGCGCACCGGTACCGTCCTGAGTGCGACGTCAGAACGGAGTCCATCATGGCGCACGACGCTGAAAATGGCTCGCCTCGAACGTTCGGCCAACGGGTCCGACGTGAGCGCGAGCGGAAGGGACAGACGCGACCGGTGCTCGCCGGTCTCGTCGGCCGTAGCACGGAATGGGTCAAGGCCATCGAGAACGATCGCTTGGGTATGCCACGCCTGCCGCTCCTCCTGCGTCTGGCGGAGGCCCTGGGAGTGGACGACCTTGCCTCGCTCACCGGTGACGAGCGGCTCGCGGCCGCCACCTACACCAAGGCCGCCCACCCCGCCCTGCTGCGTGTCAAGGAAGCACTGACCACCTACGACTTGCTGAGCCACGACGATGAGCCCGCGCCGGCGGCGGCGCTCGCCACTCGGGTGCAGAACGCGTGGCAGGCCTGGCACGGATTCGGTGACCACCGCACCCGCGTCGCCAACGTGCTCCCCGCACTGCTGGCCGATCTCCAGTACGCCGCCCGCGCGCACGAAGGCGCCGAGCGGCGCCGGGTCCAGGTGTACCTCGCGCAGGCCTACCACCTCGCTCAGCTCTACCTGAGTTTCCAGCCCGCGCCGGAGCTGGTGATGCTCACCGGCGACCGGTCCATGACGATGGCCCAGGACGCCGACAGTCCCCGCGCCATCGCCGCCTCGGCGTGGTACCTCAACCACGTCTTCCGTGACGCCGGGGAGCGCCACGAGGCGCGCGTCGAACTGGCGATGAGGTCCATCCAGCTGCTCGACCCGAACCGCGGAACGGAGGACATCGCCCTCGGTGGATTGCTGCACCTGGCCACCGCCCTGTCGTACGCGAAGGTCGGCCAGAAGGGGAACGCGGAACGGCACTGGGACCGTGCCGATGCCGCAGCCAAGCGGCTCGGCGACGGGTACGCGCACCCGTGGCTGGTGTTCGGGCGGAGCATGGTCGACGCGTACGCGATCACCATGAACAACGACCTCGTGAGGGGCGGGGCGGCGGTCGACGCGGCCACGCATATCGACCTCGGCGCCATGCAGAGCGCGACCCGCCGAAGCTTCCACATCATCGAGACGGCCCGCGCGTACAGCCTGCAAGGCGAGAACGTGGCGGTCGTCCACCTGTTGAAGAAGGCGTACGAGGCCAGCCCCGAAACCGCCCGCTTCAACCTCTTCGCCCGGGGCGCCGCCGGAGAACTGGCGGAGTCCGGAAGCGCGATCATCCGTGACGACGCGCGAGGCCTGGCGCGTCAACTCGGCGTCGCCGCTTAGGGGTACAACTTGTACCTCTCCACGAGGGGGTAGCGACTGTACCTGTCGCTACCCCCTCCGCCTTTTACGGTCGTGTCTCGACCATCCGCTAACCCGAGGTCTGGCGATGCCCGGCATGACCACCACACCACGCGGGTCGGGATACCCCGGCTACAGCGAGACGATGACGCGCACACCCGAGACGGCAGAGAAGGCACGGCGCTTAGCCCGCGTGGCGATGTGCGCCTGGAACATGGAAGACGCGGGCGACAGCGCGGCGCTGCTGCTGGCGGAGCTGTTCGCGAACGCCGTCCGGCACGCTCGCGGTGAGTGCGTCCGGGTGATCATCGACCGTCCCGAAGAGGACCGGGTGTACGTCGCCGTGGTCGACCGCGAACCGCGGCAGGTTCCGGAGCCGCGAGAGGCCGGACCGGACGACGTCGACGGTCGCGGACTGGCGTTGGTCGAGGAGGTTGCGGACCGGTGGGGATACGACCTGATGGGCTCCGGGCGCGTCCCGTGGGGCAAGCGTGTCTGGGCAGAGATGAAGGTGACTCGATGACCGAGAATGAGACCGAGCCGTTGCCGTCGGTCGGCGACGAGGTGGTGGAGGGCCAGGCCCGGGCCGTGGTGACCGACGTGCGTGGTGGAGTTGTCTGGCTCCGGCCCCGGACGGGTGGCGGCACGGAGTGGCCGGCGGAGAATCCGCGGCGGCTTAAGATCCGGCGGACGCGCGCCGAGATGATCGCGGCGGGAGACCTGTGAGGTCCAGCCGCAGCAGCGGGCCGTAGCCCGCTCTCGAACCCCGCTGCCCGCGCCACCCCCGTCGCGGGCAGCGGCTGGAAGCGGCGCCCCGGAATCCACCCGTGAAGGGTTCCGGGGCGCCGTCCGTCCCCGACGCGGAGGAGTTCGGCCGGACACTGGAGAGGCCGGGGAGAGATACCCCAGCAACGCGAAGGGCCCCGCACAGCGGGGCCCTTTCTCTTCGTTCTGCGCCGTCAGACGGACGTGCTCCCGGCGGTTGCGGTCTCCTGCTCTGCGGCACCGCTCTGCGTCGGGACCGCCGTCGGCGAACCGGCCGAGGAGTCCGTGGAGGCCGTCTCCGGCGCCGCCTTCTTCGCTGTGGTGCGCTTGCCTCGCGGCCGCCCCTTGGGGCGCTTTGCGGGCTCCTCGGCGCCGATCTCCCTCAGCTCATCCGCAGTCCACCCTCCGGCCTCCGCCGTCGCGAAGGCCTGTCCGTACGGCTCGTCCAGGGCGGCCAGCTGCCGCTGGAGTTCCTGACGCTGCCCCAGGATCTCCGCGAGCGGCTCGAAAGCCGCCTCGCGTGCCGCCTGACGTTCCCTCATCCGCTGCATGATGTCGTGTGCGCTCGCCATGCCGTGATCGTACTGGCTTGCTCCCGGTCACCGGCGCGCGGGACACCGCATCACCGCAGCCCACAGGTATTTTTGACGGTCAGTTGTTCCTACCTGACACCCTTCCGGCGGCCATAGCCACCGGAAGCGAGTTAGTGCAAACTGGGCCCAGTTTGCGTGATCCCCGGCTTTCGGCCCACTACTGTGGGCGGCCGGTGATCTTTGGTCCGAGCACGGACCGGGGGGTTGGGAAGGGGGCTGGTGTGGCAGAGCCACAAGCAGCGGGTGGCCGGCGCCGTTCCTCTGATCGCAGCGCGCGATACCGCGAGCGCGAGGCCGATGGGCGTCGCAATAACCGTTTGAAGGTCTCCTACACAGACACCGAGCTGGCAATCGTCCGCGAGGCTGCTGCGCGAGACAACCAAGCCCTCGCCTCCTGGGTCGCCGCCGCCGCCCTGGCGGTCGCAGCGGAAGTGGTTGTACCGGTGTCGCCCAACGCTAAGGATGTGTTGGCCGAACTCGTCCGGGCCACTACTCAGCTCGCACGAGTGGGCAACAACCACAACCAGATCGCGAAGATTCGGAACGCTGAAGGCAGGGTTTCCTCAGAGCATGAGGACGCGGTAAATGTCGCCTTGGTGAAAGCGATCGGGCAGCTGCACGCGGCGACACTCCAGGTGATGCGTGAGAGGCAACCCCGGTCGTGATTCCGAAGAGGGCCCGAGATGGTGACGATACCTGGGGTCTGCTGGACTATCTGTACGGTCCGGGCAAGCGCGACGAGCACACCGACCCGCACATGGTGGCTTCGTGGAACGACCCGTATATCGAGGACCCGGCGCGCTCGCCGGACATGACGATCGCCGACTTGGCGCTCATCCTGGACGCCCCGGTGTACGCCCTGCTCGGCAAGCGACCGGCCAAGCACGTGTACCACGTCGCGGTTCGCAACGCGCCCGAGGACCGACTTCTGACGGACGAGGAATGGGCACGGGTCGCCCGCGAGATGATGCACGCCTCCGGCATCGCCAAACACGGCGACGACCAGGCTTGCCGGTGGGTCGCGATCCGTCACGCGGACGACCACATCCACATCGTCGCGACGCAGGCCAGGCAGGACGGACGGCAGCCGCGACTGCGGCAGGACATCCCGAACATGCACGCGGCCGCGCGGAACTTCGAGATCGAGTTCGGGCTAAGACGGTTGAAGCACGGCGACAAGACCGCGAGGAAGTGGTCGAAGACGGGCGAGCAGGAGAAGGCCGTCCGGCGCGGCCTGTCGGAGCCGGTCCGCGAGACGCTCCAGCGGACGGTCCGCCAGGCCGCGGCCGCCGCCACGAGCGAGGACGATTTCTTCGCCCGGCTCACCGCGGCCGGGGTCCGCGTGAACAAGCGGGTGGCGCCGGACGGGAACATCACCGGGTACTCCGTCGCGATGCCCGGCGACCGCGACGGCGGGCATCGCGCGGTCTTCTTCCCGGGCGCCCGGCTCGCCTCCGACCTGTCCCTGCCACGCGTTCGGGAACGCTGGACGACGCCGGTTTCCGTGCCGACGGTCGCGCCGGCGGAGATGTGGCAGGAGGCGGAGCGGCGCGTGCGCGCGGCCGCCGACCAGCTCGGCGCGGGCGGACTGCGACAGGGGGCCGGGGACGTCGCCGCGCTCGGTGACCTCATCGTCATCGCCGCGGTGATCTCACCCCGCATGGTGCGCGACCGGTTGAAGGACGCGGCGTACGAGTTCGAGCGCGCGTCGCGCGTCCCGGGCGACCGCATCCTGGAGGGTCAGGCGCGCAGCCTGTACCGGGAGTCGACACAGTTGTTGTCGCAGTCGGCAGCGGCCGCCGGGCGCAGTGACACGGTCGCCGCGCTCGGGTTCCTGCTCGCCCTGGTGACCGCGATCGAGGCCTCCCGCAAGTGGCACCAGGCGCAGGAGCACCGGGCCCAGGCGGAGGCCTCCGGCCGGGCTGGTCGACTGCTGCGGGAAGCGGTCGAGGTGACCGCCGGCGCGAGCGCGGCACGCGAGTACCGGCCCCGTCCGAAGCGCGCGGGCACCCGGACTCCGGGAGCGCGCCGGGCGCCGTCGGTCTCGGGCGAGCGGCCGATGGCGGGCGTGCTCCAGGAGGCCGTGCCGGGGCACGCGCGGGAGATCCTTGCGGACCCGGCTTGGCCCGCGCTGCGTACGCGGCTGGCTGCGGTCGAGAAGGCGGGGGAGGACCCGGTCGACGTCCTTGCCGCGGTCGCCGCTCGGCGGGAGTTGGGCTCAGCGGACTCGGTCGCCGAGGTGCTTACATGGCGTCTGGACGGGTGGAGTCGTCAGCGCGGTGCGACGGCGGCGGCCACCGGCAAGAGCCCGTCGCCGACGTCCACGGGCGGTACCGGCCGTACCAGTGGGCCGCGCAAGACGGGGGCGCCCGGACCGACACGTCGGCCACCGGGTGACGAGCAGCGCAAGGGCCCCCGACGGGCCCGGTAACGAGGGGAGCGAACATGTCGATGCCGACACCGGAGGAACGCCCCGGAGAGGCCTTTACGGAGGCCGTCGGAGAGGCGGTGCAGACCTCCGTGATGGCGTTCCGTCTGGTCATGGCCATCGCGGACGCGGTACGTCGTCAGCAGCAGAAGAAGGCAGGGAAGGAGGACGAACTCCCGGACGCCGAGAAGTCCGCGGCGGAGGCCTCGGAGGAGGTCAAGAAGTTCCTCCCGGACGACATCGCCGCGGCGTTGCTGGAGGGGGCGGACTGGCCCCAGCTTGCCCAGCAGTTGATGGCGCTCAAGCGGGCCGGGGTTGACCTGGAGGCGATGCTCCCGCGCGTCGGCGAGATCACCGTGACGGTACGGGACCAGGTCGCGGCGAACGCTGAGAAGGTGAAGCGTGAGGGCACCGAGGAGTGGGCGAAGGCCCTGCGCGAGACGCTGCCGGCGGGACCGGTGCGCGAGGCGATCCTTTCCTCCCCGGCGTGGCCGGAGATGGCGCGGACGATGGCGACGCTGAACGAGCGCGGAGTCGACGTCCGGGCGATCCTCGCGTCTGCGCACGAGGAGGGTGTCGGCGTCGACCAGGCGGTTGCCAAGGTGCTCGCGGCGGCGACCACGAGCCGGGACGCGAAGCTGTCGTACGGTCCGATGACGACCGGGCTGGACATCCCCAAGGATCTCGACCTGGGAGACCGGGAACGGGCCCTTCGGCAACTGTCCATCGCGCCGTCGGAGAACCAGAAGTTCACGCGCATGGTGCGCGAGGCGATGCCCGGAGCGGAGCGGGAGGCGGATCTCCTCGTGGCGTCGCGTCAGTGGCCGCTGGTTGCCGCGCGGATGGCGGACATGGAGAGCAAGGGCCAGCCGGTCGCGGAGCACCTGGCCCGACTGTCGAAGGACACCTCATGGCGGGAGGGTCCGCAGTCGCAGGTGGGGCGGCGCCTGGTGCAGGCTGCCAACGACGCACTGCGCAAGCCGGTCGGTGCGCCGGCAGGGCTGGGGCCGAAGGTGAACACCGCGGCGGCCCGGTCGACGTCGCCGAGCGTGGGCCCTACTAAGTCGGCCGCGAAGGGCACGGCACCGACCACACCGGGAGTGGCCGCGCACCGGGAGGCTGGGCCCGCGCCGACGAGTGGCAAGACCCGGTAGAGCACCGGCCGAACGCACGTGTGCCGCAGACCGGTTTCTGGTCTGCGGCACACGTCGTTCCGGGTCAGGGGCGGGTGGCTCCGTAGTAGTCCCGCTCGGGCATTGCGGAGGTGAGCGGGGCGACTTCCACGTTCTTTCCGGTGCGCGGCGCCTGCACGACGTTGCCGTCGCCCGCGTAGATCGCGACGTGGTAGATCGAGCCGCTTCCGCCGCGCGACCAGAACAGTAGATCGCCCGGCTTCAGCTTGGCCCTGGAGACGGGCCGGTCGGACGTGGCGCCGTACTGTGCGGACGCCGTGCGCGGCAGTTTCTGCTTGGGCCAGAACGCGTACTGGACGAGCGCGCTGCAATCGAAGCCGACGGTGCTGGAGGCCATGCACTTGCCGTTGAGGTAGCCGTTGGTGCCGTCGCAAAACCCCTTCGACGGGCCTTGGGGGCCGCCGCCGCCCCAGGCGTACGGGGTGCCTATCCGTCCGACTGCCTTGCGCAGCGCGGCGGCCGCCGAGCCGGAGCCGGAGACCTCGAAGAGGCTGGGCCCCTGGAAGCGCGGCATGGTGGACATGATGAGCTGGACGTAGTTGAACGTCTCCCCGCCCGCGAAGTCCTCGTCGGGCACGCCCTTGTACTGCTGGACTCTGCCCCACCCGGCGTTGTAGCCGGCGAGCGCGAGGCGGCGGACGTCGTCCTGGTAGCCGGAGGACTTCGCCTGCCGGAGCAGCGAGCACATCATCCGGCCCTGGGCCATCACGGCGTCGCCGATGTCCCACAGAGATATCTCGCCGTTCCCGTCGTCGTCGCGTCCCCATGTCGCGAAGGTGGAGGGGAGGAACTGGGCCGGGCCCTGCGCGCCGGCGGAGCTGGTGGCCTCCTTCTTGGAGGTCTTGAACTTGCTCTCCTGCCAGAGCTGGGCGGCCAGCAGGGCGGGGGTCATCCCCTGTTCCTTGCATGCGCCGTCCGCCTTGAGAATCCACTCGCGGAACTCGGCGGGGACACCTTTCAGACCGCCGCTGGCGCTGGTCGACTCGGTGGCCGAGGCGTCGTCGTCGGAGATCAGCACCCCCACCACTGTGAGGAGTGCCAGGACGACGAGTCCTACGGCTGCGGCGACGGCCCCTATGAGCACCTTCACGTGCTACCCCCCCCGTGCGTGTTCTCGCTTCGCTGTCGTGCCGGTTGTGTGACTTTCTGCCGTACTAGATCACGAGTTGTTTGGCATGTGCGCCTCCATTCGGCCGGGGCCGGACCGCGTGTGGAGCTGCGGCTCACGTAGGGTCGGGGATCAGGTTTCAGGTAGGGCGAGTTCGCACAGCGAAATGGCGCCCTCTTCATTTCGCGCGGCGAAATGGAGACGTCTGCGTGGAACCGTTGGCGGCTCGGGGGTGTGGCTGATGCGTGTCGGTGTTGACGCTGTGATTTCGGTTGAGGCGACCAGGTGTGATCGGTTTGCCGTCTCGAAACAGCTCCTGCTTTGCAGGTAAATCCCTGACTGACGCGCGCTGTTGTAGGGCGGCACCTCTGCTTGACCTCCGGCTCTCGCGAAAACAGCACCCAGGTTTGTCGGGGGTTCACGCTAGCCTCAGTGATCCTACGAGCCCAATATCCTGGCTTAAACGAAGGCATGCAGGGGGGAGTTGTGGCATGACCGCCCAATTGGTGACATCAACCCCGGGGACTGGTACGCCGGTTCTCCGGTACGCGCTGATGCCTATCGACAACGGGTACGGCATTGCAGTGGCGACGGTCGCCGCGATGCTCGACAACGACGCCGGCGGCGCCCGGGCCCGAATCCTGGCGTACGGGGAGCAGATCCCGTACGGCGCCTCTCCGGTGCTCGTGGCTGACACCACGCTGTACGGCGTGCAGATGCTGGAGCAGACCCTGCTGCGCTGGGGTCCGCTGCCCCGGCCGTGGCTGGTGTGGGTGGCCGATGCTCCGGCCCGCCCCGTGCAGGATGCCCGCTTCCTGGTCCGCGCCCTGGAGGGGCGGCTGGCCGGGGTAGCGAGGCTGCCGTACCTGCCCGTCCTCCGGGCGGTCAAGGGGCCAGCGGAGGCCCTGGAGTACAAGGACGTTCGGTCCGCGGCCGAGAAGCTGCGGCGCACGATCGAAGGGAAATGAGCATGAACCGGCTCGTCATGAAGATGTACCTCGCCGCCGACGGCGATCTCATTCCTGGGGCCAAGCCGACGAAGATCCCGGGCATGGACGGCCCGGTCACCAAGATCTTCGGATACGGCCTGTGGGGGCTGGTCCTGGCCGGAGTCGGCGGTGTGGGCTGGGGCGTCTACAAGCTCGCCGTCTCGGACAAGTCGCGCAACGGCGGAGGGTCGGAGCCGTTCAAGTGGATGGGCGGCGGGCTGGCGGCCATCCTCCTGTCCGGCTCCCTGATCGCGATCCTCAACGGCATCGCAGGCTGAGGCGGGGGAAATGGGACGTACCAGGGGGACGTGGAACACCAAGGGCACCTGGATCGCGGGTGGCGCACTCGCGGCCGTGCTTGCTCTGACGGGCTACGTGGCGCTCAGCGGCGGCGACGACGACGGCGGCGGCGGGAAGACTCCGGCGAAGGGCGGGGCGAGCGCTTCCGCCTCGCCCGGCCCGTCGGCGACGTACGCGCCGCCGGACGACTGGACCGAGCCTGACCAGTGGACGGCGCTTCCGCGGGGGAAGCGGACCGACGGCCGGGGCAGCCAGGTGGGCTTCCCGGAATCCACCGAGGGTGCCGTGGCGATGATGGTGGCCGCCAACGCGACCGCGATCGAGGACGGGAAGTCCAACACGGACGAGCAACTGCGCATCTACTACTCGTACATCGGCAAGGCCGACCAGTCGTCGCAGAACGCCGAGCAGATCGAGCTGAACGCGCAGGCGAGCGACAAGGCCCTGGCCAAGCAGATGAGCGTGACCCCCGGGCAGCCACTACCGTCGGGCGCGTACGTCCGCAACACCGTGGTCGGCTACAAGATCATCAAGAAGTCGGACACCGAGGTCAGCGCCTGGCTTCTGTCGAGAGTGGTCCAGAAGAACGGCGAGATGAAGAAGGAGACCGGCTCCTACACCCGGACCCTGGCCGGCGCGCAGTGGGAGGACGGCGACTGGAAGCTCACCGGCGACGCCACCGCCCGCGCGCAGCAGGACGTCCAGGGCCAGGGGCAGCCGAGGATCGTGGCTCCGGGCGACGCCGACTTCAACAGCGCCGGATGGACGGCCATCAGGGAAGCCTCGTGAAGCGCCGGTTCGTCGCGATCCTGCTCGCCCTGGTCGCGGTGTTCGGTGTGTCCGTCTCGGCTCCGCAGCCCGCGAAGGCCGACAGCATCATCAGCAACGGCATAGAAGGGGCGTGCCGGATCACCACTGGCCCGGTACTGGGCACGATCCTGCGCACCGGCGGCAAGCTCAAGGGTATTGGCGGCCTGACCGGCTCGGACATGTGCGACGCGGTCGGCGAAGCGGGCGCGAAGGTCATGGACGAAGCCTGGAAGAACGTCTGGGACTCCGCCCTCGGCGACGTCATCAAGTCTGCCCAGGACGTCACCAAGTGGATCATCAAGAAGGTGCTGACCTTCGCCCTGCTCGGGCCGTCGGTGGACCTGAAGGGCACCGGCCTGTGGGACGGCAAGGCCACCTTGGCGGGCATGCTGACGTGGTTCGGGCTGGTGATCGCCGCGGCCGGGATGATCTGGCAGTTGGGCAAGATGGCGGTGACGGGCAAGGTCCAGCACGCCGGGGTGGCGATGCGCGGATGGGTGGAGAACCTATTTCTATCCAGTCTCGGGGTGTCGCTGTTCGCGTTCATGCTGGTCCTCGGGGACGCGCTGAGTACCGGGCTGGTCAACGCGACCTTCGACGACGACGGGCAGGCCTACGAGCGGATCATCGCCGTCCTGCTGCCCGCCGCGGTGTCCAACCCGATCACCTTGCTGTGCATCGTCGGCGTACTGCTGCTGATCGGGTTCATCCAGCTCATCATGATCTTCCTGCGGCAGAGCGCCATCCCCATCATCTGCCTGCTGCTGCCCGTGGCCGGCGGCGGCCGGACCGGCGGTGAGGCCACCCGCAAGTGGGCGCCGACCCTGATCACCAGCGGGATGGTCATCATCGCCTACAAGCCCACGGTGGCCATCATCATCTGCACCGGGTTCGCCGAGTTCGGGCACGCGAAGACGCTCGCCGAGTGGCTGCGCGGCTCCGCCACGCTGGTCCTCGCGGTTCTCGCCCCGGGCCCGCTCACAAAGATCTTCGCTCCGTTCGGGGCGGCGGTCGGAGCGGGCATGAGCGCGGGCGGCGCCAGCGGCGCCCTCGGAGCAGCCGCAGGTTACTTCGCCGGGAAGGCCGGAGGCGACGGCGACAGCGGCGACGGCGGCAGCGGTGGCGACAGCCCGACGAGCCCGGTCGAGCACGCCAAGATGGTCGAGCAGAGCATGGGCAGCCAGAACAGCGGCGACGGCGGCAACGGAGAGGACGGCCAGGGCAGCGACGCTCAGGCCCAGGCCGCCCGGAACGAGGCAGCACGCGTGCCCGGCCAAGGCGGGCCCGAAGACACCCCAGGCGTGGACCCAGCAGTCCTCGGCGAGGGCGTGACCAGCACGACAGGCACCACCGGTACAGCGGCCACGGCCACCACGGCGTCGACCGCGGTCCCGGTTGTGGGCGCGACCATCCAGGTCCTGGACGGCGTCAACGACGCGATCCAGAGCGCGAGCGGAGCTGTGGGCGGAGGGAACCAGTAGTGAGCCACGAAGTACCCCAGACCCTGATGGTCGACGGTTTCCGCGCCCGCCATTCCTTCGGGTTCGGCGGGCTGTCGCGGACCGCGACGATGTTCGCGGCGGTCATCCTGGTGGCGGACGGTCTGGTCGCCACCCAGGTGCCGCTTTCCCTGCTGTTCACCCTGCCGGTGACGGCCGCCGTGTTCGGGCTGGCCGCCGCCAAGCGCCACGGCATGTCCGCACTGTCCTACTACTGGGCCAAGGCCGCCTGGAAGAGGGCCGCGCGGTTCGACGCCACCTCCTACCGGCGGCTGCTGCTGCCGCACCCGTACGCCCTGGACCTGCCGGGCGTCGGCGCCAGCAGCACCCTGATCAAGGCTCACGACCCGACCACCGGGCGGCCCGTCGGCGTCGTCCACGACCGGGCCACCGGATACATGACCCTGACCACCCTGCTCGCCCCGGGCGGCAGCCTCATGGCGCCCACCGCGGCAGTACGGAGCAGCTTGCGCACCTGGGGCTCCGTGCTGGACGCGATGAGCACCGACGAGCAGGTCAAGGGAGCGTCGGTCACCATCCAGATCACCCCGGGCGCGGGGGAAGCCCTCGGCGACGACGTGGCGGCCCGCAAGGACCCGGGCGCCCCGCAGTTGGCCAAACGGATCATCGACGAACTGGTCCGCACGACCCCGCACGCCACCGCGAGTGTGGCGCCGTGGATGAGCGTCACCGTGGACCCGAACGCGACCGCCAACGCACCGGTGGACCTCGCCGAGCAGGTCGCCGAGGCGCTGCGGGTAGTCGACGGACTCGACCTCTCCGGCACCGGCACGGACATCGAGCGCCGGGCGACGGACATCGATCTGCGACGGATCGTCAGGTCCGCGTACGACCCCGACGTCTTCAACGCCCGCGACAAGGAGTTCGAGGCACTCAGCTGGAGCGAGTGCGGCCCGCAGGCCGCCGACGACGGCTGGGAGGAGTACAGCCACGACGGCGGTGTGTCCATCAGCTGGGTGCTGCGCGAGATGCCGCGCCGCCCCATCCCCTACTCCGTGCTGCTGCCCCTGCTCGCCCCCGGGCGCTACCAGCGGCGCATCACCCTCCTGTACAGGGTCCTGGACCCGTACGAGGGCGAGGCGGTGCTGGAGCGGGAGATCAGCCACGCCCATCAGCGGGCGCAAGCGACCGCCGAGGTCAAGGGCCGCGCGAAGTACAGCCAGAAGGCCGACGCCGTGCGCGCGGAGAAGGCCGCCGCCCAGGTGGCCGGCGGCGCCCAAGTGGTCGACTGGACCCTCATGGTCACCGCCACCGCCCGGAGCACCGCCGACCTGCCCGCCGCGCGCCAGGAGCTGGCCCGCGCGATCAAGGCGACCCGGGGCATCCGGATGCGTTCGGCTTTCGGCGCGCAGGCCGCCGTGTTCGCGGCCGGGCTGCCGATCGGCTACTCACCGCTGGTGAAGTGAAGGGGGGCTGACGACGATGACGCGCAAGCCCAAGCCGGTCCCGGTGACCACGCCCAAGCGTGTGGTGAAGGTGATCGAGCAGGCCCCGACCCGCGAGGAGCGGCGGGCACAGAAGGCGTTGAAGGGCCGGTACGCCCCGAGGCTCGGATGGGGCGGCCGCTTCGGCGGCCGCTCGCCGGTCGAGGACACCGGCACGGTCTACACCGGCCCGACCAGCCAGGCCGCCGGGCTCTACCCCTTCCTCCTGGGGTCGGGCCTGCCGCCGCGCGGCGTGCCGGTCGGACGGGACGTGCTCACCGGCGAGTTGGTGTGCGTAGACCCGTCCGGCTGGACCGGAAAGATCACGACCAACCCAGGCGTCTGGGTCATGAGTCAGCCGGGCGCGGGAAAGTCCGCGCTGGTCAAGCGGCTGTGCCTGGTCTACTCGGCGTACGGGTTCATGGCGTGCGTGCCCGGCGACGTCAAGGGCGAGTACAGCGAACTGATCCGCGAACTCGGCGGCTCCGTCGTACGGATCGGCGACGGCATCGGCCGCCTCAACCCGCTCGATAGCGGACCGTTGAAGGGGCGCGTGCAGTCGCTGCCCGTCGACCGGCGCGAGTCCCTGCTGGACGTTCTCAACGGCCGGCGGCTGGAAACCCTGGTCGCCTTGCTGTCCACGAAGCACGGACTCGGCCGGTCCCCGAACGAGATCGAGAGGTCGGCGCTCGACACTGCGGTGCAGGTCGCTTCCGCCGCCCAGGAGTCCGGCAGCGACCCGGTGGTCGCCGACGTCGTCCGGGCGCTGCGGGCGGCCCCCGAGGAGCTGCGGAACAAGCTCGCCGCGGAGGGCGAGCGGTACCAGGACCTGACCCGGTCGGTCATCGCCGGGCTGGACAACCTGATCGGCGGGCCCTTGAAGGGCCTCTTCGACGGCCCGACGACGACCCCCTTGGACATCTCGGCGCCCGCCGTGTCCGTGGACATCTCCGCCCTGCGGGCCCGAGGCAACGACGTGGTGAGCGCGGGCATGATCGCGACGTGGGCGTACACCTACTCCGCGATCGACTCCGCTCGCAGCATCGGGCTGATGGACCGGTCCCTCGTGCTGCCGATGGACGAGATGTGGCGGGCCCTGCGAAGCGGCCCGGGCCTGGTGGACGCGATGGACGCCATCAGCCGCCTGAACAGGACCACGAACGATGTGACGATCTACGTCACGCACAGCTTGCTGGACGTCGAGGCCCTGCCGACCGAGCAGGACCGGGCCAAGGCGAGGGGCCTGATGGACCGGTGCGACACCTGGGTGATCGGTGCGTCCTCCGAGGAGGAACTTCGCCGCGTCACCGGCAAGCGCTCCCTCACCGAGCAGGAGCGCATGATGATCGGCTCGTGGTCGTCGGCGACGTCGACCGGACTCGACATCGACCCCACTTTCGATGACGCCGACGGCAGCAACGTGGCCCTGGAGGACGAGCGCACCCGGCACCCGGGCCGCGGCAAGTACCTGATCAAGATCGGCACGCGGCCCGGGATCGCGGCCTCGCTGGAGCTGACCGCGACCGAGCAGCGGCTGTACCGCACGGACGCCAACCGGCGCCGGATGGCGACGACCGCCACTGGAGGTGGTAGCTGATGATGACGGACAACGACCGGGCATGGGCCGGGGGAGCCATCTTGGTCGGCGGCGCGGTGGCGCTGTCCGCCACGACGTGGGCCGGGGCGGCGGCCGGCGCGCTGGTGACCGGTGAGGACGTGGCCCCGGCCTCCCCGCTCACCGTCTACCGGATGGCCACCGAGTGGTCGACGGTGTGGCCGCACTCGCAGACCGCGTCCATCGTCGGTGCCACCATCGGGGACCTGGCGATCGTCGTGTTCCTCGTGTGGGGGATGCGGTGGGCGTTCCGGTGGTTCCGGAACCCGAGCAGCTTGGCCACCTTGCACCAGGTGCGCGAGCTGACGCCGAAGCACGCGGCCCGTACCGCCACCCGGTTGCGGGCCTCGCTGAAGGGAACGAAGCCCAAGGAGCTTCCTGCCCGCGACCGGGGCGTGCTCCTCGGCGACCACATGCCGTCCGGTGTCGAGCTGCGCGGGTCGGACGAGGACACCTACGTCGCCATCATGGCGCCCCGCGCGGGCAAGTCCACGTCGCTGGCTATCCCCGTGGCGGAGGAAGCGCCCGGTGCCCTGCTGATGACGTCGAACAAGGCCGACGTCTACGCCGCCACGGTGGGCTCCCGCGGGAAGGTGGGGCAGACCTTCTTGTTCGACACCCAGGGGGTCGCGCAGGCCGAGCGGGACGTGTGGGTCGACCTGGTCGCGCAGGCCGAGACCCTGGAAGGTGCCGAGCGTCTGGCCTCGCACTTCGTCAACCAGATCACCTCGGAACAGGCCGATCCCTTCTGGTCCCAGGCCGCGGGCGACCTCCTCACCGGCCTTTACCGGGCCGCGTGGTGGGAGGGCGCCACCGTCCGCGAGGTGATGCGCTGGTTGTCCGACCCGAAGGAGAAGGCGCCGTTGCGCGTGCTGTACCAGCACGAACCGGTGCTCGCCGAACAGGTCGATTCTTCGATCAATATCGCCGAAGAGACACAAAGCGGAATCTATCAAAATGCCCGAACTGCCATGTCGGCGCTGCGAGATGAGAAGGTTCTCGCGTGGGTCACGCCGGACAAGAGTCGGGCCCGCTTCGATCCCGAGGCGTTCGCCACCAGCACGGACACGCTGTACCTGCTGAGCAAGAAGGGCGGCCCGTCGAGCGCCCTGGTCGCGGCGGTTGCTGACGCCGTTTTCACCGCTGGCACCGAGGCGGGCGAGCGCCACGGCGGGCGCCTGCCCGAGCCGATGCGTGCCGTCCTGGACGAGGCCGCGAACATCTGCAAGATCGCGGACTTGCCCGACTTGTACTCGCACCTGGGGAGCCGGGGGATCACGCCGTTCGTGATCCTCCAGAGCTACCGCCAGGGCGTGAAGGCGTGGGGCGAGGTCGGCATGGACTCCATGTGGAGCGCGGCCACCAAGAAGCTGATCGGTGTCGGGATCGACGATGCGAAGTTCGCCCAGGACATCAGCTCCCTGACCGGCGCGCACTACGTCGAGCGCGGCTCGTACTCCAAGAGCAAGGACGGCGGCAGCCGGTCCTGGTCCGAGCAGCGCGAGCAGGTGCTCGACCCCGCCGAGATCCGCGCCATGCGCAAGGGGACGGCCCTGTTGATGTCCACCGGCATGCCGGTCGCGCAGATCGGCTTGAGGCCGTGGTACGCCGAGAAGGCGATGGCGCACATCGGTCCGCAGATGCGCGACGAGGAGGCAGCCATCACCAAGCGCGCCGTGGGTGCGTACGAGCTGCGGAAGGCGACGCGCAGTGGCCGATGAACCCGAGGGCGTTCCGGAGCTGGACGTGCCGGTCACGATGTTCGAGGACGTCGAAGACCTCAAGGCTCAGGTCGCGAGCCTGACGGCCCTGGTCAAGAAGCTGGCCGGGGGAGAAGGAGGGGAGTCGGGCGAGGCCTCCACCGATGAGGAGGAGTCGGCCGGCGGGGAGGCCGCCGTCGAGGAGGAGGGCGACGGGGAAGAGGAGTGGCAGTACCCGCCGTTCATTTTGCTGCTCGACCCGCCGGAGTACGACGACGAGCTGCGGGCGCTGATCGAGTGGGTCGAGGGGGTGCTGGTGCCCGGCTACCTGGCCGAGCCCTCGGCTGATGCGCGGTGGTGCCACCTGTGGTGGGAGCACCCCGTGGCCATCGCCCGCCTGCACGCGGTATGGCTCGCCTGGCAGGAACTGACGGACCCGGCATCCTGCGGGTACACCGGGCCCTCGGTCTGGCACCGCGACCACATGGACCCCGCGCTCCGGGAACTGCGCGCGTCCACCGGCCCGTTCGGCGGCTGCACCAAGGGTGAGCACCAGATCGAACACCGCATGCCCAGCCTTGTGCCCAGCGCCTGGACGCACGCCGAGGACTGACGCGGCGCCACACGAAGACGGGCCGCCGGGACGGAACTTCCCCCGGCGGCCCGCTGGCGTCCCGCCCCGCTACCGGCCGCCGATCGACCGGATTACTGCCGTTATCTCGGGTGTGAATTGACTGTCAGGCAAGTCAGGAAAGCTGCCCGGAGAGACCGTGCCTGCCAAGTATCCGAGGGCTCGTCAGGCATGTACGGCACGTCAGTGGCGGGCGTGCTCGGCGGCCTGGGCGAGGTCTGCCGCGAGGCCCGGGTTCTCCCGGTTCCAGCGTCGGAGTGCGGCCTCCCAGTCGGCCCGGGTCCGCTGGAGCGCCTGGTGGAGGCGTTCGGCCGGTACCTCGAAGACGCCTTCGTGCTCGGGCTTGCTGTACTCGTACGGCCCGTACACCGGTGGCCGCCGCGTACCGTCGGTGCTCGCGCCCTTCTCGACCATGGGACGGGTGAAGAACGGGGTGCGCACCCGCCAGCCCCAGCCAGGCCGCCGGGGGTCGTCTTCCCAGCCGTCGCGGGGCCCGGCCATCTTGTCCGGCGCGTGCCCGCGGGTCTCCCACTCCCGGTAGGTCTCCGGGTGCCAGCCGAGTTCAGCCGCCGCCGTCGCGCGGCTTTTCCCGGCCCGCACCCGCAGGTGGACGATCCGTTCGCCGTCCTTCGGCAGGGTGCACAGGTCGAGCGGGTCGCCCAGGCCGACCGCGCGGGCCAGGCGGGGCAGCACCTCGGCTCGCGGGTGCCGCTGGCCGCTCAGGTAGAAGCTCACCGCCCGGTCGCTCGCGCCCGCTGCCTGGGCGATCTCAGCCACCGTCAGGTCGCCTTCCTTTCGCGCGGCTTGCAAGCGCAGGCAGTCGAACCCGTAGGGAGCCTCGGACATGGTGGACCTCCAGCAGCCAGTCTGAACGAACCGCATACTCCCACGATCCGGCTGTTTGTTCAGACCGCCTGCGCCCCCCTGAACAAACAGCGGAGCCAGCCGAAACGGTGGTTTGTTCAGGGCGGGCGCTGGGGCTCGATACGTGCCTTACGTGCCTGACAGCTCCACATGCCCGCTGACCTGCTCAGATACCCCCGGAACCCTAGATAACGTACGCCGCATCCCGGTTGCCCCGCAGGGACACATCCGTCGCGAGGATCGCCAGCTTCCCGGCCATCCCCATCAGCATGCTCGGCAGGATGCACTCCGGATCGGAGCCTGCTGCGGCGATCCGGCCGTAGGAGTTCTCCAGCTCACTGGAGAACTCCGCCTCCAGGTCGGCGCCCTGCTGTTCAGGAGACCGGGCCTCGGGGACGACGAGGTGCTCCATACTGCGGTCGGCCATCAGGCAGGCCAGGCGGGTGCACTCCTCATCGAGGACGGCCATGTCGACGTACACGCGGGGCTCCTTTGCTGTGGTTCAGGTCTCCTGCATACCGGACACCGGCCGCCAGCAGGCCGCATCCGGGACGAGTTGGAGCAGTGCGCCGCCAACTCACCCCAGAAACTCACCTCTTAAGAGGTGAGTTTCCGCTAGGGTTGAGCCATGACCACAGAAGCCGTCGCCGTCATCCCTGAGCCCGCTGGACCTCCGAAGCTGGAGGCCGTTCCCGACCTGCCCGTCGCGTCCGTCGCCGAGATCGCCGCTGGTGTGACCGCTGCTCTGGTGGCCGCCTGGAACACGGTTCGCGCCCGGCACCCGGATATCCCTGAAGCCGTCGTGAGCATGGCCACCGGCGGCCGCGCGAGCGCCGTGGAGTTGGCCCACTTCGCACCCCGCCGGTGGCGCTCACGTGAAGGCGACGCGGTCCACCACGAGGTGTTCGTCACCGCCGAGTCGCTCGCGGACGGCGCGGACAAGGTCTTCGGCTACCTGCTGCACGAGGCCGTGCACGCGGCCAACGAAGCCCGTGGAAAGGAGGACTGCTCAGCCAGCCAGTACCACAACAAGGAGTTCCGCAAGGTGGCCCAGGAGCTGGGGCTCATCGAGCGCGAAGGCATCGACCCGGGCTGGAAGAAGAAGTACGGGTCCGCTGGCTACTCGGTGTTGAGTGAGGAGGCCAGGGCAGCGTACGCCGAGCAGATCGCCGCACTGGACGCGGCGATGCACGCCACCCGCAGGCCTGAGATTTACGGAACCAGTACCCGTGGGGGCGGTACGAAGGGGAAGAAGTCCGGCGGTGCGGACGTCGACGCCGGCGAGGAAGGCGAGACGACCTCCGGGAAGCCGGAGAAGGAGAACCGCAACTACGTCAAGGCCACGTGCGGGTGTACCCCGGCCGCGGTCATCCGGGTCTCCCCGAAGACCCTGGAGCGCCGCAGCATCATGTGCGGTGAGTGCATGGAGGAGTTCGAGGTGAGGGAGTCCGCCGTGTGATGGTGGTCTTTCTGGCCAGATAACCTGCGGGCCCCGGCGGTCCCCTTCGAGGGGGAGCCGGGGCCCGCGTCGTTGTGCGGCCGTCCCGCCGTGGCGCACCGGGAACGGCGCCTACAGCAGGGCTACTTGACGATCATGCTGTCGGGGCAGCGACCGCCCATGTGGGCCACGCACTCCGGGCAGTCCTCACGCGGACCGAGGTGCGCGTGAGCCTCACGCGAGGCGTAGGCGTGGAACCAGCACTGACGGCACTCGCCTCGCGGTGGGCTCGTGGCGGTGGCCATCAGCGGGTCTCCTCGTCGTCGGCGATGCGGAACACCCGGCGCAGGGCGCGGCAGGGGCGGCAGTCGGGCGCGTGGGCGTGTGTGCCCCGCAGGTGGATCAGGAGGCCGAGCCCGGCGACGATGATGCCGAGGCAGATGAGGGCGTACAGGAGGTCAAGGGCGAGCAGCATGCGATGTCCTTTCGGTGTGATCGGGTTAGGCGAAGTACCGTGCGGCAGCCGCGACGAACTGGTCCGTGGCCTTCACCGCGTCCTCGCGAAGCGCGTCGAGCGTCAGCCGGTCGGGTGCGTTGCGCAGGGCGAACGTCGCGCGGGTTGCTTCCTCGGCGGCTGCGGCGAGCGACGGCACCAGGATCAACACCTGCACCTTCGGCGCCTCGATGGCGGCCCGGGTGGTGTGTGACTCGACGCGGGCCGCGGTCAAGGTCTCCGGGTCGGCTCCATCCAGTCGAAGGCCCTCCCGTACGGCCATCGCTCGGCGGTGACCGGCGACGGCAGAGGCGAAGGCGGCGACGGCGTCCAGGTCGGCCCCGGACAGCCGGAGTTCTTCTCGTACGGCCATCGCGCGGCGGTGACCAGCGACGGCGGAGGCGAAGGCGGTGACGGCCTCCAGCTCCCGGTCGCGCCGGTGGTCGTCCCGGGCCTCGCTGCGGGCGGTACGGGCGGTGCGGTGCTGGATGAGCCCGGCGACGACCGCACCGAGCAGCGTGCCGACGACCGCGATGACGGTGCTCAGCACGAGTCCTCCCCGGCGGCCGGCGGCTGCGCCACCACGGTGTCTCGGCGGGCGTCCCAGCCGGTGCAGTGCGTCGTCACCCGGTCGTCCTGGTCGTAGCGAACGGTGATGTCCCAGACGGGCCAGATGCCCAGCGGGCGCGGACCGCGCTCGATCGCCAGGACCTCGTACCCGCTCCCGGCGTCGCCGTGGTTGTACCGGCCGCCGACGACGCGGGGGCCGACCTGGGTGGCGATCCACTCCTCGTACGTCATCTCGCAGCCGTCCTCCTGGTCGCCGAGCTGCTCGGCGGACATCGTGCCGCCGCACTCGCCGCAGTGGCTGCGGCTGGAGGTGTTCACCGTGCCGCAGGCGGCGCAGGACCACGACGGACGGCCACAGTCGTGGCAGGCGTCGTAGTGCGGCGGGTTGTCGGCGCCGCACGTGCAGCCCCACGCCGTGCGGGACCGCTTGGCGGCCGCGAGGTCGGTCTCGTAGGTGCCCATGGATCTCCTTCTCGTACGGGCCGGGGGTTCCCCGGCCCTCTATGAGTGGTCTATCTGGCCAGATAAACCCGAGCCCGAGCGATCCTCTTTGCGGAGGGCGCCGGGGCCCGGGTCGTCGTTCGGTTCACCGCAGTGGTGCGGCTGGTGCAGGCGTCTACCGCAAGGAGAGGCGCAGGTCGCCGGGCTGCTCAGGGCCGACGCGCCGGGCGACCCTGGCGGCCGTACGGCAGAGCAGCACGACCTCTTCCAGGGTCCGGGAGGAGTGCTCGCTCCACGCCGTGTAGTCGACGTACGGGGCGCCCAGGGCGAGCCGGAGCAGCGTCTCCATCACGGTGCGGGCCACGTATCGGGTGTCCGCGTCACCCGCGCCGTCCTCGGCCGTGCTGTGGAGAGCGTCCCTCAAGTGGTGGCCGGTGAAGGGCGCGTAGAGCTGGGGGTCCCAGTTCTCCCGCTCCATCAGGCGGGCCGCGGCGTCGAGGTGGTGAGCGACGGCCTCACCGGTCACCCGGTGGCCGCTGAGCCCGAACCAGTTCTTCGGGCGAGCGAGCTGCTGCTCAGCCTGGTCGGTGAGGGTCGCCAAAGTCTCGGTCATTGTTGATGCGTCCTTTCGATGGTGTGTGGAACGGTGTGGGTCAGACAGCCCGGAGGCGGCGCGGGGAAACGTGCCGACGGGTCAGAGGGTGGTAGACGTCGGCCGTACGTGAATCGGGATGTGGATCTCCCCGCCACCACAGTCAAAGTCGGACCACTGATGCTCGGGGGCGAGTGCCCATCCGTTGTCCGTCGCGGCGCGCACGGCCTCTCGGATCGCGTCGGCCCTGCTGGCGTAGTCCCCGAGATCCACGGACGCGAGCGGCAACTCGAAGTCCGAGGTGAAGGTCTCCACCGAGGCGCCCCATCCCCCGCACTCGATGATCAGGAGGTGCGTTGCCACCAACCCGACGCCAGCGGCGAGTTCGAGGTAGCGGGCGTGATCGGTCTGCATCACTAGCCCTTCCTCCGGGAAGTACCTGTCGAGGTCCTGGAGTGCGTTCTGGTCGCCTTCCTGTGCCTTGCGCAGTACGGCGACGGCATCGGCGATTCGCTCGGGGGAAAGGACGTCGTTGGACACGATGGCTCCTGTCGGGGTGGGGTGGACCTGATGCACGGCGGTGGCGGTCAGGGGAGGTTGGGCGCAGTGGAGGGGGTGGTCGAGGCCGCCTCGTACACCGCGGCGAAGCCCTCCTCCATCAGCACCTGCGGGGTGGCCTGCTGCGTGAGGGACCACTGCCAGGTGAGGACGTCGTCCGGCACCCGCCGGTCTTCCTGCCGCGACCGGTTGCGGGCGCGGCAGGTGTCCAGGTCGGTGCCGAATCGCAGGGCGATGATGGGGCGTTGGTGGCGGCGGGCCCGTTCCACCAGCTCGGACCTCACGTGGGGTTCCACGTTCGTGGAGTCCAGGAAGACCCGCCTCCCGGCGGCCAGGAACGTGTCGAGCAGCCGGTTCTGCTGCTCGACCGCCGCCGGCGTGGCGGACTGGTCGCCCTGGCTGGTGCCGATCCTGCCGCGCAGGACGTCGAGGCTGATGACGGCGTCGACCGGTGCGGTGAGGGCGGCGGTGGACTTCCCGGAGGCGCCGGGACCGATGGCGACCACTAAGGCGCCGGGCGCCAGACCTCTCAGGGATTCGGTCAGAGTGTTCACGGTTCTCCTCTCAGAAAGGGGGCTCGTCGGCAGCGAAGGTGGGGCTGCTCGGGGGAGCGGGCTTGTAGGCGGGGTCGGGCGTGTAGGTGTAGCAGAGGGAGTATTCGCCGCGGTCGGCGTCGTACAGCCTGCCGGTTCCGAAGCAACGCAGGCAGTCGCCGGCGTGCGGGTCGTCCGCCTCGCCACGCAGGCAGCCGACGGGTTCCGCGTGGAGGGGAACGCCGTCGTCCTGCCAGACGATCGGCTTGATGACCTCGCCGGTTCCTCGGCACCCGCCGGGGCAGTTCGGCGGGTGGGCGGAGGAGTCGTCCTCAAGGTAGTCCTGGTACTGGTTACGCAGCCAGGACCGGGCGTCCCGGGCAGGCAGGAGCCTCTCCCCGTCGGCGCGGCGCACCGCGTTGGCCGCGGCCGCCGCCTGGGCGCCGTGGTGGGCGTCGGCCGGGTCGGCGAGGGCGACCAGGTCGGCGATGACGGCGCGCAGGAGCAGCGCGGTACGCCTGCGGTCGGCGAGGTAGTCGGGGTGGAAGGCCTCGGCGTCGCCGCGGATGGCGGCGTACCGGGCGAAGAACTCCTCGCCCACCAGCTCGGCCAGAAGGCGCGGAATGGACGGGGTGGGCGTGTAGGCGGGGTGGGCGACCGCCGCGGACGCGTCGATAGTGATGGTCGTGTCCTGAGTGCTCAAGGCGCATCCTTCCGGCCAGAGTTGGCGAGCGGGGGCAGGTTCTTGCGGACACGGGAGACGGGGCGAGCCCGTCCGCAGACGATGCACTCCGCGTCCGCACGGTCGTTGTTGGTGTCACAGTCGGCGCACTTCCAGATGAGCGCCGCCGACTTCTCCGGCTGGACCCGGAGGTCGGGCAGACTGCGCCCGCGCATCACGTCGGCCGCGGTCTCGATGAGGGCGCCGGACAGCTCGATCTCCATCTCGTCCAAAACCTTCGGGTGATCCTCGGGACGGTGCCCCCACTCGATCAGCAGGTTCGCGGCGACGTCGCGCATGCCGGACAGCGGCGACCAATAGCAGGCGCGCAGCCACTCGTAGTCGCTGCGGGGAAGACAGACGTACGCCGGGTCTTGGGTGATGTCGTAGCCGCTCACACCTGCCCCCAGCGGCGTCCGACGTAGTGGCCGAGGACCCAGCTGCCAGTAGCCTGGACGGCCATCCAGACCGCGCCCCCGGCGAGGAGGCGGGGCATGCTCAGGTCGGCGGCGCCGGGGAGCCAGACGACGGCCGCCGCGGCGATGCCGAGCAGTCCGGCCGGCAGCACCGCGAACAGGATCAGGCGGATCATGACTGCCCCTCCTGCTCGTCGCCGGACGGGCGCGAACCGCCGTCGAGGTCAACGACGTTGACGTCGGGGTAGCCCTTCTCGAAGATGGAGTCCGGGGCCCAGGACATGGTCGTCTTGCCCTCGCCGCCGGGGTACAGCCCCGCAACCCGGGCGGCCCGCCGGGCGGTGTCCACCCGGGCGAAGGCCTTCCGGAAGACGGTCAGGTCCTGACCTGCCATCAGGTAGCCCGTGGGCCGTTTCGAGGCGGGGTGCTCGGTGTCCGTGACCTTCTCGACGGGGGACGGGGTGCCCTCCGGCCACCAGCCCTCCCGGATGCCGCGTGTCAGCGCGAAGGCCAGGGCGACTGTGGGTCCGTTCAGCTTGCCGACCCGCTCGCGCAGCGTCTCGACCTCGGCGTAGCCGTCCTCGGCCACGACGGTCCGGGTGAACAGCAGGGCGCTGCCGGGCAGGGAGCGCAGGAAGCGCTCGGCGCGGTCGACGGTCCAGCCCGGCTGGACGGGCGGGGTGATGGTCAGTTCCGCGCCGTGCTGCGCGGCGAGGGCGATCGCCTTCTCGGCGAACTCCTCGGTGGCGCCCTCGATGATGATTCTCATGGGTGGTCCTTCCAGGGGTGGGGCGGCCCGCCGGTGGATGTTCGCTGGCGGGCCGGGCTTCGGCTAGAGGTCGTCGTAGAGGACCTGCTCGTACTGGTCGCACATCGGCTCCCGCGCCTCCGGCGAGTCCGGGTCCATGTTGCAGACGTCCGTGGCCATCGGGTTCTCGCGGAGGGTCACGCCGTCCGTGCCGAGCGGTGTGCCGCAGCAGAAGCAGGCGGCGTCCGTCGTGTGGCCCTTCGTCATCGGGATTCCTCTCATGCCGTGCGTCGAATTGTTGCCCACCTCTGTGCGCTCTGGTTCGAGTATGGGGCCGGCGGGCCCGGCATGCACAGAGAATCCAGAGATTGGCTGGAACTCTGTACACGATCGGGTGACGGGGTGGCCCGATCAGTATCGCCTCGGATAACGTGCCATATCCGAGGCGATAAACCGGACATGACGACAGGTCACCGAACCGGTCCGCCGAGACGGAAGGGAACCGAACGCCCGTGCGTAACAGTGACTTCGTGCCGCCCGACGCCCTCCGCCGGTTGCAGAACGGCGCCCAGCGGCACCTTGCCGCGCTGATCGCCGACGGCGAGAAGCACGACCTGCCCCCGCTGGCGTGGACGCTCGCCGTGAGCGGCGCCCTCACCGGCGAGGCAGACAGCCTCACTTACACCCCGACCGGACAGCGCGAGGCGATCCGGCAGTGGACTGCCCACGTCGGCGCCACCGTCGACACCAGCCACACCGCCGACGGCCGCGAGGAGCTGTATGCGGGGTGGCTGAACGACGAGCACATGACCCGGGGCTGCTTCCGCGCCACCATCTTCGTGCACCGCGAGGACGCCTGATGCCGACCTTCCTGATTGTCACTGCTGCCGTGAGCGGCGCCTTCTTGGTCTGGTTCTGCGTGGGCCTCTGGCGGGTGAGCACCTACCAGGCGAAGAACGTGTTCGAGGGCATGGCGCCGCAGCGGCTCGTCTACCGGCGTCTCAGCCGCCAGATCCGCCGGGAGCACGGCCGATGAGCGACCTCGCCACGACGCCGATGCCGCAGTCAACTCCCGTCAGTCCGGGGCAGCTTGAGCTGTTCCGGGTGCGGAGGTGCCCGAGCATCACCATCGACTACGCCCGCCCCGACGGCGGCCCGCTCACCGGCGCCGACTTCGAGCACCTGGCCCGGATCGCCCGGGCCGCCACCACCCGAAAGAGCGACTGACATGCCGCTGAACGTGCCCGTCACCATCACCCTGCCGCCCATAGATTGCTCGTACACGGTGCACACCGACCGGCAGCGCTGGAGCGCCGACCAGCTCGCCGCCGAGCCGGACGGCCGTGGCGCGCTGGAGGCAGCGGTGCGCGAGGGCGTCCGCAAGGCGGCGCCCGCCTGCGCCTACGCCGGGCTGACCGAGGCAGACGTCACCGTTACCGAGCACCCGGACGACTCCGTCGCCATGGTGGGCCGCGTGCTGTGCAGCGAGGCGGAATGCCACGTCGCAGCGAGGCGCCGCCACCTCGATGCCGCCGAGGCGATCGAGGCCAAGACCGCCGCCGACTGGGCCGCGGAGAAGCACTTGGGCCTCGCCCCTGGAGACATCCAGGCCGGGAAGCCGCGCAGCCGGGGGATGTCCTTCCGTGAGCGTGCCCTGCTCGCCCGCATGCTGATGGGCGTCGTCCTCGGGGTCGTCGGCGGGCTCATGGGCCAGTTCGACTACGAGCGCCCCGCCTCCGCATCCAGCGCCAGTCTGACCGTGCTGATGGGAGAGAAGGCAGACAAGTTCTGCGACGTCATGGCATTTCCCACGGTCGTCGCGGGGGTCATCGTCTTCGTCTTCGCTCTTGTCCGTCACCAACTGAACCGAGAGAGCTGAATCCATGCCGCTGTCCGTACCGCTCGTACTTACTCCGGGACACCCGGACCGCTTCTACACCGTCCACGTCCACCGCGTCCGCTGGACCGCCGACGCGGTCACCGGGCCGCTCGCCGCCGACCCCTTCGAGCCGCTGGAGGCCAGCGCCCGCGAGGGCCTGCGCATGGTCTCCGAGTGCATCGCCGCCGAGCTGGCCGACGCAGACGTCACCGTCGCCCAGTACCCCGACGGATCGGCCCAGGCGGTGGCCCGCGTGCTGTGCGACTCCGACGTCTGCGCCGCCGTCGCCGAGCAGTACCACCGCGACGCCGACGAGGACGTCGAGGCCGAGGCCGCCCGTGCGTGGGCCGCCGCCCAGCTCCAGGGCCAGACCGTGGAACTCCTCAAGCTGCGCAGCGAGTTGGAGAAGGCCACGCCCGGCAAGACGGTCACATCGGCCAAGGACATGCTCGCCGCGGTGCTGGCCGTCCAGCAGGAGCGCACCGGCGGCTCGACCGACCGCGTCATGCTCATGCTGGACGAGGCCGCCTTCCTGTTCCGGGAGAACGACCTCTTCACCGACCGGTCCCCGGAGGGGGTCCGCAGGGAGCTGAACCGGCTGATCCGGCAGAACCGTGCGCCGTACCCGATCGAGTCCGGCGGCGAGGAGAAGACCCGCCTCGTGGACGTTGATGGCAGCGCCGATCTGACGGCGTGGGCAACGCCGTCGGCCGAAGCGGTAGCCATTCCGGAGCGGCAGCTCACGGCCGACCAGGACGCGCGGGACATGGAGCAGGAGCGGGCCGACGCTGCGGTGCAGGACGCCAATCTCGCCCGGCTGAGCCAGTCCGACCCGGACGCCGCCCGCATCTTCCGGCCCGGCATCTTCACCGCCCAACTGAACGCCGCTGGAGACGACATCGGGCTCGGGGCTGCACTGGAGCTGTACGCGGCCGCCAAGCGCGACCAGGGCCGGATGGAGCTGTTCCACGCTCTGTCCGCCGGCACCACGGCGGAGGACTCCCAGTGAGCAGTTCCGACGCCATCGCCGCCCACCTGGACTGGCAGCCGTTCAGTCACCGGCCCGACTGCGCCAAGCCCGCGTGGGAAGTGGCCCAGCAGGCCAAATCCGACGCCCTGCGCGTTCGCCGGGGCGGCCCCGAGCACTCGTGCCCCAACGAGGAGTGCGGCCACCGCGACCACTACGACCGGATCACCGTGCGGGTGCTGTGCCGGTCCTGCGGCACGGTCCACCTGATCAGCGGCGAGGAGCCCACCACCCGGTCGACCACCACGGCGAGCACCGGGTACGGGCAGCCCCCCAAGAGGATGGGAGGGCTGTGGCTCTACCCCGGCCCGCCGCTGATCGACGTGAGCTGGGAGAAGTCCGGGCCCGGCGCCTACCTCTGCTCTCGGGAGAAGGTCGACCGGCTGTCGGAGGGCGACATCGTCGGCGTCATCAGCGAGGGCCGGGGCAAGCGCGGCGCCACGATCTGGTCTGCGGCCATCGGGCCCGACTTCCGGCCGGCGGGCTACACGATCTGGGCGAAGAACAGCGGCGACAAGGCGTTCGCCACCGTCGCCGCGGCGGCGAAGTGGGTGACGGCGGAGCTGAACGCGGCCGCCGCGACCGAGACCGAGGAGGACCAGGAGCAGTGAGCACCAGCGAGCGGATCGACGGCACGGCCGTTGTCACCGCGTACTTCGAGGACCGGGTCACCGCGGCGGAGAAGGAGGTCGAGGAGGCCCGAGCCGCGCTCGCCGCCGCCGAGGCCAAGGTCGCGCAGCGGCAGGCCGAGCAGGACACGTTCGCCCGGGACGGCTCGCTGCACCCGGCCGCGTACAACAGCGACACCGGCCAGCCGGAGTGGGAGCTGTGCCAGTGGGCACAGTCCCGCATCGGCCGGGTGGCCTTCAAGGACATGACGCCCGCCGGTGACGCCGTCTACGACCGGCTCCAGGCCGAGGAGAAGGCGGCCCACCAGTGGCTGCGCGAGCACGGCCGCACCGTCCCCGCACCGTTCGGAGAGAAGGCATGACCGAGCAGCACACCGACTCGAACGCGGCATTCATGGCTGCCGAAACCCACCGCCCGGACGACGTTCCGGCCGGCACGCCGCTCACCTCCCTCGCACAGAAGCAGTCCGAGGCCGGTCTACGGCTGCTGACCCAGCACGACCGCGACCAGGGCGCCGCCGTCAGCGATGCCCTGACGAAGATCGCTCTGGGTGAGGCGATCCGCCAGACCGTCCGTCACCAGCGGGGCAGCACCGTCGCGGAGGCGCTGCGGCTCGGGGCGACGTGGGACCAGGTGGCGGCCGCGCTCGACACCACCGAACTCGCCGCGGCCGACGACCTGCGAGTGTGGGCCGAGGGACAGCACAACCTCTACCACCAGCACCTCGCAGAGAACTCGGACATCCTGGTCGGCCTGGACGATGACGGATACAACGAGGTGATGCGTTGGTTCGCGTTCGCCGTGGGGCGGGCCGTCATCGACGCCCGCGACACCTACACGGAGCAGGAGCCCCTACTGCGGGCGGCGGTCGCCGCGGTGCCGATGATCGACACCGTGGGCGAGCTGCGCGCCCTGCTGGACCAGCTTCCCGACGAGATGCCGCTCTCCCTGGACGACCACCACCGTGCCCTGCCCGGTGAGGAGAACCAGGTGCACACCATCCACCCCCGGCTGGTCGCCACGGTCTCCGGGCTCGCCACCGAGGCCGAGAGCAAGCAGTCCGGGCTGATGCTCACCCAGGTGTACGTGCCCTTCCCCGCCGAGGACGAGGAGCAGGCCGCCGTCGCCACCCGCGACGACCTCCCCGCCTACGGCGAACTCCCGCGCGCCGCCTACCACCTGGAGCGCGGGGAGCTGCGCCCCGGGCTGAAGGACATCGCCGAGGTGCTGGAGGAGCTGGCCCACTTGGTGGGCGAGGTCGCGGCGGACTACACGGAGCACGACGAGGACGGCTCGCAGCTCAGGGTCGAGGCGAAGCGGATCACTCACGCCGCCGAGCGTGTCGGCAAGCTTGCCGACACGGTGGAGGAGGTCGCCGAGTGACGACCGCCGAGGAGTACGGGACCGCGCTGGAGCCGGTGGAGGTGGTCGACGCCGAGCTGGTGGACGACGACGCCCCCGGCGCCGGCGGGGTCGCCGTGCACGACCCGGTGGCCGCCGTGCTCGCTGCGCTGGACACGAAGGCCGCCGAGGACCTGCACGAGTCCCGGCCGCACAAGACGAGGACCGGGTATGCCCGGGACTGGGAGCTGTGGCAGGAGTTCCACGACTGGCTCGCCGAGCAGACCGGCACGCGCCTGCCGGACAGCGCCATCACGGTCGGCACCTACGTCGCGTTCGTGAAGTGGCTGGACGAGGTCAAGGTGGCCGCGCCGAACAGCATCGAGCGCCGGGTCACCGGGGTCGCGTCCGAGGCCCGCAGGCACGGCTACGACGTGCCCAAGACCGCCCGGGCGGCCGCCACTCAGGCGCTCAAGCCGCTGAAGAACGACAAGGAGCGGCAGAAGCGCGGCCGCGGGAAGGCCGCCGCGATCACCCCGGCCGACCTGCGGAAGATGAACACCTCCCCGCGCGAGCGCGCACCACGGCCGGACGCCCGGCGCCGCCGGGTCATCGTGGTGCCGGAGCTGGCCCGGCTGCGGGACCGGTCGCTGCACACCATGCGGTTCGCCGTCGCGGGCCGCAACGAGGAGATGAGCGAGCTGGACGACACCGGCATCCGGCTCGTGGCCGAGGGCCTGGAGGTCCACGTCCCCAGCGTGAAGGGCCGCCCGCCCCGCGACGTCGTCGTCTCCTACGGCGAGAACGTCGACACCTGCGCGGTGCGCTGCTGGATCGCGTGGCAGGAGGCCAAGCTCGCCGCCGGCGCGGCCCCGGACGGGCCCGCATACCTGCCCGTCGACCAGTGGGGCAACCTCGGCGCCAAGCGGCTGTCGCCCGACGGCTGCGGGCAGGCGGTCTCCCGTTCGGCGAAGTACGCGGGCATGACCGGACGGCGGATCACCGGGCACTCCGGCCGCCGAGGACTCGTCACCACCGGTCGCCGCAAAGGCAAACGGTCGGAGAAGCTGCGCGCACAGGGCGGCTGGTCGAAGAACTCGCCGGTGTTCTGGGAGTACGTGGACGAGGGCGAGAAGTGGGAAGACAACGCGACCGAGGGGATCGGACTGTGAACCAGAACAGGGGACTCGGCGGGACCGTGTACGAGGGCACACCGCCGGTGGAAGCCGTACCGACCGGCCTGCCGACCCCTGACGGCGTGATTGCCGCGCTGATCCTGGTCGTGGAGCCGGGCGTGGACCAGGAGGTGGTGGACGACTTCGTCACCCGCTACCGGCTGGTCCCCCGGGACCAGACCGCCCGGGCCGTCGACTCGCAGGCCCGCTGGACACTGGAGCCGGACGGGCGCGTGACGATCCAACTTCTGTGTGACGACAGCGCCGCACGCATCGTTATCCCCTCGGACCCCCGCATCCACCAGTGGACGGCCCTGGCCCGGTACGGCGGCGGCAGCCTCTCGCTGATCGTCGCCCCCGGCCTGCCCGACACCGACCTGACGACGATCGGCTATCACCTCGGGCCGTACGGCGGCCCGTACTGGCACATCAGCGTGGGCTGCATCCCGCTCTGACGCCCGATCACACCCGCCCGGGCACCCAGTCCGCGGTGCCGTCCGGCGCGCACCCAGCGGCACCGACCACTTCCTGACCGCGCCGGTCGGTGCCGCGGCAGCGGGGGTCTGGGGGCCGGCGAAGGCCCCCAGCACCCCCCCCCCCCCCCCCCACCCCCCGTTTTCCGGCACAAAATACCGAACCCTTTAACAACCCCCCCAATTGAAAGTTTAACAAAACCCAAAAACCCCCCATTGGTGAGTAGGGGGCC
Source organism: Streptomyces sp. NPDC001890 (assembly GCF_042891445.1). Classification (NCBI taxonomy): domain Bacteria; kingdom Bacillati; phylum Actinomycetota; class Actinomycetes; order Kitasatosporales; family Streptomycetaceae; genus Streptomyces; species Streptomyces sp. NPDC001890. Next base: position 7 of record NZ_JBIATE010000030.1, on the reverse strand, counting down.
CCGGCCG
>NZ_JBIATE010000029.1:0-80100 GCF_042891445.1 Streptomyces sp. NPDC001890 | reverse complement strand
CGGGCCCCCCCCCTGGCCGGGGGGGCGGGGCCGGGGCGGGGGGGTCCCCCCCGGGGGGGCCCCGGGGGGGGGGGGCCCCCGGGGGGGGGGGGCGGGGGGGCCGGCGCGGGGGGGGGGCGCCCCCCCCCGGTCGGTACTCGCTCGGTGCGGGGGTACGGAAACCCGTTCGGTACGGGGTACGGAAACTGGCTCGGTACGGGGGTACGGAGCCGGCTCAGTACGGGTCGTACGGATCGCTTTCGTCGATGTCGCGGTCGCTGCCTCCGATGCCGGTACGCGATCCGGTGCAGGACTGCGTCGGATCGGCCGGGTTCCGCTCCAGGATGTCGCGGGCCCGTGCCTCGCCCCAGCTGGTGGCGTACCAGGGGGCGTCGTCGGAGCGCAGTGCCCGTTCGATGTCCAGGAGCGCGCAGGAGCGCAGTGGTTCGGGCAGTGTGTCCAGGGCCGGTACGGCGTCGGCCGAGAGGTCCTTGAGGTAGTCGATGTCGATCGAGTGGTCGTCGCGGTAGCGCTGGACGTTCTGCTCCGCGATCAGCCCGTCGGGTGAGATCAGTCCGAACCCGAGGACGGCGACGGCCGCGCTCGCTGCCACGGCGCGCGGCAGCAGGCGGGCACCGAACACCCCGGCGGCCATGATCAGAACCAGCACCACGCCCAGCCAGAGTTCCACGGCGGCCACGGAGATCCGCAGCCGTGTCAGGCCGTACGCGTCGACGTAGAGGTCCATCCGCCGCAGCGCGGAGGCCACGACGATCAGGGTGAGCAGGCACAGCGCGCCGAGCACGGTCCGGACGAGAGTGCGGTCGCCGCTCTTTCCGCGAGGGGCCCAGCGCAGGGCGAGCGCGATCACCAGCAGCGTGAGGACCGTGGCCCAGAGAAGCTGCCAGAAGCCCTGCCGGGCGTACTCGGAGTAGCTGAGATCGGTCTCGGCCATCACCTTGTCGTATCCGCCGAGCAGCACGGCGAGCTGGACGGCGATGAAGACGGCGAACAGCAGGTCCAGCACGATGAGCGGCAGGGCCCACTCCAGTCGCCCGCGGGCCTTCCCCGGACGGACGGTGAGCCCGTCCCAGCGGATCGGAGCGGCCGCGGCGTACGCGGCGGCGAGCGCGCCGACCAGCCCGACCAGGAAGAGGAGGAACCGCCACGGGGTGCCGACGAGCGACACGTCGGGCATCAGATCGCCGAGCACATCGGCGAAGGCGGCATCGGCGCTCGCGAACAGTGCCCCGAACACGATGAGCAGCACGACAGCTACCGCGACGCTGCGCAGAACGACCCCCAGCCGGCCCCGGGAACCCGCCGTCAGCGCGCGGACGCCCCGACCGCCCCAGGCCAGGCCGTCCGCGATGGCGCTGAACAGACCCAGCGAGCCCAGGAACACCCCGAGCCAGCTGCGGCTGCCGTGCAACGCGAGCGAGCCCAGCGCGATGGCCGACACGACAGCCAGGAAGACGGGCCAGCCGGCGTCCCGCAGCGCCGGGACGGCGAGGAGCGCCAGTCCGCCGACCGCCCAGAAGGCCGTCCACGGGCGGAGGCGGCGACCGGCCGTACGGGCGGCGAAGTAGGCCCCGAGCGCCGCGGGGACCGCGACGATCAGCGCGTTCGGGCCGAGACCGTCGCCCAGCAGCAGGGCGCTCAGCACCGCCGTGACGACGACGGAGCAGAGCGTCGCGCCGCGAATGGCGGCGGGCGCCGCCGGGCGCAGTTTCGACAGCGTGGGGACCTGTTGGGAGCCGGCCTGCCGCCATGGGTCGGGGGGGTACGGTTGCCCGCCCCGCTGTGCGTAGACGGGCACTTTCGGTGGCTCGGGAGCAGTGCTCCGGGGCTCGGGCAGCGGAGCCTTCGACCATGCGGTCGGCTCGGACGTCGCGGCCTGCCCCGACAGCTCGGACGGCTCGGGTTCGTCTGCCGGCCGGGGTGTTCGTGATGTGTGATCGGACATGGGACCCCTCCCCCACCGAGGTCCGCGCACACCGCCCGCACGGCAGCGGCTGGGGCACCCCGGCGTCTCATTTTCGGCGCACGCCCGTCTGGATGATCATCAACGGCGGCGTGGCCGAAAGAGTAGCTTCCGCTCGCTGTTCCGAACCGTGCGGGGAGGAGCTGTGGCAGTACCGTGACAGTCCGGTGGTGGAGGGCGGCGCCCGGCTCGTCGGTGGTTCAGGAGCCGCTGTCCCGTCGCGGAAGCCAGTCCGGCAGCTCCTCCGTGCGTGCCGTCCAGTCGGCCGGTGGCGCGCCTGCCTTGCCCGCCGCGACGACCCCGCCGACGATCGCGCAGGTCGTGTCGACGTCGCCGCCCGCCTGGGCGGTCACCCAGAATGCCTGCTCGAAATCGCCGAGGTTCCGCGCCGCCGACCAGAGCGCGAACGGAACGGTGTCATGTGCACTGGTACGCCGGCCGTTGCCGAGGACCGCCGCGACCGTCCCGGCGTCCGAGTAGTCCAGCATGTCGCGTGCCCGGCGCAGCCCGGCTCCGACGGCGCTGCGCGGTACGAGCGCGATCACGCCGTCGAGCAGTTCCTCCGGGGTGGGCGGCCCGGTCGTCGCCGCGGCCAGCGACGCCGCGGCTGCGACGGCCATCGCGCCCACGACCGCCTCACGGTGCTGATGGGTGGTGTACGAGGAGATCTCGGCCTGGTGGGTGGCCTGCTCCGGATCGTCCGCGTACCAGGCGCCGAGCGGCGCGATGCGCATCGCCGAGCCATTGCCCCAGGACCCCTGGCCCTGGAACAGCGCGGACGCCAGCTCCCGCCAGTCACCGCCTTCCCGGACCAGCCTGAGCAGCCGGTTCACGGCGGGGCCGTAGCCACGGTCGAAGTCATGGTGGTCGGCGAAGGAATGGGCGAGCGCGTCCTGATCGATCCGCTCGTGCTCCACCAGCACGGCCAGCACCGAACACGCCATCTCGGTGTCGTCCGTCCACTGCCAGGAGCCGGAGGGAAGTTCGCGCCGCTTCAGCAGCGGATAGTTGACAGGCACAAAGAACTGGGAGCCCAGTGCGTCTCCCACGGAGAGCCCGCGCAGGCTGGCCAGTGCGCGCAGGGCTTGTTGGCCGGAAGCAGAGTCAGCGGTTGTCATCGCTCTTCCACTCTATCCGGTGATGCCGTACGGCTCAGGGATACGCCAGCGCGCGAACGGCCGGTCAAGGGTGTAGCGCCCGTCCGCCCCGAGCATCAGCATGCGGGTCTCCCCGTTGCCCGGATTGGACAGTGACTCGAACTCGGCGACCGACCAGTGGAACCACCGCATGCAGAACAAACGCATGGTCAGCCCGTGCGTGACCAGCAGGACGTTCTCCGGATGGTCGGGAGCTTCGAAACTCCGGTGCAGGCTCTCCAGGAAAGCCCCGACCCGGTCGTACACGTCGGCGCCGGACTCCCCCTGCGCGAAGCGGTAGAAGAAGTGGCCGTACGCGTCCCGGTACGCCTTCTGGAGGCGCACGTCGTCACGGTCCTGCCAGTTTCCCCAGTCCTGCTCGCGCAGCCGCGGCTCCTCGCGCACCCGCACGTTCTCCAGGGTCAGGCCGAGGGACCTGAAGGTCTCGTGGGTGCGGCGGTAGGGCGAGACGTACACGCTGACCCGCTCGTCGCCGAACAGCTCACGCAGCCGCACGCCCGTCTCCCTGGACTGCCTCAGCCCTGTCGCGGTGAGCCTCAGCGCATGGTCCGGCTCGCGCTCGTACACCGTGTCGTCGGCGTTGCCCTCGGACTCCCCGTGCCGGACGAGGACAATGCGTTGCGGTCGTGCCATGTACCGACCCTAGATCGACCGCGGCTCGTTCGAGCAGTCGTCCGGACTCCGGCCGGTGGATGTCGCCGGTGAAGCGGTGGCGCGGCAGCCGGCCGGCGCCGGTCCCGTCAGGCCGCTCGCCGAGACACAACAGGCGCACCAGCCAGGCCGGTCGCACCGGTCACATCACTCACGTCACATCACTCACGCCGGTCACACCGTCCACGACGGCTCCAACTGCACGACGTCTCCCGCCACTTCCGCCACGTCGTCCTCGATCTGCGTGCGTTGCGACAGCCGCTCTATGCTCCCCGCACGGTACTTGCCACGCTCGGCGCTCGACTGCCACATGGACAGCACGAGGAACTCCTGGCCCGGCGCTTCCCCGAACACCCCTCGCAACATGCCGGGTGATCCGGCCATCGCCGGATTCCACACCCGCTCCTGCATCAGGGCGAAGTGCTCCACCCGGTCCTCGCGCACCTTGCTGTGCGCCACTCGGACCACATCCGCATCGGTGAAGCGCGGTTCGAAGCCCGTCTTCACATCGAAGCGGTGCTCGAACAGCTTGACCTGGAGGCCGCTGTACGTACCGGACTGCGCGGCAGCCAGGCCGTCGTGCGCGCGCGCCATGAACGAGTCGTAGAAGACGCGGTTCTCCCAGAAGGCGAAGATGTGCGCCACGTCCGGACGCTCGCGGCTCCACCCGCCGCCCTGCCCGACGAACCCGGGCACACCCGGCAGCTCCGCCCACTGCCGCTGCCCCCGTTCAAAACCTCGACGGTCCACCACGGTGCAACGAATCCACTTGACCAGCACCGCGCCATCGTACGGTGCCCGGCGCGGCGCGAGTCACGCTCTGACGGAGACGGGTGGAGTGCGCCCGGAGCAACCGCCGTTGATCGCGGAACGCGCCCCGTCGTCCCGCTGCACACCGACCCGCTGTTCGCCCGGCCCGACGACCCGACTGGTCCCCGTACCCCCGTGCCCGATGGCCCGATTCCATCGCCGAAATCCAAGCCGGTTGGATCCACGGTCGGTTACGGACATGATCGGGTGATGCGAACGGCCCGACGGCCCAGCGGAAAGCCAGGGAGGCAAGTCCGATGAGCACGCCCAACAAGGACATCGAGAAGGTCGAGGTCAGAATCAAATGGGATCCCAGCCCTCATGGTGCCCCGCCCCATGACCTCGACATAATCGCGGCGACCTACCTCGCCGAAGCGCCGTACGGCAGCCCTGCCTACCTCGTGCACTTCGACAGCCGGTCGCCGGACGGCACCATCATCCTCAACCGTGACAGCAGGACCGGGCAGGGCTTCGGCTTCGACGAGGTGATGACGCTGGAGCTGAACCGGCTGTCCGCCTCGTACTCGCGGGTCCTCGTCGGGGTGGCCATCCAGCAGCGCGACGGCCACAAGACCTTCGCCGAGATAGCGAACACCGCGGTTCAGGTCCGGGAAGGCTACGCGAGCCTGGCGGAGGACGACTTCTCCGCGGTCGGCGCGGCGACCGCGGCGACCGTGGCCGAGTTCGTCCGGGGCGCCTCCGGGGTCTGGGAGTTCCACGGTACGGTCCGGGGCTTCGACGGCGACCCCGATTCGTTCGCCGCGACGATGGGAAACCGTACGCCCGGCGCGTGAGGCTTCGCGGTGCGTGGGACCTCGCGGGTACGTGCGGGCGCACGACCGCCTCGGGCCTCGCGCGGTCGTGTCGCAACGTCCGCGCGAGGCCCGCCGGTCAGGAGCCGACGTACTCCGCGAGGTGCTCGCCGGTGAGGGTGGAGCGGGCGGCCACGAGGTCGGCGGGGGTGCCCTCGAAGACGATCCGGCCGCCGTCGTGACCGGCGCCGGGGCCCAGGTCGATGATCCAGTCGGCGTGCGCCATGACCGCCTGGTGGTGCTCGACGACGATGACCGACTTCCCGGAGTCGACGAGCCGGTCCAGCAGACCGAGCAGTTGCTCGACGTCGGCGAGGTGGAGGCCGGTGGTCGGCTCGTCCAGGACGTACACACCGCCCTTGTCGGCCATGTGCGTCGCCAGCTTCAGGCGCTGACGCTCACCGCCGGACAGCGTGGTGAGCGGCTGGCCGAGGCTGAGGTAGCCGAGGCCGACATCGGCGAGCCGCTCCAGGATCCTGTGCGCGGCCGGTGTGCGCGCCTCGCCGGCACCGAAGAACTCCTCCGCCTCGGTCACCGACATCGCGAGCACCTCGCTGATGTCGCGGCCACCGAAGCGGTGGTCGAGCACCGAGGCCTGGAACCGCTTCCCCTCGCACTCCTCGCAGGTGGTCGCGACGCCCGCCATCATCGCCAGATCGGTGTAGATCACACCGGCGCCGTTGCACGTCGGGCAGGCACCCTCGGAGTTGGGGCTGAACAGCGCCGGCTTCACACCGTTGGCCTTCGCGAACGCCTTGCGGATCGGGTCGAGCAGCCCGGTGTACGTCGCCGGGTTGCTCCGCCGCGAACCGCGGATGGCGCCCTGGTCGACCGAGACCACGTCCGCGCCCGCGGGAACCGACCCGTGCACCAGCGAGCTCTTGCCGGAGCCCGCGACGCCGGTGACGACGGTCAGCACGCCGAGCGGGATGTCGACGTCGACGCCCTGCAGGTTGTGCGCACTCGCGCCCCGGATCTCCAGCGCGCCGGTGGGCTCGCGCACCGTCTGCTTGACGGCCGCCCGGTCGTCGAGGTGGCGGCCGGTGATGGTGTCGCCGGCGCGCAGCCCTTCCACGGTGCCCTCGAAGCAGACGGTGCCGCCCGCCGTGCCGGCCCCGGGGCCGAGGTCGACGACGTGGTCGGCGATCGCGATCGTCTGCGGCTTGTGCTCCACGACGAGCACCGTGTTGCCCTTGTCCCGCAGTCGCAGCAGGAGGTCGTTCATCCGCTGGATGTCATGGGGGTGCAGGCCGATGGTGGGCTCGTCGAAGACATAGGTGACATCGGTGAGCGCGGAGCCGAGGTGACGGATCATCTTGACGCGCTGCGCCTCGCCGCCCGACAGCGTGCCCGACGGCCGGTCGAGCGCGAGGTAGCCGAGGCCGATCTCCACGAACGAGTCGAGGGTCCGCTGCAGCGCCGCGAGCAGCGGGGCCACCGACGGATCGTCGAGGCCGCGCACCCACTCGGCCAGGTCGCTGATCTGCATCGCGCAGGCGTCGGCGATGCTCAGCTTCCCGATCTTCGACGACCGGGCCTCGGCACTGAGCCGGCTGCCTTCGCAGTCGGGGCAGGTGGTGAAGGTGACCGCACGCTCCACGAACTCCCGGATGTGCGGCTGCAACGCCTCCTTGTCCTTGGACAGGAACGACTTCTGGATCTTGGGGATCAGTCCCTCGTAGGTGAGGTTGACCCCCTCGACCTTCACCTTGGTCGGCTCCCGGTAGAGGAAGTCCTGCATCTCCTTCTTGGTGAACCTGCGGATCGGCTTGTCCGGGTCCAGGAGCCCGGACTCGGCGTAGACCCGCACGGTCCAGAAGCTGTCCGACTTCCAGCCGGGGATGGTGAACGCGCCCTCGGAGAGCGACTTGGAGTCGTCGTAGAGCTGGGTGAGGTCGATGTCCGAGACCGTGCCCCGGCCCTCGCAGCGCGTGCACATGCCGCCGGTGCGGGTGAAGGTCCGCTTGACGGTTTTGGTCCGGTCGGCGCCGCGGTCCACCTTGAACGCGCCGCTCGCCTGGACCGAGGCGACGTTGAAGGAGAACGCCTGGGGCGAGCCGATGTACGGCTTGCCCAGCCGGCTGAAGAGGATGCGCAGCATCGCGTTGGCATCGGTGGCGGTGCCGACCGTGGAGCGGGGGTCGGCACCGAGGCGCTGCTGGTCGACGGTGATCACGGTGGTGAGACCGTCGAGCACATCGACCTCGGGCCGTGCGAGGGTCGGCATGAAGCCCTGTACGAAGGCGCTGTACGTCTCGTTGATCAGCCGCTGCGACTCCGCGGCGATGGTGCCGAACACCAGCGAGCTCTTGCCCGAACCGGAGACTCCGGTGAACACCGTCAGCCGGCGCTTCGGGATCTCGATGCTGACGTCCTTGAGGTTGTTCACCCGCGCGCCGTGCACGCGGATCATGTCGTGGCTGTCGGCGGCGTGCGGCGCAGGCGACTGCGGGTCCGTCCTCTTGGCCATGCTCATCGTGTCTCCATCTGTCGGGCGGAGCCGCCGTCGCGGTCTCCGACTGCGTCGCCTGGCTCGATATCGGCGGTGCGTCATCTGGTGAAGCCGGGTGAAGCCAGGTGGAACCGGATCTCTCCGGTTTCGTCAGCTGCTTCCCGCGGCGGCTCGTGCGCGGGTCCTGGCTGCGGCAGCCGGACGGTTCAGCGCACCTCGTTGATGCGGATGAGGTTGCCCGCGGGGTCGCGGAAGGCGCAGTCGCGGATCCCGTACGGCTGCTCGGTCGGCTCCTGGACGACCTCGGCGCCGCCGGCCTGCAGCCGGTCGAAGGCGGAGTCGAGGTCGGGGGTGGCGAGAGTGATGATGGCGTACGTGCCCTTGGCCATCATCTCGGTGATGGTACGGCGCTCGTCCTCGGTGATGCCCGGGTCGGTGGCCGGCGGGTGCAGGACGATCGACGTGCCGGGCTGACCGGTGGGGCCGACCGTGATCCAGCGCATTCCGCCGAACCCGACGTCGTTGCGGATCTCGAAGCCCAGGGTGTCGCGGTAGAAGGCCAGCGAGGCATCCGGGTCGTCGTGCGGAAGGAAGGCCGTGTGAATCGTGAGGTCCATGGACGTCACGCTAATCCTGGCCCTGGGGCCGCGCTTCTCGATTCCTGATCGGTCTGGTCACCTGCTTCGCGACACAGGACGGCAGGCCCGCGGTGGCCCGCGCGGCCTCGCGGCGGTAGGCGCTGGGCGGCATGCCGACCAGCTCGGTGAAGCGTGTGCTGAAGGTGCCCAGTGACGAGCAACCGACCGTGAAGCAGACCTCGGTGACGCTGAGATCACCGCGCCGCAGCAGCGCCATCGCCCGCTCGATGCGCCGCGTCATCAGGTAGCCGTACGGAGATTCGCCGTATGCCTGCCGGAACGCACGGCTCAGATGCCCCGCCGACATGTGCACGCCACGGGCGAGCGCCTCGACGTCCAGCGGCTGGTCGAACTCCCGGTCCATCCGGTCACGGACGCGACGCAAACGCGCAAGGTCGTTCAGCCGCTGTGCCTCGTCGGGTCTGCTGGTCATCTGCGAGATGGTGCCACACCGCCGTCGTCGCCGCACTCGGTCCGGTCCGTGCCCGAAGCGCGCTCGCGCGGGACACGCCGGGAGGGCGCCGACCAGAAGTCGACGCCCTCCCCAGCTGTGGTTCAGCCGCCCGGACACACCGTGCGGGGCGGTGTGTCCGGCGCGGTCGCGCGGCCGGTCAGCTGCAACCGCTGGTCGAGCCGCAGCCCTCGCAGATGTAGCAGGATCCGGCGCGCTGCATCTTCGTACCGCAGGAGAAGCAGAGCGGCGCGTCCGCGCTGATGCCGAGCTGCATCTCGACGAGCTCCGCCGAGGTGTGCGCGGTCCTCGGGGCGGGCTTCTCCGCCTCCTGCACCGGGGCCACCGCCTTCAGCGGCTCCGTCCGCACCGGGGCGGACTGGGCCAGGGTCTCGATGTCCAGTTCCTCGTCATCGATGGAGGGCTCGTACGAACCCGTGTCGAGGTGGCGCTGACGCTCCTCGGCCGAGTGGATGCCGAGTGCCGAGCGGGTCTCGAACGGCAGGAAGTCCAGCGCGAGGCGGCGGAAGATGTAGTCGACGATCGACTGCGCCATCCGCACGTCCGGGTCGTCCGTCATGCCGGCCGGCTCGAAGCGCATGTTGGTGAACTTCGAGACGTACGTCTCCAGCGGGACGCCGTACTGCAGACCGACCGAGACGGCGATGGAGAAGGCGTCCATCATGCCGGCGAGGGTGGAGCCCTGCTTGGACATCTTCAGGAAGACCTCGCCGAGACCGTCGTCCGGGTAGGAGTTGGCGGTCATGTAGCCCTCGGCGCCGCCCACCGTGAAGGAGGTGGTGATGCCGGGACGGCCCTTGGGGAGGCGCTTGCGGACCGGGCGGTACTCGACGACCTTCTCGACCGCGGTACGGATGGTCTCCTCGGCCTTGGCGGTGACCGCCTCCTTCTCCTTCTCCTTGGTCTTCGCGGAGAGGGGCTGGCCGACCTTGCAGTTGTCGCGGTAGATCGCGAGCGCCTTGACGCCCATCTTCCACGCCTCGAAGTAGACCTCTTCGACGTCCTCGACGGTGGCCGTCTCCGGCAGGTTCACCGTCTTGGAGAGCGCGCCGGAGATCCAGGGCTGGATCGCGGCCATCATGCGCACGTGACCCATCGCGGAGATGGAACGCTCACCCATCGCGCAGTCGAAGACCTCGTAGTGCTCGGTCTTCAGGCCGGGGGCGTCGATCACATTGCCGTGCTCGGCGATGTGGGCGACGATCGCCTCGATCTGCTCCTCCTGGTAGCCCAGGCGGCGCAGGGCCTGCGGGACGGTGCCGTTGACGATCTGCATCGAGCCGCCGCCGACCAGCTTCTTGAACTTGACCAGGGCGAGGTCGGGCTCCAGGCCGGTGGTGTCGCAGGACATCGCGAGACCGATGGTGCCGGTGGGTGCGATGACCGAGGCCTGCGCGTTGCGGAAACCGTTCTTCGCGCCGAGCCGGATCACGTCCTGCCAGGCCTCCGTCGCGGCGGCCCAGATCGGGTTGTCCAGGTCGTCCATGTGGACGGCCGCGGCGTTGGCGTCGGCGTGCTGCTTCATGACGCGCTGGTGCGGCTCGGCGTTGCGGGCGTAGCCGTCGTACGGGCCGACGACCGCGGCGAGCTCGGCGGAGCGCCTGTACGAGGTGCCGGTCATCAGCGAGGTGATGGCACCGGCGAGGGCGCGGCCGCCGTCGCTGTCGTAGGCGTGGCCGGTCGCCATCAGCAGGGCGCCGAGGTTGGCGTAACCGATGCCGAGCTGGCGGAAGGCGCGGGTGTTCTCGCCGATCTTCTGGGTCGGGAAGTCCGCGAAGCAGATGGAGATGTCCATCGCGGTGATGACCAGCTCGACGACCTTGGCGAAGCGCTCGGACTCGAAGGACTGGTTGCCCTTGCCGTCGTCCTTGAGGAACTTCATCAGGTTCAGCGAGGCGAGGTTGCACGAGGTGTTGTCCAGGTGCATGTACTCGGAGCACGGGTTCGAGCCGTTGATCCGGCCGGACTCCGGGCAGGTGTGCCAGGCGTTGATGGTGTCGTCGTACTGGATGCCCGGGTCGGCGCAGGCCCAGGCCGCCTCGGCCATCTTGCGGAAGAGGGACTTGGCCTCGACCTCTTCGATGACGTCACCGGTCATCCGGGCACGCAGCCCGAACTTGCCGCCGGACTCGACGGCCTTCATGAACTCGTCGTTCACGCGGACCGAGTTGTTGGCGTTCTGGTACTGGACGGACGTGATGTCGTCGCCGCCCAGGTCCATGTCGAAGCCCGCGTCGCGCAGGGCGCGGATCTTCTCCTCCTCCTTCACCTTGGTCTCGATGAAGTTCTCGATGTCGGGGTGGTCGACGTCGAGGATGACCATCTTGGCCGCGCGCCGGGTGGCGCCACCGGACTTGATCGTTCCGGCGGAGGCGTCGGCACCGCGCATGAAGGAGACCGGACCGGAGGCGTTGCCGCCGGAGGAGAGCAGCTCCTTGGAGGAGCGGATACGGGAGAGGTTCAGGCCGGCGCCGGAGCCGCCCTTGAAGATCATGCCCTCTTCCTTGTACCAGTCGAGGATCGACTCCATGGAGTCGTCGACGGCCAGGATGAAGCAGGCGGAGACCTGCTGCGGCTGGGGCGTTCCGACGTTGAACCAGACCGGCGAGTTGAAGCTGAAGATCTGGTGCAGGAGGGCGTACGCCAGCTCGTGCTCGAAGATCTCGGCGTCCGCGGGGGAGGCGAAGTAGCCGTGGTCCTCACCGGCCTTGCGGTACGTCTTCACGATCCGGTCGATCAGCTGACGCAGACCGGTCTCGCGCTGCGGGGTGCCGACGGCCCCGCGGAAGTACTTGCTGGTGACGATGTTGACCGCGTTCACCGACCAGAAGTCGGGGAACTCGACGCCACGCTGCTCGAAGTTGATCGAGCCGTCGCGCCAGTTGGTCATGACGACGTCACGGCGCTCCCACGCCACCTCGTCGTACGGATGTACGCCGGGGGTGGTGTGGATGCGCTCGATACGCAGACCCTTGCTCGACTTGGCTCCCTTGGCGCGGGAACCTCGTGCCGGGCCGCTCGCCGTCTCTGTCATGCCGCCTCCCATATGTGGGCAAAAACGCCCTGAAGTGCCCAGAACTTCCCGGGGCACAGTCTGTCTCTGATGCCTCGGACGCCACGCAGAGCGCCCGGAGCAGGTCTATGAAGCCGCCCGGCCGCCGATCCACGGAACCGTGTCGGTCGGCCGGTGCCGATCAGTCGGCGGCGACGGCGGGAACGGGGACCTCAAGGATCTCGCCCCTCCCGCGTTCTTCCACGCGAGGCCGCCGCTCACGGAGTTCCGCGATGGCGGCCTCGAAGTCTTCGAGTGTGTCGAACGCCCGGTACACGGACGCGAAGCGCAGGTACGCGACGAGGTCGAGTTCCTGCAGGGGGCCGAGGATCGCCAGGCCCACGTCGTGAGTGGTCAGCTCGGCACTGCCGGTGGCGCGCACCGCCTCCTCGACCCGCTGGCCGAGCTTGGCGAGGGCGTCCTCGGTGACCGGCCGCCCCTGGCACGCCTTGCGCACACCGGAGATGACCTTGGTGCGGCTGAAGGGTTCGGTCACGCCGCTGCGCTTCACCACCATCAGCGAACAGGTCTCCACCGTCGTGAAACGGCGGGAGCAGTCGGGGCACTGGCGGCGGCGTCGGATCGACGTGCCGTCGTCGGTGGTGCGACTGTCGACGACCCGGCTGTCGGGGTGCCTGCAGAAGGGGCAGTGCATGGCTCCCAACCCTCCTTCACAGCACGACTGAATAGCCTCTCCAGGGCCCGCCGGGGCCCCTCGAAGCTGTCACAAGCATAGGCGATGGCCACACCCCCGGCGGACCAGGGACCACAACTTCTGGGTGGCTGAAACAATCCAACCACTAGATCTTGGGTTTGAGTGCGCATTCGGCCCTACCGCGTGTCGCGCATCACGAGCGACCGGCAGGCAGCGTACGGCCGTGTACGAGGTTACGGGAACGGTCCGGCCGCCAGGATTACGGGGCCCCGACTGTCGGACTCGAACAACGGCCCGACGGACACCCCGCACGACGCTGCCGCACCGACGGCCACTACGGTGAAAAACCGAATTGCGGTCCGATCCGGACCCCCCTGGCCGTCCCAGTCATCGCACATACACCCGGCAGAGAACACGCGGCAGACTTTTATTCGTTTTTCACTCGAACGTGTGTTTGGCGCAACCTTTCGAAAGCTACTACCGTTGTCCAGCTAGGGAGACCATTCGAGAGGGGCCGACGTGACCACCACCGCTGACAGTGCCACCATCACTGCCCAGGACCGCTCCCAGAGCCGATTCGAGCCGGTGCATGCCATGAATGACTCAGTCACGAACATGGAGGGGCCGGAGCCGCGCCCAGCGCGCTCATTGCCCGGCCGACCTCCTGGAATCCGGGCGGACAGCTCGGGGCTCACGGACCGGCAGCGGCGGGTGATCGAGGTGATCCGGGATTCCGTGCAGCGGCGTGGATATCCGCCCTCGATGCGGGAGATCGGTCAGGCGGTGGGCCTGTCCAGCACGTCCTCCGTCGCCCATCAGCTGATGGCCCTGGAGCGGAAGGGCTTCCTGCGCCGCGACCCGCACCGCCCGCGGGCGTACGAGGTCCGTGGTTCGGACCAGCCCAGTTCGCAGCCCACCGACACGACCGGCAAGCCCGCGGCGTCGTACGTGCCGCTGGTCGGCCGGATCGCCGCCGGTGGCCCGATCCTCGCCGAGGAGTCGGTCGAGGACGTCTTCCCGCTCCCCCGCCAGCTCGTCGGTGACGGCGAGCTGTTCGTGCTCAAGGTCGTCGGTGACTCGATGATCGAGGCGGCGATCTGCGACGGCGACTGGGTCACCGTGCGCCGCCAGCCCGTCGCGGAGAACGGCGACATCGTGGCGGCCATGCTGGACGGCGAGGCCACGGTCAAGCGCTTCAAGCGGGAGGACGGCCATGTCTGGCTGCTCCCGCACAACTCCGCGTACCAGCCGATCCCGGGCGACGAGGCGACCATCCTCGGCAAGGTGGTGGCGGTGCTGCGGCGGGTATGAAATCCGCCGGTTCCGACCGGGCCCCGGGATCCACTGCGCCGATCCCGGGGTCTTGCTTGTGCCGCCGGGCATCCGAGGTGGAGCCGGGCGCCCGAAGCGGACTACTTGCCGTCGGCCTTGGCCGCCGCGTCGATCGCCGCGAGTGAGCGGCGCGCCTGGTTCCGGTCGGTGGTGTACCAGAAGTCGGGCAGCGAGGCGCGCAGATAGCTGCCGTACCGGGCATTGGCCAGGCGCGGATCGAGTACGGCGACCACGCCCTTGTCGCCCGTGGCCCGGACCAGCCGGCCCGCTCCCTGGGCCATCAGCAGCGCGGCATGCGTCGCCGCGACGGCCATGAACCCATTGCCGCCCGCCTCCTCGACCGCCTTCTGGCGCGCGCTCATCAGCGGATCGTCGGGGCGCGGGAACGGAATCCGGTCCATGATCACCAGCTGGCAGCTGGGGCCCGGCACATCGACGCCCTGCCAGAGCGAGAGCGTGCCGAAGAGACAGGTCTCGGGATCGGCGGCGAAGTTCTTGATCAGCTCGCCCAGCGTCTCCTCGCCCTGCAGAAGGATCGGCTTGTCCAGCCTGCCGCGCAGCTCCTCCGCGGCGGCCTGGGCCGCCCGCATCGAGGAGAACAACCCGAGAGTGCGCCCGCCCGCCGCCTCCACCAGCTCGGCGAGCTCGTCCAGCATGTCGGTGCGGGAACTCTCCCGCCCCGGCGTGGCCAGATGCCTGGCGACGTACAGGATGCCCTGCTTCGGGTAGTCGAACGGCGAGCCGACGTCGAGCCCCTTCCACTGCGGAAGGTCGTCGCCCGCGGTGCCTTCGGGAGCCAGGCCGAGCGAGGCCCCCACCCCGTTGAAATCCCCGCCGAGCTTGAGCGTGGCCGAGGTCAGGACGACAGAACGCTCAGTGAAGAGCTTCTCCCGCAGCAGCCCCGAGACGGAGAGCGGTGCGACCCGCAGGGAGGCGCCGAAGCGGTCATGGCGCTCGTACCAGACGACGTCGTACTCGGAGCCCTGGGTGATCCGCTCGGCGACGCCGTGGATCGTCTCCACCGAAGCCAGGGCCTGCTTGCGGACCGCGTCCTCGTCCTGCACGGACTTGTCGCGCGTGGCGCCGAGGGCCGAGATCACGGTGCGCGCGGCGTCGCGCAGCGCCAGCAGTGCGTAGCCGAGGTCCTCGGGGACCTCTTCCAGGCGGCCGGGGAGCGCCAGCTCCATGACCCGCTCGAAACCTTCCGAGGCGGTCTGCAGCGCGTCGGCGGCCTTCTCGTTGACCAGCTTCGCCGCTCGGCGCACCGCGCGGTTGACCTGCCCGGGGGTGAGCTCGCCGGTGGCCACACCGGTGACCCTGGAGACCAGCTCATGGGCCTCGTCGACGATCAGCACCTCGTGCTGCGGGAGCACCGGCGCACCCTCGATGGCGTCGATGGCGAGCAGCGCGTGATTGGTGACGACGACATCGGCGAGCTTGGCCCGCTCACGGGCGAGCTCGGCGAAGCACTCCGCGCCGTACGCGCACTTGCTGGCGCCCAGGCATTCGCGGGAGGAGACGGAGACCTGTGCCCAGGCACGGTCGGAGACTCCGGGCGTGAGGTCGTCGCGGTCACCGGACTCGGTGTCGTCCGACCAGTCCCGCAGCCGCAGCAGGTCCTGACCGAGCTTGCTCGACGGGGCGGCGGCCTCGAACTGATCGAAGAGCCCCTCCTCCTCGTCCTGCGGCACGCCTTCGTGGAGCCGGTGCAGACAGAGGTAGTTGGACCGCCCCTTGAGCATGGCGAAAGCGGGGCGCCGGCGCAGCAGCGGATGCAGTGCGTCGACCGTGCGCGGAAGATCGCGCTCCACGAGCTGGCGCTGGAGCGCCAGCGTCGCCGTCGCCACCACGACCCGCTCCCCGTGCGCCAGCGCGGGCACCAGGTAGCCGAGGGACTTGCCCGTGCCGGTGCCGGCCTGGACGAGCAGATGGGAATTGTCGTCGACGGCCGCTGCGACGGCCTCGGCCATGGCGGCCTGACCAGGTCGTTCCGTACCGCCGACGGCGGTCACGGCGGCGTGCAGGAGCTCGGGGAGGGATGGCTTCGTCATAGCCCGACCAGCGTACGGGGCGTCACTGACAACAGGGTCACTCCCGGACACCGGCGGCGGGATGGAGCGGGTTGGGAACGGTCCCGTGCTTGGCCGCGTGCGGGCGCTTGGGGCGGTCCCGGTATCCGTCGACGTGCAGGCGGTTGCGGTTCAGACAGAGGCGTTCGATGCGTGGTGTCAGCAGGTCGAACATCTCGAACCGCTCCTTGAGCTCGGGAAAGCGGGCGTGGTGGCGCAGGATCTCGGCCCGGACGAGTGACCAGAAATCGGCCTCCGGAACCCCCAGCTGTTCCTCGCACAGCGGGGAGAGGAAGCGGAACACCCCGATGAACAGTCCGGAGTGGATGAACTGGGTGAGGAAGGAGGGTTCCTCGGTGAGCAGGATCCGGCGGACGTCCTCGGGCATCGACTCGTGCTCTGGCAGCGGGCGGGCGCTGATGTTCACGTCGTCGACGAAGTCCTTGATCGCCAGGCGCACCGGTACGTCCTGGCCGTCGAAGACCACGATGGCGTTCTCGCCGTGCGGGGAGAAGACCGTGCCGTACCGGTAGAGGAAGTGCAGCAGCGGCGGCAGCAGCGCGGCGAAGAGGTGCGTCAGCCAGACGGTGGGGGTCAGCCCGGAGCGGGCGACGAGCTCGGCCGTGAAGGCGCGGCCCCGCGGATCCGTGTGGAGCAGCGAGGCGAGGGTCCGGGCCCGCTCCCCGGGCGCGAGTCGCGGCTGAACGGGTTCGCGCCAGATCGCGCCGAGGATCTCCTTGAACTGGTACGGGGCCTCGGGGAGGTGGTCGTAGAGCGGGTGCTCGACGGTCACCGAGGCCACTTCGCCGAGCAGGATGACCCGGCAGGTGTCGCGCAGGAAGGCGTCCTGGTCGCGCAGGCCGTGGACCCAGGCGGTGACGGCGGGGGCCGCGAGGGTGCGCTCGGTGGGCAGTCCGCGCCAGACCAACGTGTTGAGGATCGACAGGGGCAGCTTGACGGTGTGCCGGTCGGGGCGGGCCACGTTGCTGAAGGTGCGGATGGACTGCTGCGGCAGTCTGAGGTCCGTGTCGGGGTGGAGCGCGACGATGTCACCGGCGGCGATGGCGGGGGCGAAGACCGGAACGATCCATTCGTCCCACTGCCAGGGATGCACGGGAAGGAGGAGGTAGCTGTCGGGATCGAGGCCGCGGGCACGGAGCGCGGCGGCGAAGGAGTCGCGGACCGGGGGGTCGAGCTCCTGTGCGTACAGCCGCTCCGGGCCGGCCAGGGCGGCCACTCCGCGGTAGGCGGCGATCCTCGTGGAGACCGCGATCCACGGCAGCGTGAGGGGCCTGCGGGCCTCGGGGGTGTGGCGGGCGGCGTCGGCGGCGGAGAACCCCAGGCGGCCCTTGTTGGCGACGAGCCAGGGGTGGCCGGTCTGGTGGCCTTCCAGCTCGGCGTAGTCGAGCTCGGCGAGGCGGGCGGCGGGGAGCGCGGTGTGGTCGAGCCGGGCGTCGGCGGCCAGGGTGGTGGTGATCTCCCGGATGAGGTGTCCGAGGGTGGCGCCGTCGATGTCGAGGAGGCGGCGGGCGCGGACGAGGAACTGGAGCGGATCGCGGAAGGGCACCGCCCCGGCACTCGCCCCGGTGGTCAGGCCGCCGTCGCGCCCTGCGCAGTCCGGCGTCCCGGGGGCGCTCCCCGGCACTTCCAGAATCGAGTCCGGAGCGACGCGCCAGCTTCCGTACACACCCCGCCGGGCACGGAAGACGAGGGTCGTCCCGTCGTCGAGTGCGAGGGTGTACGCATCGTCCCCGTCGGCCTGCGCGACCGGTTCGATGACTTCCTCGTAGGCGAATTGGCCGAGCATCTTCGCGAGCAGTCGGGCGGCGGCTCCGTCCCAGACCGTCCGGTTCAGTTCTGGCGTACTGAGCAGCTCGGGCGACTCCGCTGAATCATGGCTCGCGGGATATTTCGGCACGGGGACTCCTCGGGACGGAACCGATGGGGTTCGAGCGGGGTGAATGAGGCAGCGGTTCGTTCACAGTTGGGCACGATGGATTCGTTCGCGGACCATCAGGGCGGCCCTTTTTTCGGGAAGTTCGAGTTCTGCGGAGAAGCGGAAGCCGGCGCTCAGGAAGGCCGAGACGGACGGGGTGTTGCGCAGATCGGGCTCGGCGACCACACGCGCGCACCGGGGGCGGTTGTCGAGCACGAGGTCGGCGACGGCCCGCAGCAGGGTGGTGCCGACGCCGTGTCCGCGGTGGTGCACACCGCCGATGAGCAGGTGGATTCCGGTGTCCTGCGGACGGGCGGGGTAGTGGCGTGCCAGCGGGTCGAGATCGGCCCGGTAGATCTCCCAGTAGCTCATGGGAATGCCTGCCAGCACGCCGAGGCAGGGGACGCTGCGCCCGTCGCCCTCCAGCTGGGGGCGCAGATGGGCGGCCGTGACGGCCTCCGGTCCGGCGAGCTCCCAGAAGGCCGCGACGGCCGGGTCGTTCATCCAGCGGGTCAGCACGGCGAGATCGCGTTCGAGCCGTACGGGGACGAGTTGGAAGACTCCGGCCGGGGTGGTGACCGGCCGCCAGTCGGCCGGGTGGTCGAGCAGTTCGGAGGCGGCCGCCCTGCTGACGGCCGGGCGGGCGCGCAACGCCGAGCCCGCGCCGCCCGGGACGGACGGCGCGGGAGACGAGGGTGACGCGGGCGCGCCGGGCGGCAGGTGCGGTGCCTCGGTGTCCGGGGGGTCCTCCCCGAACAGCGCGAGGATTTCTTCGGAGAGCTCCAGGTCCAGGGTGTCCTCGGCACCTGTGTCGGCCTGCGGGGCAGGGCCGGTCCCGGCGTCGGTGTGCGCATCGGCGGGAGCCACGGTGTCGCTCTCCTCTCGGCGGTTCAGGCGGTAATCATGTTCCTTCAGGCACACAGGGGGTTGGCAATGGTCACGTAGACGGACTGGGTGTCGACGGGGCCGACCAGTTCGTCCAGGCCGTGCATCCGGGTCAGCAGGTTGGCCTTGCACCGCAGGTGGGTCATTTCCAGCAGGTGCGTGGGGAGCGGGGATCCCATGGCGGCGGCCGGGCCGAGGAAGCGGCGGAAGGCCGCGAGGAGTACGCGTTCGTCGGCGAGGTGCTGGGCGCCGAACGCCCCGATCAGGCCGAACACGTTGTTGATGCCGAGGTAGTAGGCGAAGCGTTCATCGGTGACCGCGTCGGAGACGAAGGTGTCGCTGACCGATCCGATGCCGGCGAGCCGGTGCTCCAGCGCCGCCCGGTGGGACTCGCGGAAGTAGTAGCCCTGGTTGTCGCGGTACCGGCCGCCGACGGGCCAGCCCTCGGGGTCGAGCAGCACCAGGGTGTTCTGCTGGTGGGCTTCGAGGGCGACGCCCGCGTGCGCGTCGAGCCAGAGCACGGGGGCCACGACGCGGTCCAGATAGCGCAGGAACCACTCGGCGGCGACCGCGCCCACGGTCCGTCCGGTGGCGGCGGCCAGCGAGAGGACGATCCGGGCGAGGCGCGAGTGCATGCCCGTCCTGCCCGGCCACGGGCGGGGGGAGGTCAGGGCCGCGATGCAGACCGCGTCGTCGAGCGGCCCGAACGGATTGTGGCGGAGCATCACGTCGAGTCCCTGGACGGGTTCGCCGTCCGGGCCGTCGACGGCGAGCCAGGCGGGGTCGCGGACGATGTCGAAGCCGGGATGGGCGGCGTGCCACTGGGTGGCGAGCCCGCTGCGGAGCAGCCGGTGGACCTCGACTCCGCGGTGGAGTTCCTTGCGGAGGTTCTCGCGGCGGGAGTTGGTGATGCGGACGCCGAGGGAGAGCTTGAGCATCACCTCGGCGCCGGGCCGGTGCACGGTGCGGACGGAGGAGGTGGGGTACCAGCGTTCGCCGTGCGGTCCGAGGTCGTGGAGGAGTCCGGCGTCGAGCAGGGCGGCCACTTCGGGACGGTGGCGGAGTTCGCGGGCCTGCCAGGGGTGGAGCGGAATCGGTGCGGTGTGGTCGGGGAGGTCCAGTCCCTGGGCGTGGGCGGTGATCAGCTCGGTGGCCGGCACCGGGCGGCCTCCGTCGGTCCAGGCGGAGTCGGTGGCCAGGACGGACCGGTCGACAGCCATCCAGTTCAGTGCGAAGGAGCCGTGCGATTCGGGCGAGTAGAGGCGCGATTCGGCGTCGGAGAGCCCTTCGCGGCTCTTGGGGGTGGGGTGCTGCGGGTGGCCGAGCAGAAGCGACTGCTCCGCGGTGAGGAAGAGGTCCGCTTCGGCCGGGGCGTGGGGGGCGTGGCGCCGCTCGGCGATGAATCCGGCGGTACGGCGTACCGAATCGGCGACCCGGGCCACCATGTCGGCCCCCTCGTCGCGGCCGGCCTCGCGGCCCAGCAGCGCGGCGATCGTGACGGCGTCGGCGGGCGGTGCTCCTTCGGGTGCCCCCTCCAGGACGGGCGCGCCGAAGCGGTGCCAGCCCGTGGCCGACCAGTACAGGACGGGGACGAGCAGGGCCGTGCCGCTGGCGGGGAGGGGGATGCGGAGTGTGCGCCCGTCCGGCCCGGACAGACCGGTTTCCCGGACCCAGCAGCGCAGCAGGTTCTCCGTACCCGCCGTGTCGGCGGCCCGCAGCGGGTCCGGGTGGTCGAGCGGGTCTGCCGCCGCCCTGCCGGTGGCCGAGAACTTCGGGGTGCGGCGCTCGTCGTGCGGTGCCGTCATCTGGCGCGGCACGGTGGACTGTTCGACGACGAGCGGGCCGGCGAGCTGCTGGGTGGGGGACGAGCCGTCAGCCTGGGGCGTGGGGGTGGGGGTGGGGTTCACGGCGGTCTTTCTTGTGAAGGTGTCCGGGGTCAGCGGAGCGACCCGGTCGTGGTGCGGTGGTGCGGCAGGCGCTCGGCGGCTGCCAGGGCGTCGGCGAGGCGGTCCACGACCGCTGTCGCCTGTTCGTCGGTGAGCGTGAGGGGAGGGAGGAGGCGCACGACGGTGGAGTGGCGTCCGCCGAGTTCGACGATGAGCCCGCGGCGCAGGCACTCCTGCTGGACGGCGGCGGCGAGGGCGGGGGCGGGCGGCGGCTCGGGGCCGTCGTCGGGATGGGCGGCGTCCGGGTCGACCAGCTCGATCCCGATCATCAGGCCGCGTCCGCGTACGTCACCGATGGTGGGGTGGTCGGTGGCGAGTGCCTGGAGGCGGGCGAGCATACGGGCGCCGAGGATCGCGGCGCGCTCGGCGAGGCCGTTCTCCCGTACGAAGGCGAGGGTGGCGGTGCCCGCCGCCATCGCGAGCTGGTTGCCGCGGAAGGTGCCGGCG
Source organism: Streptomyces sp. NPDC001890 (assembly GCF_042891445.1). Taxonomy (NCBI): domain Bacteria; kingdom Bacillati; phylum Actinomycetota; class Actinomycetes; order Kitasatosporales; family Streptomycetaceae; genus Streptomyces; species Streptomyces sp. NPDC001890. Next base: position 58,823 of record NZ_JBIATE010000029.1, on the reverse strand, counting down.
TGGGCGCCCGGCTGCCAGGTGTCGAGTTCGGAGCGGTAGACGATCACGGCGAGCGGGAGGGAACCGCCGATCGCCTTGGAGAGCACCATCACGTCGGGCACGATGCCGCTGTGCTCGACCGCCCAGAAGGCACCGGTGCGTCCGACGCCCGTCTGGACCTCGTCGGCGATCAGGGGGATGGAGCGGGCCTCGGTGATCTGGCGCATCCGGCGCATCCAGCTGTCGGGCGCGGGGTTCACCCCGCCCTCCCCCTGCACCGGTTCGAGGATCATCCCGGCCGGTGCCGGGGTGCCCCCCTTCGGGTCGTCCAGGAGGTTCTCGGTCCACCGGGCGGCGATCCGCGCGCCGCGCTCGCCGCCGATGCCGAAGGGGCAGCGGTAGTTGCGGGGGAAGGGCAGCCTGGTCACCCGTACGTCCTCGGCGCCGCCCGAGGCGGCGAGGGCACCCGCCGTCATCCCGTGGTAGGCGCCGGTGAAGGCGAGCAGGCCGCTGCGGCCGGTCGCTCCGCGGACCAGTTTGAACGCCGCCTCGACCGCGTCCGTGCCCGCCGGTCCGCAGAACTGGATCCGGGCGTTGTCGGCGAACCGCCGCGGCAGGCTGGCGAACAGCTCCGTGGTGAAGGCGTCCTTGACCGGGGTGGCGAGGTCGAGCACGTGCAGCGGCGCACCCGAGTCGATCACCTTCTTGATCGCCTCCAGGACGACCGGGTGGTTGTGGCCGAGCGCCAGGGTGCCGGCTCCGGAGAGACAGTCGAGGTACCGCCGTCCGTCGGCGCCCTCGATGGTCAGCCCGCGGGCCCGCACCGGCACGATCGGCAGCGAACGCGCATAGGTACGGGCGGCGGATTCGCGCAGCGACTGGCGGCGCAGGATCCCCTCGTGCACCGCCGGTGCTGCCACCGGGGCTGGTTCGGTCACGGCCACGGCTGTCGGTCCTCCCGCTGTAACGGTTGCGTTGCACATCAGTACGTCGGCGCACGGACGGACTGCGGGGATGAACGCTTCTCCCGAGTCCCTCGCACGTACCAACGACGCCGGGCGCGGCGGAGCACGGGTAAATCGGAAGATCCTTGCGGGGGCGGAACCACGGCCCTGCCGCTCGCCGTCCCCATCGGCACCGGCATAGTGGGGGCCGCACCGGACCTCGGAAAGTCGTCCGGGAGTCCGCAGCTTGTTCGGAGCAGGTGGCTCGGAGCAGTACCGCGGTGCAGTACAGAAGTGTTGAGTTACGAAGTCCCAGGGGGATCACCACATGCGACTCATTCGACCGGCTCTCGCCGTACGTCAGGGGAGGGGGCGCCGCCGGCCTTCGTCGGTGCTCGCCGTGGCCGCGGCCACCGCGGTCCTCGCGCTCACCGCCACCGCCTGCGGTCCCGAGGAGGACAACGCGAGCAACAAGCCGAGCGTTCCCGCCGGCCAGTCCTCGGACGGCAAGATCACCATCCCGGACGATCTGAAGGACCGGCTCAAGGATCACGGGATCGACCTCGACCAGTGGAAGAACGGCGAGTGGAAGAACTGGGACAAGGACAAGTGGCTGCGTGAGGCCAAGGACTTCGTCAACCCCATCATCGAGGACCTCTGGGACCCGGACCGGATGCGGGACGCGGACAAGTCGCCGGAGAAGCCGGTCGACAACGACATCTCGGGCGATGTCGGCGTGACGGACCCGACGCCCGTGCCGGTCCGGGCCACGAGCGTCGGGACGCCGTACCACGCCAACGCCGCGGAGTCCGGGAAACTGCTGTTCGACGGCCCCGAGGGCTCCATGGTCTGTTCCGCGACCGTGGTGAAGGACCCGGCGCACCCCGGGAAGTCCAACCTGGTGTGGACCGCGGGGCACTGCGTGCACGCCGGCAAGAAGGGCGGCTGGTACCGCAACATCGCCTTCGTGCCGTCGTACAACAACCAGGGCCTTTCGCTCGCCGAGCTGAAGAAGGCGACGAAGCAGGAGATCGCCCCCTACGGCGTGTGGTGGGGCACCTGGGCGCAGACGTCCGACCAGTGGATCTCGCAGGGTGCCTCGGTGGGCGGTCAGGGCGCGCCGTACGACTTCGCGGTGCTGCACGTGACACCGGAGAAGGGCTCGACGGGCAAGTCTCTGGAGGAGACGGTCGGTTCCGCGCTGCCCGTCGAGTTCAACGCCCCGGCCGTGCCGAAGATCGACAGCATGACCGCGACCGGCTTCCCGGCCGCTCCGCCGTACGACGGCCAGAAGGCGTTCCAGTGCGCGGACAAGCCGGGCCGGCTCTCGCTCACCGCTCAGGACCCGACGATGTACCGCATCGGCTGCACCATGACCGGCGGCGCCTCGGGCGGTGGCTGGGTCGCCAACGGCCAGGACGGCAAGCCCGCGCTGGTCTCGAACACCTCCATCGGGCCGGTGACGGCCGGCTGGCTGGCCGGGCCGCGGTTCGGCAAGGAGGCCAAGGGCGTCTACGACTCGGTCAGCAAGAAGTACGCGGGACAGTGATGACGGGCCGTCATCCGTCCCGGCCACGGGAGCGGTGACGGCGACAGCGCATCAGGGGCCCCCGGCACGGCAGTTGCGTGCCGGGGGCCCCTGTCCGTCGTGCGGCACCGCCGCCCGGTCGTGCCGTGTGCGGGACGTGCGGCCGTGGCGGGGAGCATGCCCCGGACCGTCATAGGGTGGCCCCTGCATGTTCGGTGGCCGTTGGCCCGGCCCGTCGAGCCATGTGACACGTTCATGGCAATTTTGGCAATTTCAGGGGGAACCTTTCCATGCGATCCATACGTCCGCTGCTCGCCGCGACCGGTCTCGTCGCCGCGCTCACGCTGACGGCCACGGCCTGCGGTCCGAGCGAGGACGACGCGGCCGGCAAGCCCGCCGCCGAATCCCCGGGCGGCCAGGACGCCGGCGGCTCCCTGCCCGACGGTCTGGCCGAGACGCTGAAGAAGCACGGTGTCGACCCGGAGAAGTGGAAGAACGGCGAGTGGAAGAACTGGGACAAGGACAAGTGGCTGCGTGAGGCCAAGGACTTCGTCAACCCGGTCATCGAGGGGCTGTGGAAGCCCGACCGGATGAAGTCGGCCAAGGACCCGGCGAAGACCATGGCGGCCGGCGACGCCTCCGGTGGTCAGGGCATCAGCGACCCGGAGCCCGCTCCGGTGCAGGCCGAGCGCGAGAAGACGCCGTACCACGACTACGCGGCCCCGGTCGGCAAGGTGTTCTTCGACTCCCCCGAGGGCTCGATGGTCTGCTCGGGCACGGTCGTCAAGGACCCCGAGAACCCGGGCAAGTCCAACCTGGTGTGGACCGCAGGGCACTGTGTGCACGCCGGTTCGAAGGGCGGCTGGTACCGCAACATCGTCTTCGTGCCCGCGTACAACGACAAGGGCAAGTCCGCCGCCGCCCTGCAGAGCGCGCAGCCGCAGGAGATCGCCCCGTACGGCGCGTACTGGGCGGACTGGGCGACGACCTCGGGTGAATGGCTCGCCGACGGCGGACCCACCGGGGGCGAGGGCGCCCCCTACGACTACGCGGTACTGCACGTGAAGCCGGAGAAGGGCACCAAGTCCCTGGAGGAGACCGTGGGCAACGCCCTGTCGGTCGACTTCGACGCTCCTGAGATCTCTCGGATCGATGCCATGGGCGCCTGGGGATACCCGGCCGCTCCCCCGTACGACGGCCTGATCATGCACAAGTGCGTCGACCGTCCCGGCCGGCTCTCCATCAGCCCGAGCACTCCGGCGATGTACCGCATCGGCTGCACCATGACCGGTGGGTCGTCCGGCGGCGGCTGGTTCCGCAAGGGCAGTGACGGCAAGTCGGTGCTGGTCTCCAACACGTCCATCGGGCCGGTGACTTCGGGCTGGCTCGCCGGCCCCCACCTGGGTCCGGGCGCCAAGGACGTCTTCACCACGACGAGCGAGAAGTTCGCCGGCCGCTGACCGCCGCCACCCCACGACGGCCGAAGGCCCGCCCCTGGTCGGGGCGGGCCTTCGGGCGTCACGCGCCTTGTCGCGCCGCGGTCAGTGCGCCACGGGGACGAACGAGGAGAGCTCGGCCGCCAGCTCCTCGTGCACCCGCGCCTTGAGCAGGGTGCCCTCCGACGTGTGCTCCTCGGAGATCACCTCGCCCTCGGCATGCACCCGGGAGACGAGTCCGCCCTGGATGTACGGGACGAGCGCGTCGATCTCGATCGACGGCCGCGGCAGTTCGGTGTCGATGAGTGCGAGCAGCTCCTCGATACCGGCGCCGGTGCGCGCCGAGACGGCGATCGCGTGCTTCTCGATGCGCAGCAGTCGCTGAAGCACCAGCGGATCGGCCGCGTCCGCCTTGTTGACCACCACGATCTCGGGCACGTCCACCGCGCCCACTTCGCGGATCACCTCGCGCACCGCGGCGAGCTGCTCCTCCGGCGCCGGGTGCGCGCCGTCCACCACGTGGAGGATCAGGTCGGACTCGCCGACCTCCTCCATGGTGGAGCGGAACGCCTCGACGAGGTGGTGCGGCAGATGCCGTACGAACCCGACGGTGTCGGCCAGGGTGTAGAGCCGGCCGCTCGGCGTCTCGGCCCGGCGCACGGTCGGGTCCAGGGTGGCGAACAGTGCGTTCTCCACCAGGACGCCTGCGCCGGTGAGCCGGTTGAGCAGCGAGGACTTGCCCGCGTTGGTGTAGCCGGCGATGGCGACCGACGGCACCTTGTTGCGCTTGCGCTCCTGGCGCTTGATCTCGCGGCCCGTCTTCATCTCCGCGATCTCCCGGCGCATCTTCGCCATCTTCTCGCGGATCCGGCGCCGGTCCGTCTCGATCTTGGTCTCACCGGGACCACGGGTGGCCATGCCGCCACCGCCGCTGGAACCGCCGCCGCCCATCTGACGGGAGAGCGACTGACCCCAGCCTCGCAGCCGCGGCAGCATGTACTGCATCTGTGCCAGCGAGACCTGCGCCTTGCCCTCTCGGGACTTGGCGTGCTGGGCGAAGATGTCGAGGATCAGGGCGGTCCGGTCGACCACCTTCACCTTGACGACGTCTTCCAGGTGAATCAGCTGGCCGGGGCTGAGCTCACCGTCGCAGACGACGGTGTCGGCCCCCGATTCGAGGACGATGTCGCGCAGCTCCAGCGCCTTGCCCGAACCGATGTAGGTGGCCGGGTCCGGCTTGTCGCGGCGCTGGAAGACGGCGTCGAGCACCTGGGCGCCCGCCGTCTCCGCCAGTGCGGCCAGCTCCGCGAGGGAGTTCTCCGCGTCACGCACGGTCCCCGACGTCCAGACACCGACCAGCACCACGCGCTCCAGGCGCAGCTGTCGGTACTCGACCTCGGTGACATCTTCGAGCTCGGTGGAGAGCCCGGCCACACGCCGCAGCGCGGCGCGTTCGGAGCGGTCGAACTGCTCGCCGTCCCGCTCCGTGTCGATCTCGTGGCTCCAGGCGACGTCCTCTTCCATCAGGGCGTCGGCCCGAAGGCTCTCGGTGAGGCTTTCGGTGGCATTCTCCGTAGCACTCTGCGCGTCCTGCGCGTCCTGGGGAAGGGAAGAAGAGGAGGTCATTGGATCCTTACGTCGTTGGAATTCCGTTACATCAGTCACAACGCGTGACCCCTTCCGATGATTCCCTCCGTCGGGAATCTCCGGTCCGGCCGCCGCGGCGACCCGTCGATAGTGGCACGGCCGCGCCTCGCCGGTCACCCGGGTTTAGCGCTGTGCGGCGGGCGCCGTGCTGCGCCAGTCCGGGTGCCCCGGCATCGGCGGGGTCTTCTCCCCGTACAGCCAGCCGTCGAAGAACGAGGTCAGGTCGCGGCCCGCGGTCCGGGACGCCAGGCGGACGAAGTCCTCGGTGGTCGCGTTGGAGTCCCGGTGCTTCTTCACCCAGCTCTTCTCCACCCGGTCGAACGCGCTGCTGCCGATCTTCTGGCGCAGCGCGTAGAGGATCAGCGCGCTGCCGTCGTACACCACCGGCCGGAACAGGCTGATCTTGTGTCCGGGCGCCGGGGCGTCGGGGCGGGCCGGCGGACCGCCCGCGGCGCGCCAGCCGTCGGACCTGGTGTACGCCTCACGCATGCGGTCCTCCAGCGACTTGTCGGCGTGGTCCTCGGCGTAGCGGGCCTCGTACCAGGTGGCGTGCCCCTCGTTGAGCCAGAGATCGGACCACCGCTGCGGGGAGACGCTGTTGCCGAACCACTGGTGGGCGAGCTCGTGCACCATGATCGATTCGAGGTACCACTCGGGGTAGTCGGCCCCGACGAACAGGGACCGCTCGAAGAGCGAGAGCGTCTGGGTCTCCAGTTCGAAGCCGGTCTTGGTGTCGGCGACGAGCAGTCCGTAGGTCTCGAAGGGGTAGCGGCCGACCTGCTGTTCCATCCACTCCAGCTGGGCGGGGGTCCTGCTGAGCAGGGGTTCGAGGCGCTCGCGGTCGGCGGTGGGCACCACGTCGCGCATCGGCAGCCGGTGCGGGCCGGTCCGGTGCAGGACGGTGGACCGGCCGATCGAGACCTGGGCCAGTTCGGTGGCCATGGGGTGTTCGGTCCGGTAGGTCCAGGTGGTGTCGGCGCCGTGCCGGGCCGTGCGGGCGGGCAGTCCGTTGGCCACCACGATGAGGCCCTTGGGCGCGGTGACCCGGAAGGTGAAGTACGCCTTGTCCGCGGGGTGGTCGTTGCTCGGGAAGACCCGGTGCGCGGCGTCGGCCTGATTGGCCATGGCCAGGCCGTCGGCGGTACGCAGCCAGCCACCGGTGTTCTGGTCGCCGCTGGGGTCGCTGGTGTGCCGGACGGTGATGCGCAGCGGCACCCCGGCGGGGAGCCGGCCCACTGGCTCGATGACCAGGTCCTCGTCCTTGACGGCGAAGTCGGCGCGAAGTCCGTTGACTTCGACCCCGCGGACCGTGCCCCGGGTGAAGTCGAGGTTGATCCGGTCGAGGGGTTCGGTGGTCCGCGCGTCGATCCTGGTGACGGCGTCCAGCGGCTTGTTGTTGTCGCCGTGGTAGGTCATTGCGATGTCGTAGGCGCGGACGTCGTACCCCGGATTGCCGAGGTGGGGGAAGAGCGGATCGCCGATGCCGAGCGGCACGGGCGAGGGGAGGGTGGCTGCGACGAGGGTGGCTGATGCGGTGGCCAGCAGGGCGGCCCGCAGGCGGCGGGAGATGAACGGCATGAACTACCGCTACCAGCGACTTCCCGCCGGACGGGCGCGGCGCGCGCCGCGCCACCCGAACGAGACCTCTGTGGGCAGATGGCTCCGGCCGGCGGGGTCAGACGGTGGCCGCTCGGTGCTGGGCGCGACTCACGTCGTACACCCCGGGCACGTCACGCATGGCGCGCATCAGGGCCGGCAGTCCGGCCGCGTCGGAGAGTTGCAGGGTGTAGGTGTGCCGGACGCGTTGTTCGCTGGGGGGTTCGACAGTGGCGGCGATGATCGCCGCGTCCGCCGTCGCGATCGCCTCGGTGAGATCGGCGAGCAGCCGGGGGCGTCCGAAGGACTCGGCGACCAGGGTGACCCGGTACTCGGTGGCCTCTCCCCAGCTCACCCCGACCGGCTTCCGGCCGACGGACCGCATCCGGGCGACGGCGGAGCACTCCAGGCGGTGCACGGTGACGGCGCCGCCGCGCACGACGAATCCGGTGACCGCGTCGGGCGGCACGGGGGTGCAGCAGCCCGCGAGCCGTACGGGGGCGTCCGGCCCGTCCACCACGGCGCTCGCGGCCATGGCGGACCCGGTGCCGGCCGTCTGGTGAGCCTGCGGTCCGGGCCTGGTGTGCCCCTGCGCCTGCTGCTCGGGTCCGGTCCCCGCGGGCCGGGCGCCCTGCGGGCCGCGGGTGTCCTCGGGGTGGGCGTCCAGCCAGCCGGTGATGGCGATGCGGGCGGCGGGGGTCCGGGCGTGGTCGAGCCAGTCGGGCGAGGGGCCGGAGGCGGCGTCCTCGCCGAGCAGCAGCTGCACGGTGTCGCCGTCGCTGAGTACGGTGCCGAGCGTGGCCAGGCGGCCGTTGACCCGGGCGCCGATGCAGTTGTGCGCCTCGTCCCCGTACTGCGCGTAGGCGGCGTCCACGCAGCTGGCTCCGGCGGGCAGCCCGAGCGTGCCGCCGTCGGTCCGGAAGACCGTGATCTCCCGGTCCTGGGCCAGATCGGCGCGGAGCGTGGTCCAGAAGGTGTCGGGGTCCGGGGCGGACTGCTGCCATTCCAGGAGCCGGGAGAGCCAGCCGGGCCGGGTGGGGTCGGCGCGCTCCCCGTCGGCGGGTTCGGCTGCCTGGGGGCCGGTGCCGTTGTCCGCGGCGTACGGATTGCCGAGGGCGATGACTCCGGCCTCGGCGACCTTGTGCATCCGGTGGGTACGGATGAGGACTTCGGCGACCGCCCCGTCCTCGCCCACGACGGCGGTGTGCAGCGACTGGTAGAGGTTGAACTTGGGGGCGGCGATGAAGTCCTTGAACTCGGAGATCACCGGCGTGAAGCAGGTGTGGAGTTCACCGAGCACGGCGTAGCAGTCGGCGTCCTCGCCGACCAGCACCAACAGCCGGCCGAAGTCGGTGCCGCGCAGCTCGCCGCGTTTGATGCCGACCCGGTGCACGGACACGAAGTGGCGTGGCCTGATGAGGACTTCGGCGGGGATGCCGGCCTCCCGCAACACCGTCGTGACGTTCTCGGAGATGGCCGCGAGCGGGTCCTGACGGGCGGCGCCGGAGCCGTCCGGCCGCGCCGACGCGGCGTCGATCAGCGTGCGGGTCCGTTCGTACTCCTCCGGGTGGAGGATCGCGAAGACGAGGTCCTCCAGCTCGGTCTTGAGTGCCTGTACCCCGAGCCGTTCGGCCAGCGGGATCAGTACGTCGCGGGTGACCTTGGCGATCCTGGCCTGTTTCTCGGGCCGCATCACGCCGAGGGTGCGCATGTTGTGCAGCCGGTCGGCGAGCTTGATGGACATGACCCGGACGTCGTCCCCGGTGGCGACCAGCATCTTGCGGAAGGTCTCGGGCTCGGCCGCCGCCCCGTAGTCGACCTTTTCGAGTTTGGTGACGCCGTCGACGAGATAGCAGACCTCTTTGCCGAACTGCTCCCGCACCTGATCGAGGGTCACATCGGTGTCCTCGACGGTGTCGTGGAGCAGCGACGCGGTGAGCGTCGTCGTCTCGGCGCCGAGCTGGGCGAGGATCAGGGTGACCGCGAGCGGGTGCGTGATGTACGGCTCGCCGCTCTTGCGCATCTGGCCCCGGTGCGAGGACTCCGCGAGTACGTAGGCCCGGCGCAGGATCGAGAGGTCGGCATCCGGGTGGTGGGCCCGGTGCGCCTCGGCGACATGGCCGATGGCATCGGGCAGCCGGTCGCGGGAGACGGGGCCGAGCAGCGCTACGCGGCCGAGCCTGCGCAGATCGATCCGGGGACGGCCCCGTCTGCGGATGGGGGCACCTGGGCTGGTGGCCTCTGCGCTCATGGGGGCACCTCCGGCGACGTCGACCGGCGGTGGGGAGGTGCGGTCGCTCCTCCGGGCCGGTGCTTGATGCTACCGAGCCCACCACGCGGCGGAGTGCCGCTCTCGCCCAGCGTGAAAGGGATCACCCATTCGAGCGAAGTTCTAACCAGCCACCGTTTCGAGCCAGGCGGGGTCGATCAGCCCCTCGGCGACGATCACGGCCGGTCCCGTCATCTCGATCTCGCCGTCCGGCCGCTCGGTGATCAGGAGGGTGCCGCCGGGCAGATCGACCGTGTACGTGACCGGGGTGCCGGTCTCCGTGGGGTCCGCGCCGTCCCTGCGGGCCGTGGCGACGGCCACGGCGCAGGCGCCCGTGCCGCAGGAGCGGGTCTCGCCGGAGCCGCGCTCGTGGACCCGCATGGCGACATGGCGCGGCCCGCGGTCCACCACGAACTCGATGTTGACACCGTCGGGGTAGACGGCCGCGGGGCTGTAGGGCGGTACGGAGAGCAGGTCGCCGGCGTGCGTCAGGTCGTCGACGAAGGCGACCGCGTGGGGGTTGCCCATGTTCACGTTGCGGGCGTTCCAGCTGCGGCCGTCGAGGCTGACCGTGACGCCGTCCTCGGGGAGGAGGGCGCGCCCCATGGAGACCGTGATGGCGCCGTCCTTGGCGATGTGCACCTTCTTCACGCCGCCCCGGGTCGCGACGGCGAGGTCGCCCTGCTCGACGTGCCCGGCGCGCTGGAGGTATCCGGCGAAGACCCGGACCCCGTTGCCGCACATCTCGGCGATCGAGCCGTCCGCATTGCGGTAGTCCATGAACCATTCGGCCTCGGCGGCCATGGCCTGCGCCTCGGGGTGCGCGGCGGACCGCACGACGTGCAGCAGTCCGTCACCGCCGATACCGGCCCGGCGGTCGCAGAGCCGGGCGACGGTGGAAGCGGGCAGGTCGATGGCGTTGTCCGGGTCGGGAACGATCACGAAGTCGTTCTCGGTGCCGTGACCCTTGAGGAAGGCGATCTGCGAGGTGCTCACAGGGCAACTGTACGAAACAGCGCCGACAACCGACGCCCCAGGCCCGCCCCGCGGGCGTCGGCACGAAGGCTCCGGCCGCCACGGAAGCCGTACCGCCCCCGGGACGGCTCCGGCGTCACTGGAGCCGTGCCACCCGCCAGACGGCCAGGGCGACCAGTGTGCCGCCGACCGCGACGTACAGGGCGATCACCCGCCAGTCCGAACGCTCGCCCGAGCCCCGCTGAGGCAGGCCGGGCCAGGTGTATCCCACGCGGCGGGCGGCCATCATGCCCCAGCCCGCGGCGCAGCAGCTGATCAGCAGGCCGAGCATGGCCACGACGGCGCCGCCGTCGCCGAACTCGAAGGCGAGCGGGAAGGCGAACATCAGCGATCCCACCGCGGCAAGCATGACGATGGGTGCCAGCTGCCAGATCCGCAGCTTCCGAGCGGGCCGCAGCTCGACCTCGACCTCGGGGGTCGCCGCCGGCTCGTCCGGCCCGTCGGGGCTCAGACTTCCCGCTCCGTGCAGGGCGTCCGGTGCGTCTTGTTCAGTGTCGCGAGGGCCGGCCTCCATCGCCACGCGCCCTCCCAACTCGGACTCCACTGGTCGATCGATGCTCGATGATGGCACGCTCCGGGTCGTCGAAATGACGGGCAGGGCTTCCCGATGCCATCACGTGATCAGGCTGTAACCGCTCGTTCGATCAACGCCAGCGCCTGGCGCGGGAGTTCCCCGCGGTGTTCCGCGGCGCCGCTCAGCCAGTGGACCCGCGGGTCGCGGCGGAACCACGAGTCCTGACGGCGGGCGAATCTCTTGGTGGCGCGGACGGTCTCGGCGCGGGCCTCGTCCTCGGTGCATTCCCGGGCCAGCGCGGCGAGTACCTGCTGGTAGCCGAGCGCCCGGGACGCGGTCCGGCCCTCGCGCAGGCCGCGCGCCTCCAGGGCGCGCACCTCGTCCACGAGCCCGGCCGCCCACATCCGGTCGACCCTCAGGGCGATGCGTTCGTCGAGTTCGGGTCGGGCCACGTCGACGCCGATCTGGACGGTGTCGTACACCGCATCGTTACCGGGGAGATTCGCGGTGAAGGGCTTGCCGGTGATCTCGATGACTTCGAGGGCCCTGACGATCCGGCGGCCGTTGCCGGGCAGGATGGCCCGGCCCGCCTCGGGGTCGGCGGCGGCGAGCCGGGCGTGCAGCGCTCCGGAGCCGCGCTCGGCCAGCTCCTCCTCCAGCCTGGCCCGCACGTCGGGGTCCGTGCCGGGGAACTCCAGGGCGTCGATGGCACCCTTCACGTAGAGCCCGGAGCCGCCGACAAGGACGGGGGCGCGGCCGGCGGCGAGCAGCCGGTCGATCTCGGCGCGGGCCAGCCGCTGGTACTCGGCGACGCTGGCGGTCTCGGTGACGTCCCAGATGTCCAGCAGGTGGTGCGGGACGGATTCGCGTTCGGCGAGCGTCAGCTTCGCGGTACCGATATCCATCCCCCGATAGAGCTGCATGGAGTCGGCGTTGACCACTTCGCCGTCGAGCTGCTGAGCAAGAAATACGCCCAGATCGGACTTTCCGGCCGCAGTGGGGCCGACGACGGTGATGACCCGCGGTGCGGGAGCTGAACTTCTCACTGCCACAGTCTCGCAAACCTCCGGCGCTCTTCCCGAACGAGTGAGGTGACCGGCCGGGAACGGCAATCGTTCGCCGCCCCGGCCCGGACCCGCCTGCCGCACCCCTCCGGGCGGCGCGGATCGTCTCGCACGCCAGTAGAATTCACAGTGAATATGGGCGTTTTTTCATGGTTTGAAAAAGCGTCCGGCCGTAGTCCCCCAGCAGGGAAGGTGCCCGATGGGCTTCCTGGACAATTTGAAGGCCAAGCTGAGCCCCGCCAAGGACAAGGTCGGCGAACTCGCGCATCAGCACGGGGAGAAGATCGACCAGGGGCTCGACAAGGCAGCGCGTACGGTCGACGAAAAGACCAAGGGCAAGTACAGCGACAAGATCGAGTCCGGCGCGAAGAAGGCCAAGGACGCGGTCGAGCGCCTGTCCCACAAGAAGGACGAGGGTGGTACGCCGCCGCCTGCTTCCTGACCATGAACTGATCAAGTCCGGGTGACGCCCGTGGAGCGGCGACGCGCACGGCCGTCACCCGCAGGACCGTCGGCGCCAGCGGCTCAGGACCAGGCCGCGACCAGGTAGCCGACGCCGTACGGGGCGTCCTCGTACAGGAGTCGTCCTCCCAGGCCGGCCCCCTGTGCCGCGCCCGCGAGGACCTGCCAGGGGGCCCGTCCCGCCGCCTTCAGTTCGTACGCCAGCGACTCGTCCAGCGCGATCAGCGCGTCCGGGTCCGCCGCGCCCAGCGCGCGGGCGGCCGCCGCGTCGAACGCCTCGGCGCGTTCGTCCAGATAGCCGGGGGCCTTGAGCGTGCGGCAGGCGCTGCCGTCGCCCATCACGAGCAGCGCGACCCGGTCCGCCCGGGCGGCCAGCTCCCGCCCGGTGCTCGTGCAGCGGTCGGCCGCCAGCGGCTCCCCCACGCCCAGCCCCTCGACGGGCGCGCCGGCCCATTCCGCGTGGGCCAGCAGCCAGGCGCCGACAGCGAGGGACGGCGGAAGAGAGTCGTCCGCGCCCACCGGTCCGAGCTCGCGCCCGAGCCGTACAGCCAGGTCGACGCCGAACCCCTCGAAGGTCCCGGTCGCCCCCTCGGGGTGCGGTCCGCGGCCCGGCCGGTCCGCGGGCCCGACCACGATCAGCAGGTCGGGACGCGCGGCGGCCAGCACGCCGATGGCGTCGGCGCAGGCGTCCCGCAGGGTGTCGAGCTCGGGAGCGGCACCGGCGGCGACCTCGGGTACCAGCAGGGGCGGGCAGGGGCAGACTGCGGCGGCGACAAGCATGGAGGGCAGCGTACTGCCTGCCCGCCAGGCCCCCGCCGCCTCGGCCCCGGTCGTTCCGGGCGCTGCTCGGTCCTGCTGCCGTGCGGGCGGCCGTCCCGCCGCCGGGCTCCCCGCCGTCAGTCGCAGCCGCAGCCCGGGGCCGCCGCGGCCGGCAGCGGTGCCGGGGCCCCGATACCGGGCAGTCCCAGCATCACTCCGGCCGGCTTGGCGGCCTCGGCGGCGTTGCGCTTCTCCCAGGCGTCCCCGGCCCGGGTCCGCCGCACGGCGACCGGGGCGCCCTCGGCGAGCAGGTGGTGCGGGGCCGCGTAGCTGATCTCGACGGTCACCACGTCGCCGGGGCGCACGTCCTCGTCCGGCTTGGTGAAGTGGACCAGGCGGTTGTCGGGGGCGCGGCCGGAGAGGCGGTGGGTGGCGCCGTCCTTGCGGCCCTCGCCCTCCGCGACCATGATCTCCAGCGTCCGGCCGACCTGCTTCTTGTTCTCCTCCCAGGAGATCTCCTCCTGGAGGGCCGACAGGCGCATGTACCGCTCCTGGACGACCTCCTTGGGGATCTGTCCCTCCATCTCGGCGGCCGGGGTCCCGGGGCGCTTGGAGTACTGGAAGGTGAAGGCGTTGGCGAAGCGCGCCTCGCGGACCGCGTGCATGGTCTGCTCGAAGTCCTCCTCGGTCTCGCCGGGGAAGCCCACGATGATGTCGGTGGAGATGGCGGCGTCCGGCATCGCGGCGCGCACCTTCTCGATGATGCCGAGGAAGCGCTCCTGCCGGTACGAGCGCCGCATCGCCTTGAGGATCGCGTCCGAGCCCGACTGCATCGGCATGTGGAGCTGGGGCATCACATTGGGCGTCTCGGCCATGGCGGCGATCACGTCGTCCGTGAAGTCGCGGGGGTGCGGCGAGGTGAAACGGACCCGCTCCAGGCCCTCGATCCTGCCGCAGGCGCGCAGCAGCTTGGAGAACGCCTCGCGGTCGCCGATGTCGGAGCCGTACGCGTTCACGTTCTGGCCGAGCAGGGTGATCTCGGAGACTCCCTCGGCGACCAGGGCCTCGATCTCGGCGAGGATGTCGCCGGTGCGGCGGTCCTTCTCCTTGCCCCGCAGCGCCGGAACGATGCAGAAGGTGCAGGTGTTGTTGCAGCCGACGGAGATCGACACCCACGCGGCGTAGGCGGACTCGCGGCGGGTGGGGAGCGTGGAGGGGAAGGCTTCCAGGGATTCGGCGATCTCGATCTGCGCCTCCTCCTGGATGCGGGCGCGCTCCAGCAGCACGGGCAGCTTGCCGATGTTGTGCGTGCCGAAGACGACGTCGACCCAGGGGGCCCGCTCGACGATGGTGTCGCGGTCCTTCTGCGCCAGGCAGCCGCCGACGGCGATCTGCATGCCGGGCCGCTTGGTCTTCATCGGGGCGAGCCGGCCGAGGTTGCCGTACAGCTTGTTGTCGGCGTTCTCCCGGACCGCGCAGGTGTTGAAGACCACGACGTCGGCGTCTCCGTCGGAGCCCTCGGCGGCACGTACGTAACCCGCGCCCTCCAGCAGCCCCGACAGCCGCTCGGAGTCGTGGACGTTCATCTGGCACCCGTAGGTGCGCACCTCGTACGTTTTCAAACCGTCCACTACTCCACCAGCCACGTCGTTGCCGCTCACCCGTCCAGGGTAAGGGCTCCGCCGGGGCCCCGATGCTGGCTGCCCCGCCCGTCGACCACCCGCCATCGGGGAGCGGCCCTGGTCGTCACCGGGGAGCGGCGCTGGTCATCGCCGGGGCGGGCTGGCAGGATCGCCGCCATGCTCCAGGCACTCTCCCGTATCGGCAGGCGACGCTTCCTTCAGATGTGCGCCGCCGTCGTCGTCGTGTCCGGGCTGCTGCTGTGGTGGCTGCTGCCGCTCGGGCAGCCGGCCCCGACCGGCACGCTGACCTTCAGCACAGGGGTGCGCAGTGGGGTCTACCAGCGCTACGGCGAGCGCCTCATGGGGGACCTGGCCAGGGATCTGCCCGAGGTGTCGATAAGGCTGCAGACCAGTGAGGGCTCTCAGCAGAACATCGCCCGGGTGGCGACCGGGAAGGCCGACTTCACCATCGCCACCACCGATGCCCTCGCCACCTATCTGCGCAGCGGCAAGCCCGGAGCGGACCGGTTGCGGGGCTGTGTGCGGCTGTACGACGACTACATACAGCTGGTCGTACCCCGCGACTCGGAGGTGCGCAAGGTCTCCGACCTGCGTGGAAAGCGGGTCGGGGTGGGGCAGCGGGGGTCGGGGGTGCGGCTGGTCGCCGACCGGCTGCTGACGGCTGCGGGGCTCGATCCCGCGAAGGACGTGACCCCGGTACCCGCTGGTATCGACACCATGCCGGAGCAGTTGGAGGACGGCAGGCTCGAAGCCTTCTTCTGGTCCGGCGGGTTGCCCACCTCCGCCGTGCAGGAGCTCTCGGACCGGTTCGCGATCCGGCTGGTGCCGCTGGAGGCCCCGCTGGTCAAGGAGCTCCAGGCGGCGGGCGGGTCCGCCCGCTACTACCGTTCGGCCATGATGCCCGCCGATGCCTACGGCAACGCGCAGCAGGACCAGGCGGTGCCGACGGTCGCGGTCGCCAATGTGCTGGTGACCACGGACCGCTCGGATCCGGCGTTGACGGAGGCGTTCACCCGAACCGTGATCGACAGCCGGGACCGGATCGGGCGCGAGGTGCACGCGGCCCAGCTGGTGGATCTGCGTACGGCGATCTACACCGACCCGCTCCCGCTGCACGAAGGGGCCAGCCGCTACTACCGCTCGGTCAAGCCCTGACCGTTCTCCCGGGCCCTGTGGCGCTCAGCCCTGCGGGCCGTTGCGCGGCACCGAGACCGTGACCCGCAGCCCGTGCGGCTCGCGGGCCGCGTAGCTCACGGAGCCGCCGCAGGCCGCCAGGAGCGCCTGCGAGATGGAGAGCCCGAGGCCGGATCCCTTGATGTTCTGGTGCTGGGTGCTGCGCCAGAACCGGTCGCCGATGCGTTCCATCTCCTGTGTGGTGAGGCCGGGCCCGCGATCGGCGACGACGACCGTGACGTCCTCGCGGCCGGAGGCGACCGTGACGACGACCTCTTCCTCGGCAGGGGTGAATTTCAGGGCGTTGTCGATGATCGCGTCGAGGGCGCTCGACAGCGCGATGGGGTCGGCCCAGGCGGTCACCGCGGACGAGCCGTCCGCCCGGAGCCGCACCGCCTTCTCCTCGGCGACCGGCCGCCAGGACGCGACGCGCTCCGCGGTGAGCGCGCCGATGTCCGTGAGTTGCAGATCGGCCGCGGCGTGTTCGGCCAGCGCCAGGTCGAGCAGGTCGTCGAGGACCTGCGCGAGGCGCTTGCCCTCCGTACGCACGGAGGCGATCTCCTCGTTGCCCTCGGGGAGTTCGAGCGCGAGGAGCTCGATCCGCAGCAGCAGCGCGGCGAGGGGGTTGCGCAGCTGGTGCGAGGCGTCGGCGACGAAGGCGCGCTGCTGCTCCAGCACGTCCTCGACGTTGTCCGCCATCTCGTTGAACGAACGGGCCAGGCGCCTGAGTTCCGGTGGCCCGCCGGAAGCCGCGACCCGCGATCGCATGCGTCCGCTGGCGATGTCGTGGGTGGCCGCGTCCAGCGTCCGTACCGGCAGCAGGACCCAGCCGGTGAGGCGGATCGCGGCGCCGACGGCGACCAGCATCGCGATCACTTCGCCGGCTGCGATCAGCAGCCAGCCGCGGATCGTGCGTGAGCGCATCTCGTCGGTGGGCGAGTCGAGGACCACCACGGCGACGACATCGCCGTCCCGTACGACGGGTGAGGCGACGACGACCCTGCCGTTCTGCCACGGCCAGACCTGTGGTGGATCGTGGCTGCGCCGCCCGAGCAGAGCCTCCTTGAACGCCTCGCGCCCCTCCCCCTCCAGCGGCAGCTGCCAGGCGGCGGGAGCCTTGGCCATGGCGCTGTCGTCGCGGCGGAAGACACCGGCACGGATGCCGTACACGGACTCGTAGGTGTCGAGTTCATTGCGCAGGGTGCGCCGGCGCTCGTCGTATCCGGCGACCGGATCGGTCATGAACTGCGCGAGGGCGGCGAAGCGTGCCGTGTCGTCGATGCGGTCGATGACGACGCGCTGCTGCTGGGCGGCGGCGACGCTGACGGCCAGCGGGAAGCCCAGGGCGAGCAGTACGCCCGCCATGAGCACGATGAGCAGGGGAAGCAGCCGGGTGCGCACCTGGGACGTACGCCTCTACGCGGACGACGCGACGAGGCGGTAGCCGACTCCGCGCACCGTCTCGATCAGTGCGGGCAGCCGCAGCTTGGAACGCAGGGACGCGACGTGCACTTCGAGCGTGCGCCCCGTGCCCTCCCAGCTCGTGCGCCACACCTCGCTGATGATCTGCTCCCGGCGGAACACCACTCCGGGCCGCTGGGCGAGCAGCGCGAGGAGGTCGAACTCCTTGCGGGTGAGCTGGACTTCCGCTCCGTCGACGCTGACCTTGCGGGTCGGCAGCTCGATGTGGACATGGCCGAGACGCAGCCCTGCGACGGGCATGGGCACGGTGTCCTCGCCCGATGTCTTGCGCCGGCTGACGGCGTGGATACGGGCGAGGAGCTCGCCGGTGTCGTACGGCTTGACCACGTAGTCGTCGGCGCCGAGGTTGAGGCCGTGGATCCGCGACCGTACGTCCGCGCGCGCGGTCACCATGATCACCGGCGTGGAGGTGCGCTTGCGGATCTTCCCGCACACCTCGTAGCCGTCCTGATCGGGCAGGCCGAGGTCGAGGAGCACGACACCGAACGGCTCCGTGTCGGCCGGCAGCAGGGCCTGCAGGGCCTCCTCGCCGCTGCGCGCGTGCACGACCCGGAAGCCGTGCCGGGCGAGGATCGCGGAGAGGGCGGCGGCGACATGGTTGTCGTCCTCGACGAGCAGCAGTCTCATGGCCTCCCTCTCCGGTTCTTCGATGATTGCGACGGGACGCCTGCCGGCAGGCGTCGGCGGGTGTCGGTGCGGTCTCCGTACGCTCCCCGTCACTTCCCCGTACCGAGGCGTTTCACGTCATGGCGTACCAGGGCATCCACTCCGATGAGAGGCAGGTCAGTCAAGGCCTGCCCGCCGCATCCGGCCATCTGTTATCCACCCGGTACGCCGCGGGCGTCACACCCCGCACCCCCTTCACACGGAGTGTCCGGTTGCCGCCGGATCGTTATCCTCAATTTCCGCTCAGATGTAATGACGCTGGTAGCACCGCGTCACTAGGGTCCTTCCCAACCGAGGAGGACGGAGCATGAAGCCGATGAGCGGAGTTTCAGTGACCAAGGGTGCCGGGGACGCCGCGCCTGCGGCGGACGACCTTGTCGTGCTGAGCAACGTCAACAAGCACTTCGGCGCGCTGCATGTGCTCCAGGACATCGACCTGACGATCGCCCGTGGCGAGGTCGTGGTCGTCATCGGGCCCTCCGGGTCCGGGAAGTCCACGCTGTGCCGCACGATCAACCGCTTGGAGACGATCGACTCGGGCGCCATCCTGATCGACGGCAAGCCGCTGCCCGCCGAGGGCAGGGAACTGGCCAGACTGCGTGCCGATGTCGGCATGGTCTTCCAGTCGTTCAATCTCTTCGCGCACAAGACGGTGCTCGAAAACGTGATGCTGGGCCAGATCAAGGTCCGAAAGACGGACAAGAAGGCCGCGGAGGACAAGGCCCGTTCGCTGCTCGACCGGGTGGGTGTCGCGACGCAGGCCGACAAGTACCCCGCCCAGCTCTCCGGCGGCCAGCAGCAACGCGTGGCCATCGCACGGGCGTTGGCGATGGGCCCGAAGGTGATCCTCTTCGACGAGCCGACCTCCGCGCTCGACCCGGAGATGATCAACGAGGTGCTGGAGGTCATGCAGCAGCTCGCCCAGGAGGGCATGACGATGGTCGTCGTCACCCATGAGATGGGCTTCGCGCGCTCGGCCGCGAACCGGGTCGTCTTCATGGCCGACGGAAAGATCGTCGAAGAGGCCACGCCCGACCAGTTCTTCAGCAACCCTCGCAGTGACCGGGCCAAGGACTTCCTGTCGAAGATCCTTCACCACTGACTGAGCCTGCACCGCCGGGCCCCGGACCGGCTGATCACTCACATCGCGTCAACTCTAGGGAAAACCACCATGCAGCTTCGTAAGGTCACCGCCGCCTCGGCCGCCGTGCTCGCCCTCGCCATCACCGCCACCGCCTGTGGCTCCGACAAGGAGGACGGCGGCTCGGGCGACGGCAAGAAGATCACGATCGGCATCAAGATCGACCAGCCGGGCATCGGCCTGAAGACCCCGGACGGCAAGTACACCGGCTTCGACGTCGATGTCGCCACGTACGTGGCCAAGGAGCTCGGCTACAAGCCCGAGAACATCGAGTTCAAGGAGACCAAGAGCGCCGACCGCGAGACGGCGATCGAGCGCGGTGACGTGAAGTTCATCGCCGCCTCCTACTCGATCAACGACGAGCGCCTGCAGAAGGTCGACTTCGCCGGTCCCTACCTGCTGGCCCACCAGGACATCCTGGTCCGCGCCGACGACAAGACGATCAAGTCCCCGGCCGACCTGAACAACAAGAAGCTGTGTTCGGTCGCCGGCTCGACCTCGGCCAAGAACGTCAAGGACAAGCTGGCCCCGAAGGCGCAGCTCCAGACGTACGGCGGCTACTCGGAGTGCCTGACCGGCCTGGAGAACAAGGCCATCGACGCGCTGACCACCGATGACAGCATCCTGGCGGGCTACGCCTCGCAGGCGAACTTCCAGGGCAAGTTCAAGCTGGCCGGCTTCAAGATGACCAACGAGAACTACGGCATCGGTCTGAAGAAGGGCGACGCCGACCTCAAGAAGAAGATCGACGCCGCGCTCACCAAGATGGTCTCGGACGGCGCCTGGGACAAGGCCGTGAAGGACAACTTCGGCCCGGCGAACTACAAGAACGAGCCCGCCCCGAAGATCGGCAACATCGTCAAGTGAAGCAGGGCTGACCGGGCGCGCCGTCCGTGAACGGCGGCGCGCCGTGCCCTCCTAGACGCGGAAGCGCGGGAGATCGTGTTCGACTTTCTTGAAGGTTACGACCTGCTGGGGGCCTTCTGGGTGACGGTGCAACTCGCCGTCTACTCCGCCCTCGGCTCCCTCATATGGGGAACGCTGCTGGCCGGCATGAAGGTCAGCCCGGTCCCCCTGATGCGCGGCTTCGCCACCGCGTACGTGAACGTGGTCCGGAACATTCCGCTGACCGTGATCATCGTGTTCTCGTCGCTGGGTCTGAACCAGACGCTGACCATCTCGCTCGGCGCCGATGTCATCGAGGACATCAACTTCCGGCTGGCCGTGCTGGCCCTGGTCGCCTACACCGCGGCCTTCGTCTGCGAGGCGCTGCGCTCCGGCATCAACACGGTGCCGGTCGGCCAGGCCGAGGCGGCGCGCGCGCTCGGACTGAGCTTCACGCAGGTACTGCGGCTGATCATCCTTCCTCAGGCGTTCCGTGCGGTGGTCAATCCGTTGTCCAACGTGCTGATCGCGCTGACGAAGAACACCACGGTCGCCTCCGCGATCGGCGTCGTCGAGGCCTCCTACCTGATGAAGGACATGATCGAGGCCGAGGCCCAGCTGATCCTGATCGCGCTGGTCTTCGCGTTCGGCTTCGTCGTCCTGACCCTCCCGACCGGCCTGATCCTCGGCTGGGTGAGCAAGAAGGTGGCGGTGAAGCGATGAGTTCCGTCCTCTACGACGCCCAGGGGCCCCGCGCCAAGCAGCGCAACATCCTCTACACGGCGCTGTTCGTGCTGTGCGCCGCGGCCGTGGTGTGGTGGGTGTACGACGGTCTGGCCGAGAAGCACCAGCTCGACTGGATCAAGTGGAAGCCCTTCTTCACCAGCTCCCAGCCGTGGGAGACGTACATCTGGCCGGGCTTCCAGAACACGCTCAAAGCGGCGTTCTTCGCCCTGATCATCGCACTGCCGCTGGGCGCCCTGTTCGGCATCGGCAGGCTCTCGGACCACCGTTGGGTACGGATGCCGGCCGGCTTCGTCGTGGAACTCTTCCGCGCCGTCCCGGTGCTGATCCTGATGATCACCGCGAACGCGGTGTACGCGGAGTACACCACCATCGACACCGATGTGCGTCCGCTGTACGCCGTGGTGACCGGACTGGTGCTGTACAACTTCTCGGTCCTCGCCGAGATCGTGCGGGCCGGGATCGAGACCCTGCCGAAGGGCCAGGCCGAGGCTGCCAAGGCACTCGGCATGCGCAAGAGTCAGATCATGCTGTCGGTGCTGCTGCCGCAGGCGGTGACGGCCATGCTGCCCGCGATCGTCAGCCAGCTCGTCGTCATCGTGAAGGACACCGCGCTCGGCGGCGCCATGATGACCTTCCCCGAGCTGCTGGCGTCGGTCCGCCCGATGAGCGCGAACTACGGTGCCAACACCATCGCGTGCTTCACCATCGTGGCCGTCCTCTTCGTCGCGCTGAACTTCGCGCTCACCTCCTTCGCGAGCCGGCTGGAGCGGTGGCTCCGACGCAACAAGAAGGCGAAGGGCACCGCGCCCGGGGGCGCACTCAAGACCGTCGGTGAGCCGTCGCTCGTCGTCGACGACGGGCGCGCCTGACAGCTCGTCGCATTGCGGTCCCGAGGGGCGGTGGCAGATCTGCCACCGCCCCTCACTGCTCTTCGGTGTCGCTTGACGCAAGCACCGGCAGTAGGTTGCATACGTTCTGTGATCGCGCCCCCTGTCCTCTCCGTCGCCACGCCTCCTCAACCCTCCATCCACCTTCCGAGCCGCTCGCTTCGCGCGTCCGCGTCGTGTGAACGGATCCCAGGAGTCGCGCCGTGGACCCGGTGATCGTCGTCGGCGCCGGGCCGGTCGGCCTGGCGCTGTCGCTCGCCCTCGCGGCGCAGGGCGTTCCCTCCGTCCTGCTCGACGAGGACCCGGGCAAGGACGAGACACGCCCCGCCCGCACCGTGGTACTGCACGAGGACACCGCGGCCCTGGTGGAGCGGCTGGGCTGCAAGGCGCTCCGGCACGAGGGGATGCGGTGGGCCGGGTGGCGGTCGATGCGGCGCAAGCAGCTGGTGCGTGAGCTGCCGCTGGGCGAGGACTCTCCCGAGGGCGATCCGTTGCCGGCCCCCATCCATCTGCCCCAGCACGTGCTGACGCGTGGGCTGCGGGAGGCGGTGGCCGCGCACGAGCTGGTACGGGTGGCCCCGTACAGCCGGATCGACACCCTGGAGCAGGACGCCACCGGTGTCACGGTGCACACCAGGGAGCCGAACGCGACCTGGTGGCGCGGGAGTTATCTGGTGGGCTGCGACGGCGCCAGGTCCACCGTGCGCAAGCTGCTCGACATCCGGTTCCCCGGGCGTACGGCGGTGGAGCGGCATGCCGTCGCCGCGCTGCGTACCGAGCTGCCCTGGCCCGGACAGGCCGTGCTGCACCGGCTGCCGCCGTGGCGAACCGGCGGCGCCGAGGTCACGGCGCGGCCCCTGCCGGACGGCGTCTGGCGGCTGGACTGGTTGCTGCCGCCGCGCGGCGAGCTCGTCACGCCGGATGCTCTGATCACCCGGGTCCGGGACACCTTGGCGGGCTGGTGCGGGGAGACACCGCCGTACGAGCTGCTGGACACGGGCGTGTACACGCTGCATCACCGGCTCGCCCTGCGCTGGCGGGTGGACCGGGCCTTCCTGGCCGGCGACGCCGCCCATCTGCTGGGCGCACTGGGCACCCAGGGGCTCGACGAGGGGCTGCGGGACGCCGAGAACCTGGCCTGGAAGCTGGCCCAGGACTGGCACCACGGCGCTTCCGACGTACTGCTCGACAGTTACCAGGCCGAGCGCCGGGCCGCGGTCGCCGCACGGCTGCGTGCCGCGGACCAGTCGCTGCCGATACTGCGGGGCGGCGGAGGGCTGCGGACGCTGGTCCCGGGGAGCGCACGGGAGCACGATGCGCTGCTCGCCGACGGACATCTGGGCTGTGGCCCCCTCGGTGCGCCCCCCTCGTACTCGCATTCGCCCCTTGCGCCCCCACGCGCCGAGGCGCACACATCTGTCGGTACGCCCCCCGGTGCGCCGGTGGCCGATGTGCGGGTGACGGCCCCCGACGGCACGACCGTACGGCTCCGGGAACGGCTGGGGCAGGGACATCTGCTGGTGGTTCTGGTGGCGCCCGGGACCGGGGTCTGGGACCGGCGCCACTGGATGACCGCCGGTGTCATGCCCCGCCTCGCCGCCGCCGTCGACGCCCTGCCGATGAAGGGCGAGCTGCTGGTGACCGAGAGCTACCCGGGAGCATCGGCCCACACCGTGCTGCTGGTCAGGCCGGACGGTCATCTCGTGGCGTCGTTCGGCGGGGTGCAGCCGCGGGACCTCTTCGCGGCTGCGGACGCGGTACGTGGCGGAGCGGTGCGCGCCGCCGTACGTTCCGACCAGACTGCGGGCATCAATTGACCGATGCGGACGGCAGATGGTGTACTCCGGAACGTGACCGACACCGATGTGCGCCTGTGGCGGAGGGTCCATATGGACCTCGTCCGCTATGCGGGCTGCGTGTGTCGTCCGTCCTGCTGAATCGCCTTCCTCTGCCCCGCCGTGCGCGCTGCCGTACGGGCGGGGCATCCGCGCGAACCCTCAGGCCGGTCCCTGTGTCTGCCCCTTCGTCACCCTCTGTACGCATGTCCTCCGCCGCCGATGACGCTTCCGGTCCGACGGCGGCGGAACTGCTCGATTTCGTCCGTGCTGTCGCCGCCGACGCCGAGGTCGTCGCCTCGCTCCCTCTCGACCCCGAAGGCCGCACCTGGGTCCAGCTCGAAGGGCCCGGCGGCAGCGAGGCCTGGCTGATCGGCTGGCCGCCCGGTGCGGGTACGGGCTGGCACGACCATGCCGACTCGATCGGCGCCTTCACCACGGCGAGCGGCACGCTCAAGGAGCTGTCGCTCGCCGCCCGGCTGCCCACCGACGGCTGGAAGACCCTCGAACTCGCCGAGGGCATCGACCGTTCCCGGCAGTTGGCCACCGGCCAGGGCAGGGCGTTCGGCCGCCACCACGTCCACGAGGTGCTGAACGAGTCGGCCACGGAGCACGCCGTCTCCGTCCACGCGTACTACCCGCCGCTGCCGCGGATCCGCCGCTACAGCCGTGCCGGCGCGGTGCTCCGTCTTGAGCAGGTCGAGCGCCCGGAGGACTGGCAGTGAGTGCCGACGGTCGCGGGGACACCGAGCCGGTCGGGATCGATGAGCTGCTGGAACGGGTCCGGGCGGGGTTCGTCAGGGTCGGCCCGCAGCAGGCGGCCACCGCCGCCGCTGCGGGCGAGGCGCTCCTCGTGGACATCCGCTACGCGGAGCTGCGGGAACGGGACGGACTGGTTCCGGGGGCGCTGGTCATCGAGCGCAATGAACTGGAGTGGCGGCTCGACCCACGAGGAAGCCATCGGGCCCCGCAGGCGGTCAGCCACGATCTCCGCATCGTGGTGATCTGCAACGAGGGTTACGCGTCGAGCCTCGCCGTCGCGTCCCTGCGTCAGCTGGGACTGCACCGGGCAACCGATCTGATCGGCGGCTTCCAGGCATGGCGCGCGGCGGGCCTGCCGGTCGAGGTGTGACGGGCGGGGTTCGACGGGCGAGGTGCGACGGTCGAGGTGTGACGCGCGGGGTGCGACGGTCGAGGTGTGACGGTCGAGGTGCGACGGGCGGCGCCCTGGTTGCGGAATGACGGCTCCGCCTGGGGTGCGGGACGGCCGGGGCCGAGCCGCGCGTCGGTGAGCCGGGCGAAGCCGCGCGTTGGAGAGCCGGGCCCGGTCTCGGGGTGGCGACTTGGGCCCGGTTCCACACACGGGCACCTGCGCGCCGGATCCTGCTGTCTTCGTCCGGGACCGCTCCTCCACCCCTCCACTTCTCCGCTCCTCCATGCCGCCCGCAGATCCCCCGAATCCGCCCCGACACACCCGAACGCCACGCTCCGGTGGAGCAATCCCCGTACCCGACCGACATTCACCTCAACGCCAAGGACCGATGTGACGGAGACCTCGCACTCATGCCGACCCCCACCCCCACCCTCACCCCCGATCAACTGGACGCCCAGGCCGCTCGTCTCCATGACACCGAGGCGTGGCAGCAGATCATCACCGGCTGGGACGCCACAGCCTCCGGCCCCGACCGCGACCCCGTACAGCCTTCCTCCCCCGCCGTCGCAGAACGGCTGCTGCCGGTCCATCAGCCGGCTGACTGGCGTGACCTGTTGTCCGTGCCGGTCGATCAGCTCATCGCCGACTCCGTCCGCACCCTGCCTCCGACCGCGCCGCGCGAACGGCCGCTTCCCGGCCGGCTGGGCGCGGTCCTCCCGGACCGGCTCCACTCCTGGCGGCGCATCGGCCAGCCCGAGGTGAGACCCTCCACGCATCTCGCCTACGCGAGGCAGATCCTGACCGAATGGGGCTGGCAGAACACCCCGTACCGGCTCCGCAACGCACGCGGCGCACGGTGCATCTGCGGTGCCCTCCTCACCGCGCACCGCCTGGGGTACGGCTCCCTCGCCACCGTGGACCGGGCCGGCGCCTGGCTCGTCGCCGAACTCCGCTCCCGGGGCTGGACCGGACTGATCGGCCCCTGGAACCGATGCCCCGGCCGCACCGCCGCGGATGCGCTCGCCCTGATCGACGCCACCATCGCCCGCGCCGCCCACGCCGGGCAGTGATCGCCACAGCCACCCCGCCGATACGCACCCGGTCAGAAGGGCTCGTCCAGGCCTTCCGTGTCCTCGCCCTCTTCTTCGAGCGCCTGCCGCACCACGCGCAGCGCCATGCCCTCCCCGTACCCCTTGCGGGCGAGCATGCCCGCAAGGCGGCGCAGCCGCTTGTCGCGCTCCAGGCCACGTGTGGAGCGCAGTTTTCGCGCAACCAGCTCCCGGGCGGTCGCCTCCTCCTGCTCGGAGTCGAGCTGCCCGACGGCCTCGTCGATGACCGCCGAGTCCACCCCCTTGGTGCGCAGCTCACGGACGAGGGCCCGGCGGGCCAGGCCGCGACCGTGGTGCCGGGACTCCACCCAGGCGTCGGCGAACGCCGCGTCGTCGATCAGCCCGACATCCTCGAAGCGCGACAGCACTTCTTCGGCTGCCTCGTCCGGAATCTCCCGCTTGCGCAGGGCGTCCGCGAGCTGCTTCCGGGTGCGCGGGGTCCCGGTGAGCAGTCGCAGGCAGATGTTGCGCGCCTGCTCGACCGGGTCTCGCGGCTCCCCCTTCTCGGCCCTCGACGAGGAAGGGGAGCCGCTGCTCCTGGTGCGGGAGCGGTCACGACGGCCCGCCCCCTCGCCGAATCCGGCGCCCGAGCCCGTGCCGCGACCGGTGCCGGATCCGGCACCGGCCTCCGGCTCGTGCGCATCCCGGGACCCGGCCATGTACCCGGCGGTGCTTCCGTGGCCGGGTCCGGCGTGCTGGTCAGTGGCGCTGACCGGCCACTCCGTACGACGCGTCACGGTCTAGCTCTTGGCCGCCGCGGTCTTGGCCGGCTTGGTCTTGCCGGCCGGAGCGGGCACCGACTTCGCGCTGTCGGCCGGAGCCGCGGCACCAGCTGCCGCGTCCGCACCGGACTCGGCGGCGCTGTCGTCGGGCCGGACACCGATGCCCAGCTTCTCAAGGATCTTCTTCTCGATCTCGTTGGCGAGGTCGGGGTTGTCCTTGAGGAAGTTGCGGGCATTCTCCTTGCCCTGGCCCAGCTGGTCGCCCTCGTACGTGTACCAGGCACCGGCCTTGCGGACGAAGCCGTGCTCCACGCCCATGTCGATCAGACCGCCCTCACGGCTGATGCCCTGGCCGTAGAGGATGTCGAACTCGGCCTGCTTGAAGGGCGGCGCGACCTTGTTCTTGACGACCTTGACGCGGGTGCGGTTGCCAACGGCGTCGGTGCCGTCCTTCAGCGTCTCGATCCGGCGGATGTCGAGGCGCACCGAGGCGTAGAACTTGAGCGCCCGGCCACCGGTCGTGGTCTCCGGCGAGCCGAACATCACACCGATCTTCTCGCGGAGCTGGTTGATGAAGATCGCGGTGGTCTTGGACTGATTGAGCGCGCTCGTGATCTTGCGGAGTGCCTGGCTCATCAGACGGGCCTGGAGACCCACGTGCGAGTCACCCATCTCGCCCTCGATCTCCGCACGCGGCACGAGCGCTGCGACGGAGTCGATGACGATCAGGTCGAGGGCGCCGGAGCGGACCAGCATGTCCACGATCTCAAGGGCCTGCTCGCCGTTGTCCGGCTGGGACAGGATGAGGCTGTCGATGTCGACACCGAGCTTCTTCGCGTACTCGGGGTCGAGGGCGTGCTCCGCGTCGATGAAGGCCACCGAGCCACCGAGCTTCTGCGCGTTCGCCACCGCGTGGAGCGTCAGCGTCGTCTTACCGGAGGATTCCGGTCCGTACACCTCCACCACACGGCCGCGCGGCAGGCCGCCGACGCCGAGGGCCACGTCGAGGGCGGTCGACCCGGTGGGAATCACTTCGATGGGCTCGTTCGGCCGCTCGCCGAGGCGCATCACCGCGCCCTTGCCGAATTGCCGTTCAATCTGTGCGAGTGCGGCGTCCAGCGCCTTCTCGCGGTCGTTTCCTGCCATGGGTTCCACCCGATTTGCTTGAGTCGATCGCTTCACGTCAAAGACGCTAACCCCTGCCACTGACAATGGGCCTCGACGTCCTCCCGGCCTGTGGACAACTCCACGGTCGGGCCCGGGAAAACCCGGCCGGAATCCCATGAGAATGGATGTTCGATTTTAGTGTCAAGCGCACCACGCCGGGCCGATCCACGCCCCGGGGTGGCCCTTGGCACCTCGTCCCCGAGGGGTCAGGAGCAGCCGATCAACACCATGCTAGATTCCGGCCACGCAGTGACAAAAGCGGCAAAGAAAGCGGTTCCCCCGCCCTCTCCGAGAGCCCGGCGTTCGTCGGCCGGGCTGTGGTCGCGCTCACGCGGGACCACCGGGTGTCGCGCTGGAAGCGCGTCACTGAGGAACGAGGTCAGGTGTGCGCCGGGCCCTCCGGCCCCCCGGCAGCGCCCTGTCCGCCTTCGCCCTCGTCGTTCCCCTCGCCGTCATCGCTCTCGGGGGCCCGCCAGGAACGGCGCAGCCGCGTGAGCAGCGGCTCGCCACGTCGTCGGCCCCGGCCGTGGCCGTGCACCCGCGGGTCGTCCGTCACGTCGTACCGCTTCACGTACGCG
Source organism: Streptomyces sp. NPDC001890 (assembly GCF_042891445.1). Taxonomy (NCBI): domain Bacteria; kingdom Bacillati; phylum Actinomycetota; class Actinomycetes; order Kitasatosporales; family Streptomycetaceae; genus Streptomyces; species Streptomyces sp. NPDC001890. The sequence continues at coordinate 30,402 of NZ_JBIATE010000029.1, read as the reverse complement.
CCGAGGAACGCCTGGAGCGTGGCGACGGCCGGGATCGCGATCAGCGCGCCCACGGCACCCATCAGGGCCGTGCCCGCGATGACCGATCCGAAGGCGACCGCCGGATGGATGTCGACGGTCTTGGAGGTGAGCTTGGGCTGCAGTGCGTAGTTCTCGAACTGCTGGTAGACCACGACGAAGCCGAGCACCCACACCGCGTACCAGGGGTCGACGGTGAACGCGATCAGCATCGGCAGGGCGCCTGCCAGATACGTACCGATCGTGGGGATGAACTGGGAGACCAGCCCGACCCAGACGGCGAGCGCGGGCGCGTACGGAACGCCGAGGATCACCAGCAGGATGTAGTGCGCGATCCCGGAGATGAGGGCCATCAGACCGCGTGAGTAGAGATAGCCGCCGGTCTTGTCGACCGCGATCTCCCAGGCCCGCAGGACCTCCGCCTGCCTGGCGGGCGGCAGCACGGAGCACAGGGCGCGTCGCAGCCTGGGGCCGTCGGCCGCGAAGTAGAACGAGAACAGGAAGATCGTCAGCAGACGGAACAGCCCTCCGAGCACGGTGGTGGAGACGTCGAGCACACCGGTCGCGCTGTTCTGGACGTACTTCTGCAGCCAGTCGGAGTGGAGCAGGCTGTCCTGGACCTCGACCCTGGAGAGGTCGGTGTGGAAGGTCTGGTTGACCCAGTTGATCACCGAGTCCAGATACTTCGGGAACTCCTCGACCATCTCGACGATCTGGCCCGCGAGCATCGAGCCGAGGAGCACGACGAAGCCCACCCCGGCGATCAGCACCACCAGGAAGACCAGGAAGGTGGCGAGGCCGCGGCGCATGCCGCGCGCCGACATCCGGCTCACCGCCGGCTCGATGGCGAGCGCCAGGAAGAACGCGATCAGGACATTGATCAACAGCCCGATGAGCTGGTCGAACGCCCAGCTGCCGAGCCGGAAGCAGGCATAGAGCGCCAGCGCGAGAACCATGGCGCGCGGCAGCCACGCGGGCATGCGCACCGGTCCGCCGCCGGCGGACGCGGCGGGTGGCGCGGCCGGCGGGACGGGCGGTGTGGAAGGCGGCTGGGTCTGTGCTGTCTCGTCTGTCGGTACCACGGTTCCAGTCTCGCCTACGGCTGCGACAGCCAACCGCCCGCCCCGGACAACAGCGCAGGTACGGCCATGGAACCGGGGTCAGCGCCTGTCCTCTCCGACGTCAGTGCTTGCCCACACCGACGTCAGTGCTCGCCCACGCCGGGGCCCGCGCTCGTCCGCACCAGGTCAGCGCTTGTCCGCCGGGATGCCGACCGCGGTACAGACACCGCGCCAGACGTCCTTGGTCTCCCAGCCCGCGGCCAGCGCCTGGTGCACCGTCTGCCCGCCGAGTTCGGCCATCACATGATCACGCGCGAAGGAGTCGGCGTACCCGGCTCCGAAGTGGTCCGCCATCCGTTCCCAGAAAATCGTCAACCGCATGACCTCAGTATCCCGCTCCTGAGAGTGCAGCCGGGCCGCTACGTCTTGCCGAGAGCGCTTACCGCCCTACGGTCGGTCCATGGCTGGAACCGGAACAAGTCCCCTCAACCGAGCCGAGCAGTTCATTTGGCTCACGGCCCGTGTCCTGGAACAACGGCGGTTCGCTCATCACTTCCTGGAAGGAAGTGCGGACGCGGTGGAAACCGCGCTCGCCGCCTATCTGAACGAGGACGGTGGCTACGGGCACGCGCTCGAACCCGATCTGCGCGGCCCTGTCAGTCAGCCACTGCACACCGCGCACGCGCTCAATGTGCTGGACTCCATCGGGCGCTGCGACGGACTGCGGGTGGAGCGGATCTGCCGCTTCCTCACCCAGGTGTCGACCAAGGAGGGCGCGCTGCCCGCTCTGCTGACGACGCAGCGCGGCTATCCCGCCGCGCCGTTCATCCCGATCGTCGACGATCCCCCCGCGGAGCTGTTGACCACCGGCCCCGTCGTCGGACTCCTGCACCGCAACGCGGTGTGGCACGCCTGGCTGTTCCGGGCCACCGATTTCTGCTGGGCCGCGGTGGACGCGCTGGACCGGTCGCATCCGTACGAGATCGAGGCGGCGCTCGCCTTCCTGGACGGCGCTCCGGACCGGGCGCGGGCGGAGGCGGCGGCCGACCGGCTCGGGCGGCTGGTGCGGGATCAGCGTCTCGCCGTACTGGATCCGGAGCGGCGGGCCGAGTACCCGGTCGCGGCCGGCTACGCGCCGGGTGAGCAGCACTTTCCGTACGACTACGCCCGTACGCCCGATTCGCTCGCCCGGCACTGGTTCACCGACGAGGAGCTCTCCCGCTCGCTCGACCATCTCGCGGCCGAGCAGCAGCCGGACGGCGGCTGGCCGGTCAACTGGCGGCAGTGGGCACCGGGGACGGCTCTGGAGGGGCGGCCCATCGTGACGCTCAAGGCACTCCTGACCCTGCGCGCCCACGGCCGCAGCCTCGGCTGAGCCCCGGTGCCGGCCGGCTCCGGACGGTAAGGGGCTCGGTCCATGGAGCCGAGCCCCTTACCGTCCGTGCGGGGCAGGGCCTAACCGAGGGCACGTACCCCCGCGGTGACGACCACGGCGGCGCCCACGACCACGAGGAACGGCGCGCGCAGGACCAGCGCGAGCGCCGCTGCGGCAAGGCCGGCCCCCCTGGCGTCCAGTGCCAGGTGCTGCCCGTCGCCGAACGTCTGCTGCGCGGTGAGGGCGGCCAGGAGCGCCACGGGCAGGAGTGCCGCGAGGCGCTGGGCGAGCGGGCGTTCCAGCACACCGGCGGGCACCAGCAGCCCGACGAGCTTGGCGAGATAGCAGCCGACGGCGGTCAGTGCGATGGCGATCCAGACGTTCATCGGTCCTTCTCCGTGCTCTTCGTGCTGTTCTTCGCGTTGTTCTTCGTGCTGTTCTTCGTGTCGCTGCCCGTGTCGCTCTTCGCGTTGTTCTTTGTGCTCTTCTTCGTGGTGGCCGCTCCCCGGCCAGCGCCCTTCCCACGTCCGCCCAGGAACAGGACGGCGGGTGCGGCGAGCGCGGACAGCAGGACGGGGACGCCCGCGGGCAGCACGGGCAGCAGCCCGAGCACGAGCAGGACCGCGATGGCGGCGGTGACGCGTTCCGTGGTGCTCTTCAGCATCGGCGCGAGCAGAGCGAGGAAGACCGCGGGCGATGCCGCGTCCAGCCCCCAGGCGTCGGTGTCGCCGAGCGCCTCGGCGCCCAGGGCCCCCAGCAGCGTGGTCAGGTTCCACAGCACATACAGGGTCAGCCCGGTGACGGCGAAGCCGATCCGTGCCGCCCGCCGGGTCGGCTGCGGCAGTGTCACGGCGGTCGTCTCGTCGATGACCCACTGGGCGGCGAAGGGTCGCAGCGCCTTGGGAAGCGCCAGCAGCTGCGACAGCCGCAGACCGTAGAAAGAATTGCGTACGCCGAGGAAGAAGGCCCCGGCAGCCGCGGTGTACGGGTTGCCGCCCGCCGCGAGGGCGCCGACGAGGGCGAACTGCGAGGCGCCGGTGAAGACGGCGAGGCTGAGCGCGCAGGTCTGCAACAGGCTCAGTCCGGAACCGGCCGAGGTCACACCGAAGGCGAAACCGGAAAGCCCGACGGCTATCCCGACGCCGAGTGCGTCGCGCACGACGGCCGCGTCCGGCTTCGCACCGGCCGGCTCCGCACCGGCCGGCTTCCCACGGACCGCGTCCGGCTGCTCTCCTCGGCCGGTCGCGTCGCGGTGGGGTGCGTCGGCCGATGCGCCGACGCCCTCTGGGAGTGTTGTCTGTTCTGCCACGACCGGAACGCTACGTGGGCAAATCAGGACCGGTCTTGTACGTTCTTGCACGTTCGCGCTGGTACGCGCCGGGTGGTACTCCCACGATCCGGGTGAAATGACGATTGAGATGCGGCTGATCGGTGAAGCCGACCTCGGCGGCCGCCTCCGCGGGTGCCGTCCCCGCGTCGAGCATCCGCCGCGCCGCCCGCACCCGGGCATCGGTGAGCCAGGCGTGCGGCGGCATCCCGTACTGCTTCTTGAAGGCTCTCAGCAACGCGAACGGACTCGTTCCCAGCTCCGCCGCCAGCGCCTCCAGGGTGGGCGGCGCCGCCATCCGCCCCTCCAGCACCGCGCGGGCCCGCGCCGCGTCGCGGGCGCCCGCCGAGCGGGGCGCGCGGGTGGGCAGCACGCTGCCGTACCGGTCGAGCAGCCGCGTGACCATGACCCTCAGCACCGTGTCGGCGGCAAGCGCATTGCCCTCCTCGGCGGCCCGGTGGACCTCGCCGATCAGCCGGGCCGCGTACGGGTCCACGACGCTGGTCTCGGTGAATCCGACCGTGCCGCGCAGGGTCGTCGTCTCGGCCGCGATGTCGTTGATCACCTGCGACGACGGGTAGAGCGTGGCGTAGACCCAGCCCTCCGGCACTCCCGCGCGGGCCGTGTGCGGAACCTCGGGGTTGATCATGACGACGGTGCCGGGGCCGGCGTGGACGGTGCCGCCCGGCAGTCCGACGTCCTCCACTCCGCGGCTGATGGTGCCGAAGACATAGCCCTCGTGGCTGTGGCGCGGGAAAGTGTGGCGGACATAGCGGGCACGCAGCAGATCGAGGTCGGGCAGTTCCGCGTACTGCCAGTACCTCGCCCACTCCCCCGATCCCGAGGCCGGTATCGCCGCCATGCACGAATTCTCGCAGTTCCGGGGCGTGGCCGCCGAGGGCGGTCGGAGCCCTTGCAGGTGAGCCGGGGTGCAGGGCCTCGGGGCCGTCGCGAATGGCGGCACGCACGGAGTCGGGGGCGTTGTCAGTGGCGGGGTGCACGATGGGGGGCATGACCGGCTCTGCGCTCGATTCGTTCTCACCCGCGACCCGCGGCTGGTTCGCGGGTGCCTTCAGCGCGCCCACCGCCGCGCAGGAGGGCGCCTGGCGCGCGATCGGCGAGGGTTCCGACGTGCTGGTCGTCGCGCCGACCGGCTCCGGCAAGACCCTCGCCGCGTTCCTCGCCGCGCTGGACGCCCTGGCGTCCGTCCCGCCGCCCGCCGAGGCGAAGAAGCGCTGCCGGGTGCTGTACGTGTCGCCCCTCAAGGCGCTCGCGGTCGATGTGGAGCGCAACCTCCGCTCGCCGCTGACCGGCATCCGCCAGGAGTCGGTGCGCCTGGGGCTGCCCGAGCCCGAGGTCCGGGTGGGGATCCGCTCCGGCGACACCCCGCCCGCCGAGCGCCGCTCGATGGCGACCCGGCCGCCGGACATCCTGATCACCACGCCCGAATCACTGTTCCTGATGCTGACCTCGTCCGCCCGGGAGGCGCTGTCCGGCGTCGAGACGGTGATCCTCGACGAGGTGCACGCCGTGGCGGGCACGAAGCGTGGCGCCCATCTCGCCGTTTCGCTGGAGCGTCTGGACGAGCTGCTGCCGCGTCCCGCGCGGCGGATCGGCCTGTCGGCGACGGTCCGTCCGGTCGACGAGGTGGCCCGCTTCCTCTCGCCCCGGGGCAAGGTGGAGATCGTCCAGCCGCCGTCCACCAAGCGGTTCGACCTGTCGGTGGTCGTCCCGGTCGAGGATCTGGGCGAGCTCGGCGGCTCCCCCGCCACCGACCCCGACCAGGCGGGCCAGGCGGACAAGCCGTCGATCTGGCCCCACGTCGAGGAGCGGATCGTCGACCTGGTCCAGCAGCATCGCTCCACCATCGTCTTCGCCAATTCCCGTCGTCTCGCCGAGCGACTGTGCAACCGGCTCAACGAGATCGCCTACGAGCGGCTCACCGGCGAGACGATCGCCGAGTCCCACTCGCCCGCCGAGATCATGGCCGAGTCCGGTGCCGCGAAGGGCGCCCCGGCGCTGCTCGCCCGCGCCCACCACGGCTCGGTCTCCAAGGAACAGCGCGCCCAGGTCGAGGAGGACCTCAAGGCGGGCCGGCTGCCGGCCGTCGTCGCCACCTCCAGCCTGGAGCTGGGCATCGACATGGGGGCGGTCGACCTGGTGATCCAGGTGGAGTCGCCGCCCTCGGTCGCCTCCGGCCTGCAGCGGGTCGGCCGGGCCGGACACCAGGTCGGTGCGGTCTCCACCGGAGTGGTCTTCCCCAAGTACCGGGGCGATCTGGTGCAGGCGGCCGTGGTCACCGAGCGGATGCGCGAGGGCTCCATCGAGGCGCTCCGGGTCCCGTCCAACCCGCTGGACGTGCTGGCCCAGCAGCTGGTGGCCATGGTCGCCCTGGACAGCTGGCAGGTGGACGATCTGCTGGCGGCCGTCCGCCGCGCCGCGCCCTTCGCCTCACTGCCCGAGTCCGCGTTCACCGCCGTGCTGGACATGCTCGCCGGCCGCTACCCCTCCGACGCCTTCGCCGAGCTGCGCCCCCGCGTCGTCTGGGACCGGGTGGCCGGTACGGTCACCGGCCGCCCCGGCGCACAGCGGCTCGCCGTCACCTCCGGGGGAACGATCCCCGACCGGGGGCTTTTCGGGGTCTTCCTCGCGGGCGCCGATCCGAAGAAGGGCGGCGGCCGGGTCGGTGAGCTCGACGAGGAGATGGTGTACGAATCCCGGGTGGGCGATGTCTTCACGCTCGGCACCACGTCCTGGCGGATCGAGGACATCACCCGTGACCGGGTCCTGGTGTCGCCCGCCCCCGGCGTTCCCGGCCGGCTGCCGTTCTGGAAGGGCGACCAGCTGGGCCGCCCGCTGGAGCTGGGGCGTGCGCTGGGGGCGTTCCTCCGCGAGATCGGCACACTGTCGCAGGAGGACGCCCGGGAACGGCTGCTCGCCGCCGGTCTCGACACCTGGGCCGCCGACAACACCCTGTCGTACATCGACGAGCAGCGCCGCGCCTGCGGCCACGTGCCGGACGACCGGACCATCCTCGTCGAGCGGTTCCGTGACGAGCTGGGTGACTGGCGGGTCGTGGTCCACTCCCCGTTCGGCGCGCAGGTGCACGCGCCGTGGGCACTGGCGCTGAGCGCCCGCCTCGCCGAGCGGTACGGCATGGACGCCCAGGTGATGCACGCCGACGACGGCATCGTGCTCCGGCTGCCCGATGCCGACCTGATGGGCCTGGACCTCCTGGACTTCGACCCCGCGCAGGACCTGACGCAGGACCTGACGCGGGGTCTGGCACAGGACCTGATGCCGGGTCCGACACAGGACCTGGCGCACAGCCCGGCCCAGGCTCAGGCACCGCTGCCGAACCTCTCGTACGACAGCGATCAACCACCTGTCGGCGCGGCGGACGTGACGTTCGAGCAGGGCGAGATCGGCCAGATCGTCACCGACCAGGTGGGCGGTTCGGCGCTGTTCGCCTCCCGGTTCCGAGAGTGCGCGGCCCGTGCCCTGCTGCTGCCGCGCCGCAGCCCCGGCAAACGCACCCCGCTGTGGCAACAGCGCCAGCGCGCCGCGCAACTCCTCCAGGTCGCATCGGAGTTCGGCTCGTTCCCCATCGTCCTGGAAGCGGTCCGCGAATGCCTACAGGACGTCTTCGACGTCCCCGGCCTCACAGAGCTCATGGGCGACATCGAAGCGCGCCGGGTCCGACTGGTCGAGGTGACCACCCCGGAGCCCTCACCCTTCGCGCGCTCGCTCCTGTTCGGCTACGTCGCCCAGTTCCTGTACGAGGGCGACTCGCCCCTCGCCGAGCGGCGGGCCGCCGCGCTCTCCCTCGACTCCCATCTGCTGGCGGAGCTCCTCGGCCAGGCGGAGCTGCGCGAGCTGCTCGACGCGGATGTCCTGGCCGAGCTGGAGCAGGAGCTCCAGTGGCTGACCGAGGACCGCCGGATCAAGGACGTCGAAGGCGTCGCCGACCTCCTCAGGGTCCTCGGTCCGCTCACCGACGAGGAGTTGGCGGAGCGCGGCGCCGACCCGTCCTGGGCCCCGGAGCTGTCCTCGGCCCGCCGGGCCATCCGGGTCCGGATCGGCGGGGCCGTCCACTGGGCGGCGATCGAGGACGCGGGCCGCCTGCGGGACGCACTGGGCACCGCCCTCCCGGTCGGCGTCCCCGAGGCGTTCACCGAACCGGTGAAGGACCCGCTCGGCGATCTCCTCGGCAGGTACGCCCGTACGCACGGCCCGTTCACCTCCACCGCGGCCGCCACCCGCTTCGGACTCGGTACCGCCGTCACCGACGGGGCGTTGCAACGGCTCTCCGCGTCCGGCCGGATCGTCCAGGGCGAGTTCCATCCCGCCGGTATCGGCCAGGAGTGGTGTGACGCCACCGTGCTGCGCCGGTTGCGCCGCCGCTCGCTCGCCGCGCTCCGCCACGAACTGGAACCGGTCCCGCCCGCCGCCCTCGCCGGCTTCCTGCCCCAGTGGCAGCATCTGGGCAGCAACAGCCTGCGCGGAATCGACGGACTGGCCCGCGCCATCGAGCAGTTGCAGGGCGCGCCCGTTCCGGCGTCGGCGCTGGAGAAGCTGATCCTGCCGGGCCGGGTCACGGGCTACACCCCCGCGATGCTCGACGAGCTGACCACCACCGGCGAGGTCGTCTGGGCCGGCGCGGGCGCGCTGCCCGGCAAGGACGGCTGGCTGTCCCTCTACCTCGCCGACAGCGCACCCCTGCTCCTCCCGCCCCCGCACCCGCTGGAGCTCAGCGCGTTGCACGAATCCGTCCTGACCGCGCTGAGCGGCGGATACGGACTGTTCTTCCGGCAGATCGCCGATCAGGTCCGCGCCACCACCCATCCGGACTGCACCGATCCGCAACTCGCCGACGCCATCTGGGAGCTGGCCTGGTCGGGACGGCTCACCAATGACACGCTCGCCCCGCTGCGCTCGCTGCTCGGCTCCGGCCGCACGGCGGGGTCGACCGCCCACCGCGCCAGACGCAATGTCCCGCGCGGGCGTTACGGCTCGCTCACCTCCGCCGCCCGGCCCGCGTCCCGCACCGGCCCGCCCACCGTCTCGGGCCGCTGGTCCCTGCTGCCCGCCACCGAACCCGATCCCACCCACCGCGCCCACGCCCTGGCCCGCACACTCCTCGACCGCCACGGGGTGGTGACCCGGGGCGCGGTCCAGGCCGAGGGCGTCGAAGGCGGCTTCTCCGCGACGTACCGCGTGCTGTCCGCCTTCGAGGACAACGGGCAGGCCCGGCGCGGCTATGTCGTCGAGGGCCTGGGTGCGGCCCAGTTCGCGATGGACGGCGCGGTGGACCGGCTGCGTGCCACGTCCACCGCGCGCGACCGTGCGGAGCCGGGGGCCTCGCCCCACGCCCTGGTCCTCGCCGCGGCGGACCCGGCCAACGCGTACGGCGCCGCCCTGCCCTGGCCCGAGCCGCCGGACGGCGCCGGGCACAAGCCCGGCCGCAAGGCGGGTGCCCTGGTGGTGCTGGTCGACGGAGAGCTCGCGATGTACATGGAGCGCGGCGGCAAGACCCTGCTGGCCTGGCACACCGACCCGGACGACCCGGCGCTCCTCGCGGCGGCCGGGGCACTGGCAGCAGCCGCCCTCGGCACGATCACGGTGGAGCGCACCAACGGTGCGCCGTCCCTGACCTCCCCGCTCGGCCGCACCTTGGAGGCAGCCGGCTTCCTCGCGACCCCGAGGGGGCTCCGCCTGCGCGCCTGAACCAACAGCGCGCCCCATCCCTCGCCCACCGCATCGTCGGCACACCGTACGACGCTCCCCGCCCCGCATCATGGAGGTATGCCCGAAGGAGACACCGTCCTGCAGACCGCCAAGCGTCTGCACACCGCACTCGCCGGCCGGATCCTCACCCGCTCCGACCTGCGCGTCCCCCGATTCGCCACCGCCGACCTCACCGGCCGGACGGTCCTGGACGTCATCTCGCGCGGCAAGCATCTCCTCACCCGCCTCGAAGGCGGCCTCACCCTGCACAGCCATCTCCGGATGGACGGCGCCTGGCGCGTCTACGCCCCGGGCGAACACTGGCGCGGTGGCCCCGCCCACCAGATCCGCGCGATCCTCGCCAACACGGAGCACACCGCGGTCGGCTACCGGCTGCCCGTCCTCGAACTGCTCCGCACCCGGGACGAGGCGAAGGCGGTCGGCCACCTCGGCCCCGATCTGCTGGGCCCGGACTGGGACCCCGAGACGGCCCTGCGCAATCTGCTCGCCGACCCCGGCCGCCCGCTCGGCGAAGCCCTGCTGGACCAGCGCAACCTGGCCGGAATCGGCAACATCTACAAGGCCGAGCTCTGCTTCCTGGCCCGCGCCACCCCCTGGCTCGCCGTCGGCGACCTCCCCGCCCCCACCGCCGCCCGCCTCGTCACCACGGCCAAGCAGCTCCTCGAAGCCAATCGCGACCGCCCGATGCGCACGACCACGACCGCGCGCACCCCACGCACCCCCGGCCCCGGCCTCGGCCCCGGCCCAAAGGAAAGGCTCTGGGTCTACGGCAGGACCGACCGCCCCTGTCTGCGCTGCGGCACCCCCATCCGCACCGCGGACCAGGACGCCCGCCCCGCCTACTGGTGTCCGCACTGCCAGTCGGGCCCCACCAGCTGAGGCACACACGACAGTTGACGCTCCGTCAGTTCCGGTCGTACCGTCCGGTCATGCCTCTCACCGCGTACGACCTCACGGGCCGATCCGCGTTCATCACCGGCGCGGCAGGCGGCATCGGCCGGGCCTGCGCCGTCCTGCTCGCGGCCGCGGGCGCCACGGTGCACTGCGCGGATCTCGACGAGAAGGGCCTGCTGGAAACCCGGGACCTGATCACCGAAGCGGGTGGCACATCCCACACCCAGGTCCTCGATGTCACCGACCGCAGTCAGGTCGGGGCCGCGGTGGCCGCAGCGGGCAACCTGGACATCCTGGCGGCCGTCGCCGGGATCATGCATTCGAGCAGCGTCCTGGAGACCTCGGACGAGGACCTCGACCGCGTCCTCGCGGTCAATTTCAAGGGTGTGCTGTACGCCTGCCAGGAGGTGGCCCGCGGCCTGATCGCGCGCGGCGCCCCCGGCTCACTGATCACCATGGCCTCCGGAGCGGTCGACTCCTCGGGCCCGGGACTGCTCTGCTACAGCGCGGCCAAGGCGGCGGTCGTCCAGCTCACGAAGACACTGGCGACCGAACTGGGGCCGCACGCGATCCGCGTCAACGCCGTCGCCCCGGGGTGGATCCGTACGCCCATGACCGCCCGCCACGACGCGGACCGGCAGCAACAGGTGGAGACGACGATGGCCCGGATCTCCCCGCTGGGACGGGTGGGCGAACCGGAGGACGTCGCGCACACCGTGCTCCATCTCGCTTCCGACGCGTCGGCCTTCATGACCGGCCAGATCCTCCGCCCGAACGGCGGCGTAGCCATGCCCTGGTGACCCGTCGGACCCGCTCCGCACCCCGCACCCCGGCGGCGAGCCAACGGCCCGCCCACCGCCCCCCGAGGGCCGTCCACCGGGCAGCACCCGCTTCTGCGCCCCCGCCGTCCGCCGCCACGCCCCTTCGACCCGCACCCGCCGATCCAGCGGTCGCGGCCGCATGCACGGGCAGCAGACTCAGACCCCATCCACCCGCCGCCACCGCACCCTCGACAAGTCCCGCATGGGCCGGTTCCAGCGCGAGCCGCAGCACGGCCCACCACCACACCCCGCCGAGAACGAGCGCCGGCACCCATCGCCGTACCATGGCTGCCTCCTCCGGCCGAACCTAGTGCGGCGCACTCACCCGGCGGGAGAGCGCATCGGCGCATCACCAGCGCGCGGCGTACAGCCGCAGACCGTTGCACGCTCTTGCCCAGAACTCCAGGGCGTGCTGCGCCGGATCGGGCCCGCCGCGGCTGGACACGCTCCGGCAGTGAACCGGAGCGCACGGCCCCGACGCACTGCGCACGACCCCGCGGTACTGCGCACGACCCGACACTCTGCGGGCGACCCCACCGCACCGGATCCCACCGGTCGGCGGCCCGCTCCTCGCAGTCTCGCCCGGCAGCGTCCGGACCGCATCCAGAACGAGGGGGCCTCGGCACCACTGAGCCCCCACTGTTTCGAGTGGGGGCTCGGCGGAAGCGGTCAGTGCTCGTCGCGGCCCAGCGAGTCCTTCATGCCCTTCGCGCGCTTCTCGGCGTCGCTCATGGCGTCCTTGGCCCGGCCCTTGGCCTGGTCCATCTTGCCTTCGGCCTCCTTGCGACGGTCGCCGGTCATCTTGCCCATGGCTTCCTTCGCCTTGCCCTTCATCTTGTCCTTGGCGCCTTCGTCAACCATTGCGACTCCTTCGGGTACGGGGATGATCTCTCTGGCCGTTCGGCTCCACCCACGATGACACAAACGAAACAAATCGGTCATTTGAGAGCCGCCTGAGCCGCCCACCCGGGCACGCCCCGAGCCATCCACACGACCTGAGCACACCCCGAGGTCACCCCAAGGCCGTCCCAAGCCCCCGAACACGCAGAAGCCCCGGTCGCCCCCTCCAGGGGGACAACCGGGGCTCCGCCACACACACCGCTCCACACCGGACCGCAAGGGTCAGGCGGCGACGACATCCACCGCTTCCGCGGGCGCCTTGATGGTCACCCGCCCCGTCGGCACACCTGCCACCGACGTCACGGAGACGGAGTTGAGCATGGGCCGGACCGGCACAGGCACCGGATCGCTGGCTGCTGCCGACTCGGCCAGTTCGGCCAGCGACAGCTCATCGCTCACTTCACGCATGAGCTCGGACATCCGTACGTCAAGCGCGTCGCAAATGGCGGAGAGCAGTTCGGAGGATGCCTCCTTCTGCCCCCGCTCCACCTCGGAGAGATAGCCGAGCGAGACTCGGGCGGACGAGGAGACTTCGCGCAGAGTACGGCCTTGGCGCTGGCGCTGCCGACGCAGCACGTCACCAAGCAGGCGACGGAGCAGAATCATCGGTGGCTCCCTCCTCGGACCGCGTAGCCGCATCCTTCACGCCCCACCGTACCGCCTCGCGCCGCGGCCGTGCGGGGAGCGATGTCGTGTTCACTCAGGGCTGCAAACATCAATTCCCCCCGTTCTGTTCCGTATCCTGTGCCCTTGCATTCTTGCCGAGTTCGGCGGAGAGCAAGTCGAGCACGCTCCGTACGCTCTCCTTACGGATGTCCGCCCGTCCGCCGTTCAACCTCAGCTCGGCCATATTCTGCACGCCTCCCGGCCCGGCCACCGCGACATAGACCGTCCCCACGGCCTTGCCGTCCTGCGGCTCGGGGCCCGCGACCCCCGTGGTGGCCATGCCCCAGTCCGCCCCGAGGACGCGGCGCACACCGGCTGCCATCTGCCGCGCCACCTCCGGGTCGACCGCACCGCGCTCCGTCAGCAGGACCCCGTCCACCCCCAGGACGTCCCGCTTCAGGGGCGTCGCGTACGCCGTCACGGACCCCCGGAAGGAGCGCGAGGCTCCCGGTACCGAGGTGAGCTCCGCCGCGACCAGACCGCCGGTCAGCGACTCCGCGACGGCAAGGGTCTCACCACGCTCCACGAGCAGCTCCAGCACCCTGGCCGCGGCAGTCACCGCTCGGCCTCCGCCGAATCACGGCTTCCCGCAACCTCCTGGACCGGCCCGGCCGCCGCGGCGGCCCGCTCGGCGGCGAGCCCCTTGCTGCGCAGCACCACGGCCTGGCGCACGTAGTCGAGCCCGGTGACCACCGTCAGTACGACGGCCACCGCCATCACCCAGAAGCGCAGGGTGGCCAGTGGACCGGTGAGCGCCAGGACGTACATCCCGACAGCCGTCCCCTGCGCCAGGGTCTTCATCTTCCCGCCACGGCTGGCCGGAATCACCGCATGCCGTATCACCCAGAAGCGCATCAGCGTGATGCCGAGCTCGCGGAAGAGGATCACGCCCGTGACCCACCAGGGCAGATCGCCGAGGTACGAGAGACAGACCAGCGCGGCGCCCATGATCGCCTTGTCCGCGATCGGGTCCGCGATCTTCCCGAAGTCGGTGACCAGGTTGTACGTGCGCGCCAGATGACCGTCGAACAGGTCGGTGATCATGGCGATGGCGAAGGCCGCCCAGGCGAACGAACGCCAGACCGGGTCGTACCCGCCGTTGTGCAGCAGCAGCAGCACGAAGCCGGGCACCAGCACCAGCCGCAGCATGGTGAGCAGATTGGCGATGTTCCACAGGCTGGCCTGATTGACGGCCGCAGTGCCCAGCTTGCCGCCGCGGACCGGCTTCGCGCCGGAGCCGCCTGCCGCGGATGCCGGGGCTCCCGTCATCTGGCCGCCTCCACGAATCCGGAACACTCGGCCACCAGATCCACTCCTTCGGTGCCCACGACCTTTGCCTCGACCATAAGGCCGGGTACGAGGCCGTCGCGTGTCGTGAAGAGCACCTGGCCGTCCGTTTCGGGTGCCTGGTGCGCCGCGCGGCCCACCGCACCGTCCTCGTCGTCCACGGACTCGACCAGCACCTGGAGCGACTCGCCCAGGCGCTCCTCGGCACGCTGCGAGGTCAGCTCCTCGGCCAGCTGCGAGATGTGCGCGAGCCGCTCGGCGATGACGTCGGCGTCCAGCTTGTTCTCGTAGCCGACGGCCTCGGTGCCTTCTTCGTCGGAGTAGCCGAAGACGCCGATGGCGTCGAGCCGGGCACCGGTGAGGAAGCGTTCCAGCTCCGCCAGGTCGGCCTCGGTCTCGCCCGGGAAGCCCACGATGAAGTTGGAGCGGGCACCGGCCTGCGGCGCCTTGCTCCGGATGGTGTCCAGCAGCTCCAGGAACCGGTCGGTGTCGCCGAAACGGCGCATCGCCCGCAGCACACCGGGGGCCGAGTGCTGGAAGGACAGATCGAAGTAGGGCGCGACCTTCGGCGTCGAGGTCAGCACGTCGATCAGGCCGGGCCGCATCTCGGCCGGCTGGAGGTAGCTGACCCGGATCCGCTCGATGCCCTCGACGTCCGCGAGCTCCGGCAGCAGCGTCTCCAGCAGCCGGATGTCGCCGAGGTCCTTGCCGTACGAGGTGTTGTTCTCGGAGACGAGCATGACCTCCTTGACACCCTGCTCGGCCAGCCAGCGGGTCTCCTGCAGCACGTCCGAGGGGCGCCGCGAGATGAAGGAACCGCGGAAGGACGGAATGGCGCAGAAGGAGCAGCGGCGGTCGCAGCCGGAGGCGAGCTTCACCGAGGCGACGGGGCTGGTGCCCAGCCGTCGGCGCAGGGGCGCCCGCGGCCCGGAGACCGGGGCGACGCCGTCGGGGAGGTCCTCGGGGGCGGGGGCCGGTGCGGCCTCCTGGGCGTGACCGGGCAGGGCCACGGCCGCGTCCTGCCGCTCGGCCGGGCTGATCGGCAGCAGCTTGCGGCGGTCGCGCGGGGTGTGCGAGGCGTGGATGCCGCCGTTGAGGATGGTCTGGAGGCGGTCGGAGATGTCGGCGTAGTCGTCGAAGCCGAGGACGCCGTCCGCCTCGGGCAGGGCCTCGGCGAGGTCCTTGCCGTAGCGCTCGGCCATGCAGCCGACGGCGACCACGGCCTGGGTCCTGCCGTGGTCCTTCAGATCATTGGCTTCGAGCAGGGCATCGACGGAGTCCTTCTTGGCGGCTTCGACGAATCCACAGGTGTTGACTACGGCGACATCCGCGTCGGAGGCGTCCTGGACGAGCTCCCAGCCGTCCGCTGCCAAGCGGCCTGCGAGCTCCTCCGAGTCCACCTCGTTACGGGCGCAGCCAAGAGTGACAAGGGCGACGGTACGGCGTTCGGGCATGGGCTCAAGACTACTTTGTCCGTGCACTCGCCCTGCCGCGCAGGGTTCCACCGTTACACCGAGTAACAAATGCGGCGAGCGCCCGGCCTGGTTGCCGGGCGCTCGCCGTGTCGTCGATGCCGCCTGAGGAACTGTGCGTACCGGGGTCAGCCGACCGCCGGGTCGCCCTTGGTGTACGAGAGACGCTCGACCTGGCCGGGCTGGAACTGGTCCTCGACCTTCTTGCCGTTGACGAAGAGCTCGATCGAGCCCGCGTCACCGAGGACGAGGTCGACCCGTTCCTCGTCCTGGAAGGTCTTGGTCTGGCCCTGGAGCAGCAGACCGTCGAAGAGCAGCCGCCCGTTGTGGTCCTTGGCGGAGATCCAGCTCTTGCCCTGGTTGGCGTTGAGCCGGACGGTCACCTTGTCCCTGGGGGCCGCGGCGATGGCGCTGTCCGAAGGCGCCGGCTTGGGGTCGACGGGCTTGTCGGTCTTCGGTGCGGAGGTCTTCTTGTGGGGTGCGGGACCCTCCGCGACCTGGGTGGCCGCGGGACTGTCGTCGCCGCCCTTGAGGAAGGTGAAGCCGACGAAACCGACGACAGCGACGATCGCCGCGACCATGGCCGCCGTCCAGTTGGGCCGACGAGGTTCGGAACGGATCCTCTCGGCCTCGAACAGCGGCGCCGCGGGAGTGGGTGCGGGACGGCCGCCGTGTTCCGCGTCGTACTGCGAAACCAGCGGTTCCGGATCGAGTTCGACGGCACGCGCGAGCGTACGGATATGGCCGCGCGCGTACACGTCGCCGCCACAGCGGGAGAAGTCGTCCTCCTCGATCGCGTGCACGATGGGGATGCGCACCCGGGTGGACGAGCTGACCTCTTCGACCGTGAGGCCTGCGGCGATACGAGCCTGCTGGAGCACTCGACCGATCGAAGGCCGGTCGTCTTCGGGGGAGTTGCCGATGGACACGGGGGCGCCTTTCGAGCGTGAGCCACCTGCTGGGTGTTCAGTCTAGGGGGGGTACGAAAGGGTGGGGCAACCGGGAGGAAGGACTTTGTCCTCCATCGGACTCGAATCACTGTCCGATTTTCCGGACCGCCCCGGGAAGGACAATTCTGCCGCCCCTCCCTCCAAGTTGACGTACGACCCGACGAAACGGTTGCCCGTAACACCCTTACGAACCGGTTTCCCCGCGGATCAGGGCCAACACCCCGTCCAGCTCGTCGGGCTTCACCATGACATCGCGCGCCTTCGACCCCTCGCTGGGTCCGACGATGTTCCTCGACTCCATCAGGTCCATCAGCCGGCCCGCCTTCGCGAAGCCGACCCGCAGCTTGCGCTGCAGCATCGAGGTGGACCCGAACTGCGTGGAGACGACCAGTTCGGCGGCCTGGCAGAGCAGGTCCAGGTCGTCGCCGATGTCCTCGTCGATCTCCTTCTTCTTCGCGCCACCGACCACCACGTCCTCGCGGAAGACCGGCGCCATCTGGTCCTTGCAGTGCTGGACGACGGCTGCGACCTCGTCCTCGGTGACGAAGGCGCCCTGCATGCGGGTCGGCTTGTTCGCACCCATCGGCAGGAACAGACCGTCACCCTTTCCGATGAGCTTCTCGGCTCCAGGCTGGTCGAGGATGACCCGGCTGTCGGCCAGCGACGAAGTCGCGAAGGCGAGCCGGGAAGGCACGTTCGCCTTGATCAGACCGGTGACGACGTCGACCGAGGGCCGCTGGGTCGCGAGCACCAGGTGGATACCGGCGGCGCGGGCCAGCTGGGTGATCCGGACGATGGCGTCCTCCACGTCGCGCGGAGCGACCATCATCAGGTCGGCGAGCTCGTCGACGATCACCAGCAGATACGGGTAGGGCGAGAGCTCGCGCTCACTGCCCTCCGGCGGCTTGACCTTGCCGTTGCGGACGGCCTGGTTGAAGTCGTCGATGTGCCGGTAGCCGAACGCCGCGAGGTCGTCGTAGCGCAGGTCCATCTCCCGCACGACCCACTGAAGCGCCTCGGCGGCACGCTTCGGGTTGGTGATGATCGGCGTGATCAGGTGCGGGATGCCCTCGTACGCCGTCAGCTCGACGCGCTTGGGGTCGACCAGCACCATGCGGACGTCGTCCGGGGTCGCCCGCACCATGACCGAGGTGATCAGACAGTTGATGCACGACGACTTGCCGGAGCCGGTCGCACCGGCCACCAGCACGTGCGGCATCTTCGCCAGGTTGGCCATCACATAGCCGCCCTCGACGTCCTTGCCGAGCGCGACCAGCATCGGGTGGTCGTCCTCGGCGGCGTCCGCGAGGCGCAGTACGTCGCCGAGGTTGACCATCTCCCGGTCGGTGTTGGGGATCTCGATGCCGACCGCCGACTTGCCCGGGATCGGGGAGATGATCCGGACGTCGGGGCTGGCGACGGCATAGGCGATGTTCTTGGCGAGCGCGGTGATCCGCTCGACCTTCACCGCCGGGCCGAGCTCCACCTCGTACCGCGTGACCGTCGGCCCGCGGGTGAAGCCGGTGACGGCGGCGTCGACCTTGAACTCGGTGAAGACGTTGGTCAGCGCGGCGACGATCGCGTCGTTGGCGGCGCTGCGGGTCTTGCCGGGGCCGCCGCGCTCCAGCAGGTCGAGCGAGGGCAGCGAATAGGTGATGTCGCCGGAGAGCTGGAGCTGTTCGGCGCGGGCCGGCAGCGGCTGGGACTGCGAGTCGGGCACCGGCTTCGTCAGATCGGGTACGCCGCCCGTGGGAGCCGGCGGCTTCCCTCCTCCGGAGGAGGGTTCGCCCTCCCTGGCGCCCGGCACCGGTGTGCCCTGGCGTTCGCGCTCGACGGAGACGCCCTGGGTGAGGTCGGCGACGATCGGCGAGGGCGGCATGCCGTTGAGCACCGCCCCGTCGAGGGCCGCGGCCGCGGCGGCCGCCACGTCCACCGCGTCCATGGTGCGGTTCAGCGCGGGCTGCACGGAGGGCCTGCGCGGCCGGCGGCGCGTGGAGAGCGCTTCCGCCTCGGCCTGCTCGGGGTCGTACTCGGCGGGGGCTTCGGAGCGGCGTGCCGGGGAGCGGCGGGAGCGGGCGGGAAGCTGCTCGCGCCACTGCTCCTCGTAGCGCTCGTCGTCGTTCTCCTCGTCCGCCTCGGGGTCGTACTCCGGGTGGAGGAGGCCCAGCTTGGTGCCGAGCAGCCGGAGCCGCTGCGGAATGGCGTTCACCGGGGTGGCGGTGACGACCAGCAGCCCGAAGACGGTGAGCAGCAAGAGCAGCGGTACGGCGAGGACCTCGCCCATCGTGTAGATCAGCGGCTTGGAGGCGGCCCAGCCGATGAGCCCGCCCGCGTTCTGCATCGCCGTGGTGCCGTCCTCGCGGCCGGGCGACCCACAGGCGATGTGGACCTGTCCGAGCACCCCGATGACGAGGGCGGAGAGCCCGATGACGATGCGGCCGTTGGCCTCGGGCTTCTCCGGGTAGCGGATCAGCCGTACGGCGATGGCGCCGAGCAGTATCGGTACGAGCAGATCGAGCCGGCCGAAGGCCCCGGTGACGAGCATCTCCACGAGGTCGCCGACGGGCCCGCGCAGATTCGACCAGGTGCCTGCGGCGACGACCAGCGCGAGGCCGAGCAGCAGCAGCGCGACGCCGTCCTTGCGGTGTGCGGGGTCGAGTCCCTTGGCGCCGCGCCCTATGCCGCGGAAGGCGGCTCCGACGGTGTGGGCCGCGCCGAGCCAGACGGCGCGCGCCAGGCGGTACACACCACCGGTGGGCGACGGGGCGGGCTTGGGCGGGGCCGCCTTCTTCGCCGCCGCCTTCTTGGCGGGTGCCTTCTTGGCGGGCGCGCTCTTCTTGGCGGCGGTCTTCTTCGCGGGCGCGGCTTTCGGCGCGGCTTTCCTGGCCGGCCCCGCGGTGCCGCCGACGCGCTTCGCGGTGCCCGCCGTGCCCTGGGAACCCTTGCCGGACGTACGTGAGGCCATGGTGCCGAGGTTACCGTTGTCGGCGCCTGTGAACACGTGCGACTGCTGCTTCACCCGACCGTGTCGCTGTACGGGGGCCGCGAACTGACGCGGCCTCACTGCTGGACGCCCCGATTCCGCGCACCGACCGGTGGCCCGGAAGGGTCAGTTGGGCCTACGCCCGGACAACCGCCCGCCCCCGGACCGAAGTCACGCCGCCGGACCGCCGCGAACCCGGCCCTCCCCCGGCTCGGGGCGCGGCGGTTTCGGCATCACGAGGCAGCGGCGGACGAGGCGTTACGAGGTAAGGGTGGCCGGGCCGGTGCCGGTGCCGGGCTCCAGGGCGTCGAGCGCCCGGCGCAGCCCGGTCAGCTTGCGCTCCAGATGGGCGGCGGTGGCCACCGCCGCGGCGTCCGCCGACTCGTCGTCGAGCTGCTTGGAGAGCGCCTCCGCCTGCTCCTCGACGGCTGCCAGCCGCGCCGAGAGCTCGGCGAGCAGCCCGGCGGGCTCCTTCTCGTGGTCCGCGCCGCCCGCATCGCCTTCGAGCTGGAGCCGCAGCAGCGCCGCCTGCTCGCGCAGCTTGCAGTTCTTCATGTACAGCTCGACGAAGACCGAGACCTTGGCGCGGAGCACCCATGGGTCGAAGGGCTTCGAGATGTAGTCCACCGCGCCCGCCGCGTACCCCCTGAAGGTGTGATGCGGGCCGTGGTTGATCGCGGTGAGAAAAATGATCGGGATGTCCCGGGTCCGTTCCCGCCGCTTGATGTGCGCGGCGGTTTCGAAACCGTCCATGCCCGGCATCTGGACGTCCAGCAGAATGACCGCGAAGTCATCCGTGAGCAGCGCTTTGAGCGCTTCCTCCCCTGACGATGCCCGCACCAGTGTCTGATCGAGCGCAGAGAGGATGGCCTCCAGCGCCAGCAGATTCTCCGGCCGGTCATCGACCAGGAGGATCTTGGCCTTCTGCACCATGGCCCGTCCTCCTCGCCCCGGAATTGCACCGGGCGCCGCCCCAGGGGACGACTCCCTTACGCCGTCCGTCCTTGTGCCGGTCATGGTAGCCGCACCCCGCCCGTCGCCACACCCTGTCACCGCGATGTCACTGTGCACACAGCAGAAACGCGGTGGGGGACGAGAAGGTTCCCCGTATACCGCCCTCTCACACCCCTCCGAGCACAGTCGATCAACAACTCGTCCGGATTCCCTCGTTCAATGATCACTCTCCGCGCATCCACTGCTCCATTACGGAAAGGAGATGATCAGGATCGACAGGCTTGGTGACATAGTCGGAAGCGCCGGATTCGATCGCCTTCTCCCGGTCGCCCTTCATCGCCTTCGCGGTCAACGCGACGATCGGCAGCCCGGCGAACTGCGGCATCCGCCGGATCGCCGCCGTCGTGGCATAGCCGTCCATCTCCGGCATCATGATGTCCATCAGTACGACCGTCACATCATCGTGCTGTTCCAGGACTTCGATGCCGACACGTCCGTTCTCCGCGTACAGCACCGACAGCCCGTGCTGCTCCAGCACGCTGGTGAGCGCGAAGACGTTACGGATGTCGTCGTCGACGATGAGTACCTTCTCACCACGGAACCGGAACGTCCTGCGGACCTCGGGTTCCTCCTGCCCGGCGAGCGTCCACGGCTCCTGCGGAGCGGCCGGCGCGGCGCTCCGGGGCGGCAGCGCGAGCCGCCGCTCCGTGCCCCCCAGGCTCTTGCGGCGACGCCGCATCAAACCGGCCGCGCCGCCCGGATCCGGTGCCTCGGCCGCCGGCCCGGCCCCCGGACCGGCCTCCGGCAGCAGCCCTTCCTCGACCGCCGCACCGTGCCCCTCGATGGGACCGGGCCCGATCTGCGGGTACCCCTGCGGCGGCAACTCGCTCGGGTGCAGCGGCAGATACAGCGTGAAGGTCGAGCCACGGCCCGGCTCACTGGCCGCGTGGATCTCCCCGCCCAGCAGCCGGGCGATCTCCCGGCTGATGGACAGCCCGAGTCCCGTGCCGCCGTACTTGCGACTGGTCGTACCGTCCGCCTGCTTGAACGCCTCGAAGATCACCAGCATCTTGCTGGCGGCGATCCCGATACCGGTGTCGGTGACCGAGAACGCGATCAGGTCGGCGTCCGCGTCACGCAGCGAGCCGGCCTCCAGGAGCTGCTCCCGGATGGCGTTCGGCACGTCCTGGTTGGCGTGCCGGATCACCAGCTCGACCGCCCCGCTGTCGGTGAACTTCACCGCGTTGGAGAGGAGATTGCGCAGCACCTGCAGGAGCCGCTGCTCGTCCGTGTGCAGGGTCGCGGGCAGTTCCGGCGAAACCCGTACGGAGAAGTCGAGCCCCTTCTCCGCGGTGAGCGGGCGGAACGTCGCCTCCACGTAGTCCACCAGCTGAACCAGTGCGATCCGGGTCGGGCTGACGTCCATCTTGCCCGCCTCGACCTTCGTCAGATCGAGAATGTCATTGATCAGCTGGAGCAGATCGGATCCGGCCCCGTGGATCGTCTCGGCGAATTCCACCTGCTTCGGCGAGAGATTGCCCTCGGCATTGTCCGCGAGCAGCTTGGCCAGAATGAGCAGCGAGTTGAGCGGTGTACGCAGCTCGTGCGACATGTTCGCCAGGAATTCGGACTTGTAACGCATCGAGACCGCGAGCTGCTCGGCGCGTTCCTCCAGGACCTGCCGGGCCTCTTCGATCTCGGTGTTCTTGACCTCGATGTCGCGGTTCTGCTGGGCCAGCAGTTCGGCCTTCTCCTCCAGTTCCGCGTTGGAGGCCTGCAACGCCTTCTGCCGGTTCTCCAACTCCTGTGAACGGTCCCGCAATTGCTCGGCCAGCTCCTGCGACTGTTCGAGCAGCTTCTCGGTCTTCGTATTGACGCTGATGGTGTTGACGCTCGTCGCGATCATTTCGGCGAGCTGGTTGAGGAAGTCCCGCTGGATGTGGGTGAACGGCTGGAACGACGCCAGTTCGATCACGCCGAGGACCTTCCCCTCGAAAAGCACCGGAAGCACGATCACATGCGCGGGAGGTGCCTCGCCCAGCCCGGAGGAGATCTTCAGATAGCCCGGCGGAACGTTGTCCACCTGGATGGTCCGCTTCTCCTCGGCCGCCGTGCCGATGAGCGTCTCGCCCGGCCGGAAGGACGTCGGCATCGAACCGGCCGAGTAGCCGTAGCTGCCCCTCATGCAGAGTTCGTACGAGTTGTCCTTGTCGCTGTCCGAGCCCACCGCGGCGGTGTCCCCGGTCGGCATGGCCAGGAAGAACGCACCGTGCTGCGCGGAGACGACCGGGGTCAGCTCGCTCATGATCAGCGAGGCCACGTCGTCCAGATCGCGACGCCCCTGCATCAGACCGGAGATCCGGGCGAGGTTGCCCTTGAGCCAGTCCTGTTCCTTGTTGGTCGCCGTGGTGTCGCGCAGGTTGGCGATCATCGTGTTGATGTTGTCCTGCAGGGCCTGGATCTCGCCGGCCGCGTCCACGTCGATCTTCAGATTCAGATCGCCGCGGGTCACCGCGGTGGCGACGGCCGCGATGGCCCGCACCTGACGGGTGAGGTTGCCGGCCATCTCGTTCACCGACTCGGTGAGGTCGCGCCAGGTGCCGTCGACGTCCCGGACCCGGGCCTGACCGCCCAGCTGCCCCTCGGTACCCACCTCCCGGGCCACCCGGGTCACCTGCTCGGCGAACGAGGACAGCTGGTCGACCATCGTGTTGATCGTGTTCTTCAGCTGCTGGATCTCACCGCGCGCGTCGATGTCGATCTTCTTGGTGAGGTCGCCCTTGGCGATGGCGGTGGTGACCGCCGCGATCTGGCGCACCTGACCGGTCAGGTTGGACGCCATCGAGTTCACCGACTCGGTGAGGTCCTTCCACGTCCCCGAGACGCCCGGCACCCGTGCCTGGCCGCCGAGTTCGCCCTCCGTGCCCACCTCGCGGGCGACCCGCGTCACCTCGTCGGCGAACGAGGACAGCGTCGTCACCATCGTGTTGACGGTGTCCGCGAGCTCGGCGACCTCGCCGCGCGCCTCGACGGTGACCTTCTTCCTCAGGTCGCCGTTGGCGACCGCCGAGGAGACCCGGGAGATGTTCCGCACCTGACTCGTCAGGTTGTTGGCCATCAGGTTGACGTTGTCGCTGAGGTCCTTCCAGATGCCGGTGGCGCCCGGCACCCGGGCCTGGCCGCCGAGGATGCCCTCGGTGCCCACCTCGCGGGCCACCCGCGTCACCTCGTCGGCGAAGTTGAGCAGCTGGTCGACCATGGTGTTGACGGTCGTGACCAGTTCGAGGATCTCGCCCTTGGCGTCGACGGTGATCTTCTTGGAGAGATCGCCGTTGGCGACTGCGGTGGTGACCTCGGCGATGTTGCGGACCTGCAGGGTCAGGTTGTTCGCCATGCCGTTGACGGACTGGGTGAGGTCCTTCCACGTACCGGACACCCCCTGCACCTCGGCCTGGCCGCCGAGGATGCCCTCCGTACCCACCTCGCGGGCGACCCTGGTCACCTGCTCGGCGAAGTTCGAGAGCTGGTCGACCATCGTGTTGATGGTGTTCTTCAGCTCCAGGATCTCGCCCCGCGCGTCCACGTCGATCTTCTGCGACAGGTCACCGCGCGCCACCGCCGTGGCGACCTGCGCGATGTTACGGACCTGAGCGGTGAGGTTGCCCGCCATGCCGTTCACCGAGTCGGTCAGATCACGCCACACACCAGCCACGCCCGGCACCTGCGCCTGACCGCCGAGCCGTCCGTCGGTGCCGACCTCGCGGGCGACCCTGGTCACCTGATCCGCGAAGGCGGAGAGCTGGTCGACCATCGTGTTGATGGTGTTCTTCAGCTCCAGGATCTCGCCCCGGGCATCCACGTCGATCTTCTGCGACAGGTCACCGCGCGCCACCGCCGTGGTCACCTGGGCGATCTGGCGGACCTGCGAAGTCAGGTTCCCGGCCATGAAGTTGACGGAGTCGGTGAGCTCCTTCCAGGTACCGGAGACGCCGTCCACCCGGGCCTGGCCGCCGAGGCGGCCCTCCGTGCCCACGTCCCGCGCCATCCGCGTCACCTGGTCGGCGAAGTTCGAGAGCTGCGCCACCATCGTGTTGACGGTGTTCTTCAACTCCAGCATCTCGCCCGCGACATCCACGGTGACCTTCTGCGTCAGGTCGCCGTTGGCCACCGCGGTCGTCACCTGAGCGATGTCCCGCACCTGCCCGGTGAGGTTGCGGAACGCCGCGTTCACCGAGTCGGTGAGGTCCTTCCACGTCCCCGCAGCCCCCGGCACCTCGGCCTGACCGCCGAGGCGGCCCTCCACACCGACCTCCCGGGCCACCCGGGTCACTTCCGAACCGAAGGCCTGGAGCTGGTCCACCATCGTGTTGACGGTGTTCTTCAGCTCCAGCATCTCGCCGGCCACGTCCACGGTGACCTTCTGCGTCATGTCACCGTTGGCCACCGCCTTGGTCACCTGCGCGATGTCCCGCACCTGGGTCGTCAGGTTCCGGAAGACCGTGTTCACCGAGTCGGTGAGGTCCTTCCACGTCCCCGCAGCCCCCGGCACCTTCGCCTGACCGCCGAGCAGACCCTCGCCACCGACCTCGCTGGCCACCCGGGTCACTTCGTCCGCGAAGAGGCGCAGCGTGTCGGTCATCTGGTTGATGGTCTCGGCCAGTTGCGCGACCTCGCCGCGCGCGCTCACCGTGACCTTCTGGGACAGGTCGCCGTTGGCGACCGCCGTCGTCACCTCGGCGATCCCGCGCACCTGGGAGGTGAGGTTCCCGGCCATCGTGTTGACGGAGTCGGTGAGGTCCTTCCACACACCCGCCACACCCGGCACGGTCGCCTGACCGCCGAGTTCGCCCTCCGTGCCCACCTCACGGGCGACCCTGGTCACCTCGGAGGAGAACGACGACAGCTGGTCGACCATCGTGTTGACGGTGTTCTTCAGCTGGAGCATCTCACCGGCCACATGGACGGTGACCTTCCGCGACAGATCCCCCTTGGCGACCGCCGTCGTCACCAGGGCGATGTCGCGCACCTGCGCGGTCAGCCGGTACGCCATGGTGTTCACGGAGTCCGTGAGGTCCTTCCAGGACCCGGACATCCCGCGCACCTGGGCCTGCCCGCCCAGCTTGCCCTCGGTACCCACCTCGACCGCGACCCGCGTCACCTGCTCGGTGAACGCCGACAGCTGGTCGACGAGGCTGTTGACCGTACGGGCGACCTTCAGGAACTCGCCGCGCAGCGGCCGTACCGTCTCGTCGGACGTGTGCGAACGCAGTTCCATCCGCTGTTCGAGATCACCGTCGGCCACCGCCGACAGCACCCGCCCGACCTCCGAGACGGGGCGGGCCAGATCGTCGACCAGTTCGTTGGAGGCGTCGATCGCGGCTGCCCAGGAGCCCTCGCAGGCGCCCGTCTCCAGCCGCTCGGTGAGCTTCCCCTCGCGTCCGACCACCCGCCGCACCCGGGCCAGCTCACCGGTGAGATGCAGATTGCGGTCGGCGACCTCGTTGAAGACCGCGGCGATCTCCGCCATCACATCGTCACCCGAGACGGTCAGACGCCTGCGGAAGTTCCCGTCGCGCATCGCCACGAGGCCCGCCAGCAGTCTGTTGAGCGCCGCCGCGTCGACGTCGATGGTTCCATTGCGCTGTTTCTTCACGGACTGTCCGCCTTTTGTGCGCGTGCTTCCGCCCCGCGCCGCCACGCCAGACTCCACCGTGTCCCTCCCGCAGGGGTTGACCGTATCGCTCGGGCCTTATCTGGGAGCTTGCCCAGTTCTTCTTGGCTCACCGCCACAGCCCACCGTCGACGGGTGACCATGGGGACGTCAAATCGTTGAAACGTACCAGGCCGGGCGCAGCCGGGGTGCCACGTCCCATGGTTGTCCCACATCCCTCCATCGAGAAGGCCACACTTGTCCGGTCACAGGTCGGTTCCTGGTCGCTCCTGTCCGAAGTCGCCCCTCGTGTACCCGGCACGCAGACCGAGCGTCTAGCCTGGCAGGCGAATCGAAGCGGCGAGAAACGGGCACAGGACTCGGGGAAGCGACGAGACACCACATGGGGAGTTCTGTGATCACCGCGCGCGCGGCCGCCACCTTCGACCCGGTCGGGCGCTCCGTCGCGACCGCCCGCGCCTTCGTCCGCGACACCCTCCAGGGGTGGGGCTACACGGACGTCGTCGACGACGCGGTCGTCCTGACCAGCGAGCTGGTGACCAACGCCGTGGTCCACGCGGGCACCGCCGCCGACGTCCTGTGCCTGCGCACGGAGGACGGCGTACGGATCGAGGTCTCCGACCACTACCCGGAACGCGAGGTCCCGCTCCAGAGCGCGGGCCCGGACTTCGGCAGCCCGGACCGCGAGAACGGCCGCGGACTGCTGCTCTGCGCGGCGCTCGCCACCCGGTGGGGCGTCGAGTACTCACCCACCCGCAAACATGTCTGGTTCCAGCTCGATCTTCCCGAACGCCCGGTGGGCATCCGCTCGGCGGGCCCGCTGCTCCCCGTGGGGCTGCTTCCCGTCGCCGACGAACGCGTCAGGGTGGCGGTCGTCCAGATCGACGGAACCGGCTCCATCGCGGCCTGGAACGAGGACGCCTCGTTCCTCTTCGGCCACACCACGGATCAGGTCACTGGGAAGCAGCTCACCGACATCACCGCCTGGCCCCAGACCCCCGGCACCAACACCGGCATCGTCGACGCGCTCCAGCTCTCGCGCTGGGAGGGCAGCTACGGAATCCGCGGCGCCGACGGCCGGACCATCCCCGTCTACGCCTCCCATCTGCGGGTCCGCGACACCCACGGCGAGCCCTCGACCGTCTGCCTCCTCGTCCGCGACTACGAACGCGCGGTGCTCCAGTCGCCGGCCCGCACACCGGTCTCCGACACCAGCAGCGAGAGCGGCAAGACCGACCCGTTCGAGATCTTCATCGGCTCCCCCGCCCCCGACGACCTCGACGGCCTGCTCCAGCGCACGGTCGAGCGGGCCCGCGACATGCTCGACGCCGACGCGGCGTTCCTGCTGCTGGCGACGGACGACGAGACGGAACTGGAGGTACGGGCCACCACCGGCCTGCCCTCCGCCCGCCAGCGCTTCGCCCGCGTCCCGGTGGAGGCCGGAACCGGACGGTACGGATCCGCCCGGATGCCCGCCGTCCACGAGGACCTCGACAACGTCCCGGGCGCCGTCCCGCTGCTGGGCGGCACCGGGATGCGTTCCGTCGTCACCGTCCCGCTGAAGGTCGAAGGGCGGCTCACGGGTTCCCTGGGTGTCGCCGCCGAAGCGGCCGGGCGCTACTCGAACGAGGAGGCCCTGCGCCTTCAGTTCGCCGCGGACCGGATCGCGCTCGCGGTCGAATCGGCCCGCCTGGGCGAGCTGGAACGCCTCCGCCGCGGTTCTCTCTCCTTCCTCGTCGAGGCCTCCGACCTGCTCGCCGGCACGCTCGACCGGGACCAGACCCTGGCTCTGATGGCCCAGATGACGGTCCCGACCCTGGCCACCTGGTGCGCCGTGTACACGATCGCCGACCAGTCCTCCGAGCCGTACCTCTCGTACGTCCTGCACGAGGACGAGGAGCGCATCGACGGCCTCAAGGCGCTGCTCTCCAAGATCGCACCGCCGGACCCGGTACCCACCCCCGGCGCCCGGGTCTGGGCCGCCCCCTCCGAGGCCGCCCACCAGGCGGCCCTGCGCAGCTCGATGCGGACGCTCGGCCTCGGCGAGACCGGCCGGCTCGGCGAACCGGGCAGACTCGGCCCCGGCATCCGTACGACCCTCGCCACCGCGGCCGCCGTGGGTGGGGAGACGGTGGTCCTGCCGCTCGTGGCCCGGAACCGCGTCATCGGCATGCTCACGCTCGGGAAGCCCTCCGACGACCACTTCCGCCAGGAGATCCTGGAGCTGGCCGAGGACCTCTCCCGCCGCGCCGCCCTGGCCCTCGACAACGCGCGCCTCTACTCGGAGCGCATGGCGATCAGCCAGTCCTTGCAGCGCAGCCTCCTGCCTCCGGGGCTGCCCGAGGTACCCAACGTCGAGATCGAGGTCATCTACCGCGCGGCCGGCGAGGGCAACGAGGTCGGCGGCGACTTCTACGACGTCTTCCCGATCCGCGACGGCGCCTACGGCTTCGCCATCGGCGACGTATGCGGTACGGGCCCGGAGGCCGCCGCGGTCACGGGCCTCGCCCGCCACGCCCTGCGCCTCCTCGCCCGCGAGGGCTTCGGCGGCCCCGCCGTTCTGGAGCGGCTCAACGCAGCCATCCTGGACGAGGGCGCCCGCAGCCGCTTCCTCACCCTCCTGTACGGCGAGCTGTGGCCCCAGGAGGACGGCAGCGCCCTCCTGAAGGTGGTCTGCGCGGGGCACCCGCTGCCGCTGCGCCTGCGTCAGGACGGATCGGTCGAAGCAGCGGCCGAGCCCCAGCCCCTGCTGGGCGTCATCGAGGACCTCGAACTGTACGAGCAGACGGTCACCCTCGCCCCGGGCGATGTCCTGCTGTGCGTCACCGACGGCGTCACGGAACGCCGGGAGGGCACCAGGATGCTCGGCGACGACGGTCTGGCGGACGTCCTGGCGACCTGCACCGGCCTCACCGCGGGAGCGGTGGCGGCTCGCATCCTGCGAGCCGTGGAACGCTTCGCCGCCGAGCCGGCCTCGGACGACATGGCCATCCTCGCCATGCGCGTCCCGGAGCCCCCCACTGCCTAAGGGCTGTCCCGTAGTACGCCGACGCCCTGGCGGCCTGCGGCCGAGCACCTGCCATTCTCATCTGCCATGGATGACGACTGGTATCTGCAAGCAAGCAGTGGGGCACGGTTCGACTGGGGGCCCACGGGTGCCGAACGGCTCTCGTCGGCGGTCGCGTGTCTGGTGGTGATCGACGTGCTGTCGTTCACCACCTCGGTGACGGTGGCCGTGGAGTCCGGTACCCGGGTCCTCCCGTATGCCTGGCGTGACGCGTCGGCATCGGCCTTCGCCGAACGTATGGGCGCGCAACTGGCCGTCGGGCGACGCATGGCCACCTCGGCATCCCCTTGGTCGTTGTCGCCGGCTGCGCTGAGAGAAGCGCCTTTCACCCCACGTCTGGTCCTGCCTTCCCCCAACGGCTCGGTGATCTCCGCCGCGGCCGGTGGGTCGGTGGTCGTTGCGGGCTGCCTGCGCAATGCGACGGCGGTGGGCCGTTGGCTCGCCCGCCACGGCTACGGAACACTCGCCCGCCCGGTTGCCGTGATCGCCTCGGGCGAGCGATGGCCGGACGGCAGCCTGCGCCCCGCGCTGGAGGACCTGCTCGGCGCCGGAGCCGTTCTCTCGGCGCTCAGGAAGCAGCGCGGCGGGCCCCTGTCGCCCGAGGCGGCCACAGCGGCCGCGTGCTTCGAAGCGGTGCCGGATGTCATTGCCGCGGTGACCGCCGGCGCATCCGGGCAGGAGCTCATCTCAGGGGGCTTCCCCGACGACGTACGTATCGCAACGGAGTTGGACGTCTCCGATGTCGTACCGGTCCTCACCGACGGGGCGTTCACGGCAGCCGGCTGAGGGACAGCCCTCAGCTTACGCACCAACAGGAAAGGCCCCCGCCAACTGGCGAGGGCCTTTCCTGTTCTTCGGAGCCCCAATGCGGAATCGAACCGCAGACCTTCTCCTTACCATGGAGACGCTCTACCGACTGAGCTATTGGGGCGTGCTGCGCTGTGCAACGAGATAAAGCATACCCCGAACTCGGGGATGCTCAAAACCACTGGTCGCAGACCACTCTGACGGGCTCTCACCGCACCCCGTACCGCACTCCCACCCGCACTCCCGCGGCGATGGCAGGAACTGACGGGACGGAAGCCGGGCCGACCGCGCGCGCCCGCCATCGAGAAGGCCGTAGAACGCAGAAAAGCCCCGTGTCCACAAGGACACGGGGCTTTCCCGTAAAAGGAGTTCGGCGGCGTCCTACTCTCCCACAGGGTCCC
>NZ_JBIATE010000028.1:0-81651 GCF_042891445.1 Streptomyces sp. NPDC001890 | reverse complement strand
TTCCAGTTCTTCGCTTTCGCGTTTCCCTTTCCGGCGAGTCCGACTCTATCAGATCCTTTCGGGCCTGATTCCCAGTCAGCGGGGCTTGTCTTCCCAGCCGTTGGGCCGTTCCGACGTTCCAAACTCTAGCGGATTCTCCCGGCGACTCATAATCGGGTCTTCGAAATCAATTTCGGCATGCCGAAATTGTCCCGAGTGGGAGATCGTGCTGAGTTGGGTTGCCGCATTCGCGGCGGGATCGGCTGTCGCAGAACCGTTCCGGCTCCGTGACAACTCGAAGAACCTTACGGATCGGCTGGGGGTGTGTCAACCCCGCCAGGTCAAGCCCTTTTCCCACGTGTCGGACGCGGTTCAGCCCAGGTCGGTGAGGCGTCCGCCGGCGTCCGGTTGGGCGTGCTCCACGCGGCGCAGGAGGCGGATCAGCATGTCTCCGAGGCCGCCTCGCTCGTCGGCCGTGAGGTCCTGGAGCAGGTCCTCCTCGAAGTCGGTGGCCATCCGCATCGCCTCCAGCCACTTCGTACGGCCCTCGTCGGTCAGCTCGACGATCACGCGGACCCGGTTGTTCTCGTCCCGGTCGCGGGTGACCAGGCCCTCGCCCGCCATGCGGTCGATGCGGTGGGTCATCGCCGCCGGGGTGAGGCCCAGGCGCTTCGCCAGCTCTCCCGGGCCCAGACGGTACGGGGAGCCGGCCAGGACCAGGGTCTTGAGGACCTCCCACTCGGCGTTACTGATGCCGAGGGCGGCGAGCTGGCGTCCGTACGCCACGTTCATCCGGCGGTTCAGGCGGCCCAGGGCCGAGACGACCTGTTCGACCTGCGGGTCGAGGTCACGGAACTCGCGCTGGTAGGCGGCGATCTGCTCGTCGAGGCTCGGCTCCTGTGGTCCGGGCTGCTCGGGGGTGTCAGGCATGGCGGGAAGTATGGCACGCCTTCCAAAGCCGTCGAAGTCCTTCGATCTGTATTGTTGAGGTTCTAATTTTAGTGTTAAAGTCTTCGGGTTCGAGTCGTTCGGATGGCTCGGCGTATCGCTTCGAGACCTTGAGGTAGGTGAGTGTGACCAGGGAGATGGGTGCAGCACTGCGGCGGATCCAGCTGGGGAGCGCGCTGAGCGCGTTCGGGCTGGGGTTCACCGTTCCGTATCTGTACGTCTATGTGGCACAGGTACGTGATCTTGGTGCTGGCACCGCGGGAGTCGTACTGGCGGTCTTCGCCATGGCGGCGCTGGCCGTTCTGCCGTTCACCGGGCGTGCGATCGACCGGCGCGGGCCGCTGCCCGTACTCGTCGTCGCCTCGGGCATCGCCACCCTGGGCGCCGTCGCCCTGGGTCTTTCGTCGGGCGTGACCGCGTCCGTGCTGTCGGCCGCGGTGCTCGGCGCGGGTACGGCGGTCATGCAGCCGGCGCTCGCGACCATGCTCGTGCGGTGCTCCAGCACCGCCACCCGTACGCGCGCCTTCGCCATGCAGTTCTTCCTGCAGAACCTCGGGCTCGGCATCGGTGGACTGGTCGGCGGGCAGATCGTCGACACGAAGCGGCCGGAGACCTTCACCCTGCTGTTCCTCATCGAAGCCGCGATGTTCGTCGTGCTCGGTGTCATCGCCTGCACGGTGCGGCTGCCCCGTACGCCCGCCATCACGGACGCCAGGCCGACCGACGGGGCCAGGGCGACGGGCGGGATGCGGGCGCTGCTCTCGCACCGGGCCATGGTGCAGCTGTGCGTGCTGGGCTTCGTGCTGTTCTTCGCCTGCTACGGACAGTTCGAGTCCGGACTCGCGGCGTACGGCACCGAGGCCGCCGGGATGCAGCCCTCGACGCTCGGCATCGCGCTGGCCGCCAACACCGCCGTCATCGTCGTGGCGCAGTTCGTCGTACTGCGGCTCGTCGAGCGCCGCAGGCGCAGCCGGGTCATCGCGGCGGTCGGTCTGATCTGGGCGTTCGCCTGGATCGTGGCCGGTTACGCGGGGCTGGGGCACGGCAGCCAGACCATGGCGACGGCCGCGATGATCTCCACGTACGCGCTGTTCGGGCTCGGTGAGTCCATGCTGTCGCCGACCGTGGCCCCGCTGGTGGCCGATCTGGCGCCGGAGTCGATGGTCGGTCAGTACAACTCCGCGTTCGCGCTGTGCAAGCAGCTTGCGCTGGCGGTCGGTCCGGCTGTCGGCGGGCCGATGGGGGCGACGCTGCACGGGCCGTACATCGTGACGTTCGTGCTGTTCTCGCTGGGCATCACGGTGCTGGCGCTGCGGCTCGGCCGGCGGCTCACTCCCGTGCAGGACCAGCCCTCGCTGGAGACGGTGCCCTCCAGGGTGGTGGCCGTGTCACTGCCGGACGCCGAGCCCGCCTCCGCTCCCGCCCCTGCCGCCGCCTCCGTCTCCGCGGCGGCCACTGCCCACTGAGCGGCCGGGCCCTGTCGGCGACAGGGCCCTCACTGCGACAGGGCGAATTCGCACCAGACCGCTTTGCCGCCGCCCGGTGTGCGGCGACTGCCCCAGGACGAGGCGATCGTCGCGACGATCGAGATGCCGCGGCCCGCTTCGTCCGCCGGGTCGGCCCGGCGGCGGCGCGGCAGGTGGTCGTCGCCGTCGGTCACCTCGATGATCAGGCGGCGGTCGGTGCGCCGCAGACCCAGCCGCATCGGCGGGGTGCCGTGCTTGAGGGAGTTCGCGACGAGTTCACCGGCGGCCAGGACGCCCAGGTCGCAGAGCTCGACCGGGAAACGCCACGAGGTGAGGACCCCCGTCGCGAAGGCGCGGGCGCGCGGGGCCGCCTCGATACCGCCGAGCAGATCGAGCGAGGCGTTGTGGAACAGCTCCGCGCTCGCCCCCGTGCGGGCCGGGTGCTGGACCACCAGTACCGCCACGTCGTCGTCGTGTTCCGCGGTCACGCCGAGCGAACGGATCAGCCGGTCGCAGACCACCTGCGGTGAACCCTTGGCTCCGGAGAGCGCGCGTTCCAGCGCGGCGACCCCCTCGTCGATGTCCTCGCTGCGGCGCTCCACCAGGCCGTCCGTATAGAGGACGGCGGTGGAACCGGGCGGCAGCTCGATCGTGCCCGAGGTGTGGATCCAGCCGCCGGTGCCGAGCGGCGGCCCCGTCGGGTCCTCGGCGCGGTGGACCGTGCCGTCCTCGTGGCACACCAGGATCGGGAGGTGGCCGGCGGAGGAGTAGACGAGCCGGCCCTCGTTGGGGTCGTGGACCGCGTAGGCGCAGGTGGCGATCTGGCTGGCGTCGATCTCGGCGGCGAGGCCGTCCAGCAGCTGAAGCACCTCGTGCGGCGGGAGGTCGAGCCGGGCGTAGGCGCGTACGGCCGTACGGAGCTGGCCCATGACCGCGGCGGCCCGCACCCCGCGGCCCATCACGTCCCCGATGACCAGGGCGGTGCGGCCCGCGCCGAGGGTGATGACGTCGTACCAGTCGCCGCCGACCGCGGCGTCCGTGCCGCCGGGCTGGTACGTGGCGGCGATCCGGAGGTCGTCGGGCTGCTCCAGCTCCTGCGGGAGCAGGGAACGCTGGAGGGTGACGGCCGTTTCGCGGTGGCGGCGCTCGCTGGCACGGAGCCGTTCGGCGGCTTCGGCGTGGTCGGTGACATCGGCGGCGTACACGAGCACACCGCGCTCACCCCCTAGGCCGCTGCCTCGGCCCCTGTCGCACTTGCCGCTCCTGGTGGTCCTGCTGGTCTTGTTCGGCGGGGTGCCGTCATCGCTGTCCCGGTGCACCGGGGTGCAGGTCACGGTGTACGAATTGCCGCTGCGGACCTTGCGGGACTTGACCGTACGGGGAGTGCCGCTGCGCAGGACCTGGTCCATGAGGGGCAGCAGGCTCAGCTCGTCGAGCTCGGGCATCGCCTCGGCGGCGGTGGCGCCGGCCGGGCGGGGCCCGAAGGCGGCGGCGTAGGCGTCGTTGACGTACGCGATCCGGTGGTCGGGGCCGTACACCAGGGCCACCAGGGCGGGCAGCCGGCCGAGGATGTCCCGGGCGGAGAGGCCCTCCAGGGCGGGGCCGGCCGGCCGGGGAGCCGCACCCTGCGCATCGTCCAGCGGATCGGGGCCCGTACCGGCCTGCGCGTCGCCGTCCGGCGGGCGGGGGCCCGTCCCGGGCCGTGCGTACTCGGCGCGGGCCGAGGGCACGGAACTGCGGTCGTCCCGTGCGGCGGCGCGGCGCTGCGTTCCAGGTAGGCGGGCGCTCCAGCGCGTGAAGTTCACGGAATTTCTGGCCTCGTGTGTCGGTCTGGTCCGCTCTCGCGGGCTGCTCACTGTCGGTCACTGCCGGCCGGGTCACTCTGTGCAGATGTGGGCCCACCTATGGTCACACGTCCAGTGTGACGGACCGTACTGACAGTTGTCGGTACGGTCCGCCGCTTGGCGGGTGGACGGGCGGGTCGACGGTCCGTCAGCCGCCGTTCCCCATCGGGCCGTCGGGCCCGGAGCCGGCATCCGGCCCCGGCGAGTTGCCGGGGCCCGGCGGGGTGTCCCGGCCCGGCGGGCCGTTCGGACCGGGGCGTCCGCCGCCTGCGGCGAGCTCGAACTCGGCGCGCGGGTGTTCCAGCGAACCGAGGGAGACGATCTCGCGCTTGAAGAGCCCGGCGAGGGTCCATTCGGCAAGGACTCGTGCCTTCCGGTTGAACGTGGGGACACGGCTGAGGTGGTATGTACGGTGCATCAGCCAGGCCGGATAGCCCTTGAGCTTACGGCCGTAGACATGGGCGACGCCCTTGTGGAGGCCGAGCGAGGCGACGGAACCCGCGTAGCTGTGCCGGTACTCCTTCAGGGGCTGCCGGGCGAGGGACGCGAGAATGTTCTCGGCGAGGACCTTGGCCTGGCGCACCGCGTGCTGGGCGTTGGGCGCGGTCTGCCTGCCCGCTTCGGCGGCGCTCAGGTCGGGGACGGCCGCAGCGTCCCCTGCGGCCCAGGCGTGCTCGACGCCCTCGACGGCGAGTTCCGCGGTGCACCTGAGCCTGCCGCGTTCGTCGAGCGGCAGACCGGTCGCGGCGAGGACCGGCGCGGGTTTGACGCCCGCGGTCCACACGAGGGTGCGGGTCGGGAACCGGGAACCGTCGCTCAGGACGGCGATCCGGCCCTCGCAGGACTCCAGCCGGGTGTCGAGGCGTACGTCGATGTTGCGGCCGCGCAGCTCACGGATGGCGTACGTGCCCATCGCCTCGCCGACCTCCGGGAGGATGCGGCCGGACGCCTCGACGAGGATCCACTTCAGGTCCTCGGCCTTGATGTTGTGGTAGTACCGCGAGGTGTAGCGGGCCATGTCCTCCAGTTCGGCGAGGGCCTCGACGCCCGCGTATCCGCCGCCGACGACGACGAAGGTGAGCGCGGCGTCGCGGATGGCGGGGTCGCGGGTGGCGGAGGCGATGTCCATCTGCTCGATGACGTGGTTGCGCAGTCCGATGGCTTCCTCGACGGTCTTGAAGCCGATGCCGTGGTCGGCGAGGCCGGGGACCGGGAGGGTGCGCGAGACGGAGCCGGGGGCGAGGACGAGTTCGTCGTACGGGATCTCGACCGCGCCGGTGCCGTCCTCGCCCGTGGCGAGGGTGGTGACGGTGGCCGTGCGCTTGGCGTGGTCGATGGACTGCGCCTCACCGATCACGATCCTGCAGTGCGCGAGGACGCGGCGGAGCGGCACGACGACATGGCGCGGTGAGATCGAACCGGCGGCCGCCTCGGGCAGGAACGGCTGATACGTCATATAGGGCTCGGGGGTGACGACCACGATCTCGGCCGCACCGCTCCTGAGTCTCTGCTTCAGCTTCCGCTGGAGACGCAGCGCTGTGTACATCCCGACGTAGCCGCCACCGACGACGAGAATGCGCACACCCGGTGGGGGGCCGGGGGGTGTTCCCCCGGAATCTGAAGCCATCACCACCCCATGACGCAACGTGCTCAATGGTTTGTCCACAGGCTCGACAAATTGTGTGACCGGAGGTTCTGGACGGGCGGTGGCCGCAGGGCTCGGCGGGGATGTGCAAGCCGCGCAGGTCAGGGGTTGAGGCGGTGGTTCCGGACGGGGGCCGAATCAGTGACCAACCGGTCCTTGCGCCGATCGGGGGGCGCTCCGTGCGGAACTACCCCCTTCTGAATTGAGCCGGGCTCAACTATGTTCGTATGTCGTCGGGGGTGTCGGATGGGGACGATGATCCACTCCCCGGCTCAAACGGCGGGAAGTCTCCGGGGGGAGACGTCATAACCGGGGGAACAGTTATGCATATTCAGGATTCTTGGCAGGCTTCGACCGCGGTTTCGTCCCATTCGTCCGATGGAGCAGGGCGAAACGGGACGGCGGGAAACGGAGCGGTGGCCATGGTCGGGGCGGTGCCGGCGAGTTCGGTCGGCACGGTCGGATCCGGCGGAGCCGATGGGGCAGCCGGCACGACCGGGGCTGCCGGGGTCTCCGGAGCCAATGGACGCTCGGCTC
Organism: Streptomyces sp. NPDC001890; assembly: GCF_042891445.1. NCBI lineage: Bacteria > Bacillati > Actinomycetota > Actinomycetes > Kitasatosporales > Streptomycetaceae > Streptomyces > Streptomyces sp. NPDC001890. The sequence continues at coordinate 75,232 of NZ_JBIATE010000028.1, read as the reverse complement.
CGCTGCGCGTGGATGCGCAGCGCAATCTGGAACATGTCCTGCGGGCCGCGCGCGAGGTGTTCGGCGAGCTGGGGTACGGGGCTCCGATGGAGGACGTGGCGCGCCGCGCCAGGGTCGGAGTCGGCACGGTGTACCGACGCTTCCCGAGCAAGGACGTGCTGGTCAGGCGGATAGCCGAGGAGGAGACCTCCCGGCTGACGGATCAGGCCCGGACCGCGCTCGGCCAGGAGGACGAGCCGTGGTCGGCGCTGTCGCGCTTCCTGCGTACGTCCGTGGCCTCGGGTGCGGGGCGGCTGCTGCCGCCGCAGGTGCTGCGGGTCGGCGTCGATGCCGACCCGGACGGCTCCGGTGGCTACGACGGTTCCGGTGGCTCCGGTGGCAATGACCTGGCGGTGGCCGGGGAGTCGGTGACCACTGCGGGCTCGGGACCGGGCGCCGATCGGGACGAGGCCCGGGTGCCTCAGCAACGGCAGGGCGCCGGCCAGGCCGACCTCCGGGCGGCCGACGAGCGTTCGGCCGCGGAGGCCGGTGTCGCGGACCACGACACGGGGGCCGGCGAGCTGCTGGAGGTGGTCGGCCGCCTGGTGGACCGGGCACGGGCAGCCGGTGAACTGCGTCGTGACGTGACGGTCGCGGATGTGCTGCTGGTGATAGCGACGGCGGCGCCTTCGCTGCCTGACGCGGCACAGCAGGCCGCCGCTTCCAGCCGGCTCCTGGACATCCTGCTTGAGGGGCTGCGCTCCCGGCCGGTCGCCTGAGTCTCCTGGATCGCCCGAGTCCCGAGTCCCGAGTCGCCTGATCGGAGCGTGCGCAGGGGCCGGTGGGCCCACGGCACTGTGGTGTTCGGGCGCGGTGGCTGGTGCCGCTGCGCCCGACGCCAGGCGCGCTTCGGCCGGCGAGCTGCGAGCTGCGTTTTGTGTGCTGCGTGCTGCCGGAGTGCGAGCTGCGTGCCGCGTTTTGTGTGCTGCGTGCTGCCGGAGTGCGAGCTGCGTGCCGCGTTTGGTGTGCTGCGTGCTGCCGGAGTGCGAGCTGCGTGCCGCGTTTTGTGTGCTGGGTGCTGCCGGAGTGCGTGCTGCGTGCCGCGTCGGGCTGCTGCCGCGGTCCGGGGCGGTGGGGGCGGGCGGCACGAATGGTTGATGTGGCCCGTTTTGATGGGCTCTTTGCCGATGGCCCGGCATCACCCGAACTTCGTCGCACCGGCGTTCGCGGCCGTCTCGCGCGCTGCCGGAATGCGTGCCCTCCTCCCGCCTCAGCGCGCCCCGGCACGTCCGGCGCTCTCGAATCACGGGCTGCGGCGGCAACTCGCGTACGCAGAAAGCGATTACCCAGCTTTCCCCGAATGAATGGCTGTTAGTACTCGCATTCGGAAAAACGCCCCGGATGAGTGGTTGCGAGGGCTCAGAGGCCGACGTGATTGCGCCATGTGGCACTCTTGCCCGATATTCGGGTCCGACAGCGCATACGGGGGCTACCGCGATGAGCGGTGACGGGCAGCAGGAAGAGTCGTTCGACGACGTCTCCGTCGTGGGCGGTGTCACGGAGACCGGTGCGCCGGCCGCCAGGCAGGTACCCAGTCAGGCCGGACCCGGGTGGTCGAGCGGTGACGCCGAGGGCGGCACCGTCCTGCCGGGTCCGTGGCCGGCGCCGGCCGATCCCGGCCCCGAGGCCGACGTCGCGGTGCCCATGCAGCGGGAGGGCGGCAGCAGCGGCGCCTCCGGCACCGCACCCTCCGACGCCGATCTGATCCGGCAGATGCGGGACGGCGACGACCTCGCGTACGAGGAACTCTTCCGACGGCACTCCGACGCGGTGCGGCGCTACGCGCGCAGCTGCTGCCGGGACGCCCACACGGCCGACGACCTGACGGCCGAGGTCTTCGCCCGCACACTGCAGGCGGTACGGCGGGGCAAGGGGCCCGAGGAGGCCGTACGGGCCTACCTCATGACGGCCGTCCGCCATGTCGGCGCCGCCTGGACCAAGACCGCGAAGCGGGAGCATCTGGTCGACGACTTCGCGGTGTTCGCCGCGCAGGCGTCCCAGGCCTCCCAGGTGTCGGACGCGGACACGCTCGATCTCGGCGCCGATGTGCTGGCGATGCACGAGGCAGAGCAGTCGATGGCCATGCGGGCGTTCCGCAGTCTGCCGGAGCGCTGGCAGGCGGTGCTGTGGCACACCACCGTCGAGGAGGAGTCGCCCAGTGAGATCGCCCCGCTGTTCGGGCTGACCGCCAATGCCACGGCGGTGCTGGCCAGCCGGGCCCGCGAGGGCCTCAAGCAGGCCTATCTCCAGGCGCATGTGAGCCAGGCCCTGACCGCGGGCGGCGACTGTGCGCGTTACGCCGACCGGCTGGGCGCGTACGCCCGTGGCGGGCTCCGTATGCGGGCCGAACGCGGCCTGCGCGGACACCTGGAGGAGTGCTCGAAGTGCCGGCTCGCCGCAGGCGAACTGGCCCATGTCAACGCCGGGATTCCCGCGCTGCTGCCGGTCGCGGTCATCGGCTGGTTCGCCGCCGGGTACAGCCTCAAGGCCGCCGGGATCGTCGCCGGAGGCGCGGCGGGCGCCGCGGGCGCGGGTGCCGCCGCGGCGGCCACCGGAGGCAGCTCCGCCGGAGGCACGGCCGGTGGCGCCGCGGCCTCGGAGGGGCTCGGTGCCCCGGCGAAGGCCGGCATCGCGGCGGCGGTCGTCGTGGCCGCCGCGGCCGGGCTGGTCTGGGCCCTGGTCGGCGACGAACAGCCGAAGCCCGAGGCCAGGCCCACGACGAAACCTGCTGTCGTGGCACCCCCGGCGCCGACACCACCGCCCCGGTCCGAGCCGAAGCCGACACCGCCTCCGAAGCCCGCTCCGCCCGCGCCTCCGGCGCCGACACCGCCGCCCAGGCCGAAGCCGAAACCGACACCACCCCCGAAGCCCGCTCCCAAGCCGAAGCCACCCGCGCCGAAGCCCGAGCCGACACCCACGCCCACGCCCACGCCGACGCCAACCATGACTCCGCCCCCCGCGCCGACCGTCTATCAGGTCAGCGAACTCAGCTACTCGGTCCTGGGCGACCACACCGAACCGGAGGTGGTGCTCGGCGAGAGCAGCTGGGTCTGGCAGCGCTCCAACGTGTCGATCGGCGGCACGACGTACGCGCACGGGGTCACCGTCAACAGCAATTCCTCGGTCACCATCCAGCTGAACAGGCAGTGCACGCGGTACGAGGCGATGGTCGGGATCGACGACATGACGATGGGGCTCGGTTCGGTGCGCTTCTCCGTCTTCAACGGCGACGGGGCGCGGCTCTGGCAGTCACCCGTGATGAACGGCGACGACCCGGCCGTGCCGGTGGGCGTCGGCATCGCCGGTCAGAAGAGCATCCGGCTCGTCGTCGAGCGCGCCCGCCCCGGTGGAGTCATGGCCCTCGCCGACTGGGCGAATTCGAGGATCAGTTGCCGGTGAGCCGGTCCGGGACGAGGCCGGAGGTGAAACCCGGCGCTTCCACGTGCCCCGGAGCGTCCCCGCGCTCCAGGACGTCCGCGCACCCCGGCGCCTGCGGGAGCTCCTCGGTGATGCGGGTCAGGAGTCCGATGACGTCGTCGAGCGTCAGTCCGCGGCCCGCGGCGCGCTCGGACTCGTACAACTGAGGGCCCAGCTCCTCGCGGACCTCCCGCTCGGCCTCGTCCACCTCGGCCTGCTGCGCCTCGGTCCTGGGGCCGAACAGGCGCCAGCCGTCCGCCGCCGCCAGGATCCGTACGGCGGCCCGGTGGTGGCCCACCTTCGGCAGCACGGCCGCCACGCAGTCCGCCAGATGCCCGGTGACGAGTTCGGCGCACTGGGCGTCCCGCGCCCCGCGCAGGGCCGCGGTCAGGCCCCGTACGCCCGCCGCCGGGCCACGGCCGGGTCCCGGTTCGTGCACCGCGATCCGGGCGGCCAGCCCCTCGACCTCGGCGCTGAAGTGCGACGGCGGGCTGCCCTGCCCGATCGCGTACGCCGCCTCGGTGACCAGCTGCCGCGCCCGGGCGATCTCGCCCCGCTCCAGGGCCGCGGTGGCGCGCAGGAAGTGGATGTAGGCGCGGGCGTCGTGCACCTGGTAGCGGTCCGCCTCGCGCGCCGCCTCGCTCAGGGTCCGCTCGAAGTCCGTCATGTCCCCGGTCCGGTAGGCGAGTTCCGCGACGCGGGCGAGAAGGAACGGCGCCTCGGCGTACGCCCCGACCTCGCGGGACAGCAGCAGCGCCTCCTCGTACGCCGTCCGGGCCTGCGTGAACCGTCCGCGCATCACGCCCGCCTCCGCGGCCGCGCTCGCCACCTGCGCGCGGATCCAGCGGTCGCCGACACGGCGGCTCAGCTCGCGCAGCTCCGCGAGATCGGCGTCGACTCCGGGCATGCCGCCCGGCATGTCGACGACCATGTGGGTACGGAACATCATGGCGAGGCAGTACTCCCAGGCGCCGCCGTGGGTCCGGGCGTTGTCGACCACCGAGTCGATCAGCGCGTGGGTCTCGGTGGTCGTCCGGGTCGCGAACAGGGCCATCGGCCAGAGCATTCCCGGGAAGCGGGCGGACTGCGGGCCCGGGGGCCTGAACGCCTCGGCCACCCGGTCCATCACCGCCCGGAAGCGGTCGTCACCGTGGACGGCCTCGGCGGGCCCGGCCTCCACGGCGAGGAAGTACCACAGCATCTCCAGATGCATGCGCGGCCAGTAAAGGGGGTCGTCGGGACCGTCCGGCTCCGGCCCCAGCTCCACGGCACGCTCGGCCCAGGTGCGGCCCTCGGAACGGAAGTTGCGCAGCCACCAGAACCACCCCATGCCGAGAACCAGCCGTACGGCTTCCGCTTCGGACGGGGCGGTGACGACGGTCCGGTGGAGGGCTGCCCGGATGTTGTCGAGTTCCGTCTCCAGGTGTTCGATCCAGAGCAGCTGATCGCCGGAGCGGATGCGGGGCTCGGCCCGCTCGACGAGCGCGAGGAAGTACGCGGTGTGCGCGCTCGCGGCGGCGGCGCGGATCTCCGGGACCTCGGCGGCACGTTCGGTGGCGTACTCGTGGATGGTCTCCAGGAGGCGGTAGCGCATCTCGCCGGTGGCGGTCGGGGCAGCGACGACGAGGGACTTGTCGACGAGCGCGCCGATCAGGTCGGCGGTGGAGAGCCGGGCGGGGACGAGCCCGGACGGCACGGCTCCGGACGGCACGGCTCCGGCGGGGATCGGCCCGGGTGCGGAGACCTCGGGCATGGAGACGCCAGGTGCGAAGACCTCGGGCGCGGAGACGCCAGGTGCGGAGAACCCAGGAGCGGAGACCCCAGGTGTGAGGACGGCTTCCGCGGCCTGGAGGTCCCAGCCGCCCGCGAAGACGGAGATCTGCCGCAGCGCCGTGCGCTCGTCCTCGTCCAGGAGGTCCCAGGACCAGTCGACGACGGCACGCAGTGTCTGCTGGCGCGGCAGTACGGTCCGGCTCCCGCCGGTCAGAAGCAGAAACCGGTCGTCGAGCCGGTCCGCGATCTGGCGCGGGCTGAGCATCCGCAGCCGGGCGGCGGCGAGCTCGATGGCGAGCGGCTGCCCGTCGAGCCGTCGGCAGATCTCGGCCACGGCGTCCGCATCGTGCCCGGGGTCGGAATCGGGGGCGAAATCGGGTCGTACAGTGCGGGCGCGCTCGGCGAACAGCCGGTGGGCGGGGTCGGGCGGGAGCGGACCGACCGGGCGTACGGATTCGCCGGGCACGCCCAGGGGTTCGCGGCTGGTGGCGAGGATGCGCAGCTGCGGGCAGTGGGTGAGCAGGGTCTCGGCGAGGGTGGCGGCCGCCTCGATGACGTGTTCGCAGTTGTCCAGGATGAGCAGGAAGGGGCGGATGCGGGAGCAGTGCGCCAGGTGCTCGACGAGGAGGTCGGCCGGGTCGGTGCGCGGCGGCTGCCCGTCGCGGTTGCTGTCGCGGAGGAGGGCCGTCTCGCGTAGCCCGAGAGCGGAGAGTACGGCTCCGGGTACGTCGGCGGGGTCGTCCACGGAGGCGAGCTCGGCGATCCAGGCGTCCGTCACCGTGGGCGCCGGTTGCCCGTCGTGCGCCGCGGCCTCCTCGGCGAGCCGGGTCTTGCCGGAGCCGCCGGGGCCGGTGAGGGTGACCAGGCGGGAACGGGTCAGATCGGCGCGTATGGACCGCAGTTCGGGCTCGCGCCCGACGAACGAGGTCAGCCGGGGCCGAAGATTGCCGTGCACGACGGCGGGGCCGGACTCGTCGGGCGGACGTTGCGGGCGCATCGCCGCCGGCCGCACCACCGGCCGCGCCACCGCTCGCGCCGCCGTCGCGGACGGCACCTGCGGCGGGGCCAGCAGCTCCCGGTGCAGCGCGACCAGTTCCGGTCCGGGATCGGCCCCGAGACCGTCGGCGAGGGCGCGGCGGGCGTCCTCGTAGGCGACCAGCGCATCGGCCTGGCGGCCCTCGGCGCGCAGGGCGCGTATCAACTGGGCCCGGAAGCGTTCGTCGTACGGGTGGGCGGCCGTCAGCTCCATGAGCTCGGGCACCAGGGCGCGCTGCTCCGCACCCGGCCCCGGCCCCGCGCCGCTGTCCGGCCCCGTCGCCGCGCACCGCAGATCGGCCTCGATACGGCGTTCCAGCGCGGCCAGGCGGTGGGCCTCGGGGCGCAGGGCGTGGCCGTGGTCCCGTTCCGGCAGGTCGGCCAGTGCGGGGCCGCGCCACAGGGCGAGCGCGGTACGGAGCGTGCGCGCGGCCGTCACGGGATCGCCCGATTCGAGCTCCTCGGCCCCCTGGCGGGAGAGCCGCTCGAACACGTGCAGGTCGACCTCGTCGGGCCCGGCCGTCAGACGGTAGCCCCCGTGGGCGCTCGTGATCGCGTCCCTGCCCAGCACCCGGCGCAGCCGGCCCACCAGGGCCTGGAGCGCGGCGGGAGCGTCGTGCGGGGGATCCTCGGCCCATACGTCGTCGACCAGGTCGGCGACGGGGACGGGGCGTCCGGCGCGCAGTGCGAGCGCGGCGAGGAGAGCGCGCAGCCGCGTACCGCTCACGGGCAGGGCACTGCCCTTCTCGTCTCGCGCCTCGGTGGCGCCCAGGATCAGATACCGCACCGGGCCATTGTGTCCCGCGACCACGGTGAGCGCCCCGTCCCTCGTCCCCTCGACGCGGCGTCCGTACCCGTACCCGTACCCGCGCCTCCGCGCCTACCGCTGCAGCGTCCGCCTGGCCGGGACGACACCGCCGGCGACCGCACGCTGGCGGGGCGCCGCCGTGCCCGTCCAGCAGGTGCCGCGCCGCGACACCAGGCGGCGGAGCCAGAGCTCCGTGGACGCCAGGTGCGCCAGGCCGTCCAGCGGGAGCGGTTCGCCCTCGGAGGCCGCGCGCAGGGCCTTCCGTACGACGCGGGCCTCGACCAGGCCCGCGTCGGCGAGCAGCGGGGCGTCGAAGAGGGCGATCAGCTCCGGGAGGGCGGCGCGCAGGCCGGTGCGGGCGGTCGCGTTCGAGGTGGCGAGGGAGGGGGTGCCCCAGCCCGGCGGCAGATCGTGGATGCCCGCACCCGCGAGCACCCGGCGCAGGATCGCGGCGCGGGCGCCCGGCTGGACCCGGAGCGATTCGGGGAGCGCGCGGGCGGCGCGTACGACCTGGTTGTCGAGGTACGGGGCGTGCAGCCGCTGGCTGCGGTTCTCGGCGGCCTGCTCCAGGATCCGGTGGTCGGCGGCGTACCGGGCCAGGGCGGCCCTGGCGCGGGCCTCGCCGGGGCGCTGGACGGAGACGGGGCGGATGGCCGCCTCCTGGAGCCGGACCGACACCTCGGCGAGCGCCTCCCCGGTGAGCCAGCGGGCGGCGGGTCCGGGCCGCGACCAGGCGAGGGCGGCCAGCGAGGCGTCGGCGGGGGTGTCGAGGTCGGGGGCGTTCCGGTTGGCGTCCGGCAGCCGGCCGGCCGCCGCTTCCAGGCCGGTGCGGTACGACGTACGGGACAGGCGGCGGGCCGCCCGGTAGACGGTGAGCGGGACGAACAGGGAGTGCGCGCTCGGGCCCTCCGCCCTGGCGAGCGCGGCGACCGGGCGCAGCAGATGGCGTCGGCGACGGTCCATCAGCAGGTCGGCGAGGCGGGCCGGGTGGGCGTCGAGCACTTGGCGGGCGCCGCCGCCGACGAAGTGGTCGGCGCTGCCCGAGGCGAGGCGTCGGCGGTGGCGCTCGGCGACGACGAGGGACGGGGCGGGTTCGTCGGTGAGCGGGCCGCCGCCGCCCAGGTCGGCGTAGGGCAGGGCCTCCTCCCCGGCCGCGACGACCACATGGTGCAGGCGCGGGTTGGCGGCGATGACGCGGGCGCGTTCGAGTTCGTCCTCGTGTCCGCGCGCGGTGAGGTCGTTCAGGGTGACGGCGAGCAGTCGCTCCCCCGCGCCCGTGCCGTGGCCGAGGAGGGTGCCGGGCAGGCCCGGGAGTCCGGCGGCGAGCAGGGCGAGGGTGGCGGAGGCGCTGCCTCCGGACAAGTCGGCGCCGATGCCGGGGACCGGTGCGCCGCGGGCGGCGCGCCGTTCGGCGGGGCCCATGCCGGGGACCGGGCCGGGATCGGGCGGCAGGGTCTCGGGCGCGTGGCGCGGGGCCAGGAGCCTGGCGCGTACGGCTTCGACCAGTGCGTCGCGTACGCCGTCGACGGCGCTGACCGGGTCGAGCTGGGGCGCGGCCACGGCGAGCGAGGCCACCGCCTCGTAACCGGTGATCTCGCGCGAACCCTCGCGGAGGATGAGGGCGTGGCCCGGCGGGATGCGCTTCACCCCGGCGTACGGGGTGCCGTCGCGCAGCGCCTCCGGTGTTTCGGGGCAGGCGAGCAGGGCGGCCAGGTGGCCGATGTCCAGCTGGGCCTCGATGAGGTCGGCGAGCGGGAGCGCGGCGGTGGCGTACGCCGTGCCGCCCGCCCAGGGCGTGTAGAAGACCGGGCGGGCACCGGCGAGGTCGCCGATGACGGTGATCCGGCGGCCTATCTGGACGACGGTCGTGTAGCTGCCGGGCCAGGAGGTGAGGTGGCGCAGGGCGCCGCCGCGGGCGGCGAGGAGGCCGGAGCGCAGCTGTTCGTCGGTGGCGCTGCAGCAGCCGAGTACGGCCATCCGGGCGGTGGGGGCGCCCTCGGCGGTCTCGACCGTGGTGATCCGGATCTCGTCGGGGCGCCAGTCCCCCACGGCCCAGAGCGGATCCGGGTCGCCCCACAGGAGTTGGGAGCCCACGGGGTGCATCGTGCGCCCCTCGTCACTGGGTCCGACCGCCCCTGCCGTGCCGAAGCTCGCGGCGATACTGCTCCACCCCACCAACCAACGCATCGCCGCCTCCACAGGCTGTGGACAAAACGGCGCAGCAGGAAGGTATCGGGTGAACACCGGTAACGCGCGGCGCCGTTGCGAACATGCTGCCACGACAACGGCGCGCAGGAGGGGCTACGGACGGCGCACGTCGGAAGGGCATGCGCCCCTGGCAAAGGCCGGGCCGGGCCCGAAGCCGGGCGGAAGACCGGGCCGGCCCCGGGCGTGTACCCACCCTCCGGGAAGCGGACGCCCTTTCGACGGCGGGGCGCCGCGTTCGGCCACCGCCAAGCCTCTCGGCCACCAACTCACGTACGCACCGGGCGCGTTGCCTTCCCCGTACGAGCAGAATCCACCAGCCGAAATCCGGCCACGCTCAAGCCGCGCCCGAGCCACCCCGGACCGCTCGCGGGCCGTCGACGGACAATCCTCCAGCGGTCGGCGAGATGTCCGCGAAACGGACGACCCAACCTCGGACGACCGATGACATCCGGCCATTCTTGGAGCGGGTTGGAACCTTCCAACGAGGCACTCGCCGCACCGGAAGTCCCCTTTCGCCCCGCTTCGTTCCGCGATCGTTCCCGGGTGTCCTCCGGTGTTCTCCCGTGCCTCGCGAAACCGCGCGGCAGCCGCGAAGGATCTCCGCCGGGGCCGCCGACGCACAGTCCGGGAGGTGTCGTTCACCTCCCGGACCGGTCCGCCGCCTGCGGGGAATGAGGCGGCAGTGTCCCCCAGCCCACTGGGTCCTGTGCAGTGGGCCGACCCACGCAGCACCCATGGAAACGCTTCCGAAACAGCCGGACGAGAGCGCACGGCCGGGCGCACGGCCACACACCAGGAGCACGTCCGCGACGCGGCGCACGGCCCCTGGCACCACGCACGGACGACGCCCCCCACGTGCCGTTCCCGTGCGCCGCCGGGCGGCGTTCCGGGCCCCGCCGGCCCGGCGCCGGGACCGCCTCCGGGCCCTCTCCGGTCCGCGTCCGATCCCCCTCCGGGCACCACCCGATCCCTGTCCGGTCCGCCGCCCGCCTCTTCACGGACAACAATCCCGCCATACGGACGTCTGCCCCTTAACGGTAGGGATGCGGCGAACTACGCTGGGTTTACTGAGGTTCTCTGCAGGAGGCATATTCCTCGGGGCTCGGCCATATGCGTGTGCGGCCGGAGTGCCGGGGGCCGTCGCTGGGGAGGACACGGTACGAATGCCGCGCGCCGAGAACGGTGACGCGGCGGCCGTCTGTGTGTCGAGGGGTGGCGCATGTCCAGGGAGCAACGCGGACCGAACGAGAAGCTCGGAACCGTTCTCGCCCTCGCGGGAATCAGCAACGCCGGGCTCGCCCGGCGGGTCAATGACCTCGGGGCGCAGCGCGGTCTGACACTTCGGTACGACAAGACCTCGGTGGCCCGGTGGGTCTCCAAGGGCATGGTGCCGCAGGGCGCCGCGCCCCATCTCATCGCCGCGGCGATCGGCGCCAAGCTCGGCCGGCCGGTCCCGCTGCACGAGATCGGGCTCGCGGACGCCGACCCGGCGCCGGAGGTCGGGCTGGCCTTCCCGCGCGACGTGGGCGAGGCGGTCCGTTCGGCGACCGAGCTGTACCGGCTGGATCTGGCCGGGCGGCGGGCGGGCAGCGGCGGGATCTGGCAGTCGCTCGCGGGCTCGTTCTCGGTGAGCGCGTACGCGACGCCCGCGTCCCGCTGGCTGATATCCCCCGCCGACGCGACGGTGGAGCGCGACGCGAAGGCAGCCGGGGCACCCGCCTTCGACAGCCAGGGCGCACGGGGCGCACACAGCAGCGCGGGGGCGCAGGGCCCGCCGGGCAAGGCGGCACAGAGCACGACGGCGGTGCCGCCCGGCGCCTCGGCCGCGCTGAACGCACAGGCGGCCCGGACAGCGCTCGGAACGCTGGGCGCACTGGGCACGCGGCAGGCCCCCGCCATCCCCGCCCAGCCCCGCCCGGAAGCCGCACCGGCACCGGTATCGACGTCGGTACCGGCACCCGAATCCACATCCACCGCCATCATCACCACTACGGGCGCCACCTCCGGCCCCGCCAGCGACATCTCCCCGCTGCGGGTCGGCCACAGCGATGTCTCCAAGCTGCGCGAGGCGGCCCAGGACGCCCGCCGCTGGGACTCCAAGTACGGCGGCGGGGACTGGCGCTCCTCCATGGTCCCCGAGTGTTTACGGGTCGACGCCGCACCGCTGCTGCTCGGTTCTTACAGCGACGAGGTGGGCCGGGCGCTCTTCGGCGCAGCGGCCGAACTGACCAGGCTCGCCGGATGGATGGCCTTCGACACCGGCCAGCAGGAGGCCGCGCAGCGCTACTACATCCAGGCGCTGAGGCTCGCGCGGGCCGCAGCCGACGTGCCCCTGGGCGGCTACGTGCTCGCGTCCATGTCGCTCCAGGCGACCTACCGCGGCTTCGCCGACGAAGGGGTCGACCTCGCGCAGGCCGCCGTCGAGCGCAACCGGGGACTCGCCACGGCCCGCACCATGAGTTTCTTCCGCCTGGTGGAGGCTCGTGCCCATGCCAAGGCGAACGACGCGTCCGCTGCGGGATCCGCGCTGAAGGCCGCCGAGAGCTGGCTGGAGCGCTCCAGGGACGGTGACGCGGACCCGTCCTGGCTCGGCTTCTACTCGTACGACAGGTTCGCGGCCGATGCCGCGGAGTGCCACCTCGACCTGAAGGCGCCCCGGCAGGTGCGGCGCTTCACCGAGCAGGCGCTCTCCCGGCCCACCGAGGAGTTCGTCCGCTCGCACGGGCTGAGGCTCGTGGTGTCGGCGGTGGCCGAGCTGGAGTCGGGCAACCTGGACGCGGCCTGCGCCGCGGGCACCCGGGCGGTGGAGGTGGCGGGCCGCATCTCCTCGGCCCGGACCACGGAGTACGTACGGGATCTGCTGCACCGGCTCGAACCGTACGGTCACGAGCCGCGCGTCGCCGAGCTGCGCGAGCGAGCCAGGCCCCTGCTGGTGGCGCCCGCGTAGACGGAATCCCGCGCAGGCAGGACCCTGCATGGCCTCCACGTAAACGGAACCCTGCGCTCCAGCAGCCGGGCCGTAAAGATTCGGCGCCACGCTGGGCCACGCTGGTTTGAGTGCGTTGTCAGTGGGTCAGTGCACTATCGGGGTGGGAGGTGGCGTGATGATGACGCACGCGGCGTACGACTGCGATGTGCTGGTGATCGGCGGCGGGATCGTCGGGCTGTCGACGGCGTATGCGATCACGCGCACCGCTCCGGGCACCCGGGTGACGGTCCTGGAGAAGGAGTGGGGCCCGGCCCGGCACCAGACCGGGCGCAACAGCGGAGTGATCCACAGCGGCATCTATTACCGCCCCGGCTCGCTCAAGGCCCGCTACGCGGTGCGCGGCGCCGCCGAGATGGTCGACTTCTGTGCCGAGCACGGCATCGCCCACGCGGTGACCGGCAAGCTGATCGTCGCGACCGAGCGGTCCGAGCTGCCCCGGCTGCACGCCCTGGTCCAGCGCGGCCGGCAGCACGGGCTGCCGGTGCGCGAGCTGGGCCCCGCCCAGATCACGGAGTACGAGCCGCAGGTGAGCGGCCTCGCCGCGATCCGGGTCGGGTCGACCGGGGTGTGCGATTTCGGCGCGGTCGCGGCCCGGCTGGCCGCCGAGGTGAGCGGGGCCGGCGGAGTGATCCGTTACGGGGCGGAGGTCACCGCGATCGACCGGCGCCCCTGGGGCGTGGCCGTGCGTACGGCGGACGGCCCGGTGGTGCGGGCCCGGGTGCTGGTCAACTGCGCGGGGCTGCACTGCGACCGGGTGGCCCGGCTCGCGGGCGACGACCCGGGCATGCGGATCGTGCCCTTCCGGGGTGAGTACTACGAGCTGGCGCGGCCGGAGCTGGTGCGCGGCCTGGTCTATCCGGTGCCCGACCCGGCGTTCCCGTTCCTCGGGGTCCATCTGACCCGGGGCCACGACGGCAGCGTCCACGTCGGGCCGAACGCGGTGCCCGCGCTGGCCCGCGAGGGGTACGGCTGGCCGGTCGTGCACCCGCGCGAGCTGGCGGACACCCTGGCCTGGCCCGGCACCTGGCAGATCGCCCGCAGGCACTGGCGGTACGGGGCGGGCGAGGTGCGCCGTTCGTTGTCGAAGCACGCCTTCACCGAGGCCGTGCGGCGGCTGCTGCCGGAGGTGACGGAGGACGATCTGAGACCGGCCCCGGCCGGGGTCAGGGCCCAGGCCGTGCTGCGGGACGGCACCCTGGTGGACGATTTCCTCATCCGCGAGGCCCCGCACACCGTCCATGTGCTGAACGCGCCGTCGCCCGCCGCGACGGCCTCGCTGCCCATCGGGCGGGAGGTAGCACGCAGGGCGCTGCTCCGGGCACGGGAGACGGGGTGGAGACCGCCCGCCGTAGAATCGGGGCATTGTGTCTGAGCCCATGAACGCCTCCGAGCACCCAGCCGAGAGCCTCCCCGAGGACTCCCCCGAGAGCTCCTCCGGGCGCCTCTCCTCGTCCGCTGCCGGAATTCCGGACGATCTGCGCGCCGCCTCCTTCGAGCGGCAGCGCAGGCTGCGCCAGGAGCCGCGCTTCCCGGGCGGCCCCGCCATCGACCCGGCCGGCTCGCACCACGAGCGCCGGATCCGCAGCTTCCAGCCGCGCCGCAGCCGTGTCACGCCCGGCCAGGAGGACGCCCTGCTGCGGCTCTGGCCGAAGTGGGGCCTGGACATCGACGGGCAGCGCGTCCTCGACCTGCCCGAGCTGTTCGACGGGCTCCCGGTGGTGCTGGAGATCGGCTTCGGAATGGGTGAGGCCACCGCGCAGATGGCCGCCGACGATCCCGGCACGGGCATCCTCGCCGTGGATGTGCACACCCCGGGCCAGGGCAATCTGCTCGGCCTCGCGGACCGGAACGGCCTGTCCAACATCCGGGTGGCCAACGGCGACGCGATCATCCTGCTGCGCGAGATGCTCAAGCCGGACTCGCTGGACGGGCTGCGGGTGTACTTCCCCGACCCCTGGCCCAAGAAGCGCCATCACAAGCGACGGCTGATCCAGCCGGAGTTCCTCGACCTGGTGGCGCAGCGGCTGAAGCCGGGGGCGGTGATCCACTGCGCGACCGACTGGGAGCCGTACGCCGAGCAGATGCTGGAGGTGCTCACCGCGCACCCCCTCTTCGAGAACACCGCGGCGGACGGCGGCTACGCGCCCCGGCCCGCGTTCCGGCCGCTGACCCGGTTCGAGGGGCAGGGCCTGGACAAGGGCCATGTCGTGCACGACCTGCTCTTCGCCCGCAGCTGAGACGGGCCGTGGGCGCGGGCGCCCCATGGTCAGGTGTCAGTGCCGCTGGTTAGGGTCATTGCGTGGTGTCCGACGGGTCTGTCCAGCAGCGGCAGTCGCAGCCGGCCGTCCCGCTCCTTGAGGAGGAGCGGGTCGGCGAGATCCTGGCTGCCGTGCCGGAGCGCCGGCACTGGCGCTACCGGCCGCGCCGGGTGGGCATGGTGTGGCGCAGCCGGACGTTCCGCCTCGTGGCGGTGTTCACGGTGCTCGCGCTCTGCGGTCTGGCGATCCTGGCCCTGGTCCGCGATCAGACGGGCACCCAGGGTTTCCTCGTCGGCCTCGGCCTCGCCGTGCTGCCCGTGCCGCTCCTGCTGGCGGCGTTCCGCTGGCTCGACCGGGTCGATCCGGGTCCCTGGCGGAATGTGCTGTTCGCCTTCGCCTGGGGTGCGTTCGCCGCCGCCCTGGTGGCAATCCTGGCGAATTCTTTCGCGACCCGCTGGATAGCCACGACCACCGCGGACCCGTCGAACGCCGACACCCTCGGCGCCACGGTCATAGCCCCGGTCGTCGAGGAGAGTGCCAAGGCCGCCGCGGTCCTGCTGATATTCCTGTTCCGAAGGCGGGAGTTCAACGGGATCGTCGACGGTGTCGTGATCGCCGGCATCACCGCGGCCGGCTTCGCCTTCACGGAGAACATCCTCTACCTCGGCAACGCCTTCGGAGAGGACCAGCAGATCGGCACCTCGGGCGTCGTATCGGTGACGGCCGCGACGTTCTTCGTACGGGCGGTGATGTCGCCCTTCGCGCACCCGCTCTTCACGGTGCTGACCGGCATAGGTTTCGGGCTCGCCGCGGCGAGCGCCCGGCGCCGGCGGGTCCGCCGCGTCCTGCTGCCGCTGCTGGGGCTCGTCCTCGCCATGGGCATGCACTCGCTGTGGAACGGGTCGGCGGTCTTCAGCCCGTACGGCTTCTACGCCGTGTACGCGGTGTTCATGGTCCCGGTCTTCGGCCTGGTGACCTGGCTGGCGATCTGGTCGCGCCGACGGGAGCTGCGCACGCTCGCCGCCGAGCTGCCCGCCTACGCCGCGGCGGGCTGGCTGAGTCCGGCGGAGCCGCTCGCCCTCTCCTCGATGCGGGCCCGCGGCCTGGCCCGCGACGCGGCACGCCGCCAGTACGCCGTCGCCGCCCGGGGGAGCCGGACGATCCCGTACGGGCCGTACGGACCGGGCGGACCGGGCTGGTCCCCCGGAGCCGCGCCCGGCCCCGCCCCCTGGCCCTCCGCCCAGGCAGCGGCGCAGACAGCGGCGCAGGTGGAAGCAACGGCGAAGGCCCACGGGAAGGCGGCCGCCCAGGCCGTCGCCGAGTACGAATCGTTCGCGACCTCACTGGCCTCGCTGCGTCTTCAGGCCCGCCGCGGGGCGGCCGGCCCGGACTTCACCGATCGCGAGCTGGAGCTGCTGCACCACCTCTGGCAGCGCAGGGAGGTGGCCGCCCCCGCCCTGACGTACGCGGCTCAGGCGGCGGGCCTCCTGCGTCCCCACCGCCTGCCGTCACCCCCGTACGCCCAGCCGTTCCCTCCGCACGCGCAGTACGGCGCCTACCGCAACGCCCCCGTGCCCGGTCCCGGTCCCGGCTACAACCCCTACCTGTTGCCGTAGCAGCCACCGCACCAGGCCGGCCGCACGGTCAGGCGGATGCCTCGGTGAGTTCGGCCAGTTCCTGCTCGGTCAGGGTGAGGTCCGCGACGGCCAGCAGCGCGGGCAGCTGCTCGACCGTACGGGCCGAGGCGATCGGCGCGGCCACGGTCGGCCGGGAGGCGAGCCAGGCCAGCGCGACGGTCGCGATCTCCACACCGCGCTCCTGGGCGACCTTGTCCAGCGCTGCCAGGACCTTCTGCCCGCGCTCCGACTCCAGGTGCGCGCGGGCACCCTCCGCCCGCGCGCTCTCCACCGACGTGCCCGGACGGTACTTGCCGGTGAGGAATCCGGAGGCCAGGGCGAAGTACGGCACAGCGCCGAGCCCGGCGCGGGCCACCGTGTCCTGGAGCTCGCCCTCGTACGTGTCGCGGGAGACCAGGTTGTAGTGCGGCTGAAGGGCGACGTAACGGGCCAGCCCCTCGCGCTCCGAGAAGTCCAGGGACGCCTGGAGCCGCGCGGGGCCGATGTTGGAGGCGGCGATCTCGCGGACCTTGCCCTCCTTCACCAGCTGGTCCAGGGCGGTGATGATGTCCTCGACCGGCACGGTCTCGTCGTCGAAGTGCGTGTAATAGAGGTCGATGTACTCGGTGCCGAGCCGGCGCAGCGATTCCTCGGCCGCGGCCTTGATGTTGGCGGGCGCGAGCCCCTGGTACCGGGGGTGGGTACTGACCTTCGTGGCGACGACGATGTCGGAGCGGTTGCCGCGCGCGGCCAGCCACTTGCCGATGACGGTCTCGGACTCGCCGCCCTCGTTGCCCGGGACCCAGGCGGAGTACCCGTCGGCGGTGTCGATGAAGTTGCCGCCGGCCGCGGCGTACGCGTCCAGCACCGCGAACGACTGCGCCTCGTCGGCGGTCCAGCCGAAGACGTTGCCACCGAGAGCGAGCGGGAAGACCTGGAGGTCGGAAGGGCCCAGCTTACGAAGAGAAGTCATAAGTGGATCAACGGATTCCGGATGGCGCGCTATTCCGAATCACTCATGGCAGGCCGCCCACAAAAGACCGGCAGCCCTGACGTCGGGGGGTGAGCGTCAGGACTGCCGGGGTTCTCAGGGGTTGAGGCCCTTGCTGCGGAGCCAGGCCATCGGGTCGATGCCCGTGCCGTCGGCGGTGTGGACCTCCAGGTGGAGGTGGGGGCCCGTCACGTTGCCGGTCGCGCCGACCCGGCCGATGGTGTCACCGGTGGTGACCTTCTGGCCGACGCTGACGCCGATCGAGGACTGGTGGCAGTACCAGATCTCCGTACCGTCCTCCAGCTCCAGCACGGTGCGGTAGCCGTACGAGCCGGCCAGGCCCGCCGACTTGATCGTGCCGCCGTGGACGGCCTTGATCGGGGTGCCGGTCGGGGCGGCGAAGTCGAGGCCGGTGTGGTAGCCGGAGGACCACATCGAACCGGCCTGGCCGTAGGTCGAGGTGATCGTGTACGAGAAGGTCGGGATGGCGTAGCTGGCGGCGAGCTTGGCGAGCCGGGCGGCCTCCGCCTTCTTCCTGGCCTCCTCCTCCGCCTTCTTCTTCTCGGCGGCGGCCTTGGCCTGGGCCTCGTCCTGCTGCTTCTGGGCCTCGGCGGCCGCCTTCTCCGCGGCCCTCTTCTCCTCGGCCGCCTTGGCCTCGGCGTCGGCGGCGTCCTGCTGCTGCTCGGCCTGCTGGAGGATGCGGGCGCGGAGCGCCTCACCCGCGTCCGTCGTGCCCTGCTCCGCCTCGGCGGTGGTGATGCCGGCGGTGGTGAGCGGGGCGGCGGCGGCCGCGACCTCGGACTTGTCCGTCTCGGACTCGCCGGAGAACAGGGCGCCCACGCCGGGAAGGGACTTGGCGTCGGGGAGGTTGTCCGTGATGGCGTCGGGCATGGAGATGGAGACCGGCGGCTTGCTCTGCGCGGAGGCCATGCCACCCGCACCGACCGCCGCTATGACGCCGACACCCAGCACCGTGGAACTGCGGGCGAGCCCGTTGCGCTGCTTGGCGACGCGGTGCTTGCCGCGCACCGGGCGGACGGACTCCTCGGTGGGGTTCCACTCGTCCCAGCCACGGTCGGGCTCACTGGTGAACCCACCGGTGAAGTTGCCTTCGGGCCCGGTGCCGTAGTCGTGATCGAACCGGGACGGGGCCTCGGGGGCAGGCTTGTTGGACGCCACGGGGGCGCACTCCTTTCCTTCCTTCTCGCCTACCGGGTTAGCTGACGGGTTCGGAGCAGGAAGGTCTCCTACGGGCCCCTCTGCCTCTCACGAGACACAGGTGTCCGATTCACCCCATGTAGGTGGTTCCCCGGTTCCCTTGCGGAATTCGGCGCTCGCGCACGGCGCCGCCACTGATGACGGCTGGGACGACCGCGCTGCGTTATCGAACGTTAATAGACACCGGGGCCGTATTCCAAGCCGTTCCCACTGATCGTTCACTTCTTTGGCCTGGACTTTACGGGGCACAAGCGGGCGGAATCGGACGAGTTGACCGACCCTCAGCCACTACCCCGTTTCTGACGTTGCGTCAAACGTTATGCGGAGCGGTGCCTTTCAGTTACGCACGGTGGCATCACCCCATCACACCACCACCCCCGCCCACACCTCACGTCTCCTCACGTTTCCCGCACCCCCTCATTCCTCCGCCCACCCCTCACGTCTCCTCGGCACCGACGATCCGCACGGTCCTCCGCCGGTCCGGCTGCCCCTCGGCCGGGCGTGCGACCGCGAGCAACGCCATGTCGTCGGTCGTCTCGCCGCCCGTGTGCAGCCGCACGTCATCGGTCAGGGCGGACAGCAGCTCCTCGGGCCCCGGGAAGATCCGCCCGCGCAGCCGGGCCGCCGGATCGTAGAAGACCCCCTCGGCGTCCCGCGCCTCCGAGAGGCCGTCCGTGTAGAGGAGCAGAGTCGTCCCGGCCGGCAGCTCCCACTCGTCCGTGCACTCCGGCCACACCCCCAGCCCCATCCCGATCGGCAGCGCGGGCACGGAGGGCTTCAGCACCTCCAGCGCCCCGTCCGAATGCAGCAGGATCGGCTCGGGGTGCCCCCGGTTGACGATCCGCACCCGGGACAGCCCGTACGGGATCTCGGCCAGCACGGCGGTGATGAAGCCCTCCAGCACATCGAGCCCGCCCCGCCGCGCCTCCTCCCGCGCCAGCGCCCGCTCCAGCCGCCCCGCCACCCCCTCCAACGAGGATTCCTGCTCGGCCGCCTCGCGGAACGCCCCGATGACCACCGCCACCGTCTCGACGGCGTCGAGCCCCTTCCCCCGTACGTCACCGACCACCAGCCGCACCCCGTGCGGGGTGTCCGCCACGGCGAACAGGTCACCGCCGACGAACTCGTCCGCCTGAGCCGCCTCGTACCGCGCCGCGACATGCAGTCCGCCGATCCGGTCGGACGGCTTCGGCAGCACCGCGCGCATCGCCGTCTCCGCGATGTACCGCGCGGAGGCCAGCTGCTCGTTGCCGCGCCGCACGACCCCGTTGATCACCACCGCGAGGATCGAAACGGTGGCCAGGGTGAGCAGCTCGATCAACGGCACGGCTTCCGGCAACGAGCTGGTGTACAGCCGCAGCGCGATGACGGCGAGCATCGAGGCGACAGCGGTGCAAACGGTGCTGGCCAGCGAGAAGAACGGGGCGGCGATCAGCGGAGCGGCCACGAACAGCGGGATGGCGGTGAAGGTCGGCGGGGTGAGGGCGTCGAACACCAGCCCGCCGAGAATCATCAGAGCCGGCAGCATCCGTACGAACCGCCGGGTACCGGCGCCGCCCCCGGCATGCTTGCCGCGCCGCCTCTCCCGCTTCCACACCTGTGGTCTCCTGCCCGGTACGCGCGCGGCTGCGGACGGTACCGCGCCCCACCCTCAGGCTCGCCGGATCGGAACGGTGCGGCGACTCCTCTTCGGCCAATGGGGGGAACGGGGGACATGGGCACAGCGAAACGAATCAGGCCCGGCACGCTGCATGCGTGCCGGGCCTGATCCTTCAGTAGCGGGGACAGGATTTGAACCTGCGACCTCTGGGTTATGAGCCCAGCGAGCTACCGAGCTGCTCCACCCCGCGTCGGTGAAGACAACTCTACGGCATCTCCGGAGCCCTTTTGACCACTCGGGTCCGCCCGCCCTTCATTCCGTCCTCCTGACGCTTCACCGGGTCCACGCCCCGTTGCAGCGAGTGGAGGATCGCCAGCCCCTGACCGACGACGCCCGCCGCCAACTCGTTGACACCGTTGGTGCCGTTGAGAACGGTGAGGTCGGCGCCGGACATCCCCCGGGCGGCCGCGTCGGCCAGGGCGGGCAGGTTCTCCACGATGCGGTTGGCCGCGATGAGCTCCTGGTTGCCGTCACGCAGCGACGCGGCGCGCACACTGTTGGCGTCGGCCTGCGCCTGGGCGAGGGTCCGCTCGGTGTACGCGTTGCCGTCCGCCTCGAACTTCACCCGGTCCCGGGCCGCCTCCGCCAGGGTGCGCTGCCGGTACGCCTCGGCGTCCGCCGGGCGCCGGACCTCCGCCTCCAGCTGCTGCGCGGCGAGCGCGGCCTGCCGCTCGGCCAGTGCGGTCTGCTCCTCGATGACCTCCTGCGAGGCCCTGGCGCCGGCGAGCGGCCCGGCCTGCGCGGCGCGGGCGTTGTACTGCTCGGTCTCGGCGAGGAAGCCGGCCCGCTTGATCGCGGTGTCGCGCTCGTACTCCGCCTTGAGCGCGGCGGCCTGCTGCTCGCGCTGGCTGGCCTCCTGGTCGGCCTTGGCCTCGGCGATCCGGGCCTGGCTGGCGACCGCGGCGGCGTGCGGGGCCGCGAGGTTCTTGATGTAGCCGGTGGCGTCGTCGATCTCCTGGATCTGGAGGGCGTCCACGACGATGCCGAGCTTCTCCATCTCGCCGTGGCTGCCCGCGATGACCTCCTGGGAGACCCGGTTGCGTTCACGGATGATCTGCTCCACGGTCAGTCCGCCGACGATGGAACGCAGATGCCCGGCGAAGATCCGCCCGACGAGCTCCTCCATCTGGTCCTGCTCGGTCAGGAAGCGGCGGGCCGCGTTGGCGATGGACACGGAGTCGTCGCCGACCTTGAAGACGGCCACGGCCCGGACGTTGAGGCGGATGCCCTGCTGCGTCACGCAGTCCTCGGTGATCTCCGCCTCGCGCAGTGCCAGGGAGAGCATCCGCGCCTTCTGCTTCACCGGGAGCACGAAACTGCCGTGGCCGGTGACGATCCGGAACTGGGTGTCCAGGGTCTGCCTGCCCTTGGAACCGGAGATGAGCATCGCCTCGTTGGGGGCGGGAACGTGCCAGAAGAACATGGGAAGACTCCTGCCGTACGTCACTGCGTCGGTGGTGTACGCGACGGTTCCGCGGCGTCCGCGGCGGCTCCGACAGCTCCGACTGCCGCAACGGCCCCGGCGGATCCGCCGGCTCCGGTCCGTTCCGGCTCAGGGCGGCAGGCGTTCCACGATCACGCCGCGCGCCGAGACCGTGTCGACGACCACCACGCGCGCGTCCCTGTCGATCGACGTCGCCGACCACGCGGTGTAGGCCTCGGACCCACCCCGTACGGCCACCAGTACTTCGCCCGGCCCATCGGGCGGAATCGGCACGGTGACACGGCCGACCGCCCCGACCGGGCTCCGGGCGGACTCATCTGCCCTGTGCATGCGTCGCCCTCGCGAGCGTCCCCGCGCACGCCCGCTCACGCCGCTTCTCGTGCGGTGTCCCGCACCGCTTCATGGACACGAGGCGACCCCGCCTCCTGGAGGCCCGAGCCTCCCTCGACATCTCCACGGTACTCCGCGCCCGACTCCGCGCCCGCCTTGCGGAACGGTGCCCGCGGGCGTCCGGCGACCGGCGAGCGGAGGCAGGTATGCGGTGATATGACTGTTTTACCTTTTGATCTCCGACGCGATGAACTCGCGCTGATCTGGGAGCGACACATGGACGACTACTCCTTGCTCGACCTCTTCTGGACCATGCTCTGGTTCTTCCTCTGGGTCATGTGGCTGTTCCTGCTGTTCAAGGTCATCACGGACATCTTCCGCAGCCACGACCTCGGCGGCTGGGGCAAGGCCGGCTGGCTGATCCTCACGCTGCTGCTGCCGTACATCGGCGTGCTGATCTACGTGATCGCGCGCGGCAAGTCCATGAGCAAGCGGGACATCAAGGAGGCCCAGGAACGTGACGCGGCCTTCAAGGCGTACGTACGGGAGGCCGCCGGCACCTCCGAAGCGGGCGGCGCCGAGGCCACGAAACACAAGAGCCACGTCGACGACCTGGCGAAGCTCGCCGAGCTGAGGGACCGGGGCGCCATCACGGACGAGGAGTACCAGCGGGCGAAGACGAAGCTCCTGGTCTGACACCCGCTCCGGCCACGCCCCGGCGTGCATGTCTCCCTCCACGCGGTCCGGCCCACTGGCAACGCGCCAGGACCGCGGGGAGGCTTGAGACATCAGCCACGGCGGGCGGCCGAACGGGGGCGGTCCCCATCTCGACGTACGAGGAGATGGCCCGGCCATGAACGGCACCACGCTCGAAACCCTGGACGCGATGCGGACGGCACTGCGCGGTCCCGTCGTCGGCCCCCGGGACCCGGAGTACCGCGAGGCCCGCACCGTCCACAACGCCATGATCGACAGACGGCCGGCGGCGGTGGTGCGGTGCTCCGACGCGGCGGACGTCATGGCCGCCGTCGGCTTCGTACGGGACGCGGGCCTCACGCTCGCGGTCCGCGGCGGCGGCCACAGCGGTGCGGGCCTGTGCCTGGTGGACGACGGCGTCACCGTCGACCTCTCGCCCATGCGCTGGACGCACGTCGACCCCGCCG
The DNA here is from genome assembly GCF_042891445.1 of Streptomyces sp. NPDC001890. Classification (NCBI taxonomy): domain Bacteria; kingdom Bacillati; phylum Actinomycetota; class Actinomycetes; order Kitasatosporales; family Streptomycetaceae; genus Streptomyces; species Streptomyces sp. NPDC001890. The sequence continues at coordinate 52,283 of NZ_JBIATE010000028.1, read as the reverse complement.
CGCGGACGGCCACGGTCGGCGGCGGCACCACGCTCGGCGACCTCGACCACGCCACCCACGCCTTCGGGCTGGCCACCCCCTCCGGAATCCTGTCGTCCACCGGCATCGGCGGCCTCGCCCTCGGCGGCGGCCACGGCTACCTCACCCGCAAGTACGGCCTGACGATCGACAACCTGCTGGCCGCGGACGTGGTCCTGGCGGACGGCACGTCGGTGCGGGCCGACAGCACCAACCACCCCGACCTGTTCTGGGCGCTGCGCGGCGGTGGCGGGAACTTCGGCGTCGTCACCTCCTTCACCTTCCGGCTGCATCCGGTGGACACGGTGGGCGTCGCCATCACGCTCTGGCCGGTCGACCGGGTCCATGACGTACTGCGCTGGTACCGCGACTTCCTTCCGCAGGCCCCCGAGGACCTCAACGGCTTCTTCGCCGCGCTCACCGTGCCGCCGGGGCCCCCGTTCCCGGAGGAGATCCACGGTCAGAAGATGTGCGGCGTGGTGTGGTGCTGGACCGGCGACCCCGGACTCGTCGGGGCCGCCCTCGCAGCCGTCGAGGACGCCGGCCGGCCGGCGTTCCACTTCGTGGCCCCGATGCCGTACACCGTCCTGCAGTCCATGTTCGACGAACTGCTTCCCCCGGGTCTGCAGTGGTACTGGCGCGGCAACTTCTTCGACCGGATCACCGACGACGCCGTCGACGTACACGCCAAGTACACGGAGAACCTCCCCACCGCCCTGTCGACCACGCACCTGTACCCGGTCGACGCGGCAGCCCACCGGCTCGGTCCCGACGACACGGCCTGGGCCTACCGGGACGCGGTCTGGTCCGGCGTCATCGCGGGCATCGACCCGGACCCGGACAACGCCGAGCGGATCAGGCAGTGGTGCGTCGACTACTGGGAGGAGCTGCACCCGCACTCCATGGGCGGTACGTACGTGAACTTCATCGGCGCGGGCGAGAGGCCGGACCGGATACGGGCCACCTACCGCGACCACTACGACCGTCTGGCCGCCATCAAGCGCACCTACGACCCGCACAACTTCTTCCACGCCAACCAGAACATCCGACCGGCGCCGGCGGCCTAGGCAATCCGCCCGGATCGGAGACGGCCGTCGAGGTGCCTACGAGCAGCATCGCCGAGGCCGCGCCGACGGGGGCGGCGGAGGGGCTCATGCGGCGTACTCCCGCGGCGTCGGGGCGGCGGCCGAAGGGGCCAGGACCATGCGGGTGATGCGTTCGGCGATGGCGGCGACCACGGTTCGGGGGCGGCGGGGCGTCAGGTGCGCGGCGAGGGCGTTGCCGAATCCGCTGCACGGCGCCGGCCCGCGCGCGTAGGCCGCTCGGGACTCGCATCTGCCTGCCGAACTGGCGGGAGGCCGGGCCGTGTGGCACGCCTTCAGCGGACAGGTGGGGCGGATCCTGACCACCACCGAGCCTGCGGGGGGAAGCGAATCGTGACGAACCAGCACGCCATGACGGACCAGCAAATACTCGCGGTCTGCCGCAGCACCTGGGAGTACCGGGGCATCGACGACGGCTCCGTATGCGCGGGGCAGGAAGAAGGCCGCCCTCGGCGTCGCCTGGGGGCCATCCGCTCACGCACGAGGCCGGGGAAAACGGAGCGCCCCGACCGGATGAAACCGATCGAGGCGCTGAGCAGCAGGTCACAGGGGGTTCCCCCGCGCTGCCGGCGGTAGGCCGTGTGGGACTCGAACCCACAACCAACGGATTAAAAGTCCGCTGCTCTGCCAATTGAGCTAACGGCCCTCGGCGAATCACCCCTGAGCATAGCCCGCCGGGGCCCGGCCGCCGATCGGGTATCGGTTACCGGGCCCCGTCACGGTGGATTCCCGGTCCGTCAGACGGGGTCGTCCGGGATGATCGTGCCCTTGTGATCCGGTTTGAGGAACCAGTGCCTCGCCGATGCCAGCCACCAGGTCGCCGCGAAGCCCAGGACCACCAGCACCGCGACGGGCGCGTAGTTGAACGTCTCCCAGGTGACCGGCGAGAGCTGCGGCAGCATGAAGAGCACCGTGATGATCAGGACCCAGACCACCGCCACGATGCCGATCGGGCGGGACCAGCGGCCCAGGTGCCAGGGGCCCGGGTCGAAGTCGCTGCCCCGGAGCAGGCGGAGCAACGTGGGGATGACGTAGGCGATGTAGAGGCCGATCACCGCGATCGAGGTCACCGCCGCGTACGCCGTGACGTTGATCAGGTACGGGAGCCCCAGCGCGAGCGCGCCGGCCGCGGCGAGCCAGACCGCGGCGACGGGGGTGCGGGTGCGGGGGCTGACCGTGTGCCAGACGCGGGAGAAGGGCAGGGCCCCGTCGCGCGAGAAGGCGTAGATCATGCGGCTGTTGGCGGTCACCGACGCCATGCCGCAGAAGAGCTGGGCGCCGATCACGATCAGCAGCAGGAGCTTGCCGGTGGTGGCGCCGAGGGCGTCCAGGAGGATCTGGGCGGGCGGGGCGCCGGTCGGCGAGTTCAGCGCCCCGTCGTACGACTGGATGGCGAAGGTGAAGCCGAGGAGCAGGACGAAGCCCGCGATCCAGGAGGTCCAGATCGACCGGACGATGCCCTTCGGGCCGGCCGTCGCCGCGTCGTGGGTCTCCTCCGTCATATGGGCGGAGGCGTCGTAGCCGGTGAAGGTGTACTGCGCCATCAGCAGCCCGATCATCACGACGTAGAAGCCGCTGCCCCAGCCCGTGTTGTTGACGAACTCGGTGAAGACGAAGGACGCCGACCGGTGCGAGTCCGGTACGAAGGTCAGGGCGCCGACGATGACGGCGACGCCGATGACGTGCCACCAGACGCTCACGCTGTTCAGGAACGCGACGATCCTGACCCCGAAGGTGTTGAGCAGGCCGTGCAGCAGCAGGATCGCGGCGAAGAGCAGGATCGTACGGGTGGGGGTGACCTCGAAGCCGAACTGGAGGTTCAGGTACGCACCCAGGAAGGACGCCGCCCCGAAGTCGATCCCGGCGGTGACGGCGACCTGGCCCAGGACGTTGAACCAGCCCGTGAACCAGGCCCAGGCCGCGGCCGAGCGCGGCGGGGCCAGCCGGTGGGCCCAGAAGTAGAGGCCGGCGGAGGTCGGGTACGCCGAACAGATCTCGGCCATCGCCAGGCCGACGAACAGCGTCATCAGGCCGACTCCGACCCAGCCCCAGGTGATGACGGCGGGGCCGCCGGTGTTCATGCCGAAGAGGTAGAGCGTGAGGCAGCCGGAGAGCACCGAGATGATCGTGAACGAGACGGCGTAGTTGGAGAATGCCGACATGCGCCGGGCCAGCGTCTGCGTGTACCCGAGCTGCGCGAGGCGCTCCTCGTCGGAGACGCCCGGTGGTGGTGGTCGGTCCTCGCCTGTGTCGGTTGTCATGCACCCAGCAATTCCCGGGTGCCGGGGCACACATGCGGCCGCCGGGGTCACGACTGGGAAAACGTGCCGGGGCACGAGGGAGGGACGCAGCCCCTTCGTGCCCCTCGTGCCCCGGCGTCGCTCAGGTGATCTTCGTGTACTTCTTCCAGCGCGTGTCGGCCAGCTTCCTCGGCGCCGAGAAACCCCCGGTGTGGTTCGCGTTGTAGAGGTACACCGCACCCGCCGGCGTCCGCGCGAGGATGTCCTGCCGTCCGTTGTGGTCCATGTCCCCGCTGCCGACGATCACGTTGTACTTGCCCCAGCCCGAGCCGATCTTCGTCCGTGGCGCGAAACCGCCCTTGCCGTTGCCCCGGTAGAGCCAGAGCACCCCGGCTCCGTCCCGCGCCACGATGTCCGCGCGCCCGTCGCCCGACAGGTCGCCGCGTCCGGCGATGGCGGTGTAGCTCTTCCAGGTGGTGACCTTCGTACGGCCCGCCAGGGAGCCGTCGCTCTTGCCGCGGTAGAGCCAGATCACGCCCGAGGCGTCCCGGGCGAGGATGTCGGGGAGACCGTCCCCGCTGAGGTCCCGGGCGGCCACGATCCGGTTGTACTTGGACCAACCGGTGCCCAGTTTCACCTTCCCGGCCTTGCCGAGATCGCTGTGGCTCAGGGCACTGGGAATGCGGTACAGCGTGCCGCCCGGCGTACGGGCGAGCAGGTCGCCCTTGCCGTCGCCGCCCAGGTCGCCCAGCTCGGTCATGAAGTCGAACTGGTCGCGCCAGTCGATCATCGAGCCGATGCTGTCGACGTAGCAGTCGCTGAGCCTGCCCTGCTGGTCCGTCGTGCAGAGGTCGATGAGGTCGCCGGGCTCCCGCGCCAGGACCGAGCCGCTGATCCGCTCGTCGAGGTCGACGTCGCGGGTCCAGTCGACGACCGTGGACCGGTAGGAGGAGATCCGGGTGTAGAGCCGTACCCCGCCCGCCACACAGCCGGTGGCCCGGGTGGCCGAGACGGCGATGAGCTTGCCGCCGCCGACGAGCGCCCCGCCCGCGTCACCGAAGCACTGGTCCTCGTCCGCGACGGGCGGCGCGCCCGGGGCCGGTACGGTGCAGAGCGTGCCGCCCGGCAGCGTACGGCCGAGCAGCGCGGCGCAGGACGCCGCCGACCTGAGCACCACCTGCTCGCTGTGGCGGACCCGCGGGGCGTCGGTCAGATCCAGCCCCGCCCACGAGTAGAACGTCGCCCTGGCGCCCTCCGCGTACAGCGCCGTGTCGGCCGACGAGGCGAGCACCGGCTTGCCGTACGAGGCCGGCGTCGCCCGGATCGCCACCGAGACGGCCCCCCGGCGGGTGGCCGCGTCGTACGTCGGGTGGCTGCGATAGCGCGGATCGCTGCCGCCGCTCGACAGCTGACCGCTCGACAGGTCGTACTCCCACTCCATGTCGGCGTGGCTGCGTCCGGTGAAGCAGTCGGGCGTGGCCAGGGTCCGGGTCCTGGACAGCGTGATGCCCGTGCAGGCCCGGTGGGAACCGTCCGCTTCGTCGGCGTAGTGGAGCGGGATGAGCCACGACGGGACCGTCGTGGCCGCGCGGGCCTGCGGCGCGGAACCCAGCAGCCCGGCGAGCACGGCTCCGGCCGCGGCCAGGGTGGTGAGCGCCCTGCCCGCCCCCGGCACCGCGAACCGGCCCCGCGCCGAACGTCCTTCGGTCGTCGAAGTCATCAGAAGACCCCCTTGTAGCCCTGCCAGCCGGTGGCGATCTTCGTGCGTGAGCCGAACGATCCCTTGCCGTTGCCGTTGTTGCGGAAGAGGTTGCCCGAGCGGTCCCGCTCGACGATGTCGGCCTTCCCGTCACCGCTGATGTCGCCCACCCCGACGATGGTGTCGTACGAGGTCCCCCACGCGCCGAAGACCTTCACACGTTCCTTCAGCTTCCCGGTGGCGGTGCCGTCGTAGCGGTAGAGCGTGCCGTCCTTGTGATGGGCCAGCACGTCGCCGTACCCGTCGCCGTCGAGGTCACCGGCGCCCACGACCTTCGAGTAGCCGGTCCAGGACGAGCGGATCTTCACCCCGGCCGTCAGCTTGCCGTGACCGTCATTGGCGAAGAGGTAGACGTCGCTGGTCGACGCCTTGCGTGCGAGCAGGTCGGGCCGGCCGTCACCGGTCAGATCACCGGGCACGGTCAGCACGTTGTACGCGTTCCACCCCGTGCCCAGGGAAGTGTGGCTGCTGCTCGGCGTGTACGGGGATCCGCACTTCCCGGCGTACCGGCGCAGCTCCCCGCCCGGCATCCGTACGAGCATCTCGGCGCACCGGTCGCTGCCCATGTCCCCGAACGGGACCGCCACCGTGCCCTTGGGCCAGCCGGCACCGGAGCGCTTCCAGTCGAACTTCCCCTTGCCCTCGGTGTAGTGCAGGGTCAGCTCGCCCACCGAGTTGAGCGTGACCAGCTCGCCGAAGTCGAAGCCGCCCTGGTCGTGATGGCCCTGGAGGCCGCCGCCGACCGAGATCCTTCCGCCGGTGGTGTACGTGCCTTCGCCCTCGGTCGCCCTGGCCGTCAACGTCCAGGTGTGGTTCCCGTTGAACGGATAGCCGCCCGCGTCGGTCCTGCCGTCCCACGCGACGTCGACCTCGGCGCCCGGCCCCCCGGACATGCTGCGCACCGTGCGACCGTGCGCGTCCTTCACCACGAAGGTCCAGGTCACGGGCCTGTTCAGCTGCCAGGTGCTCTCCCACCGCTGGCCGCCGCTGGTGTCCTTGAGATCGATGTACCCGGAGTCGAGATCCGACTCGATCTTCGCCAGGGGCTGCGCGGGCACCCCGCTCGGCACGATCCGGATCGCCTTGTCCGGGCCGACGTACGCGATGTCGCCGCCGAACTTGTCCACGGCCCAGGTCAGCCGGCGCTGGTCGGCGGTGGTGCCAGCGGGGAGGTCCGCGATCTCCCGGGGCGGTGCGGCCGTCCCGGTGTGGAAGTCGGTGAGCACCAGCTTCCCGGCGGTGCGGTCGTGCCGGACGAGATAGCCGTCGCCGACGAGCGCGTCGCCGGACGGCACCGTGAAGCTCTTCTTCGCCGTACGGTCGTACACCCCGGCGACGCCGCCCGTGCCGCAGTTCCAGTAGATCCAGCGGCCGACGGTCCGGAGTTCCTTGATCACGCACGGGGCGCCGGTGGCGGTGGTGGCGACGACCTTCTTCTGTTCGAGGTCGGTGGCGGTGATCGCTCCGGCGGTGGAACTCGCCGTCCACAGCGCCGATCCCCATACCGAGGCGGCGGTGACGGACCGGGTCATCCGCACATCCGCACTGCGGTACTCGCCGACGGCGTCGACGTACTGCTTGCCCGTCGACGCCGCGTCGTAGACGAAGTAACGTCCGGTCGCGTCCACGAACCGACCGCCGGTCACAGCGGGTTCGCCGAAGCTGTGGAAACTGTTCGCCGTCAGCCAGATCTGGGCGCGCTCCTGCCCGTTCTCGACGAAGAAGCGCCCCACATGGCCGTTGCCGGTGGCGCGCAGCGGTACGCAGGAACCGGCGTCGCACGGCACACGCTGGATATGCGCACCGGTCGCGTAGGTGTCGGCGTATCCCATCGAGGTGGGCGCGCCCACCGTCGCCCCGTCCGCGGCGACCTGCCGCGCGAACACGAACTGCGGCCCGCTCGGGGCGATTTCCACGGTGTTCAGCACTCCACCGGCGAAGTCGATGCCCCAGACTCCGCTGGTCTGCACCGGGGTCGGCGTATCCGCCGCTACAGCGCTCTGCATCGAACCGGGACCGGTGGCGGCCACGGTGAGAACGGCCAGCGCGGCGACACGGCGCCGGGCGCCACGACCGCGTGGAGAAGCAAGGCGAGCCAAAAGGGTCAGTCCTCCCCGAAATGCCCGAAGGCATGAAAGGGCACAGGTGATCAACGGCAGCCCGCCGCAAAGGAATCACGTCATGCTCGCAAAGCCCCCCGGCCCCGCCCCCTGTGCAAGTGGCCGGATGCTAGCAGCGGTTACCCATGTGAGGGAAGTGAAAAGAAAAGCGGGCCCGCTCGTGAAGAGCGGGCCCGCTTTCCGCAGACCTTTCAGCGGACCCTCAGCAGGTCCTCACCGCGTTCAGCCGATGCGCGTTCAGCCGTTGCGCTTCCAGCGCGGCTTGTCGTCGCGGCGGCCGAAGGAACCGGTGTTGGTGCCGGTGCCCCGGTGGTCGTCGCGGCGGCCGGTCGGACGGTCGCCGCCACCGGAGCGGAAGCCGCCGGAGGGACGGTCGTCACGACGGTCGCGGTTGAACGGACGGTCGCTGCCACCGGAGCGGAAGCCACCGGACGGACGGTCGTCACGACGGTCGCGGTTGAACGACGGGCGGTCGTTGTCACGGCGGTCGAAGGAGCGGCCGCCGCGGTCGTCACGACGGTCGTTGGAGCGGAAGCCGCCCGACGGACGGTCGTCACGACGGTCCCGGTTGAACGACGGGCGGTCGTTGTCACGGCGGAAGCCACCGGACGGGCGGTCGTCACGACGGTCGCGGTTGAACGACGGGCGGTCGTTGTCACGGCGGTCCCGGTTGAACGACGGACGGTCGTTGTCACGGCGGTCGAAGGAACGGCCGCCACGGTCGTCACGACGCTGGAAGCCACCACGGTCACCACCGCGGTCGTCCCGGCGGTCGTTGGAGCGGTAGCCACCGCGGTCGCCGCCACGGCTGTCCCGGCGGTCGAAGTTGCCCCGGTCGTCGCGACGGTCGTCACGGGCGGCGGGCTGCTCCGGCACGGAGACGGCGGCCTCGATCGCGGCCTCCGCCTCGGCGGCGACCTCGGCCACGGCGGCCTCGGGGTCGTCGCCCCGCTCGCGGGCGGCACGGGCGACGAGGCGGTCGGCCTCCTCGCGCAGCTCACCGGCGCGGCGCTGGACGCGCTCCAGCTGCTTGGTCAGGTCGGCGACCTCGCGCTCGGCCTGCTTGGCGGCGTTGTTCGCGGAGTCGGCCTGGACCTCGGTCAGCGAACGGGCACCGGTGATCTCGGCGACCTCCGGGTCGAAGGCGCCGGCGCCGCCGACGATGTGGCGCGAGGCGTCGACGCCCGCGTCCTCCATCAGGCGGAAGATCTGACGGCGCTGGTGCGGCAGCGCCAGCGAGACGACGACACCCGACTTGCCGGCGCGGGCGGTACGGCCCGAGCGGTGCAGGTAGTCCTTGTGGTCACCGGCCGGGTCCACGTTCAGCACCAGGTCGATGCCGTCCACGTGGATACCGCGGGCGGCGACGTCGGTCGCGACGAGCGCGTTGACGTAGCCGTCCTTGAAGTCGGCGAGCACCCGGGTACGGGCGCCCTGCGTCATGCCGCCGTGCAGCGCGTCCGCCTTGACGCCCGCCTCGACGAGCTGCTCGGCGATGCGGTCGGCGCCCAGCTGGGTGCGGACGAAGATGATGGTGCGGCCCTTGCGGGCGGCGATGGCGGAGGTGACCGGCGCCTTGTCCTTCGGCTTCACGACGAGGACGTGGTGCGTCATGGTCGTGACGTTGCCCTGGGCGCTGTCGACCTCGTGGCTCACCGGGTTGTCCAGGTAGCGCTTGACCAGCGTGCCGATCTCGTTCTCCATCGTGGCGGAGAAGAGCATGCGCTGACCGCCGACCGGAACCTGGTCGAGCAGCTCGGTGACCTCGGGCAGGAAGCCCAGGTCGGACATCTGGTCGGCCTCGTCGAGGACGGCGACCTGGACGTTCTCCAGGGAGCAGGCGCCCCGGTTGATGATGTCGCGCAGCCGGCCCGGGGTGGCGACGAGGATGTCGACACCGCGCTCCAGCGCGTAGATCTGGTTGCCCATCGACGTACCGCCGCAGACGACCTTCATCTTCAGGCCGAGCACGTCGCCGTACGGCTGGAGCGCGTCCGCGACCTGCATCGCGAGCTCACGGGTCGGGGTGAGGATGACCGCGCGGGGCTTCTTCTTCTCGGTGTGGCCGCCGGCCAGCGTGGCCAGGGTCGGCAGACCGAAGGAGAGGGTCTTGCCGGAGCCGGTACGGCCACGGCCCAGGATGTCCTTGCCGGCCAGGGCGTCCGGGATGGTCGCGGCCTGGATCGGGAAGGGCGCCGTCACACCGTTCTGCGCGAGCTTGCGGACGATGCCCTCGGGCAGGCCCAGGTCGGCGAAGGTGATGGTCGGCTCGGCGTCCGCGTCGGCCTCGGCGGAGTCGGTGTCGGCCTGCTCGGCCCGGGGGGCGTCCGCCTCGATGGCACCGGCGGACTCGGCGATCACGGCCTCCGCGGCCTCGACGAGCTCGTCGTTCTCGATGTTCTCGGGCATGACGGTGTGGTCAGAACTGGAAATTGACATGCGAAATGCGAAACCTTCCGGAGTCTCGGCACGCGCCCGTAACTCCGTGATTCGCAATTTCGACCGCCTCAATGCGGTCCAGCCACGGCAAGGGAGAGTACGCGCCACACGGCGCGCTTCTGTTTCGGCGCCGGGCAATGGGATCAAACGATCTACTACCATACGCACTCCACCCCACATCGCGCAAACCGGCCCTCTCCCTCCCCTCGCTAAACCGGTCCCACCTGCGGCGATACCTCGGGAGTCCGCAGCGGACGCGACGCCCTCGACGCCCCCATCGCCTCACTGCGGAGCTGTGCGGCCGGCGAGGCGGACGGCTGCGGCGAGGTCTCGGAGGGCTCCGGCTCGGGCGTGTCCGGCGGCTCGGGGGTCGCCGGCCCGGACGGCGCGGGCGAGGTGGGCTGCTCCGGCACCCCGGGGCCGGACTGCGAGGCGGAGGGCGTCGGCACCGGACCACCCCGGCCCGGCTCCGCGTCCCCTTCCCGCTCCCCGCCCTGCCGTACGTCACCGGGCTCGGCCGGGGCCCCGGCCGAGCCGCTCGGTTCCGGCGACTCGGCGGCCTCCCGCTCGGAGTGCGCCTCGGCCCTGCCCCCACCACGGACCCTGCCGGTACCCGCCACGGTGCCGCCGTCCGGCTGGGCGGCGCTCCCCGCGTGCTCGGGCGACGGAGAGGGCGACGGAGCCGGTTTCCCCCCGTCGTCGCCGATGCTCATGCAGCCGGTGGACGCGGCGACGGTCGCGGCGACGACGGCCGCCCATCGGACGGGGACGGACAACTGGCGCACGGGAGGCACCTCCGGGGGTACGAAGAGGGGGCGGAGCGGTACGGGAGAAGAGGGGGCTCCGTGCCCAACTCCCTTTGCCCCACCGGGGACACGCCCCCGCTCCCGTCCCGCACACCACCCGCACGCCTCCCACCGCGATTCCGCACGCACACACCACCGGGCGGGCGGCGGTCCGGCCGGGAGCGGTCCGGCGGCGAGCGGTCCGCTCACCCGTAGCCGAGCGCGTGCAGCCTCGCGTCGTCGATGCCGAAGTGGTGGGCGATCTCGTGGACGACCGTGATCTCGGTCTCGGCGACGACGTCCTCGCGGGACTCGCACATCCGGAGGGTCGGCCCGCGGTAGATGGTGATCCGGTCCGGCAGCACCCCCGCGTACCACTCGCCGCGATCGGTCAGCGGCGTCCCCTCGTACAGCCCGAGCAGCTCGGGATCCCCCGGGTCGGGTTCGTCCTCGACGAACACCGCGACGTTGTCCATCAGCCGCGTCAGCTCCGGCGGGATCCGGTCCAGCGCCTCGGCGACCAGTTCTTCGAACTCTTCGCGCGTCATCTCCAGCACCCCGCCATTGTCCCGTACCGCCGGTCCCGGCGCCCCGGTCCGGACGGCCCGTACGAACGTCTCCGCCCCGGGGCGCGCACCCCTGCCGGGCGCTCCCGGTAAACCGTTTTGGCGATAGCCGCCGCCATCCCATATGCTTCTCACGTCCCCGACGCGCTGGAAAGCGCGCAGGTGGGCCCTTAGCCCTCATCGTCTAGTGGCCCAGGACGCCGCCCTTTCAAGGCGGTAGCACGGGTTCGAATCCCGTTGGGGGCACGCTTAACCGTGTGCGAGACTTGTCTCGCACATTAGCTTGGTCCTGTGGAGCAGTTTGGAGTGCTCGCCACCCTGTCAAGGTGGAGGCCGCGGGTTCAAATCCCGTCAGGACCGCTGCAGCCCTTATGAGCTGCGTGGCTGGGTAGCTCAGTTGGTACGAGCGATCGCCTGAAAAGCGATAGGTCGCCGGTTCGATCCCGGCCCCAGCCACCACCCGAAGGCCCCGTCCACCGGACGGGGCCTTCGCCGTGTCAGACCTCTTCCCGGTCCGCCGGGTTCACGCCCTGCCGGCCGCGCCACGCCCGTACCGCCAGAACCAGCAGCACCACCGCGACCACGGCCACCAGCGCCATGGCGTCCGGCACGTGCTCGCCGATGCGCTGGGCCCACTGCTCCACGGCGAACGAATCGTCCACGTCCAGCAGGCCGGGCAGCGCCGTCGTCCCGTCGTACGCGAGGAACAGCGCGCCGAGCGCGATGAAGAAGAGCCCGGACAACAGGGTCGTGGTGTGCAGTTCGAAACGGCCGAGCCGGAAGGCGCGGCCGCGCAGCCAGGCCCGCCGGCCCAGGTCGAAGCGTTCCCAGAGCAGTGCGAGCAGGAAGAGCGGGACCGCCATGCCCAGGGCGTAGACCGCGAGCAGCAGTCCGCCGTAGACCGGGCTGCCGCTGACCGCCGCCACGGTGAGGACGCTGCCGAGGATCGGGCCCGCGCAGAAGCCGGCCAGTCCGTAGACGGCGCCCAGCGCGTAGACCGATACGGCGGTGGTCGGGCGGATCCGGCCGCTGAGGGCGGCGATCCGGCGCGAGGCGAAGCCCAGGCCGACGATCTGCGCGACGCCGAGCGCGATGATCAGCCAGCCCGCGCCGAGGACCAGCGCGTCGCGGTGCTGGTAGAAGAGCCGTCCGGCGTACGAGCCGGCGGCGCCGAGCGGCACCAGGGTGGTGGCCAGACCGGCGTAGAAGATGCCGGTACGGGCCAGCAGACGCGAGGCGGAATCGATGGAGTAGGCGAAGAAGGCGGGCAGCAGCAGCGCGCTGCACGGGCTGACCAGGGCGAGCAGCCCGCCGAGGAAGGCCGCGAAGTAGCCGATGTCAGCGGTCATTTCGCGTCGTCCCCGGAGCCCTGGGAGCCCTTGCCGCTCTCGGTGTCCTTGCTGCTCTTGGCGTCCTCGGTGTTGCGGGCCGTCTCGGCCGCCGCCTCGATGGCCGAGGTGAAGGTCTCCATGGGCTGGGCCCCGGAGATCGGGCGGCCGTTGATCAGGAACGACGGGGTGGACGTCGCGCCGATTCCGTACCCCTGTTCCTGGTCCTTGCCGACGGCGGCGGAGGCGGCGGCGCTGTCCGCGTCGCGGGCGAACCGGTCGAGGTCCGCGACGCCGGCCTGGCGGGCGAGTTCCTTCAGGCGGTCCTTGCCGAACCCCTTCTCCTTGGCCCCCTCGGCGTACGCGGCGGCGTGGAACTGCCAGAAGCGGTCCTGCTGCCCGGCGGCCCAGGCGGCGCGGGCGGCGGCCTCGGACTCGGCGCCGAAGATCGGGAAGTTGCGCCACTCGATGCGCAGGGTGCCGTTGTCCACGTACTTCTTGACCAGGGCGGGCTCGGTGTCGCGGGCGAACTTGCCGCAGTAACCGCACTTGAAGTCGGCGTACTCGATGAGGACCACGGGTGCGTCGGCGCGGCCCTGCGCGAGCTTGTCGCCGGCGTCGCGGCGGGCGAGCTTCGCCAGCTCCGGGTAGACGCCGGCGTCCGGGTCGGCGGTGACCTCGGCGACCGAGGAGGAACCGGAACCCGAATGGTCGGGGGCGGTGGCCTTGTAGGAGACGAAGCCGAGCAGCGCGGCGGCGAGGACGACACCGGCGCCGTAGATCACCGGCTTCCGGGAAGAGGGCTTGCGCGAGGACGCGGACGGGGACTTGGACATGCGGGACTCCGTGCTGGTGAGGCGGAAGGGAAGAGAGTGGCCGGGCGACGCGGGCCGGCTACACCCTCAGCACGGAGAGTTCGACGGGCGTGGGGGCGGCGGGCGCGGGGGTGCGCAGCTTCAGCCGCACGGGTGGGTGGACCGGTCCCTGCCCGATGGCGGCGGGCAGGCCCCACTCGGCGAGGCCGGGGGCCTGGTCGTACGCGGCACGGGCCCGGCCCGGGAGCGCCGGCGCGTCGTCGGGCTTCCGTGTCCTGCCGCATCCCGGCGTCGGGTGCCGGTCGGAGTCAGCCGCCACCACCGGGGCGTCCGTGTCCGCGGCGCCGTCCGGGCCGGCCGTGGTGGCGGCCACGGCCATGGCGGCGGGCGAGGCGCCGCCGCCGGTCACCGCCGTCGCCGGTCCGCAGAACAGCCCCAGCATCACCGCGAGCACCGCCGTCAGGCAGCACCACTGCGTACGGGACACGGCGACCGGCCTTTCCGGACGGGGGCAACGGGTGGTCAGCTGCCCGAAATGGTACGTGCTGTGATCCCGCGGCTCCGCGCGGTGCCCGGGTGGTGACCCGGACCGCACGAAATATGTTCGCCGTTCCTCGGGCCCGGGTGAGATCCTGGGCTCCGTATGTCTACTTCCTTCGCTGATCTCCAGAACCGGCTCGGAGAGATCTCGCTCCGCGATGCGCACCGGCTCGGCCGCCGTCTCGAAGGGGCGCGCCGCATCCGTAAGCCCGAGGCCAGGCAGTCCGTGCTCGACGAGATCGCCGCCGAGGCCGCAAAGGCGGCCGAGCGGCTCTCGGTGCGTGCCGCGCGGATGCCCGCCCTGTCGTACCCGGAACAGCTCCCGGTCAGTCAGAAGAAGGACGAGATCCTGGAGGCGATACGCGACCACCAGGTCGTGATCGTCGCCGGGGAGACCGGATCCGGCAAGACCACGCAGATCCCGAAGATCTGCATGGAGCTGGGGCGCGGCGTCCGGGGCATGATCGGGCACACCCAGCCGCGCCGGATCGCGGCCCGTACGGTCGCCGAGCGCGTCGCGGACGAGCTGAAGACGCCGCTGGGCGAGGCGGTCGGCTGGAAGGTCCGCTTCACCGACCAGGTGAACCCCGACGCGACGTTCGTGAAGCTGATGACGGACGGCATCCTGCTCGCCGAGATCCAGACGGACCGCGAGCTGCGCGCCTACGACACGATCATCATCGACGAGGCCCACGAGCGGTCGCTGAACATCGACTTCCTGCTCGGCTATCTGGCCAGGCTGCTGCCCAAGCGCCCGGATCTGAAGGTCGTCATCACCTCGGCGACGATCGACCCCGAGCGGTTCGCGCGCCACTTCGGCGAGGCGCCGATCGTCGAGGTCAGCGGGCGTACGTATCCCGTCGAGGTGCGGTACCGCCCTCTCCTGGAGGAGGAGGGCGAGGACTCCGACCGCGACCAGATCACGGCGATCTGCGAGGCCGTGGACGAGCTCCAGACGGAGGGGCCCGGCGACATCCTGGTCTTCCTCTCCGGCGAGCGGGAGATCCGTGACACCGCGGACGCACTGAACAAGCGCAACCTCCGCCACACCGAGGTACTCCCCCTCTACGCCCGGCTCTCGCACGCCGAGCAGCATCGCGTGTTCCAGCGGCACACCGGGCGCCGGATCGTCCTGGCGACCAACGTCGCCGAGACCTCACTGACCGTCCCCGGCATCAAGTACGTGATCGACCCGGGCAACGCCCGGATCTCGCGCTACAGCCACCGCACCAAGGTCCAGCGGCTGCCGATCGAGCGGATCTCGCAGGCCAGCGCCAACCAGCGCAAGGGCCGCTGCGGCCGTACGTCGGACGGCATCTGCATCCGGCTGTACTCCGAGGACGACTTCCTGACCCGTCCGGAGTTCACCGACCCGGAGATCCTCCGTACGAACCTGGCCTCCGTCATCCTCCAGATGACCGCGGCCGGCCTCGGCGACATCGAGAAGTTCCCCTTCATCGACCCGCCGGACCACCGCAACATCCGCGACGGCGTCCAGCTCCTCCAGGAGCTCGGTGCGCTCGACCCGGAGGAGAAGGATCCGAAAAAGCGGCTCACCCAGCTGGGCCGCAAGCTCTCCCAGCTGCCCGTCGACCCGCGCCTGGCCCGCATGGTCATCGAGGCCGACCGCAACGGCTGTGTCCGCGAGGTCATGGTCATCGCCTCCGCGCTCTCCATCCAGGACCCGCGCGAGCGGCCCTCGGAGAAGCAGACCCAGGCCGATCAGCAGCACGCCCGCTTCAAGGACGAGACCTCCGACTTCCTGGCGTTCCTGAACCTGTGGCGGTACATCCGCGAGCAGCAGAAGGAGCGCGGCTCCTCCAGCTTCCGCCGGATGTGCAAGCAGGAGTACCTGAACTTCCTGCGCATCCGCGAATGGCAGGACATCTACGCGCAGCTGCGTACGGTCGCCAAGCAGATGGGCATCCACCTCAACGAGGAGGACGCCCCCGAGCAGTCGGTGCACACCTCGCTGCTGGCCGGGCTGCTCTCGCACATCGGTCTGAAGGACACCGAGAAGAACGAGTACCTGGGCGCCCGCAGCGCCAAGTTCGCGATCTTCCCCGGTTCGGCGCTCTTCAAGAAGCAGCCGCGGTTCGTGATGTCGGCCGAGCTGGTCGAGACGTCCCGGCTGTGGGCGCGGGTCAACGCCAAGGTCGAGCCGGAGTGGATCGAACCGCTGGCCCAGCACCTGCTGAAGCGCACCTACAGCGAGCCGCACTGGGAGAAGGACCAGGCGGCGGTGATGGCGTACGAGCGGGTCACGCTCTACGGGGTGCCGATCGTCGCCCAGCGCAAGATCAATTTCGGCCGGATCGACGCCGAGACCTCCCGCGACCTGTTCATCCGCAACGCCCTGGTCGAGGGCGACTGGCGCACCCACCACCAGTTCTTCCACGACAACCGCAAGCTCCTCGGCGAGGTCGAGGAGCTGGAGCACCGTGCCCGGCGCCGCGACATCCTCGTGGACGACGAGACGCTCTTCGACTTCTACGACCAGCGGATCCCCGAGCACGTGGTCTCCGGGGCGCACTTCGACTCCTGGTGGAAGCACAAGCGCCGGGACGAGCCGGACGCCCTGGACTTCGAGCGCTCGATGCTCATCAACGAGAAGGCCGGGGCCGTCACCAAGGACGACTACCCGGACTCCTGGCGCCAGGGGAAGCTCAAGTTCAAGGTCACGTACCAGTTCGAGCCCGGCGCGGACGCCGACGGTGTGACCGTCCACATCCCGCTCCAGGTGCTCAACCAGGTCACCGCCGAGGGCTTCGACTGGCAGATCCCCGGCCTGCGGGAGGAAGTGGTCACCGAGCTGATCCGCTCGCTGCCCAAGCCGATCCGCCGGCACTACGTCCCCGCGCCGAACTACGCGGACAAGTTCCTGGACCGGGCCGTACCGCTGCAGGAGCCGCTGCCGGTCACGCTGGCCCGGGAGCTCCAGCGGATGGTCGGCGTCCCGGTCTCGGCCGACGACTTCGACCTGAGCCGCGTCCCGGACCACCTGAAGATCACGTTCCGGATCGTCGACGAGCGGCGCCGCAAGGTGTCCGAGGACAAGGACCTGGAGGCGCTGAAGCTCCAGCTGCGCCCGAAGGCCCGTCAGGCGCTCTCCAAGGCCGCCGCGGCCACCGCGGGCCCCTCCGGCGAGTCCATCGAGCGTTCGGGCCTCACGGACTGGACGATCGGCACGCTGAACCGCGTCTTCGAGACCCGCCGTGCGGGCCAGCCGGTGAAGGCGTACCCGGCGCTGGTGGACCAGGGCGACACCGTGGCCGTACGGCTCTTCGACACCGAGGCCGAGCAGCTGCAGGCGATGTGGCTGGGCACCCGGAAGCTGATCATGCTGAACGTGCCGGTGAACCCGGCGAAGTTCGCCTCCGACAAGCTGACGAACCAGCAGAAGCTGGCCCTGTCCCGCAATCCGCACGGCTCCATCCAGGCCCTCTTCGAGGACTGCGCGACGGCGGCCGCCGACCGGCTGATCGGCGCGCACGGCGGCCCGGCCTGGGACGAGGAGTCGTTCCGGAAGCTGTACGACAAGGTGCGCACCGATCTCGTCGCCCTGACCGAGCACACGGTCAAGCAGGTCCAGCAGGTGCTGGCCGCCTGGCAGGCCTGCGAGCGGCGCCTGAAGGCCACCAGCAGCCTGGTCCTGGTCAACAACGTCACCGACGCCCGGGACCAGCTCGCGGCCCTGATGCCGCCGGGGTTCGTCACGAAGACCGGGCTGCGCAGGCTGCCCGACCTGATGCGCTACCTGGTCGCCGTGGACCGCCGGCTCCAGCAGATGCCGACGGCCGTCCAGCGCGACACCACGCGCATGGAGAAGGTCCACGAGATGCAGGACGAGTACGCCTGGCTGCTCGAACAGATGCCGCAGGGCAGGCCCGTACCGCAGGAGGTCTTGGACATCCGCTGGATGATCGAGGAGCTCCGGGTCAGCTATTTCGCCCACGCGCTGGGGACGGCCCACCCCGTCTCCGACAAGCGGATCGTGAAGGCGATCGACGCGGCGGCGCCGTGAGACGGCCCCGGACGGGCGGCTTCCGCAACGGTGACGGAGCCGCCACCCAGGGTGAGTTCGACCGCACCCTCTGACCTGCTGTACAGTCTGGTTTCGCAGCCAGCCGCAAGGAAGGCAGCGAAAACCTGGTCCTGTGGAGCAGTTTGGAGTGCTCGCCACCCTGTCAAGGTGGAGGCCGCGGGTTCAAATCCCGTCAGGACCGCAGTAACGAAAGCCCGGATCCTTCTGGATCCGGGCTTTCGCGCGTCTTGACTCGGGCAGCCGCCGACGAGTACTCAGACAGCAGAGGCCGCCCCTGATTTCCCGGTGCGGGGCGGCGGTCCACCGGGAGGTGGCGCGCATGACGACGTCCGCCACGCACGAGACCCGCGCGCTCCTGCGCGCCCACCTGGCCGCCTCTTCCGGCCGCCGCCATCTCACCCGCCACTGCGCGGTCTGCCATCGGCTCCTGCGGCTCGCCATGGAGCCCGTGACGGCCCGCCGGACCTATTCCGCCCCCGAACCGCCGGCCCCGCGCACAGAGCCCCTGGAGGGCGCCCCCGGGACCGAGGACGAAAGTCCCTCGGGCGAGTGACCAATGGCGGGGCTTTCCGCTTCCCGGCGGTGGCAGGCTCGTACTTGGCAAGACTCGCGCAGTGTGACGGGAGTCACCGAAAGAGTTTTGAGAAGGGGTGACTTTACACCCTTCCTACAACTGGCGAATTTAATATGTGCAATTGCACCACCTGGACGGGAGTGCCGGGGGACCATATGGAGTGCGCCGCCCCGGCCTTCCCGGGCGGTACGGAACGCTCCCGCACAGACCCGCTCAAGCCCGCACGGCACCCCGGCCGGACCCGACCGGACGCGCGGTTTCCGGCGCCCGGCGAGGGCCCGCGCGACCCCGCCCCGATGTCGCGCGGGCACAAAAAGATCGCGCTGGACCCGGCGGAGTCCAGCGCGATCGAACGACGCACCCGTATTGCACAGGTATGGCGCCCGTTGGGGCGGGCGCCCGTCATTTGGAGCTATGGGTGGGCCTGTACGGGTTGGGGGACCCGGAAGCCCGGTTGTTGCGCGGCGACAGGGGGTGTGTCAGGCCTCGCTGCGCTGCTGCGGAATACCCGCAAGCAGTGCGCGGACCTCTGCCTCGCGGTACCGGCGATGTCCACCGAGCGTGCGGATGGACGTGAGCTTGCCGGCCTTGGCCCAGCGGGTAACCGTCTTCGGGTCCACGCGGAACATCGTGGCAACCTCAGCCGGGGTCAGCAGCGGCTCGGCATCAGGGGTGCGAGCGGTCATGAGCGGCCTCCTCGGGAGAACCGAACCATCTCGGTTCTTTCCTCTAAATTCTGCACCTTGACCCGCGTTGCCCGAAATGGCGGACGCGGGCCGAGTCGGTTATAGGACGAACGGCTTGTCCTCGGCACTACAACTACACCATCCGTCCAGCCACGTCGGCCAAACCGATGGAATTGCCCTCCCAGGTGTTCATCAGCGACGGAAGCCGATGGACCATGCCATAGCGGACAGTCACTCCGCCGTGACGATCAGTCACAGAGCGATCAGGAGCCATCAGACCCCCCATAGAGTGCAATGCTGAGCATTCCGCCCTTAGTTGGACGGACGGAGCCCTCCCCGGGCTCCTTGTCCTATTTTGGCATGAGGAGTAGGGAAGGGCGCAAGAGCCCAGTTAGTGCTATCCATCACGCTTGAGGCAAAGGCCCGGTTCGGGACGTAGGTCCTAGGACCACAGAAGTACCGTTCCGCCTCTTTGTTCACACGCGTCACACAGCACACAGGGACAGACGCAGAAACCGCCCGGTCAGTTCGCGAACTGACGATCTCTCACGGCCCGCCAGCGCTCCGCCAGCCGGCCGTACGCCTCGCTCGCCCCCTCCGTGTCACCGGCCTGCAGCGCCGCGATGCCCTCGGCCACATCGGCGGCCGACCGGTCCCCGGCGAGCTCCTTCGCTGGCAGCGCGTGCACCAGGCCCGCGTAGTCCAGCTCGACCAGCGCCCGGGGATGGAACTCCTCCAGCCAGCGCCCCACGTCCACGAGCCCCTCGGTCAGCGGCCCCTCGTCCACCGAGTCCCGCAGCGCCCTCAGCGCACGGGCCAGCCGGCGACGGGCCTGCACCATCGGCGTCCGGTACCGCAGCACGGGCGCCGCACCGTCCTCGCCCGCCGCCGCGTACTCCCGCTCCTCGTCGGAGAAGAGCACGAACCACCGCACCGGCACCTGCCACACCGACGTACGGATCCACGGCCTGGCGTCCGGATTCCGCTCCGCCCACCGCTCGTGGTCCGCGGCCGCCTGCCCCCGCACCACCGGCGGCAGCACCGCGTCGAGCACCGGCCCCGGGAACATCTCCGCCAGCTCCTCCAGCGCCAGCCAGCCACGCAGCCTGGTCCGCCACGGACAGACGCACACCACCCCGTCGACCTCGGCGACGAAGGCGTCCGCGCTCTCGTGCACCGGCACGGCGATGGGCGGCGTGGCCGCCAAGTCGGCGAGCGAGCGGCGCAGTTCGTCCTGGGCCGTGGGGGTCCGGGCCCGCCCGGCGTACCGGGCCCAGTGGGTGCGTTCGGGCTCCGGGAAGGCGGCCAGCGGCTCGTACACCCGGAGGTAGGACGCATAAGGGACGAGCACCGAAGACACCACCGACATGCAGCAGATCGTGTCACGCCCGTACTCCGCAGGGGGGTGATCCTGAGCACGGAAACAGATCTACGTCCAGGTAGGACTTACGCTCTTGCCCTGTCGGACCGGCCATGCCGGCCGGTCCGCGGCCCTCCCCACCTTCAGGAGGGTCTTCGCCGCTTCGTACTTGGGAGTCACCACAGTGACCGATCTGACCGACGGCGTCCTGCACACCCTGTTCCACTCGGAACAGGGGGGCCACGAACAAGTCGTGCTCTGCCAGGACCGTGCCAGCGGCCTCAAGGCCGTCATCGCCATCCACTCGACCGCCCTGGGCCCGGCCCTCGGCGGCACCCGCTTCTATCCGTACGCCTCCGAGGAGGAGGCCGTCGCGGACGCGCTGAACCTCTCGCGCGGCATGTCCTACAAGAACGCCATGGCCGGTCTCGACCTCGGTGGCGGCAAGGCCGTCATCATCGGCGACCCCGAGCAGATCAAGTCGGAGGAACTGCTGCTGGCCTACGGCCGGTTCGTGGCCTCGCTCGGCGGGCGCTACGTGACCGCCTGCGACGTCGGCACCTATGTCACCGACATGGACGTCGTCGCCCGCGAGTGCCGCTGGACCACCGGCCGCTCCCCGGAGAACGGCGGCGCCGGCGACTCCTCCGTCCTCACCGCGTTCGGTGTCTTCCAAGGCATGCGGGCCTCGGCGCAGCACGTCTGGGGCGACCCGACGCTGCGTGGCCGAAAAGTGGGGGTCGCGGGGGTCGGCAAGGTCGGGCACCACCTGGTCGAGCATCTGCTCTCGGACGGTGCGGAGGTCGTGATCACGGATGTGCGGGAGGAATCCGTACGCCGGATCACCGAGAAGCACCCCGAGGTCGCCGTCGCCGCGGACACCGAGGCGCTGATCCGTACCGAGGGTCTCGACATCTATGCCCCGTGCGCGCTCGGCGGTGCGCTGAACGACGAGAGCGTCGCGGTGCTCACGGCCAAGGTGGTGTGCGGTGCGGCCAACAACCAGCTCGCGCACCCCGGCGTCGAGAAGGACCTCTCGGACCGTTCGATCCTGTACGCGCCCGACTACGTGGTGAACGCGGGCGGGGTCATCCAGGTCGCCGACGAGCTGCACGGCTTCGACTTCGACCGGTGCAAGGCCAAGGCGTCGAAGATCTTCGACACCACGCTGGCCATATTCGCACGTGCGAAGGCTGACGGCATTCCGCCGGCCGCCGCGGCCGACCGGATCGCCGAGCAGCGGATGGCCGAAGCGCGCCGCCACTGAAGGTGACGGACGCGTCACCGCGCGTCCGCACCGCCCCGTGGTCCCCCGACCCGTCGACCGGCGAGACAAGACTCACGCCGGTCGGCGGGTCGCGTGCCAAGAAGAGGTTAAAATCGCAGTTGACCAGCGAGGACGGGGCTCCTCGCCGGTCTCCTTCCGGGGCGCGTGATGCGGGCGGCGTACCGTATGGCCGCGGAAGCAGGTACCGTTAAAGCCCTACGGGCACGGTCTCTCATCCGAGGGTCCGTCCTGAAACATGAACGCGTGTCAAGACTCTGGGGCCGTCGAGCCCCGTCACCGAGGGGGTCGAGCCATGGGGCGCGGCCGGGCAAAGGCCAAGCAGACAAAGGTCGCCCGCCAGCTGAAGTACAGCAGCGGCGGGACTGACCTGTCGCGTCTGGCCAATGAGCTGGGCGCATCGCCTTCGAGTCAACCACCGAACGCAGAGCCGTTCGAGGACGACGACGAGGAAGATGACCCGTACGCACAGTACGCGGATCTGTACAACGACGACGAGGACGAGGACGAGGACGACAAGTCCGGTCCGTCGTCACAGCGCCGCGGCGCTTGACCTCGCGCTGACACATCAACCCGGTCCGGGCCTGTCCCGGACCGGGTTCTGTGCTGTCCCGGCCCGGTCGTCCGGCCGCTCGTGCGGGACCCGGTCCTCCGGGGCTTCTCCCCGGCCGCCGGAACTGCTGGAGTTCCGGCGGCCGGGCAGGTAGCGGTCATCGGGTCGCCCCGGTGTGCCCGCCTCGTGTCTATCGCGCGTACCCGCCGACGAGCTCCGCGCCCGAGGTGTGTGCCCCGCGCTCGGTGATCTCGCCCGCGACCCAGGACTCGATCCCGCGGTCGGCCAGGGTCGTCAGGGCCACGTCCACGGACTCGGCCGGGACGATCGCGATCATGCCGACGCCCATGTTCAGCGTCTTCTCCAGCTCCAGCTGCTCGACCTGTCCGGCCTTGCCCACCAGGTCGAAGACCGCGCCGGGGGTCCAGGTGGAGCGGTCGACCGTGGCGTGCAGTCCGTCCGGGATGACCCGGGCCAGGTTGTTGGCCAGGCCGCCGCCGGTGACGTGGCTGAAGCCGTGCACCTCGGTGGTGCGGGTGAGCGCCAGACAGTCCAGCGAGTAGATCTTGGTGGGCTCCAGGAGTTCCTCGCCGAGCGTGCGGCCGAACTCCTCGACCTGGCGGTCCAGCGACCAGCCGGCCCGGTCGAAGAACACGTGCCGGACGAGCGAGTACCCGTTGGAGTGAAGACCGGACGACGCCATGGCGATCACGGCGTCCCCCTTACGGATGCGGTCCGGGCCCAGCAGCCGGTCGGCCTCGACCACGCCCGTTCCGGCGCCGGCGACGTCGAAGTCGTCCGGGCCGAGGAGGCCGGGGTGCTCGGCCGTCTCGCCGCCGACCAGGGCGCAGCCCGCGAGGACGCAGCCCTCGGCGATGCCCTTCACGATGGCCGCGACACGCTCGGGGTGCACCTTGCCGACGCAGATGTAGTCGGTCATGAAGAGCGGCTCGGCGCCGCAGACGACCAGGTCGTCGACGACCATGCCGACGAGGTCGTGGCCGATGGTGTCGTACACGCCCATCTTGCGGGCGAGGTCGACCTTGGTGCCGACACCGTCGGTGGCGGAGGCGAGCAGCGGCCGCTCGTAGCGCTTGAGGGCCGAGGCGTCGAAGAGTCCGGCGAAACCGCCGAGGCCGCCGAGGCCCGCGACCTCGGGGCGCTGCGTCTTCTTCACCCACTCCTTCATCAGCTCGACGGCACGGTCGCCGGCCTCGATGTCGACGCCCGCTGCCGCGTAGGAAGCACCTGTTGTCTCAGACATTGCCTGGGATCTTTCGTGTGGAAATACGGGGCTGGTGGCCGGAGGGATACGGCTGGGCCGTCACGGCCGACGCAGGGCGTCGGCCGCGGCGGTCGCCGCAGGGCCTGCTGCCAGCTCGGTCTCCAGCAGCTGCTTGCCGAGCAGCTCCGGGTCCGGGAGCTCCATGGGGTACTCACCGTCGAAGCAGGCGCGGCACAGGTTCGGCTTGGCGATCGTCGTCGCCTCGACCATGGCGTCGAGCGAGATGTACGCGAGCGAGTCCGCGCCCATGGACGTGGAGATCTCGTCGACCGTCATGCCGTTGGCGATCAGCTCGGCGCGGGTCGCGAAGTCGATGCCGAAGAAGCAGGGCCATTTCACCGGCGGGGACGAGATCCGGATGTGGATCTCGGCGGCACCGGCCTCGCGGAGCATCCGGACCAGTGCGCGCTGGGTGTTGCCGCGGACGATCGAGTCGTCGACGACCACCAGGCGCTTGCCCTTGATGACTTCCTTGAGCGGGTTCAGCTTGAGGCGGATGCCCAGCTGCCGAATGGTCTGGGAGGGCTGGATGAAGGTCCGGCCGACGTAGGCGTTCTTCACCAGTCCGGCGCCGAACGGGATGCCGCTGGCCTCCGCGTAACCGATGGCCGCGGGGGTGCCGGACTCCGGTGTCGCTATGACCAGATCGGCCTCGACCGGGGCCTCGGCGGCCAGCTTGCGGCCCATCTCCACCCGGGAGAGGTAGACGTTGCGCCCGGCGATGTCGGTGTCGGGGCGGGCCAGGTAGACGTACTCGAAGACACAGCCCTTGGGCTTCGCTTCCGCGAACCGCGAGGTGCGCAGGCCGTTCTCGTCGATGGCGACGAGCTCGCCCGGCTCGATCTCGCGTACGAAGCTGGCACCGCAGATGTCGAGGGCGGCGGACTCGGAGGCCACCACCCAGCCGCGCTCCAACCGGCCGAGGACCAGCGGGCGGATGCCCTGCGGGTCGCGGGCGGCGTAGAGGGTGTGCTCGTCCATGAAGACCAGCGAGAAGGCGCCCTTCACCCCGGGAAGCACCTTGGCGGCGGCCTCCTCGATGGTGAGCGGCTTGCCGTCCTCGTCGGTCTGGCCGGCGAGCAGCGCGGTCACCAGATCGGTGTCGTTCGTCGCGGCGACCTGGGTGGCGCGGCCGTCCTTGCGGGGAAGGGCGGCGACCATCTCGGCGAGCTCGGCCGTATTGACCAGGTTGCCGTTGTGACCCAGGGCGATCGAGCCGTGCGCGGTCGCACGGAACGTCGGCTGCGCGTTCTCCCACACCGAGGCACCGGTGGTGGAGTAGCGGGCATGACCGACCGCGATATGGCCCTGGAGAGATCCCAGAGACGTTTCGTCGAAGACCTGCGAGACCAGTCCCATGTCCTTGAAGACCAGGATCTGGGACCCGTTGCTCACTGCGATACCCGCGGACTCCTGTCCACGGTGCTGCAGGGCATACAGTCCGAAATAGGTGAGCTTGGCGACCTCTTCGCCCGGAGCCCAGACACCGAAGACGCCGCAAGCGTCCTGGGGGCCTTTCTCTCCGGGGAGCAGGTCGTGGTTGAGTCGTCCATCACCACGAGGCACGCCACCGAGTGTAGGCGAGATCGACCACTGGTCCGAATTCGAGATACCGGGCCGGACCACCGGGGAAGCGCTCCCAGGAACGGTTCTAGGGGTGTTCCCGCCGGTCACGCGGAGTGATCATTCGCCGGGTCGGGTGGGGTGCGGATCGGGCCATGGGGCGGCGGTCGCCCGGATCAGCGCCCGGTTACCGTCGGGTTCCGGCCACTCGGGCCACGGGGTCCGCCGGGCCGGATGGTGGCGCTCGGTGAGGCGGTGGGCGGTCCGGCGGGAAGTCCGACCGAACGCGCGTTTCGTGGCGAGCCTCACACCGCGATGCCCGGGATGCGGTCCTCGATGCCCGCGATGCGGCCCTCCGCGCACGAGATGCGGCTTGCCGGTCGAGGTGCGGCCGTTCGCGCACGAGGTGCGGCCCGCCGGTCCACGAGGCGCGGCCTTTCGTGCACGAGATGCGGCCCGCCGATCCACGAGGTGCGGCCTTTCGGTCCACGGGGTCCGCAGGGCGAGACCGCCGTTGACAGGCGCATGCCTGGTTGGCAGGCTCCTGCACCATGCAGACCCGGCCCCTCGGTGACCACTCGGTCACGCTCGTGGAGCGCCGCCACGTCGATCTGGGACGTGTCGCGAGCGCCATCTGTCGCTGCGCCTGACTCCACCGGCGCGCTCTCGGCTGCCTCTGCCTCCGTGTTTCCCGTTCTCCCGCCTTCGCGGTGATTCGACACGGCTTTCACGGCTCCCGCCTCTCCGCCGCGCGCCGCCCTGCCCACCTTCGCCGCCGCGCGCGGCCGAGTCCTGCACCGGAGCAGTCATGCCTTCTCGCCCTGCGAACAACCACTCCAGCGGTTCCGATCGATCTCTGACCAGGCGGGCCTTCGGGACCGCCGTCGGCGCGACCGCCGCCACCGCCGCCGTCGGCCTCCCGGCCGCCGCCCCCGCGGCAGCCGCCGAACCCGTGGCCGGCCACGTACCGGAGCGGCCCTTCCGGGCGGCCCGCGGCAAGCACGCCCGGCGGCCCAACATCCTGTTCATCCTCGGCGACGACCTCGGCTGGGCCGATCTGTCCTCGTACGGGTCACCGCACATCCGAACCCCCCACCTGGACCGGCTCGGGCGCCAGGGCGTGCGGTTCACCGACGCCTACTCCGGGTCCGCCACCTGCTCCCCCACCCGGTTCAGCCTCTACACCGGGCGCTATCCGGGCCGTACGAAGGGCGGGCTCGCCGAGCCCATCGCGGACCGGTCGGTGGGGCTCGAACCCACCCATCCCACGCTCGCGTCGCTGCTGCGCGGCGCCGGGTACGCCACCGCGCTGATCGGCAAGTGGCACTGCGGTCATCTGCCCGACCACAGCCCCACCAGGTCGGGCTGGGACGAGTTCTTCGGGAATTTCGGCGGGGCGCTGGAGTACTACTCCAAGCTCGGCCTCGGCGGCGAGTACGACCTGTACGAGGGCGACGCCGAGTACAAGGACCTGCGCTACTACACCCGGATCCTGACCGAACGGGCGAGCGAGTACGTACAGCGCGACCACGGGGACAGGCCCTGGCTGCTCAATCTGAACTTCACCACCCCGCACTGGCCGTGGATCGCGGAGGGCGACACGGCCGAGAGCGCGGAGATCGTCCGCAGGATCAAGGAGGGCGGGCTCGGGGGGCTCTTCCACGCCGACGGCGGCTCGGTCGAGAAGTACAAGCAGATGGTGGAGGACCTGGACCGTTCGGTCGGCGAGGTGCTGAAGGCGCTGAAGCACTCCGGGCAGGAGGAGGACACGCTCGTCTTCTTCGCCAGTGACAACGGCGGCGAGCGCTTCTCGTACCAGTGGCCGCTCTCCGGCAACAAGAGCTCGCTCCAGGAGGGCGGCATCCGGGTTCCGGCGGTGCTGCGCTGGCCGGCCAGGATCGATCCGCACCAGGTGAGCGACCTGCCGGTGTTCTCGCCCGACTGGACGGCGACCCTGCTGGAGCTCGGCGGCGCCCGGCCGGACCCGGCGTATCCGCTGGACGGCGTCAGCCTCGCCGGATATCTGCTGCGGGGCGAGCGGCCCCGGGAGCGCGATCTGTTCTGGCGGGTGCGCGGGGAGCGGGCACTGCGCCGGGGCGACTGGAAGTACTACCGGGGCCGGGGCGGAAAGGACCAGTTGTTCCAGCTCGCCCACGACCAGCGCGAGCAGGCCGACCGGGCGGCCGCGGAGCCGGAGCTGCTGGCCGAGCTGCGGGCGTCCTGGGAGCGGACCGACGCCGGACTGCTGCCGTATCCGACGGGGACCTGAGAGGGGCGGCGCCGGACTGCTGCCGTATCCGACGGGGGCCTGAGAGGGGCGGCGCGGGACTGCTGCCCTATCCGACGGGGCCTGAGAGGGACGGCGCGCGGTGGCCGATCCCGTACGCCCTCAGCCCATCAGGGGCAGCAGGGCGCCGAGGTCGGCCCGCTCCCCGCTGGCGCCGACCTTCGCCTCGTCGAGCGCCCTCGCCCACTCCGTACGCCCGGTGGCGAGCCGGATCCAGGTGAGCGGGTCGGTCTCGACGACGTTGGGCGGCGTACCCCGGGTGTGTCTGGGGCCCGGCACGCACTGGACGACGGCGAACGGCGGGACCCGCACCTCCACCGAGCCGCCCGGCGCCTTCTCCGCGAGGGCGTCGGCGAGCAGCCGGGTGCAGGCGGCGAGCGCCTGCCGGTCGTACGGGATGTCGAGGCCGGCCGCCTCGTTCAGGTCGTCGGTGTGCACGACGAGTTCGACGGTACGGGTGACGAGGAAGTCGGCCAGCCGCATCACCCCGACCCGCGTCGCCACCAGCCGCTCGTCGCCGGCCCCGGGCACCAGTTCCTCGAACCGCCCCACGACCTCCTCGTACAACGCCTCCAGGTCGGGGCGGTCCACGGCGAGCGTCCTGGTGTCGTCGGCGATGCCGGCCGCCTTGTCAGCGGTCGCGAACGGCCACTGGACGAGCGTGAGGCCGGCTTTCGCCGCGGCGGGTTCCGGCAGCTCCAGGAGCCGGGTGACGCCGGAGAGCGCCATGGTCAGGTGTACGGCCAGTTCGCGCACGGTCCAGTCGCCGAGCCGGGTCGGCTGCGCGAGCTGTCCGGGCGTCAGGGTGCGGACGGCTTCCCGGACATGGGCGAACTGGGCCAGGACCGCGGCGCGGGTCTTGACCGGGTCGTAGCGACGGGCACGTTTCTGGGACGGCGGCATGTCCGCGAGCCTAAGGGCTGTCCCGACGGCCT
Organism: Streptomyces sp. NPDC001890; assembly: GCF_042891445.1. NCBI lineage: Bacteria > Bacillati > Actinomycetota > Actinomycetes > Kitasatosporales > Streptomycetaceae > Streptomyces > Streptomyces sp. NPDC001890. Next base: position 23,997 of record NZ_JBIATE010000028.1, on the reverse strand, counting down.
CAGCGCCGGATCGCGAAGTCGCCCAGGCCGCCGGCGAGCAGGGCGAATCCGCGCTCGGCGAGCGCGGTGGCGTCCGCGGCGATCGCGTCCGCCGGCTCTCCCGCCAGCAGCCGCTGCTGGTTCGCGTGGATGAGGGCGTTGCGGGTGCCGATCAGCTGGGCGCCCGCGACCCGCGCGATGGCCGGCTCCTCCCCCTCCTCGACCAGCACTTCGGCGAGCAGGTCGAAGGAGCGCATGGAGAACGCGTGGGCCCGGATGAGCAGCGCCGGGGTCTCCTGGATCAGCCGGCGTACTCCGAGTACCACCGGCAGGTCGCTCATTCCGACCGAGGGATCGCGCCGCTCGACGGCGGCCAGGAACTGTCCGCGCACGGCGGCCAGGGCGGATTCGCCGGGGGCCCGGTCCCGTACCGTGCGCGCGACATCGCCGACGTGCTCCTCCATGGGGGCGAGGACCAGGTCCTCCTTGCCGGCGAAGTAGTTGAAGACGGTCATCTTCGACACCTCGGCCGCCTCCGCGATCTCGGCGACCGAGACCTTGTCGAAGCCGCGCTCGGCGAAGAGTTCGGTGGCCGCGGCCAGCAGGCGGTGCCGCGTCTGGAGCTTCTTGCGCTCGCGCAGGCTCATCCCCTCGGTCATGGCATCACTGTACCAGGATGAATGTTAATCCCGGATTAATTCTTGACTCGATACATTTTCATGGGCCATGGTGGTGCCCGGTCACAGCGGCACCATGCCGCTCCGGAGGGGGAGCCCCGTCATGTCCACAGCCAGATCAGCAGCCATGACCCACCGTCAGCGCGTCATGGGGTTCGTGCTCTGCATCGCCACGATCCTGCTGGCCGTGCTCGACACGAACATCGTCTCGGCGGCGACCGTGCCGATCGTCAGTGATCTCGACCCGGTGCACGGCGTCGACAAGATCCCCTGGCTGATCGCCGCCTATCAGCTCGCCGCGACCGCCGCGCTGCCGCTCTACGGGAAGCTCTGCGACGTGATCGGCGCCAAGAAGGTCTTCATCGGGGCCGTCGCCACCTTCCTCGCCGGTTCGGCGCTGTGCGGAACGGCCGGTTCGATGGGCTGGCTGATCGCCGCCCGCGCGCTCCAGGGCATCGGCGGCGGCGGACTGATGAGCGTCACCATGGTCGTGCTGCGTGAGCTCAAGGGCCCCGAGGAGAAGGACAGCGGTAAGGGCGGCAAGGGCGGCAGCGTCGGCGGGATCATCGCGGGGGCGGGGATGGCGCTCGGGCCGTGGCTCGGCGGAACCCTCGCCGACCATGCCGACTGGCGGTGGATCTTCTACGTCAATCTGCCGATCGGCCTCGCCGTCCTGGCCGCGGCGGTCAAGGTACTGAAGCTGCCCGTGCGGACCACCCGCCGCACGATCGACTTCCTGGGCGCCGGGCTCGCGGCCGCCTTCTCCACCATGCTGCTGCTGGTCACCGAGTGGGGAGGCAAGGACCACGCCTGGTCGTCCCCGCTGATCGTCGGCCTCCTCGTGGCGACCGTCGCCACGCTCGTCCTCTTCGTACGCCGCCAGGCCACCACCGCCGAACCGGTCCTGCCGCTCGGCCTGTTCAGGATCCGCGAGCTCCGGTACGGCTTCGCCATCCAGGGCCTGGTCGGCGCGGCCATGATGGGCTCGATGGTCTACGTGATGATCTATCTCCAGGCCGTGCGGGGGATCGCCGCCTCGTCGGCCGGGCTCTGTCTCATCCCGATGGCGATCGGGATGACGGCTGTCGGACTGCTCTCCGACAGGCTGGCCGGGGCCGGCTGGTCGCAGAAGACCTTCGTCCTCAGCGGCACCGCCTGCGCGTCCGCCGCCCTGGCCCTGCTCGCCACGCTCTCCACCGACACCGGCCTGTGGACCGTGCGCGCCGCGCTGCTGCTGATGGGCATCGGCTTCGGGCAGCTCATCGGCCAGCTGATCCAGCTGGTCCAGGACACCGCGCCGGCCGGGCAGTTGGGCGTGGCGACGACGGGCGTCCGGTTCTTCCAGACCCTCGGCGGCGCGGTGGGTGCCGCGCTCTTCGGCACCGTGCTCAGCAGGGTCTACGCGGCCCGCGGCCCCGGCGGCACGACCAGCACCATGGGCCGGCTGACCGGCCACACCCGCCAGGAGGCGCTGGACGCCTTTGTCGCCTCGACGAATGTGGTCTTCTGGGCCGCGACCGGAGTGATGCTCCTGGCGACCGTTCTGGCGACCCGGCTGCCGTCCCGGCGCGAACCGGAACCGGAACCGGAGCCGGAGCCGGACCTTGCGGCGGCGGCCGATACCGCCGAATTCCCCACACCGCAGCCATGCACCCGGCCACTCACGCCGCTCCAGCGATGAAACGGAATTCCGCCGGAATTCCCGCACCCTGGGATACGAGGAAGGCCCCGCCCATGAACAGGGCGGGGCCGTCCTCGTCAGGAACGGGTACCTCAGGCGAGCAGAGCCGGAATGGTCGCCTCGTGCGCCGTGCGCAGCTCGTCCAGCGGAATGCTGAACTCACCCTGGACCTCGATCTGCGCGCCGTCCACGACACCGATCCGGGCGACGGGCAGACCCCGCGCACCACACATGTCGTTGAAGCGGAGCTCCTCGCTCCGCGGCACCGAGACGACCGCGCGCCCCGCCGACTCGGAGAAGAGGAACGTGAACGTGTCCAGACCGTCCGGCACGACCAGCCGGGCGCCCTTCCCGCCGCGCAGGCAGGACTCGGTGACCGCCTGGACCAGACCGCCGTCGGAGAGGTCGTGCGCCGCGTCGATCATGCCGTCGCGGGAGGCCGAGATCAGGATCTCGCCGAGCAGCTTCTCGCGGCCCAGGTCGACCTTGGGCGGCATGCCGCCGAGGTGACCGTGGACGACCTCGGACCAGGCCGAGCCGCCGAACTCCTCATGCGTGTCGCCCAGCAGGTAGAGGAGCTGGCCCTCCTCCGCGAAGGCGACCGGCGTACGCCGGTTGACGTCGTCGATCACGCCGAGCACGGCCACGACCGGCGTCGGGTGGATCGCCGTCTCACCGGTCTGGTTGTACAGCGAGACGTTGCCGCCGGTGACCGGGGTGCCCAGCTCCAGGCAGCCGTCCGCGAGACCACGGGTGGCCTCGGCGAACTGCCACATGACGTCCGGGTCCTCGGGCGAGCCGAAGTTCAGGCAGTCCGAGATGGCCAGCGGCTTGGCGCCGGAGGCGGCGACATTGCGGTACGACTCCGCCAGCGCGAGCTGCGCGCCGGTGTACGGGTCGAGCTTGGCGTACCGGCCGTTGCCGTCGGTCGCCATGGCCACGCCCAGGTTCGACTTCTCGTCGATCCGGACCATGCCGGCGTCCTCGGGCATCGCGAGCACGGTGTTGCCCTGCACGAACCGGTCGTACTGATCCGTGATCCAGGACTTCGACGCCTGGTTCGGCGAGGCGACCAGCTTGAGGACCTGCTCGCGCAGCTCCGCGCCGTTCGCCGGCCGGGCCAGCTTGCCCGCGTCGTCGGCCTGGAGCGCGTCCTGCCAGGACGGGCGGGCGTACGGGCGGTGGTACGTCGGGCCCTCGTGGGCGACGGACCGCGGCGGCACGTCGACGATCTGCTCGCCGTGCCAGAAGATCTCCAGCTGGGAGCCCTCGGTCACCTCACCGATGACGGTGGCGATGACGTCCCACTTCTCGCAGATCTCCAGGAAGCGCTCGACGTGCTGCGGCTCGACGATCGCGCACATGCGCTCCTGCGACTCGCTCATGAGGATTTCCTCGGGCGAGAGGGAGGAGTCGCGCAGCGGCACGGTGTCCAGCTCGACGCGCATGCCGCCGGAACCGGCGGAGGCCAGCTCGGACGTGGCGCAGGAGAGCCCGGCGCCGCCGAGGTCCTGGATGCCCGCGACGAGCTTCTCCTTGAAGATCTCCAGGGTGCACTCGATGAGGAGCTTCTCCTGGAACGGGTCGCCGACCTGGACGGCCGGGCGCTTGGCCGGGCCGGTCGACTCGAAGGTCTCCGAGGCCAGCACGGAGACGCCGCCGATGCCGTCGCCGCCGGTGCGGGCGCCGTAGAGGATCACCTTGTTGCCGGGGCCCGAGGCCTTCGCCAGGTGGATGTCCTCGTGCTTCATCACGCCGATGCAGCCGGCGTTGACGAGCGGGTTGCCCTGGTAGCAGGCGTCGAAGACGACCTCGCCGCCGATGTTCGGCAGACCCAGGCAGTTGCCGTAGCCGCCGATGCCCGCGACGACGCCCGGCAGGACGCGCTTGGTGTCGGGGTGGTCGGCCGCGCCGAACCGCAGCGGGTCGACGACGGCGACCGGGCGGGCACCCATGGCGAGGATGTCGCGGACGATGCCGCCGACGCCGGTGGCCGCGCCCTGGTAGGGCTCGATGTACGAGGGGTGGTTGTGCGACTCGACCTTGAAGGTGACCGCGTACCCCTGCCCGACGTCGACCACACCGGCGTTCTCGCCGATGCCGACGAGCATCGCGTCGTTGACGGGGACCTTCTCGCCGAACTGCTTGAGGTGGACCTTGCTGCTCTTGTACGAGCAGTGCTCGGACCACATCACGGAGTACATGGCGAGCTCGGCGCCGGTGGGACGGCGGCCCAGGATCTCGCGGATCCGGGCGTACTCGTCCTCCTTGAGGCCGAGCTCCTTCCAGGGCTGCGCGACGTCCGGGGTCTCGGCCGCGTGCTTGACCGTATCCAGGCTCATGCGTTGACCAGCTTCTTGATGATCGAGGTGAAGAAACCGAGACCGTCGGTGCGGCCGGTTCCGATCAGCGGCTCGACGGCGTGCTCCGGGTGCGGCATCAGGCCGACGACATTGCCCGCGGCGTTGGTGATGCCGGCGATGTCCCGCAGCGAGCCGTTGGGGTTCATGTCCAGGTAGCGGAAGGCGACCCGGCCCTCCGCCTCCAGCTCGTCGAGCACCCGCTCGTCGGCGACGTAACGCCCGTCCATGTTCTTGAGCGGTACGGAGATCTCCTGGCCCGCGGAGTAGTCCGAGGTCCAGGCGGTCTCCGCGTTCTCGACGCGCAGCTTCTGGTCGCGGCAGATGAAGTGCAGGTGGTTGTTGCGCAGCATCGCGCCGGGCAGCAGATGCGCCTCGGTCAGGATCTGGAATCCGTTGCAGATGCCGAGGACCGGCATCCCCGCCTTCGCCTGCTCGATGACGGTCTCCATGACCGGCGAGAAGCGGGAGATGGCTCCGGCCCGCAGATAGTCGCCGTAGGAGAAGCCGCCCGCCAGGATGACCGCGTCGACCTGGTGCAGGTCCTTGTCGCGGTGCCACAGCGATACGGGTTCGGCGCCCGCGACCCGCACGGCCCTCAGGCTGTCCTTGTCGTCGAGCGTGCCGGGAAAGGTGACGACTCCGATACGAGCAGTCACTTCGACTCCTCGGCCTTCTCCACCTTCACGGTGAAGTCCTCGATGACGGTGTTGGCGAGGAAAGTCTCGGCCATCTCGTGAATACGGCCGAGGGCGGCGTCGTCGACCGGCCCTTCGACCTCCAGCTCGAAACGCTTTCCCTGACGTACGTCCGCGATTCCCTCGAAGCCGAGACGGGGCAGTGCACGCTGCACCGCCTGTCCCTGCGGGTCGAGGATCTCGGGCTTGAGCATGACGTCGACTACGACGCGTGCCACTGGCACTCCCGGTGGTGGTGTGGTGCGGCTGTTTCTCCGGGGGGTTCCCCAGACCCCCGCAGGTCCCCTCAGCCTACCTGGCCAGAAATTCTACGCGGGTAGATATCAAGAACCTTGATCACGCCCAGATATCGGACGCGACAACACATGGGGAAAGTCCTGCAAAAAAAATCCTCACCACCAGCACACATAGAAGGCTGACACGCGGAGGTAATTGCGCGGACTTCACAATGCGGCACCCATCGCTGTACAAATGATTACCGGGGAATGCAGCAACGACCCTAAACAGTCGGCAACCGTCGACGCCGTATCCGCCTACCAGCCGGAAGGCCGGTATCAGCGCACACCGGACGCGCCGATACCGTAGGAAAGGACCGATATCCGTGGCTCAGCGCGTAGTGGTCACGCTCTCCGACGACATCGACGGGGGAGCAGCGGCGGAAACGGTCACCTTCGCCCTGGACGGGAAGTCGTACGAGATCGACCTCAATACGTCCAATGCAAAGAAACTGCGCAAGGCCCTCGCGCCGTACATGGCGGCGGGCCGAAAGCAGACAAACGCCGGCAAGCGTGGCAAGACCCCCGTGTCGTACCGGCACACCTCCCTCGCTCCCGACCCGGCGGCCGTGCGCGCCTGGGCACGCTCGCACCAGATGGAAGTACCGGCCCGCGGCCGGATCCCCAAGAAGGTCTACGAGGCGTTCCGCGAAGCGAGTTGACCGGCCGACAGGGCCCCCGGCACCCCCCTCGGCGACACCTTGCGGGCACCGACTTGCGCTACACCCCTGCAGGTCGGCTAAAGTCTGGAGCACGCCGAGGGGCAAGGCCGCAAAGCCGAACCTCACGCAGCGTGCGGGTGTAGTTCAGTAGCAGAACATCCCCCTTCCAGGGGGAAGGCGCAGTGTGCAATTCCTGTCACCCGCTCTGCATCGTTCTTATCGACCACTCCGGTGGATCGGGTAGAGTGATGCTCGCACCGCCCGATGAACTCCTTTCGAGGAGTACAATGAGCGGCAGCAATGCGGACGTGGCTCAGTTGGTAGAGCATCACCTTGCCAAGGTGAGGGTCGCGAGTTCGAATCTCGTCGTCCGCTCTTGATCGAATTGAAGGCCCTGGTCGATATCGACCAGGGCCTTCATCGTGTCTGCCCTCACATGACGTTTGTCATGAGCAGTGATGACAGCTCGCACTGATCGCGTCGCCGATCGCGCGGAAACCTGTAGTCATGACCAGCGACGACATGCCAGGCAACCGCGCGGACCGGACTGCGGCACCCGCCGCAGTCACTTCCGCCTCCGCACCCGCCCCCGTCCCCTCCCCCATCTCCACACCCGATTCCGTCTCCGCACCCGCACCCGCACTCGCATCCGCATCCGTCTCCGCGTCCGGGGCCGACGCGGCCACCTCCGGTGCGGTGATCGAGGCGGCCGGTGTGCGGCGGCGCTATGCGGGCGGCTTCGAGGCCGTGGCCGGTGTCTCCTTCTCGGTGGCGCGCGGCGAGCTCTTCGCCCTGCTCGGTACGAACGGCGCCGGGAAGACCTCCACCGTCGAGCTGCTGGAGGGCCTGGCCAGGCCCGACGCCGGCACGGTCCGGGTGCTCGGCCACGACCCGTTCCGCGAGCGCGCCGCCGTCCGGCCGCGGATCGGGGTGATGCTCCAGGAGGGCGGCTTCCCGTCCGACCTGACGGTCACCGAGACGGTCCGGATGTGGGCGGGCTGCACCAGCGGCGCGCGCCCGACCGGTGAGGCGCTGGAGCTGGTCGGGCTCGGCCACCGGGCGCGGGTGCGGGTCAAGCAGCTCTCCGGCGGCGAGCGGCGCCGTCTCGACCTGGCGCTGGCCCTGCTCGGACGGCCCGAGGTGCTGTTCCTTGACGAGCCGACCACCGGGCTCGACGCCGAAGGGCGGCGGGACACCTGGGAGTTGGTGCGCGAGCTGCGGGACGGCGGCACCACCGTCCTGCTCACCACGCATTACCTGGAAGAGGCCGAGACGCTCGCCGACCGGCTGGCGATCATGCACCAGGGGCGAATAGTGACGGCGGGCACCACCGCCGAGGTGACGGCCGCCCGCCCCGCCCGCATCCGGTTCGAGCTGCCGCAGGGAGTGCCGGCGGCCCGGCTTCCGCTGGGGCTGCGAGCCGCCGCAGAGGGCCACCGGATCGAGATCCGTACCCACCGCTTGCAGGAGTCACTGGACGAACTGCTGACTTGGGCAAGGGAGTCGGACGTCCGGCTGCTCGGCCTCGATGCCCGCTCGGCCTCGCTCGAAGAGGCGTTTCTCGACATCGCGCAGAGCGCGTCGGAATCCGAAAAGGTGGCTGCGTGATGACGACCACGACGACCGGCAGGACCGGCACGACTGGTGCGACTGGTGCGCCTGGTGCGTCAGGAACGAGCGCGGCGGCCGGCACGACGCTCCGGGGCCGGCTGACCGCTCTCGGGCGCGCCGAAGTCGCCCTGCTCGCCCGCAACCGGACGGCGGTGTTCGTCTCGCTGCTGATGCCCGCCGCCATGGTCCTGGCGATGAAGTCGACGCTGAAGCAGTCCGTTCTCGACGGGACCGGTCTGTCCGTCGCCGCGGCCGCGCTCAGCGGCGGCATCGGCATCGTGCTGATGCAGGCCGTCTACATGAACCTGGTCTCGTCCTATGTGGCGCGGCGCGAGGACCTCGTCCTGAAGCGGCTGCGCACCGGCGAGGTCACCGACCGGGAGATCCTCATCGGGACCGCCCTGCCGTCGGTCGCCCTGGCCCTGGCCCAGACAGTGGTGATCGTGGTGGCGGGGACGGCCTTCTTCGGCCTCGCCGCGCCGCAGCGGCCCGAACTGCTCCTGGCGGGCCTGCTGCTGGGCGCGGTGCTGCTGGCGGCACTGGCCGCGGCCACCTCCGCGGTGACCCGTACCGTGCAGACCTCGCAGCTCACCACCCTCCCGCTGTTCTTCATATCGATGATGGGCTCGGGGCTCTTCGTGCCGCTGGAGATCATGCCCGACCCGATGGCGTCCGTGTGCGAACTGCTGCCGGTGACCGGGGTGATGACACTCGTCCGGACGGGCTGGCTGGGCGGGACCGGCGGCTCCGACCTGCTCGTGGCTGCCATGACCGGGCTGGCCTGGACCGGGTTCGCCGTGTTTGCTGTGCAGCGGTGGTTCCGCTGGGATCCGCGACGCTGAGGGGGGACGTGCCGTGTCGGTGCTCATGCGGGGCTGGCGCCGCAGGTGGCAGAAGCGCAGCAAGCTGGAGCGGATCGATCTGTACTCGCGGGTGACCCTCTCGGTGGTGCCCTGGCTCTTCACCCTGTCGTGGCAGCTGCCCCCCTTCAAGTCGGACATCCGCCATGCGCCGCTGCCGATCGCCCTGGGCGTGGCACTGCTGCTCGTGAGCCTGGTGCAGTGCCTGCTGAGCAACCGCAACGTCCAGCTGTCGTATGCGCACTATCTCGGCACCGCCGTCTTCCCCCGGCGGCGGCAGCTGCCGCCCCTGGTGCTGCTGATGGTGAGCCTGGGGCTGCTGGCGACGATGGCCAGTGTGGACGGCATCGAGGATGCCGGGCTGCTCCTCATGATCTCGAACGCACCGGTGGCGTTCGCGATAACGCAGACCCTGCTGGTGCCGGTCCGCACCTTCCTGATCCAGTCGCTCACCGTCACCGCGCTGGGCGTCGGCATCTTCGCCGCGGTCGGGGTGCGGGGCGGGACACTGGCCGGGGTGGTGCCGACCTCGCTCTTCGGCTGCGTGCTCGTCCTGATCTCCGTACGGCCCAGTGCCTGGAGCCTGGGTGTGATGTGGCAGGCCGAGGAGGCCCGGGATCTTCAGGCCCGGCTCGCGGTCGCCGAGGAGCGGCTGCGGTTCGGGCGGGACCTGCACGACGTACTGGGCCGCAATCTCGCCGTGATCGCGCTGAAGAGCGAGCTGGCCGTGGAGCTGGCCCAGCGCGGCAGGCCGGAGGCGGCGGACCAGATGGTCGAGGTGCAGCGGATAGCCCGCACCTCGCAGCAGGAGGTGCGCGATGTCGTACGGGGATACCGGGAGGCCGATCTGAGTACGGAACTGGCCGGTGCCCGAGGGGTGTTGAGCGCGGCCGGGATCGGGTGCGAAGTGACGGGCGACGCCGGCGACCGGCTGCCCACGCCCGTGCAGTCGGCGCTCGGCTGGGTCGTGCGGGAGGCGGCGACCAATGTGCTGCGGCACGGCGATCCACGCCACTGCACGATCCGGCTCAGAGCCTCGGCGGACAAGGTCGTGCTGCTGGTGGAGAACGACGGGGTGAAGGTGGCCGACGCGGGGCAGGGCGGGAGCTCAGGGGCGGGCGACGGCTCCGGACCGGGCGGTTCCGGGCTCGCGGGGCTGCGGGAGCGGTTGCGGGTGGTCGATGGCTCGCTGGACGCGGGCCCGGCGGGGAACGGCCTGTTCCGGCTCACGGCTACGATCCCGCTCGGCCCGGGGGCGGCGTCCCCGCTCGGCCCGGGGGCGGCGTCCCCGCTCGGCCCGGCGGCGTCTCCGGCCCGCCTCGGCAAGCCGCCTGCCGCCCGGGAGGCACCCGCCCTTCAGGAGGAACGACGATGACGACCGTACGGGTGCTGCTCGCCGACGACGAGCACCTGATCCGGGGCGCGCTGGCCGCGCTGCTGGCCCTGGAGGACGACCTCGTGGTGGTCGCGGAGGCCGCGACCGGCCCGGAGGCGCTGGCCATGGCTCGGGCCCACCGGCCCGATGTGGCGGTCCTCGATCTGGAGATGCCGGGCGCCGACGGTGTGAGTGTCGCCACATCCCTGCGGGCCGAACTGCCCGACTGCCGGACGATGATCGTGACCAGCCACGGCCTGCCCGGACACCTCAAGCGGGCACTCGCGGCGGGCGTGCGGGCCTTCGTGCCGAAGACCGTCAGTGCCCGGCAGCTGGCCGGGATCATCCGCACCGTGCATGCCGGAAACCGTTACGTGGACCCGGAGTTGGCGGCCGACGCGATCTCCGCCGGGGACTCTCCGTTGACCGCTCGGGAGACCCAGGTTCTGGAGCTGGCGGCGGACGGGGCGCCCGTCGCGGAGATCGCGGAGCGGGCTTCGCTGTCGCAGGGAACGGTCCGGAATTACCTCTCCGCGGCCGCCTCGAAGCTCGGAGCGGAGAATCGCCATGCCGCGGTGCGTCTCGCACGGCAGCGCGGATGGGTATAGTGGTTCTCGCGCTTCGGCGCTTGCGGACGTAGCTCAGTTGGTAGAGCGCAACCTTGCCAAGGTTGAGGTCGCCAGTTCGAACCTGGTCGTCCGCTCGGTTCAGCAAGAAGCCCCCGGCCTTCCGGCCGGGGGCTTCTTCGTGTTCGCCGGGCAGTCCTACTGCCAGGGGGTACCGGTGAGGAGTTCGTACGCCTCCAGGTACTTCGCCCGGGTCGCGTCCACGATCTCCGGGGGCAGCGCCGGCGGCGGCTGCTCGCTCCTGCGGTCCCAGCCGGAGGCCGACGAGGTCAGCCAGTCGCGTACGAACTGCTTGTCGTAGCTGGGCTGGGCCCGGCCCGGCTCCCAGGAGGCCGCGGGCCAGAAGCGCGAGGAGTCCGGGGTCAGCACCTCGTCCGCGATGATCAGCTCTTCGCCGCCGTCGGCGGTGGGCGCGAAACCGAACTCGAACTTCGTGTCGGCGAGGATGATGCCGCGCTCGCGCGCGATGTCACGTGCCCTGCCATAGACGTCCAGCGTGGCGCTGCGCAGCCGGTCGGCCGTCTCCGCGCCGATCTGGCGGACCACTTCCTCGAAGCTCACGTTCTCGTCGTGGTCACCGACGGCCGCCTTGGTGGCGGGGGTGAAGATCGGTGCCGGGAGCTCGGAGCCGTCGACGAGTCCCTCGGGCAGCGCGAGACCGCAGACCGTGCGGGACTCGTTGTACTCGGCGAGGCCGGAACCGGTGAGATAGCCGCGGGCGACGCACTCGACCGGGACCATTCGCAGCGACTTGCAGATCAGGGTGCGGCCGGCCCAGTCCGCGGGGGCCCCGGCGGGGAGCTCCGTGGACAGGACGTGGTTCGGTACGAGATCGGCGAGCTGGTCGAACCACCAGAGCGAGAGCCGGGTGAGCACGCGGCCCTTGTCCGGGATCTCGGTCGGCAGGACCCAGTCGTACGCGGACATGCGGTCGCTGGCGACCATGACGAGGTCGCCCGCCTCGTTCCGGTACAGGTCGCGCACCTTGCCGGTGTGCAGGTGGGTGAGGCCCGGAACCTGCACCGGCTCGGGCTTTTCTACAAATCCGGACACGCTGCCTCCGCGTAGGTTGATCCAGGAGTCGTTCCGATTCTCCCGTATCGGGGTGCGGTGGGATGGAGCGGGGGCGTCCGTGGCGCCGACTTCCGTGGCCCCGGCCCACGTTGCGGCGAGCCGGGTTCAGTCGCGCTTGCAGATGCGGTCGAGGAGGTTGGCGGTGGCCCGCTGGATGCGGGCGTCCACATGGCCGGGACGGTCCAGTGCCGGGGACCAGGCGAAGGTGCCCGAGGCGAAGACGATCGCCCCGGACGGTGCCCGGTACACGGATGTCTCCTGGTGGCGTTTGACGCCCTCGCTGTCCAGGTACGGGGAGTGGGCGAGCAGGATGCGGTTCTCGTGTTCGGGGAGCGCGGTGCGGGGGAAGTAGCGGTCGGCCTCGCCGGCGACCAGGCCGTCGAGCTCGTCGCCCTCGCCCGCGCCCGTCGCCTCCCAGAGCCAGTGCTCGGCGTTCCGTACGACCAGGGGGTGCGGATCGGGGACCCGGCCCGCGTACTGGATCCCGAGGAGTTGCTGCTCGGGGCGGTCGATCTCGCGCCACAGGGCGGGCTTCCCGGGGCCTCGGCGCTTGCGGCAGGTGAGCAGGCGGTCCGGGACGCCGGAAGGCGACGGGGAGAGGCTGACCTGCCAGTACATGGTGTTGGCGGAGAGGAAGACCAGCGAGGTGCCGCCGTCGCGAGCGCTCTCGACCGTGCGGCGCATGGGCACCGACCAGTACTCGTCGTGGCCGGGGAAGACCAGGCCCCGGTAGCGGGCCGGATCGACGCGGCCCGCGTGCAGGTCCCGGGTGTCGGCGTACGCGAGGTCGTAGCCGTACCGCTCGGCCCAGCGGATGAAGTCGTAGGCATGACCGACGTGGAGCGGCAGGCCGGCGCCCGCGTAGGGGCGGTCGAAGGAGACGGTGACCGCGGCGTCCTCCTCGCCCAGGAGACAGCCCTGCTCGTCCCAGGCGTGGTAGAGGCTGGCACCGGTACGGCCGTCCTCCGGATAGAGGTTGTACGCCTGCCAGGTGATGTCCGGCAGGACAAGCAGCAGATCGGCCGGCTGGTCGTCGCGGACCGTGAAGGGGATGTGGGAGCGGTATCCGTCCACGGTGGTGAGCACGGCGACGTACGCGCCGATCGACCAGTACGTGGGGATCTGGAGCCGCCAGGACTGCCACCAGTGGTGGCAGGAGACCGTGCGGTCGGCGGTGAGCGGCGCGGGCTGGACGATGCCGGAGAGCCGGGGGCTCGTGGTGATCTGGGCGGCGCCGTCGCCGCCGTAGTGACCGATGCGGTAGATGTCCACGGAGAACTGCTGGGGCGGGTCCACGGTGATGTGGAAGTCGATCGCCTCGCCGGGGGCCGCGGCGCCCGTGGAGATGAAGCCCTTGATCTGGCGGTGCACGTCGTCGGCCGTGCGCGTGCCGCCGTCGGGGGAGCGGGCCAGGGCGGGGTCGGCGTACCAGGGGACGACGTGCCCGGTGTCGTCGAAGTAGTTCTCGCTGCCGCGCAGCCAGGGCAGGGGACCCTGGCCGAAGGGGTCGGAGACGGCATGCGCGAGGGCACCCGACTCCCATCGTCGAATCTGCTCCGCCCCCATACCGTTTCCCTCCCTCAAGTCCCCCGAGACAGCAGTGGATGGTCGGTGGCCGACGGGCGGTCTCCGGCGGTCGATCGCCCGTGGCCATGCGTCATCAGTGCGCCAACAGCAATGCGCCGACTGTCAGCGTCGATCCACAGCACATCACATAACGCACGCACTCCGTCACCGTTCGTCGCGAATTGACGTGAACGGAACGTGCTATTCCGGACGTTGAGGGTGTCCGTGGTGCTTGTGGTGCTTGTGGTGCTTGTGGCGTGACAGCCGGGGTCTGTGGCTCAGACGAGTCGGACGGGCTTGTCGGTGCGTACACCGATGGAAGCGAGCCAGGACCGCAGCGGTTCCGCGTCCCCGTCCTCGACCAGGCTCAGGACCGGACTGCCCAGGTCCGCCCGACGCTCGCCGTCGATCAGCAGTGCGGGGCCGTCGAGCCAGTCGAGGCCGGGCGCCGCGCCCGCCGTGTCCACCGCGGCGCAGCAGACCATGGCCGCGACGTGGTCGGCGAGCAGCTCCGTACCCGTGCGGGGCGGCTGGAGCGGGAAGAGCGGGAGGGGGTCGGGGCCCCAGAGGTCCAGGACGTCCCCGCCCGGTCCGGCGGCGGCCGGGGCGCCCGCCCGACCGGTGGCGGCAGCGGTCCGGTGCTGCTGGGCCACGGCCTCCTCACGGGCCACTGCGGCGCTGATCCCCGCGGCAAGCTCCTCGCCGCCTCCGGCCCGGCCTGCCAGATGCTCGACGACGCGGGCCAGCGTGGGCATCCCGGCGTCGATGGAGCAGGCGACGGGACGGGAGGGGGCATCGGGGCGGTCGGGGGCCGCGGAACCTGTCGTGGGCAAGGTGGATGCGTCGGCCGGGGTGGGTGCGTCGGCCGGGGTAGATGCGTCGGCCGGGGCGGATGCGTCGGCCGGGGCGGGTGCGGAGGCCGGGGTGGGCGCGGAGGCCGGGGTGGGCGCGGGGGTCATCGCGTCGAGGACGCGGTGCAGACGGGCGGCCTCGGTGCGCCATTTACGGTCGACGACCTCTTCCGGGTACTGCTGCCAGTCGACCGGCGACCAGTCCGGCCCCGTACAGGCCGGGCCGCCGTGGAACAGGCGGGCCGCCAGCAGCGACGCCGCCTCGTCGGCCGCGCCCGGCTCCTCCAGGAGGTCGCAGGCGGGACGCTCGCCGAGGCGCGAGGCGAATCCGTCGGCGAGCCGGTCGCGCCGGGACAGCTCGGTGAGGGCGGACACCACGCCCGCGTCCAGCCGGGACGGCCAGCGCCCCATCCGCCAGGCGGGCAGGGCGACCCGGGTGAGCAGCCGGTCCCAGCCCGCGTAGGCGAGGCCGACCTGCTCCTGGGCGACGATCCGCAGACCGTAATCCACACCCTGTGCACGGAACGACGCGGCGGCGGCGACGCTCCGCTCCATCTCGGCGGCGTGGCCCCGGCAGCTGAGCAGCAGCAGCCGGGCGATCCGGCCGACGAAGGCGCGGGGCACTCTGCGCAGCCCGGCCAGCGGACCCGGCACGGGCGCGGCGGCGTCGGCGACCGCGCCGTCGAGTCCCCGTACGAAACGGCGGGCGGCGGCTATGTCGGGATGCGCGGACGGGCCGGTGCCCGCGACGACCGGGGCCAGCACCGCCCGTAGCTCGGCGACCCGCATCCACCACAGGAACGGCGAACCGATGACCAGCACCGGAGCCGCCTGGACCCGGCGGCGGGACCGGGCCGCGGAACGCGCGGCCGGATCGGCGCCGGCACCCGCCAGGAGCTGCGCCGAGGGGTGGGTGCGGTCCTCCAGCCAGCTGTCGCAGTCGGGCGTCAGGGCTATCGCCGAGGGCGCGGGAACCCCGAGCCGGTCGGCCAGGTCCCTGACCAGGCGGTAGAGATCGGGGGCGGCCTTCTCGGGGAGCGGGACGGTCGGGCTGACCGCCGGCCTCGCCCGTACGATCGCGACCGCGACCGCTGCGGCGATGAGCAGCACGACGACCGCGAAGGCCGTCACCACCCAGCGCGCCGTGTCCCAGCCGCTGCCCACGGCGAGGCCCTGGGCACCCGCCACAAGCAGCACGACGGCCACCGCCGCCGGCAGGATCGCCACGGCCGCTGCCCTGCCGCGGATGCGCAGCAGGGCGTGAGCTCGGGCACGCGCACTCAGCGCACCCAGCTCCTCACTTGTACCGGTACCGGACACGGCCGGACGTCACCCCCTCTGCCCCCGCGGCGGTGTTGTTCACTCCCCCACTGTGGCACCCGTCACTGACATCGCAATGCCAGTGGGCCAAGTGCCGGAATGCTTGCGCCGCACCCTAGTTGGGGCCTCGGCGGGCGTCATCCGGATGGCGCAGCCGTCACTCGATGGAATGGCTTTGGGTAAAGGTGCTGACGCGCCGCTGTCCATGGGGCAGCGGCGCGTCGGTGCTTGTCAGCGCGTCGCAGGAACGTCGGTAGGTGCCTGCGGGGAGGCGTACGGTCCGCCCCCGGTCCTCCGGAGCCCCGGAGGGCTGGCTCAGCCCTCCGCGGCCTTCCGGGCAATGTCCGTACGCAGGTGCGAGCCGTCGAGGCGGATGCGGGCCGCCGCCGTGTAGGCGCGCTCCCGGGCGCCCGCGAGGTCCTTGCCGGTCGCGGTCACGGACAGCACCCGGCCGCCCGCGCTGACGATCGTGTCGCCCTCCCGCCTGGTGCCCGCGTGCAGGACGTACGCGTGCGGGGCGTCCTGCTCCACCACGTCGTCGAGCCCCTCGATCGGGTCGCCCGTACGCGGCGTGCCCGGGTAGTTGTGCGAGGCGATGACCACGGTGACGGCGGCGTCGTCGCGCCACTTGAGCGGGGGCAGCTCGTCGAGCGTTCCGTTGGCGGAGCCGAGCAGGACACCGGCCAGCGGGGTCTTCAGACGGGCCAGGACCACCTGGGTCTCGGGGTCGCCGAAGCGGGCGTTGAACTCGATCACCCGGACGCCGCGCGAGGTGATCGCGAGGCCCGCGTACAGCAGTCCGGAGAACGGGGTGCCGCGGCGGCGGAGTTCGTCGACGGTCGGCTGGAGCACCGACTCCATGACCTCGTCGACCAGCTTGGGGTCGGCCCACGGGAGCGGGGAGTACGCGCCCATGCCGCCGGTGTTCGGGCCCTCGTCGTCGTCCAGGGCGCGCTTGAAGTCCTGCGCGGGCTGGAGCGGCAGCACGGTGGTGCCGTCCGTGATCGCGAAGAGGCTCACCTCGGGGCCGTCGAGGAACTCCTCGATGACCACGCGGTCGCAGGCCAGGGCGTGGGCGCGGGCCGCCTCGACGTCGTCGGTGACGACGACGCCCTTGCCGGCGGCGAGACCGTCGTCCTTGACGACGTACGGGGCGCCGAAGGCGTCGAGGGCGGCGTCGATCTCGGCGGGGGTGGTGCAGACGTAGCTACGGGCGGTCGGGACGCCTGCCCCGGCCATCACGTCCTTGGCGAACGCCTTGGAGCCCTCCAGCCGGGCCGCCTCGCCGGAGGGGCCGAAGCAGGGGATGCCCGCGGCGCGCACGGCGTCGGCGACCCCGGCGACGAGCGGCGCCTCCGGGCCGACGACCACCAGCTCGGCGCCCAGGTCGGTGGCGAGGCGCGCGACGGCGTCGCCGTCGAGGGCGTCGACCGGGTGCAGTTCGGCCACCTCCGCGATACCGGCGTTGCCGGGAGCGCAGTACAGAGCGGTGACGTCGGGGTCGAGGGACAGAGAGCGGCACAGGGCGTGTTCGCGGGCGCCGCCGCCGATGACGAGGACCTTCACGGGGTGCAGCCTAGCCGCCGGGGCGCGGCGCCCTTGACGGACGCCGCTACGTGGACACCCCCGGACCGCCGGAGCGTGCTCCTGCCGCCGCCCGCCGCCCGCCGCTGCCGGCCGCCATTCGCTCGCCGTTATTCGCTCGCCGCTATTCGTTGGTGAACTCCTCGACGACCGTGGCGCCCAGCTCGCGGACGATCAGGTCGTGCCCGGAAAGCGCCGAGTCGACGAGGTCCGGGTCGTCGGCCTCGGGGGTGTCGTCCTCGGGAGCGACCGCGCGCGGGGGCTCGGGCGCGGAGTACTGCTGCTGGGGTGGCCCGGAATACGACTGCGGAGCGGGCTCCGCAGCAGGTGCGGAACCCGACTGCTGCGCGTGGCCCGGCTGAGGCTGGTGCTGCTGGTGCGGAGAAGCGGCCGGCCGGGGCTCGTAGCTCTGCTGGGGCGCGGGGGCCTGGTACTGCTGTGCGGGCGGCGCGGCGGGGCGGCCCCCGCCGGCCTGCACAGGTGCACCGGCGCCGCCCGACGGGTCGACGACGGCCTCGATCTTCCACTGCGCGTTGAACCGCTCGGCGAGTGCCTGCCTCAGCACCTCTTCGCTGCCGCTGCTGGCGAAGTTGTCACGCGCGCCCGCGTTGAGGAAGCCGATCTGGAGGGTGGTGCCGTCGAAGCCGGTGACCTGGGCGTTCTGACTGAGCAGGATCCAGGTGAAACGGCGCCGGTTCTTCACCGCCTCCAGGATGTCCGGCCACATGTTCCGCACCTGGCCGGCGCCCTGGGTCATTCCCGGGCTGGGCTCGGCGGCGCCGGGCACCGGTGCCGAGGGCGCGGCCTGGGTCGGCGCGGCGGCCGGGGCGGACTGCGGGACGGGCGACTGGCCCGGGGCGGAAGCGGTCGGCCAGCCGCCGGGGCGCCGTCCCGATTCCGGGGCGGCGGCGGTGGGCCAGGCACCGGGGCGCTGACCGCCCGCGGCGGCCGGGGCCGCCTCGGCGGGCGGCTGCGGTGCCACGGGGACCGCCTGCGGCGCCGGGGCGGGGGCGGGCGGCGCCGCCTGGACCGGCGCGGGAGCCGGGGCCGGGGCCTCGCCCCGTACCGCCGCGCGCGCGACGGCCGGCCCCGTGCCGGGCTGCACGACGGGGGCTGCGGGCGCGGGCGCGTGGGCCAGCGCCTCCGGGCCGGGTACGTACCCCATGGCGGGCCCCGGGCCCGTGGTCGCGAAGGAGGCGCCCCGCTCCAGCCGGTCGAGCCGGGCCTGCAGCGAACGCTCGTCGTCGAAGGCGGCGGGCAGCAGCACCCGGGCACAGATCAGCTCGACCTGGAGCCGCGGCGAGTTCGCCCCGCGCATCTCCGTGAGCCCCTCGTTGACCAGGTCGGCGGCGCGGCTCAGCTCGGCGGCGCCGAAGACGGACGCCTGGGCCTGCATCCGCTCGACGACATCGGCGGGGGCATCGATCAGCCCCTTCTCCCCGGCGTCCGGCACGGCGGCCAGGATCACCAGGTCGCGCAGCCGCTCCAGGAGGTCCGCGACGAAACGGCGCGGGTCGTTGCCGCCCTCGATCACCCGGTCCACGACCTCGAACGCCGCGGCCCCGTCGCCCGCCGCGAAGGCGTCCACGACCGAGTCGAGCAGCGAGCCGTCCGTATAGCCGAGCAGCGAGGTCGCCATGGCGTATGTCACACCGTCGTCGCCCGCGCCGGCCAGCAGCTGGTCCATCACCGACATCGAGTCACGCACGGAACCGGCCCCGGCCCGCACGACGAGCGGCAGCACGCCGTCCTCTACGGGGCTGTTCTCCCTGCCGCAGACCTCGGCGAGGTAATCGCGCAGCGTCCCCGGCGGCACGAGACGGAACGGATAGTGGTGCGTACGCGACCGGATCGTGCCGATGACCTTCTCGGGCTCGGTGGTCGCGAAGATGAACTTGAGGTGCTCCGGCGGCTCCTCGACCACCTTCAGCAGGGCGTTGAACCCCGCCGGGGTGACCATGTGCGCCTCGTCGATGATGTAGATCTTGTAACGACTCGACGCGGGCCCGAAGAACGCCTTCTCCCGCAGATCACGGGCGTCGTCCACACCACCGTGCGATGCGGCGTCGATCTCGATCACATCGATCGAACCCGGTCCGTTGCGCGCGAGGTCCCGGCAGGACTGGCACTCCCCGCACGGCGTGGGCGTCGGCCCCTGCTCGCAGTTCAGGCAGCGGGCGAGGATGCGCGCGCTGGTCGTCTTGCCACAGCCACGCGGACCGCTGAACAGGTACGCGTGATTGACCCGGTTGTTCCGCAGCGCCTGCTGCAGCGGGTCGGTGACATGCTCCTGCCCGATGACCTCGGCGAACGACTCGGGGCGGTAGCGGCGGTACAGCGCAAGGGACGACACACATACGAGGTTATCCGGGCGGACCGACAACCGGCCCCGGACCGGTCGAAGCCCCGCCCCGCACGCCTGGGAACCGCAAGCCCCGGAACCGCGAGACGGCCCGGGCCGCAAGCCTTGGGCCCCCGGAAAACCCCGGAAACACAAGGGCCCCCCACGCACCCGCCAGAGCCGACCTACCCTTGCTGCCTTCCGGCCCTGGGGGAGTTCAGTCAGATAGCGCCACGTGAGGGGCTGACGCCCACCTTAGCCGATCCCCACCCCCACCGGTCCACTCCCCCCACCTCCGGAACCTCCCCGGACGACCGCGGGACGACCTCTGAGCGAGCTCGAACCGATCTCCGGGGGAACGGGTTCGCGAGCACTCCTCAACGTCTTGTATTGTTTGCCGCGGAGGATTCGCCTAGTGGCCTAGGGCGCACGCTTGGAAAGCGTGTTGGGGGCAACCCCTCACGAGTTCGAATCTCGTATCCTCCGCCATTGCTCTCACCGGGCAATACGTCGAAGGGCCCCGCCGGGAAACCGGCGGGGCCCTTCGACGTTCCGTGGTTGTAGTTCGTGCGGCAGTCGCCGACCCGCGGAAGTCCGCCCTCGCTGCTTGGTCGGCGTCGCCCCTCGAAACGAACTGCCTCCTTCATTGCCTCGGGCCGTAGGTGTTCAGGAACAGCGTCGGGCCGTCCAGATCGGCTGTCAGTGCGGCGGCGAACGCCTTGGCGGTGTACACGGGGTCCAGCCGCAGTCCGGCGGCCGCGGCGACGTCCGCAGCGGCGGCGGCTTCGGGGGTGGGGTGGCCGTAACCGTTGCCCAGGTAGGCGCGGGTCGAGGCGAGCCTCAGCGGTGGAATGTCGCATGCCGCTCCGCGCTCGCGCAGCACGGTCGCGGCCTGATCGGCGAGCCGGTTCAGGTCGCTCGCGGCGAGCGGCAGGGTGTCGTTGACCACGACGCCGAGCACCTGCGACCGCAGTCCGGCGAGCGCGCAACCCAGGGCCAGGCCGGCCACGGTCCCGCCCGAGCCCACGGCGGTGACGATGTGCCGCGGCTCCGGCAGCTCGCCCGCCGCCACTTGCTCCCCGAGTTCCAGTCCCGCCTCGACGTAGCCGAGCACACCGATCGGTGCGGAGCCGCCGGCGGGCAGGTAGTAGGGCAGCCGCAGTCCGTGCGCGTGCCGCAGGAACAGCCACGGTGCGGCGGCGATCGTCAACAGCTTGGTGCGGGTGAGGTGGATGGTCGCGCCGGACGACCGCAGCCTGCGCAGTTGCTCGCGCACGTGCTCGTCCTCGGGCTGGTCGATCAGGGCGAGGACGGTGTCGATGCCGAGCTCGCGCGCGTACAGGGCCGCCGCCAGGCCCCAGTTCGTCCCCGTCGCTCCGACGGTCAGGACGGTGCGCGCCCCGCGCCGTCGTACCTCGGGCAGGAGCCATTCCAGCTTGCGGACCTTGTTGCCACCCCAGCCGCCCCGGCCGTATCCGCTCTCGTCCTTGCACCACAGGTCGTCCCGGGTGGTCCCGGTGAGCTTTCGCACCGGGGTCGGGCCGTCCCCGAGCCGGAGGAACGGCAGCGTGCGCTCCAGCTCGGGACAACGCGTGTGCAGCAGCGCCGTGTTCATATCTCTCCCAGCACGCGACGGACATAGGCGTTCGCGAACCGCCCCTCGGGGTCGAGCCGTGTGCGCACCGCCTGGAAGCTGTCCCATTCGGGGTAGCGCGGGCGCAGGGTTTCCGCGGTCTGGAAGTGCTGCTTGCCCCAGTGCGGCCGACCGCCGAAGGAGTCGAAGATCGCTTCCGCGGCCCGGAAATACGGCTCCCAGTCGAGCTTGTGGTACTGGTGCAGCGCGATGTAGCAGGTCTCGCGCCCGGCCGCCGGGGACAGGTACGCGTCGTCGGGGGCGACCCACCGCACCTCTATCGGGAAGGTCACCTGGAATTCGGGACGCCGCGCCAGCTCCCGCACCGCCCGCACCGCCTCGGCGGTGTGCTCACGCGGTACGGCGTATTCCATCTCGACGAACGGCACCCGCAGCGGCGTCGTGAAGATCCGGTCGGAGCGGTCGATCCGGTGCGAGTAGCCCGCGAGGTGAGAACCCAGACGCTGCAGCGGGGCGTTCGCCCCCGGAACGAACCTGCTGAGTTCGCACACGGTGCGCAGCAGGTGGTTCTGCACGAACTCGTCCTCGACCCACGCGCGGGTGCGGGAGACCGGCCTCGGTTCCAGGCCGGTCCGGTTGCGCGCCGACGTCATCGCCAGCGGGCTGTGCGCGAAGGTGAACAGCTGGAAGTGATCGTTCGTCGCGAGCAGTTCGTCCAGATCGGCAAGCACCTCCTCGACCGCCATCGGCCGGTCGACCGCCTCCAGGGTGAACGCGGGTACCGCCTGGATCGTGACCGCGGTGACGACGCCGAGGGCGCCGACGCCGACCCGCGCGGCACGCCAGATGTCCGGATCCTGTTCGGCGTTGACCTCGATCGGCGTGCCGTCGGCGGTGACCAGTTCGATGGAGTGCAGGGCGGCCGAGAGGTTCTGCAGGCGTGCGCCGGTCCCGTGGGTGCCCGTGGCCGTCGCGCCCGCGATCGACTGCGCTTCGATGTCACCGAGATTCGGGAAGGCCAGACCGTGCTCGGCCATCACCTGGTTCAGCTCGCGCAGCGTGATGCCCGCCTCGACCCTGATCCGACGCGTGGCGCGGTCGATGTCCAGCACGCGGTTGCAGTGCCGAAGAGACAGCAGAGCTCCGTCCGTGACGACCGCGTCGGTGAACGAATGCGATGCTCCCGCGACGCGCACCACATGGCCGGCCGCGGCCGCCCGCACCACGGCCCGCGCCACGTCCGCTCTCGTCGCGGGGTCGGCCATGACCGCCGGCCGGCACGTCTGATTGCCTGCCCAGTTACGCCACATCGGGAGCGCCTCCGATCAGGTCGGTGACTCTCGGGCGTACGGACGCTGTGTCAAGAACCCGTCTCCGCATGTGCCGACCGTAGGAGCGCGGCACGCGTCGGCGGAAACACTCAGTTCGCGCGGACTCACTCGCTCTGACTGTGAATGAGGCCGGAAGTCGGCGGCGCCCGATCGTTCATGTCCGGATGCACCAGCGCGTTCACGGCCTTCGGGTTCGTGTCGCGGACCGCCCGTGCAACGGCGGCGAACGAGCGGATCAGGTCGGTCTCGTGATCGGCGCGCCAGCCGACGGCCAGTTCGCTGCCGCGCGCGTCGGCGAGCGGCACGAAGGTCACGCCGACCGAAGGCATCCACCGTGCCGACGCCACGGTGACGACGCATCCCAGACCGGCTCCGACGCACTGTGATTCCTCCAGCACCGACGCTGCCGCCCCCACGAAGTCCGCCGGTGTTCCGTTCCGGTACTCGGCCAGCGACCAGAAGTCGATCCACGCCCGATCGGCGCAGACATGCCCGATGATCGGCTCGGCGACCAGCTCGGCCACGCCCAGCACGCTGCGCCCGGCCAGCCGGTGCGAGGTCGGCAGCATCACCACCCGGGGCTCGACGAACAGCGTTTCGCTGCGCAGCCAGTCCCCGCCGGTGATCGGCAACCGCAGGTAGGCGATGTCGACGGACCCGTCCGCGAGCCCGGCGGAGGGGTCGGCGTAGCTGTAGACCTTGAGGTCGATCCGCACACCCGGATGACGCGCCCGGAACTCGGCGAGAACCGCCTCGGTGAGCGTCAGCGCCCCGCCCTCGCCGGTACCGATCGTCAGTACACGCGATTCGTCGGCCTGGATCTGCCGCGCGTCGCGGACGGAGCGATCGAGCGCTGCCAGCATCGACCTCGCGTCGCCGAGGAGCGCCACGCCCGCGGACGTCAGTTCGACGCTCCGGGTCGTCCGCCGGAACAGCGTCACGCCGACGGCCTGCTCCAGCTGTCTGATCTGAGCGCTCAGCGACTGCTGCGCGAGATGGAGCCGGCTTGCCGCACGGGTGAAGTTCAGCTCCTCGGCGACAGCGACGAAGTAGCGCAACTGCCTGGTGTTGATGTCCATGGCACGGTGGTGGCTTTCGACAACGATGGCGGCTCGACCGGCCGTTGCAGTCGGCCGGCGGATGTCCAGATGGTAGGCCGTCCCGTCGCTCCGCGACTCGGAAAGTCCGGGCCTTCCTCCGTCCGCTTCGGGCTCGGGACAGCGCCCGGAGCGAGGAACCGGGCGGGACCGAGGTCTGTACGTGGACGGGCGCTCGCCCCGGACGGACCGCCGACACCCGGTGTCCGGGTGGTGGCAGGGGTGTCCCGGCGGTGTCGTCCTCGGTCTCGGTTCTGGTCTCGTTCATCTCCGTCCGGGCCCGTCCGGGCGGTGGTGTCCAAGCCACTCCGCCGCAGTTCAGGACGGGGATGGCCCCCGCCCCCCCCGTTACCGTTTTCGTGGCTCCGCAACGGGGCCTCCGGCCTTCGGGTCCGGCATGACTTCCCCCTCCTGTTGCGGTTGATGATCCGGGGG
>NZ_JBIATE010000027.1:0-87327 GCF_042891445.1 Streptomyces sp. NPDC001890 | reverse complement strand
CCCCAACATCTAACCCCCCCCGGGCTAGTCCGGGGGGCTCCGGCCCCGCCGATAATAAACCCACCTCGGGGCGCCCGGGGGGGGGCCCGGGGGGGGGGGGGCCCCGGGCGGGGCCCCGCCACGGCCGGCACCTGCTCCCCGTCGCGTCACCCGCACGAACCTCCAGGAACGAATCCATCGAGAACGCTTGGAGTTTCACATGAGAGTGCGTCCGAGGCAGCTGCTGTGCCTTCTCGCGCTAATGGTCTCCCTGCTCGCCCTCGCCGCTCCTGCCACACCGGCGAGCGCCGCCCCCGACCCGGTCAACGCGAAACCCGCAGTGGTGCCCGCCCTCCAGAAGTGGGAGGGCCGCACCGGATTCTTCGAGCTGAGCCGGCACAGCCGCATCGTGTTCGCCGGAGCGCACCGCGACCGTCTGCGCGATCAACTCGCCACCCTCCCCGACGAGATCGAGCAGGTCACGGGGCGCAAGCCGGCCCTGTCGCCGCGCCAACCGCACAGTGGCGACATCGTGCTCTCGATCGACCCCACCGTGCCCGAAGCGGTGGACAGCGCCCGGTTCGAGGAAGAGGGCTACACCTTCACGGTCACCGGCGAGAACGTGCGGATCACCGCGCCGACCGCGAAGGGCGTCCACTACGGCACCCGTACGCTCCTGCAGATCCTGCTGCTCGACGACGGCCGTGACTCCGTCCCCGTGGGCACCGCCGTGGACTGGCCGAACTACAAGGTGCGGGGCTTCACGCTGGATGTCGGGCGGCGCTTCTTCACCGCGGACTTCATCCGCGACTACATCCGTCTCATGGGTTGGTTCAAGCTCAACGAGTTCCAGATCCACCTCAACGACAACGGATTCAAGGGCGACCGGCCCTGGAGCGAGGCCCAGGCCGGTTTCCGGCTCAGGACCGACGACCCCGCACTGTCCGGCCTGGCCTCGAAGGACGGGGCGTACGACCGGCGCGACTGGGACTCCTTCGAGGACACCGCCGCCGCCAACGGCGTCACGCTCGTCCCCGAGTTCGACGCCCCTGCCCATTCGCTCGCGTTCATCCGGTTCAAGCCGTCCCTGGGCCTCAACAACGGCGACTCCGACCACCTGGACCTGTCCAAGCCGGAGACCACCGCGTTCATGAAGTCGGTGTTCGACGAGTTCACGCCGTGGTTCCGCGGCCCGGACGTGCACTTCGGCGCCGACGAGTACCGGTCGGACAAGCCCCGCTACAAGACCTACTTCAACGAGATCGCCGCCCACATCCGCACGCTCGGCAAGCACCCCCGCGCCTGGGGCAGCCTGTCCCTGATGACGTCCGACACCACGGGCTTCGACCGCGACGTCACCCTCAACAGCTGGAACAACTCGTGGTACGGCCCACAGGCAGCCAGGAAGGACGGCTACTCGTTCATCAACACCAACGACGCCCTGCTCTACATCGTCCCGTTCGCGAGCTACTACCACGGCCACGGCCTGGACGGTAAGTACCTCTACGACAACTGGGAACCCAACGTCTTCCCCGACGGCCAGAGCGTCGCACCGAAGGACCCCCAGCTCCTCGGCGCCATGTCCGCGGTGTGGAACGACCTGACCAGGTCCAGCTACACCGAACTCGACGTGCACAAACTGGTCGAGCCCACCTTCGGCGTCCTCGCGCAGAAGATGTGGGGCGGCGCCAACCAGGGTGTCCCGTACAGCGATTTCATGTCGACCGTGCGCAAGCTCGGCGTGGGGACGGGGCTTACCGAGGTCGCCACGACACTCGCCACCCCGGCCAACAGCGAGCTGAGCGCGGGCGAGCCGGCGTCCGCGTCCGCGGGCACGGCCGACGCGGCGTTCGACGGGGTGAGCACCACCAGGTGGCAGAGCGGCCGGGGAGACCACGCCTGGCTCCGCGTGGACCTCGGCCGCCCCCGGATCGTCACCAGGGCCGACCTGGAGTGGGCGCCCGCACACGGCCGCGACTACGCGATCCAGGTGTCCGGCGACGGCACGACCTGGACCACGGTCGCCCACCGCACCGGCCGCATGTCGGCAGGATCCGACACGCTCACCTTCGAACCGGTCACCGCCCGGTACGTGCGTCTCGTCGGCACCGAAGCGGCCCGTCAACAGGACGGCTACGCGCTGTGGAGCATGCGCGTCTTCGACGCGCCGGACCTGGCGTTGCACCGGCCGACCACCGCGTCGTCGTCCGAAGTGCCCAGCCTGGGACCGGAGAACGCCACCGACGGCGACCCGGCGAGCCGCTGGGCCAGTGCCTACCGCGACAGCGAATGGATCCAGGTGGACCTGGGCCGGGTGCAGACGGTCCGCCGTGCCCTGCTCGACTGGGAGACGGCGTCCGGAAAGGACTACGACATCCAGGTCTCCGACGACGGGACGAACTGGAAGACGGCCTCCGCCGCCCGGGACAGGCCCGCGGGCGCCCGCGTGGACGACCTCACCTTCGCACCCGTGTCCGGCCGGTACATCCGCATGCAGGGCATCAGGCGCGCGTCGTCCTTCGGCTACTCGCTCCGGCGCCTCGAAGTCAGGGCCGCGAGCCCGGCGACGAACCTCCTGGGCCGCTGAGACGTGTGTGCCGGCCGGTGACGGCACCGGCCGGCACCGCTGTACAACCCCTGCCAGGCACAGCACAGTCGCTATGGGAGAAAGGGTCACTCGGCAGTGAGCAACAGCTATGGAAGGTTCGCTTCCTTGTTGGGGGTGATGATCGTCGCATCACTCCTGTTCGGTGTATCCACAACGAAAAAAGCGTCCGCGCAGCAGGTGTCCGGGAACGCTTCGTTCATCAACTCCTGGCTGGTCTCGGGACCATTCGAATCACCGGTGATCGACAAGCGATATGAATGTGAAGCCGACGACTCGAAGGCCCCGGTCGACGGGAAGACGGAGATCGCCCCGAAGGCCGGCGGTTCGTTGAGCTTCGGCAACGAAAGCAGGAAGTGGGAGTACTTCGACGACCGCATCTACAGCCGGAACTACGACGACTACCAGGATCTCTACGGATACTACTCCGTCAAGAAGGATGTCGATACGAGGAACAAGTACGTGTACGCGCACACGTACGTCTACAGCCCGGTCGAGCAGCAGGCATATTTCAACGCCGGTGCGAGCGGTTCGTACCGGCTGTATGCGAACGACAGCTGCCTGACGAACCCGAGCACCCCGGTGGAGGTGCAGAAGGATCTGACGAAGCAAGCCGTACAGCTGCACGCGGGCTGGAACAGGCTGATGCTTCAGATCAAGCACACCTACACGGAGGACGTGAATTCAAACGGTGTGCCGACAGCCAAGGACCAGAACGTCGCCTATCTCGGGTTCTACGGCCGGGTGGCGGACCGGAACGGCAACAGGATCGATGGCCTGGTCAATTCCGTGACCGGGCCGTCGGAGAGACTGCAGATCGTGTCGCAAGGACTCTCGACCGACGATGCGATACACACTCCGCTTCCGAAGAACAACATGCCTGTCGGCTACAAGGAATGGCCGTACGTCTGGAACAAGTCGGCGTCCGGCAACAAGTACGGCGTCAGCGCTTCGGCTTTCCAGTTCATGGCGGCCGGTGGCGCGCCGGGCTATACCTGGAAGGTCACCGACGGGAAGCTGCCCGATGGTCTGGAGCTGAACACCGATGGCTCCGTCGCGGATGGACCGGTCGACGGGAAAGTCGATCTGAACAGCACCAAAGGCATCGTTGGCGTCAACACCGAACCAGGTGACTACCACTTCACCGTCCAGGTGGCCGACAGGGAAGGGAACACTGCTTCGAAGGACTTCAGCATCACGGTGAAGGAACGTCCGAACAAGTGGTTCGAGGAAGGCAGGGTCGGCGCGCTGACCCATTCCACCGCGACGTACAACTACTTCGTGGATCCGAACTACTCCGTTGATCAATGGGCAGCGAGAGCGAAGCGTGAAGGACACTCGCTGGTTTCGATCGAAGCTCTGCAGCAGAACTACTTCTGGCCGTCGAAATTTGCCGATCCGAAACACATCAGGGCGGAATACGTCCCCAAGGACGAGAACGGCAAGGTGGTAGACGGATTGAAGCAGTACGAGCAGGCGGTGAAGCGGTACGGCATGAAATTCGGCCTGTACTACGCGACCGAGGGCGGCGGCTTGCAGCATTACTCCACCGATGTGTTCGTGCAGAATGTGGAGGATCTCATCCGGCGTTACGCTCCGGAGTACCTGTACTTCGACGGTCCACAGGCGATGCCCAATGCCAACTACGACGCGATGTACAGCGCGGTACGCAACCGCAGCGATGAGATCATCGTGGACTCGAATGCCTGGGGGGCGGAGTACGGCGATCCGGATGTGAGAACCGGCGAGGCGTCGGGCATCTACGCCAATACGGGGAGGAACCATCTGCTCAAGCGGACCCCCATGGAACCGTGGAAGATGATCCACACCAAGAACATGCTCTCGCCGTACTACGGCAAGCGCGACGACTTCAGGCAGGTCACCAAGGAGATGGTGATGAATGCCGGTCGGGGCTATGTCGACAACAACGATCAGTCGGTTCTCGACAGCCGGGGACCGAACTGGGACTCTGCCCAGGACATCGCCACGAGGTATCCGAAGGCCGCCCAGGAGTTCATCGACGTGAGGGAGAACCTCGCCGGCTGGTTCGGTCCCGAGGACGGGCCGGAGAGGCACGAGTCCACGACGGGCACCACGCCGTACTTCCTGGCCGGCTACGGCTATGAGGACGATGGACGAGGGAACTACGAGAAGTTCGCTTTCCCCAACAGCACGACCGGCCCGCAATGGGGATATGCGACCGCCAGGGACAACAACATCTATCTGCACATCGTGAAGGGGCCGGACGGCAAGAGGGGCTTCGACGCGATCACCGACAGGTCCCTGACGATTCGTCCGGTCAAGGACCGGGTGAAGTCGGTGAGTTGGCTGAACAGCGACGTCCCGGTCACGTCGTTCAGCCAGAAGGGCGACAGCCTGACCATCGACCTGGCCGATGTGAAGGAAGACCCGATCGACACGATCGTCAAGATCGTGACGGACAACCCCGAGCGCGAGTACAAGCTGACCGACGTCGACGTCACCGGTGAGCAGCTGGCGCCGAAGGTGCTGAAGGTCAAGGCCGAGGGCTACATGACGTATCCCGCGCTGAAAGCCGGGCTTTCGGGCGTGACCTACAGCAGCGCGAACCCTGGGACGGCGAAGGTCCGCCCCAGTGGAATCGTGGATCCGGTGTCGGACGGCACGACGAGCATCACGGTCCGAGGCACTTACGAGGGTGTGACCGAGCAAGGCGTGCTGAAGGTGACCGTCAAGGACGGTCTCGTCCATGCCGCCGACATGCTCAGTGCGTCGTTGTCGGTGGAAGGGAAAGAGGCCTACGGCGAGTTCGGCCTGAACGACGGGCTCGCGTACGAGATACAGGGCAGGTCGGCCTCGGGCGGGCCCGTCGGCCTGGACGCGGCTCGGATCACATGGCATGGCGGAATCGTCGATCTGGCCGGGGGTGACAAATACAAGCCGGTCGCCATCAAGGAAGTGGACACGTTCACGTTCAAGGGGAACAAGATCATCACCCCGCAGGTCGCGGCACCCACGAGAGGGGTCGTCTGGGCGGACGTGACCCTGGACGGAAAGACCTACCGGACGAACAGGGTCTTCATGGACCTCCTGCCGTACCGGAACCTCGCACAGGGCGCCGAGATCACGGCCGGCCAGGGGCAGGACGCGTTGTCGAACCTCACCGACGGCAGGCTCATCGACGGCGAGCACTTCGATCGGTCGAAGTGGTCGGTGCCGGGAGGCGAAGAGGCTTGGATTCAATTCGAGCTGCCCGCTCAGTCGGATATCGCGAACATCGACATCGACTTCAACACGCTGGATCAGCAGTACGTCAACACGCCCAGGACGATCAAGATCCAGACCAGTGTCGACGGCGTGTCCTGGAGTGATGCCAGTACTGTCGACGGCCCGACGGGTACCGCCTATTTCGGGTTCCACGACCAGTACCCCCTCAGCGCGCGGGCCCAGTACGTGAGGCTGGTGTTCGACGGCGGCTCGAACGGGTCGACGACCGACCTGCTGGAGGTCGCCGTCAACGGGAGATAGCCGGCACGGCGACCGGCCGGCGTCGTGGCCCTCATCGGCGACGACACCGGCCGGCACCACCGCACAACTCGACCGCACCCTCCACGCAGGACACGAGACATATCGACGCATGTCGTTTTGGAGGAATCGTGGACAGAAGAAACTTCCTGATCGCCGGCGGTGTCGGTTCACTGGCACTGATCGCGACGCCGGCCCTCGCCCAGCCGGCGGCAGCAGCGGGGCCGGCGAACACGGAGCAGGCCGACCGCCCGTTGCGGATCAGGGCGGGATTCCTGTCGCTGGGTCTCGACCCGACGGGCCGGGTCGTCGAACTGAAGGACTTACGCACGGGAACCGACCATCTGGCGGCGGGCAAGTCGCTCCCCCTGGTGTCCGTCGTCCTGGGCGACGGGAAGCAGGACGCCCCCACCCGGGTGGAGGTCTCGCGGCGGGACCGGCACGTGCTGGTGTTCAGCGGCGACCGGACGACGGTCGAGGTCGAGGTCGTCGACCACGCGACATACGCGACGCTTGAGGTCGTCGGTCTGGACGCCGCACCGGGCGTGGACGTGCGGACCCTGCTGTGGGGGCCGCTGACCACCGGCGTCACCGACACCGTCGGCGAGGCCGTCGGTGTGGTCCGCGACAGCGGCTTCGCCCTCGGCATCACCCCGCTCAACGACAAGACCGTCGGCGGCTGGCCCAAGGAGTTCGACGCGTACGGGTTCGGCTCGGAGGTGAAGCCGAAGCCGTACGGGGAGGCCGGGACGCAGAACGAGTGGGGCGCCGCGGCGAAGACGTCGTGGGGCAGCATTCTGCGCGCCTACTCCTACGACTACAGCACCGTTCGGACCCGCGAGGACGGCATCCGGATCGGCCCGCTGCCGGGCTTCGAAGGCCGGATCCTCGGATCGAAGCTGGCCGTGTACGGCAGCACTCCCGATCTCGTGCTCACCGTGCTCAGCCAGATCGCGCAGGGCGAGCACCTGCCGTACCCGACCATCGACGGGCAGTGGCAGAAGACGGCCCGGGCGACCCGGCAGCCCTTCCTGGCCCTGTCGTTCCTCGGCACCTCGAACCTCTCCGACGCCATGAGGTTCGCGAAGCAGGCGGGCATCAAGAACGTCTATTCCGTGCAGGGCGCGGCCGGCCCCTGGAAGTCGACGGGGCACTACCGGTTCAACAGCGGCTTCGGCGGCTCCGACGCCGCCGCGGCTCAACTGGTGGCGACCGCCGCCGCCGGCGGCATGCGGGTCGGCGTGCACACCCTGTCCAACTTCATCCAGGCCGGCGACCCGTACATCTCTCCCGCACCGGCCGACCAGCGGCTCACGGTCGGCGCGACCGTGCAGCTGACCCGCGCTCTGGCCGCGTCGGACACGACCCTGTACGCCGACGGGGACTCAGGCGGCGGCGGTCACGTCATCGGCCGCAGGCTGCGCATCGGCGACGAGTTCCTCACGTACTCCGGTGTGACGCAGGCCGACGCCGGCGAGTGGCAGTTCACCGGCGTCAGCCGGGCGCAGTGGGGATCGGCCGCGGCGGCCCACCCCGCCGGGGCCGACGCCACCCGGGTCAGCGAGAACCAGTACGGCGGTGCACGAGGCGATCTGCCGGTCATCGACGAGATCGCCATCCGCCTCGCCACGATGGCCAACACCACCGGCGTCCGGAGCATCTCGTACGACGGGCTGGAGGAGGTGTCCTGGAGCGGCTGGCGCGGTCAGGGATTCGCTCACCTGGTCAATGGGATCCACCGCCGGCTCGACTCCCCGGACGGTTTCATCTGCGAGGCCTCCAACCCGTCGTCCAACTCGTGGTTCGCCCAGTCGCGGATCAGCTGGGGCGGCATCGGCTGGTCCGACTCCAACTACGCGCAGGTGATCAGGAACAACAACTTCTACCGGGCCAACTTCCTTCCCGCCATGGGTGGTTCACTCCCGATCGGCGGCGGCACGAGCATCCTCGGCGTCGAGCACAACCTGGCCCTCGGCGCGTCGATCGGCGCGAACTTCGGCTGGTTCGAGACGAGCACGGACAGTCTCGCCGAGGGATCCGACACCGCGGCGGTCCTCACCGCTGTGCGGATCTGGAACTCCGCCATCGAGGCCGGCGCCTTCACGCCCGCCCAGCAGCAACTCATGACCGACGAGAAGAAGAACTGGCATCTGAGCGAGGTGACCGAGGGGAAGGAGTGGTCGCTGCAGGAGCTGGACCCGTCCGGCAGTCCGGTCGGGTCGGCTCGGCCGGTGCGGGCGCCGAAGCCCGGTTTCACGACACCGGAGCCGGCCGACGGCCGCGTGGGTGAGCTGTACGCGTTCAAGGTCACCTCCAGCTCGCCCCGGACGGTCCGGTACGAGGTCACATCCGGCGCGCTGCCCGCCGGACTGAGTCTGAACAAGGACACCGGCGGCATCACCGGAGTCCCCACCGCCCCGGGCACCAGGCGGTTCACGATCACCGCGCGCAACAACGGCACCATGGCCGACGCGGAGGTCACGTACAGCCTGCGGGTCGGGATCATCAGCTAAGGGCTGCACCGATCCTGGTCACACACCGTGCGCCGGACGGCGCTCATGCGGTGTGACCGGGGTCGGTGCCCGCCGTCAGGCCCCGGACGGGCAGAGCGCCCACGGCCGGACCCGCGGCGGGCGCGCCGGAGGTCTTCGCGGCTCTGCCGTAGCGCCGGGCGAGGGGAGCGGACGTGATGCCGTGCGCGAGGACGCTGAGCAGCACGGTGCAGACGACCACCGGGACGATCGTCCGTGCGGCGGACGGGGCCAGGTCCTCGACCGCCAGCAGACCGAAGATGACCGATGCCAGGCCGCGCGGGCCGAACCAGCCCACGAAGAGGACGGTTCTGCTGTCCAGCCCGCTTCCGATCAGGGACAGGGCCACCGGCACCATGCGCAGCACCGTCAGGCTCAGTACCGCGTAGAGCAGGACCTGCCAGTTGAGGTGGGTGACGGCGGCCGGTACCAGTACGGCACCGAAGAGCAGCCAGACCAGCACGGAGAGCAGCGAGGAGGACTGCTCGACGAACAGCAGCACGCGCTGCGAGGCCGCGTGTGCCGAGCCGAAGGCCAGACCGGCGATGAAGGCGGCGACAAAACCGTTGCCGCCGATCGCGATGGACGAGGTGTAGCTCAGCAGGGCCAGTGCCAGGACGCCCGGCGCGGCGACGGCTTCGGTGGTCCAGCCTCTGCGCAGGGCGGAACGCAGCAGCCACCCGGCCGTCAGCCCCAGCACCGTGCCGTAGGCCAGGCCGATGGCGAGTTCCACCAGCGCGCCCTCGGAGGCATGGGCGCTCGACGTGCTTCCGGCCGCGGCGACCGCGGCGAGGGCGACGACGACGAACGGGGTGGCGATGCCGTCGTTCAGACCGCTCTCGACGTTGATGAGCCGGCGGATCCGCTCGGGCACCACCGGATCGACCATCATCGTGGCGCCGAGCGCGGCGTCCGTCGGGGCGAGCGCGGCCGCGACGTACAGCGCGGCCCAGCCCGAGACTCCGGGGAGCAGGACCACGGCCATGAGCGCGCCGAGGCCGATGCACATCGGCAGGGCGAGCAGCAGGAGCCGCAGGTACGGCCCGAGGTCGGGACGCAGGGCCCGGAAGGACAACCGTGCGGCGTCGGTGAAGAGCACCCAGGTCAGGGTGGTCTCGGCGAGCGCCCGCACCGTACCGGGCGAGGGGGCCAGGTCCAGTACGCCGAGCCCCTCGGCCAGCAGCAGGCCCAGAGCCACGAACGCCACGGGGGCGGTGAGTTCGACGCGTGCCAGTCGCTGCGAGTACAGACCCCAGAGGAAGAGAAGCAGGAGAATCAGCGAGAGGGTTCCATCCACCGTGCACTCCGTGATCGTGGCCGCAAGGCCGGCGGAGGGCCGATTCTCGGTGGTCGCGGTGGCATGCGGGTCCAACCGGAGGGTGTGACCACAGCTTTCACCCGAGTGGGGCCCGGGCGGCGGAACGGATCACACGAGGCCGCCACCGCCGTGCGGGGCGTAGAGATCGAGGAGACGCACCCGGGCGGCCTGCAACCGGTGGGCGAGGACCTGGCCGACCCAGTGGCCGATGGCCGAGCCGAAGGCGGGGTCGGCGTCCATCGCCATCCGTACCGTCACCGCGTCGAACTCATGGGTACGGACGGGAGTCATCGCCTCGGCGCCGAGGTGCCAGACATAGGGATCGAACAGCCAGGACCAGCCCACGAGTTCGCCGGGCCCGAGGTTCTCGATCGCGGCCCGGGCGGTCCCGGGGACGCGGAAGTCCAGCGTGACGGTGCCCGAGCGCAGGATCCAGAACCGGTCCGCGTGGTCCCCCTCGTCGAAGAGGCGGGTCCCCTCCTCGAAATTGACCTCCTGCCCGATCTCCATCAGGCGGGCGCGGTACGGGGCGGGCAGGGCCGAGGTGATACGGGTGGGAGAAGCGCTCATGGCGGGTGGCCTCCTCTGCGGCTTCCGAGAGTTTTCCATGAGCACCTCCCGGCGGGTTCCGCCCGATGCGCCGCCCCTCCACTATCTGCCTCCCGCGCACCCCGGGCCAGCCGGATGGTGCGCTCCACATGCGCCGCCGGAGGATCTGGGGTACTTGTCGGATGAAGAGGACCCGTGCCCGGCGCGTCTGCGCAGCTGCTCGACCCCGTCGATCCTCTGCCGCCGTTCCGGCTTCCTGAGAGACGGAGGCATTTCGTCATGGAGCCAGTCGTCACCGTCGGCCTCGACGGGTCGCCCGAGAGCCTGGCCGCAGCGCATTGGGCCGCCGACGAAGCCGAGCGGCGCAAGCTCACGCTGCGCCTGCTGCACGCCTGGCCGCTGCTGGCGGAGGAACCGGCCGGCGTTCCCGCCGAGAAGGACCAGAACTACTGGGCGAGACGCATCGTGGACACCACGCGGGTGGAACTCCAGGCGCACCACCCGGGCCTCACCGTCGTCGGCAGCCTGGTCGCCGACGACGCAGAGCACGCCCTGCTGCAAGCGGCGGCGGAGTCCGAGATGACCGTGCTCGGTTCGCGTGGGCTGGTGCCCGTCGAGAGCTACTTCCTCGGTGACATCAGCCTGCCCGTCGTGGCCCGCGCCGAACGGCCGGTGGTCCTGGTGCGGGCCGGTACGGGGGACGACGGCCGGCGGCCCGCCCCGGGCGGGACGAGCGGTGTGGTGGTGGCGGTCAAGCTGCACGGACCCTGCGAGGACCTGCTCCGATTCGCCTTCGAGACCGCCGCCGCGCGCGGCATGCCGCTGCGGGCCGTCCACGGCCGGAGCCTGCCGGTGGAGGCGTACGTGCCCTGGGGCGTGGACCACGACGTGGCCGAGGAGATCGTCCAGGACACGCGAAAGCTCCTCGGCCGTACCCTCCTTCCCTGGCGTGAGAGGTTCCCGCAGGTGGACGTCACCGACGGCACGGTGCTGGTGAGCCCCGCCAAGGCCGTCGTGCAGGCCGCCGAGGGTGCCGATCTGCTGGTCGTCGGCCGGGGCAGGCGCCACCGTGGCCCGGCACCGTCCCTGGGCCCCGTGGCCCAGGCCGCCATCCATCACGCCCGCTGTCCCGTCGCGGTCGTCCCCCACGAGTGAGGCGCGGGGGTCTGGAGCTTCGGCCCGGTCGCGCGCATCCTGTGGAGGCGTACGGCGTACGTGCGTACGCCGCCGAGCGGGAGGTACGAGCGACATGGTGGACGCCGACCCGGGGCTCTTCGGGCCCGAATCCGTCACCTGGCAGATGCACGGCGACCCGATGATGTGGATCGCCGGAGTCCGGGCGCTCTACCTCCAGGCGCTGCACCCGCGGGCCGTACGCGGCGTCGTGCAGAACTCCGACTTCCGCAAGGACGCCTGGGGAAGGCTGATGCGCACGGCCGACTTCGTCGGCACGATCACCTACGGCACCACCGAGGCCGCCGAGCAGGCCGGTGCCCGGGTCCGCAGGATCCACCGGCTCATCAAGGCCACCGACCCCCGGACCGGCGAGAGCTACGGCGTCGACGAGCCCGAACTGCTGCTGTGGGTGCACTGCGCGGAGGTGGACTCCTACCTCCAGGTCGAACGACGGTCCGGCTTCCCCCTCACCACCGCCCAGGCCGACCGCTACGTCGACGAGCACCGCCACAGCGCCCGCCTCGTAGGCCTCGACCCCGTGGACGTCCCGGCCACCACCGCACAGCTCGCCGCCTACTTCGAGGGCGTACGTCCCCGGCTCGCCGCGTCCGCGGAGGCGCTGGACGTCGACGACTTCCTGCGCCGGCCCCCCGTCCACCCGCTGCTCGTGCCGGCGCGGGCCCTGCTGTGGCGGCGCGTCGCGGAACTCGCCTACCAGTCACTGCCCCCGTACGCCCATGAGCTCTACGGCAGACCCGCCGCACCGGTGCGCACCGTCGACCGGCGCCTTCGCACCACCGGAACCGTGCTGCGCAGCATCCCCGCCCGGCTCCGCTGGCGGCTCCCGCCCGGTCACATTCTGAACGCGATGGCCCGGCTCGGTCCCGGCAGCCGCCCCACCCCGTACAAACTGCGAAGCCGGGCCGCCATACTGGACGGGCCGGGGAGGGCGCAGCAGCAGACAGCAGGCGGAGCAGACGGGGGCGACAGCAGGAGATGGCGGACACCAGGCTGATCCAGAGCCGGTACCGACTGCTCGATCTGATCGGGCGCGGGGGCATGGGTGAGGTGTGGCGCGCCCGCGACGAGTCGCTCGGTCGCCATGTCGCCGTCAAATGCCTCAAGCCGATGGGGCCCCAGCACGACCAGTCCTTCACCCGCGTCCTGCGCGAACGCTTCCGCCGCGAGGCCCGGGTCGCCGCCGCGCTCCAGCACCGCGGCGTCACCGTCGTCCACGACTTCGGCGAGCACGAGGGCGTTCTCTACCTGGTCATGGAGCTCCTCGACGGGCGCAACCTCAGCCAGATCCTGGAGGACAACAAGCAGCACCCGCTGCCGGTTCCGGACGTCGTCGACATCGCCGAACAGGTCGCCGACGCCCTCGGCTACACCCACCAGCAGGGCATCGTGCACCGCGACCTCAAGCCCGCCAACATCATGCGGCTGGCCGACGGCACGGTGAAGATCTGCGACTTCGGCATCGCCCGGCTCGGCCACGACATCGGCTTCACCTCCCGCCTCACCGGCACCGGCATCGCCATGGGCACCCCGCACTACATGTCGCCCGAGCAGATCAGCGGCGGCCAGATCGACCACCGCAGCGACCTCTACTCACTGGGCTGCGTGCTGTACGAGATCGCCACCGGGGTGCCGCCGTTCGACCTCGACGACGCCTGGGCCGTCCTCGTCGGACACCGTGACACCCAGCCCCGCCCGCTGCGTACCCACCGGGCCGAACTGCCGGGCTTCTTCGACCGGGTCGTGCTGGAACTGCTGGCCAAGACCCCCGAGGAGCGGCCCGTCGACGCGGGCGATCTGCGGCAGCGGATCGCCGTCGGCCGCACCGGTGAGCAGCCGCACCTGCCGCCCACCGGGCGGGTGCCGCTCGCACCGCCCGTCCCCGTCGTGCTCCCGGGGCAGCAGCTGCCCGCCTGGGCCCGCTCCATGACCACCGGGCACAGGGCGACCGGTACCCACGCCGTGCTCGCCCCGCCCGACCACTGGGCAGGGCTCACCGGCGAGTGGACCACCGGCACCGACCTGCGCGGCCTCACCGGCGAACTGCCGCCGGTCAGGGCCGAGCGCCCGACCCCGTCGCCGGAACTGCTGGCGGTCCTCGCAAGCCGGCACAGCGCGGGCCTCAACCTGGGCCGCCTCGGCCACTGGGAGGAGGCCGGCGAAGTGCATCGCGCGGTCGCCGCCGAACGGGAGCACGCGCTGGGCCCCGACCACCCCGACACGCTCGCCAGCCGCTACGAGATCGGCTTCACCCTCAGCCGCACCGGACGTGCCACGGACGCCCTGCGGGAGTTCGAGCGCGTCGCCCGGGGCCGCGAGCGCGCCCTGGGCCCCGACCACCCGGAAACCCTGGCCGCCCGCCAGGAGTCGGCGTACGTGCTGGGCCGGCTGGGCCGGCACTTCGAGGCCCATCAGGTGTACGCCGAGGTGCTCGCCTCCCGGGAACGGTCCATGGGCCCCGACCACCCCGACACCCTGCGCTGCCGCCACAACCTCGCCTTCAACCTCGGCAGGCTCGGCCGCCTGGAGGACTCCTGCCGGATGGCCAGGGACGTGGCGGCGGCCCGCGGCCGGCTGCTCGGCGCCGACCACCCCGACACCCTGGTCACGCTCTACGAGGTGGCATACACCCTGGGCCGGCTGGGGCGCTGGACGGAGGCCCTGCAGGCGTACCGGGACGTCGCCCGGGCCCGGTCGAGATCGCTCGGCCCCGACCACCCCGACACGCTCTCCGCCCGCTACGAGGTCGGCATCAGCCTCGGCCGCCTGGGCCGCAGCGCGGAGGCCCTGGAGCTGTACTGCGCCCTCGTGGCGGACCGGACCAGGGTGGGTGGCGCCGCCGACCCCGAGACGCTCCGCGCCCGTCACGGCCTCGGCGTCAACCTGGGG
The DNA here is from genome assembly GCF_042891445.1 of Streptomyces sp. NPDC001890. Lineage (NCBI taxonomy): Bacteria > Bacillati > Actinomycetota > Actinomycetes > Kitasatosporales > Streptomycetaceae > Streptomyces > Streptomyces sp. NPDC001890. The sequence continues at coordinate 72,758 of NZ_JBIATE010000027.1, read as the reverse complement.
CGCCTGGCCCGCTGGGAGGAGGCGCTCGCCGAGGCGCGCGACGTGTGCGCGATCCGCGAACGCGTGCTGGGCCCGGACCACGCCGACACCCTCGTGAGCCGTCGCGAGGTCGCCGTCGGCCTCGGGTGGCTCGGCCGCTGGGCCGACGCCCTCACCGTCTACCGCACCGTCGCCGCGGCCCGCGACCGGCTCCTGGGCGCCGATCACCCCGACGCCCTCGCCGCCCGCAACGACGAGGCGCACTGCCTGGAGCAGCTCGGCCGGGGCACGGAGGCCGTCGAGCTCTACCGGCAGGTCGCGGCGTTGCGCAGTGGGCAGCGGCCGCCGCACTGACGGGGTACCACGGGCTGTGGTCACGCGGCAGGTCGGCGTTGCGCAGTGGGCAGCGGCCGCCGCACCGACCGGGCACCACGGCCTCTGGCCACGGGCGATCGCGCCGTGCTACGAAGGGTCATGCCCGCACCCGACAGCTATGACGCAGTGATCGTGGGCGGCGGCCACAACGGTCTGGTCGCCGCCGCCTACCTCGCCCGTGCCGGACAGTCCGTCCTGGTCCTGGAGCGGCTGGCCACCACCGGGGGAGCGGCCGTCTCGACCCGCCCCTTCGACGGGGTCGACGCCCGCCTGTCGCGCTACTCGTACCTGGTGTCCCTGCTCCCGAAGAAGATCGTCGGCGATCTCGGACTGGACTTCGCGGTACGGAAGCGGACCGTCTCCTCGTACACCCCGACCGTGCGCGGCGGCCGTGCCACCGGGCTGCTCGTCGGCGGGGAGGGCACCCGGGACTCGTTCGCCGCGCTCACCGGCTCCGACCGGGAGTACGCGGCCTGGCAGCGGTTCTACGGGATGACCCGGCACGTCGCCGAACGAGTCTTCCCGACCCTCACCGAACCGCTGCCCGGCCGCGACGCCCTGCGCGAGCGGATCGACGACCCGCAGGCCTGGCGGACGCTCTTCGAGGAGCCCATCGGCGTCGCCGTCGAGAAGAACTTCACCGACGACCTGGTACGCGGCGTCGTCCTCACCGACGCCCTGATCGGCACCTTCGCCGACGCGCACGATCCGTCGCTGCTCCAGAACCGCTGCTTCCTCTACCACGTCATCGGCGGCTCCACCGGCGACTGGGACGTCCCCGTCGGCGGCATGGGCGCGCTCACCGACGCCCTGGCCGGCGCCGCCCGCGCGGCCGGGGCGCACATCCGGGTCCGGCACGAGGCGACCCGGATCGACACCGACGGGACACGGGCCGAGGTCACCGTCCGCTCACCCGAGGGCGAGCAGACCGTCGCGGCCCGCAAGGTCCTGGTCAATGCCTCCCCGCAGGCGCTCGCCGCGCTCCTCGGGGAGGAACCGCCGGCCCCGGCCGAGGGCGCGCAGCTGAAGGTGAACATGCTGCTCACCCGGCTGCCCCGGCTGCGCGACCGCTCCGTCGACCCGCGCGCGGCCTTCGCCGGGACGTTCCACATCGCCGAGGGGTACGGGCAGCTCGCCGACGCCTACCGGGACGCAGCGGCGGGGCGGCTGCCCGCCGCCCCGCCGTCCGAGATCTACTGCCACTCGCTGACCGACCCGTCGATCCTCGGTCCGGACCTGGCCGCCCGCGGCTACCAGACCCTCACCCTCTTCGGTCTGCACACCCCGGCCCGGCTCTTCGCCGCCGACAACGCGGCGACCCGCGCCGAACTGCTCGCGGCGACGCTCGCCCAGCTCGACGCGCACCTGGACGAGCCGCTGACCGACTGCCTGGCCCGCGACGCGAACGGCGAGCCGTGCATCGAGGCGAGGACCCCGCTCGACCTGGAGCGGGATCTGCGGCTGCCCGGCGGCCACATCTTCCACCGGGACCTCGCCTTCCCGTACGCCACCGGGTCGACCGGCCGGTGGGGGGTGGAGACGGCACACGCCAATGTGCTGCTCTGCGGGGCCGGTGCGGTGCGCGGCGGCGGGGTCAGCGGGGTGCCCGGCCACAACGCCGCGATGGCGGCGCTGGGCCGGTGACCAGGAGCTGCCGCTACTGGCCGAACACACCCCGCAGCGCGCCGAGCTTGCGCGGCAGGTCGTACTCGGCACCGCCCTCGTGCCCGTTGTACGTGAACACCTCGATCTCGGCCGGACCCGCGTAGCGGTGGTAGGCGGCGAACACCGTGGACGAGGGGCAGATCCTGTCCATCAGGCCGACCGAGAACCACGCCGGGGCGTTCGCCCGTGCCGCGAAGTTGACCCCGTCGAAGTAGGACAGCGTCTCCATCGCCTCGTCGATCCGGAAGCGGTGCCCGGACAGCCAGCGGGCGATCTCCGCGTACGGTCCGGCGTCCGTGATCTGCGAGGCACGCCGGTAGTGGCACAGGAACGGAACATCGGCGACGGCGGCCACGACGTCGTCCCGCAGCCCGGCGACGGCCAGCGCGAGCCCGCCGCCCTGGCTGCCGCCGAGCACCGCCACCCGCGAGGCGTCCACCGCCTCGTGGGCCTTCGCCGCGTCCACCGCCCGCACCGCGTCCGTGATCAGCCGCCGGTAGTAGTGGCGGTACGGGTCCTCGATGCCCCGGGTCAGGAAGCCGGGCGAGGAGGAGCCGTGCCCGTCCGGGCCGATGTCCGGGGTGTCCGCGGTGTTCTTGCCGCCGCCGCCCTGGCCCCGGTTGTCCATCACCAGATGGGCGTAGCCGAGCGCGCTCCAGGTCAGCCAGGAGTACGGGATGCCCCGGCCGCCGTTGTAGCCGATGTACTGCACCACGGCGGGCAGCGGGCCCGAACGCGTCCTCGGCAGCATCAGCCAGGCCTTGACCGGCTGGCCGTCCCAGCCCCGGAACGTCACGTCGAACACGTCGACGGTCGCGAACCCGGCGTCGTACGGGACGAACTCGGCGTCCAGGCCGTGGCGGGCCGTCTCGGTGAGCGTCTTCTCCCAGAAGGCGTCGAAGTCGGCCGGCTCCTCCGGTTCCGGCCGGTATTCGCGCAGCCGGTCCAGAGGCATGTCGAACAGCAAGGGTCTAGCTCCTCTTCAGGGTGAGGTTGAGGGTTGCGCCATGGCGTCCGGTGGTGTCGGCGGTGATCCGGATACCGCTGCCGATGGGCGCGGCGCTGACACCCGGATCGGCGGAGACGACGCTCAGGCCGCGCTGCGCCAGGTCCAGCACGACCGAGGACCGCAGCTGTGTCGGGTCGGACAGCGACACCTTCACCGTCTTCCCGTCCGGGCGGACCAGCACCGAGGCGGGGCCGTCCGAGGACAGGTCCTGCGCGGTGCCGGCCGTCCAGAAGTTCGCGGCGACCAGCCCGTCCGCGCAGCGGCGCACCGCGTGCACGGCGGTGGAGCGGGCGATCAGCTTCACCGGCGGCGCGGCGGACCACTGCTTCGTCCGCTCGGCCGAGGCCGCCGGGGCCTGGAGCCAGAAGTAGCCGGCCCCGCTCGGGGCGGCTCCGTGGTCCTGCCAGAGCGTCAGGTACGGGCGGGTGACCGAGGTGTCCGTGCCGTACTTGAGGTTGATCTCGCGCCAGGTCGCGGTGCGGTCCTCGCGCAGACCGTTCAGCGTGACGGGCTCGGGGAAGACATAGCCGCCGGTTCCGGCCACGTGCAGCCACCGCACCTTGTCGAGGCGGGCCGACCAGCCGGCGTCCGTGGGCGCCGCCGTGCCGTTGACCAGCAGGGCGGCCTTCGGGTCGCGCAGCTTACGGTTCTCCACGACCGTCTCGGCCGTGCCCGCGTCGGCGTCGATGCCCGAGCCGACGCAGGCGATCACGTCGTCCAGGCAGAACCAGCTCTTCAGCCCGTGCAGCGAACTGCCGTACGCGCGCAGCTCCATGCCGTACGCACCGAGCGTGGTGCCCGGCAGCGCGGTGCCGCCCGCCCAGTCGGCGGTGCTGGTGGTGCGCTGGCCCGCCGCGTCCGCGGGGCGCCCGGCGATGACCGTGGTGCCGGGCAGCCGGGCCGGGTCGATGGTCGGCCAGTAGTCCTCGCTGTAGTGCCCGAGGTCGTCGGTGTAGAGCAGGACCATGCCGTCGGAGAGGTGCCAGGCGTGCAGGTTCTCGTTCTGGATCGACTCGTAGTTGTAGATCCGGGACGAGTACGCGGAGATGCCCAGCGAGAAGGACGGCCGGCGGTGGGCCGCCTTGTCCATCCGCGGGTGCTGCTTGTGTGCGACCAGCGGCCCCCGGGCGGGCACCGGGGAGGCGATGACCTGCCGGGCGGCGACCAGCGAGGCCAGGTCGGCGACGGCCAGGAAGTCCCGGTAGGTGTCCTCGGCGATCCACTGCTTGACCAGGGCGGTGAACCGGTCGGCCGTCTCGCCGGGGAAGCTCGGGATCAGCCGCACCACCGCCTCGATGACGGTCTGCGCCGACACATGGCCCTGCTTGCTGGGGCGGGCGATCTCGCGCCCGCACACCGAAGCCATCACGTCGCCGCGCACCAGCAGCGGGTCGAAGCCGTCGTCCACCCAGCTGCGGATGTTGTCGAGGTCGGGGTCGGTGACCGCCCACGTGGTCCCGGCGAGGAGGTTGAGCAGCCGGGACAGGTTGTTCAGCAGTTCCTTGCCGTACCCGCCGTTGTACGGGTGCTTGTAGTGCTGGAGGAACGAACCGTCGGAGTAGAAGCCCTCGCCGGTGCCCTCCGCCGCGGCGCTCGCGTCGTTGAAGGCGAGGACGCTGTTGGCGCCCGAACCCTCGACGTCCGAAAGAGCGTCACGGACCCGGGCGAGATCGTCGCCCGTGCCGCTGAGCACCGCGTTGACGGCGACCACGGTGGAGATCCACACCCGGTTGGCGCCGGTGGCGATCTGCCGGTCGGCCCGCCAGAGGTTCGGGTCGGGCGTGTAGTGCCGTACGGCCGCGGTGATCCGGCCCAGCCGCTCCGTGCCGAGCGCGTCGTACAGCAGCACGGTCGCGTCGTTGAGGGCGAGCGCGGAGCCGATCTCCCAGTCCCAGTCGTTGTCGAACCGGGTGTGGCCGGCGCCGTAGCGGTTGGTCAGCATCCAGTCGATACCGGCCAGCAGCAGATCGCGCAGCGCGGTGTCGCCGTACTGCGGGGTGCCGGGGACGGCCCACGCGGTCGCGACCGTGGCGAGCCGTTTGAACGACGTCGTCACGTGGTTGGAGAGCGTGGTGCTGGTCAGATCGGGGAACAGCCCGTCCGTCCGGGCCGGGTCGAGGCCCTTGGCCGAGGTGGTCGCGGCCTTGCCGATCCTGGCCACGGCCGCGGCGATCTGCGGGTCCGTCAGGTCGAGGCCGGGGCCACCGGTGAGCAGGGTGTGCCAGCGGGTGCGCAGGGCGGTGGCGTCGTCGATGACGGTGGGCCCGTCCGCCGCGTGCGCGGTGGACGCGGCGGCGGTGAGCGTCAGCGGCAGCGCGGCGGCCGCGCCGAGAGCCGCGGCACCGACGAGAACGGTGCGGCGGGTGGTGCCTGGAGTGGTGCCCGGGTTCGTCATGCGGCCCTCACAGGAGATTTCGGCGGTCTACGGCCGCTGCCAGTGCGGCATGACCGGAAGGATTGGGGTGGAGTCCGTCCCCGCTGTCGTACGCGGGCAGCAGCCGTGCCGGGTCCGCCGGGTCGCGCAGCGCCGCGTCGAAGTCGACGACGGCGTCGAAGACCCGGCCGGTGCGCACCGCCGCGTTGATCCGCTGCCGCACCGCTTCGAGCTCCGGCGTCCAGCGGATCCAGCCGCCGAACGGGGCGATGGTCGCGCCGACCGTCCGCAGCCCGGCGTTGCGGGCACGCAGCACCAGCTGCCGGTATCCGGCCAGCACGCGTGCCGGATCGGTCTGGCTCGGCGGCTGCTGGAGGTCGTTGACGCCGAGATGGACGAGTACGGTGCGCAGTCCGGGCAGCGACAGCACATCGCGGTCGAAGCGCGCCTGCCCGCCCGGCCCGAACCGGGCGTCGTCCAGCAGCAGCCGGTTGCCGCTGATGCCGAGATTGGCGACGGCGGAACCGGGGAGCCGCCTGGCCAGCTGGTCGGGCCAGCGCAGATCGGCGTCGTCGGGGGTACCGACGCCCTCCGTGATGGAGTCGCCGAGCACCGCGACCACGGGCCCGTGCGCGCCCGTCACCTCGACGCCGGTCAGCAGGAACACCGAGGTGGTGCGCTCGCCGTCGACGGAGTGCGAGGCGTGGGTGTTGCGGTGGAAGGAGAGCGGACCGGTGGGGCCGGGCAGCCTGGTCTCGACCGTCAGCCGCGCCCCCTCGGCGACCCGCAGCCCGGCGACCGCGTCGCTGGTCAGGGTGGCCCCCGCGGCGATCCACGCCTGCTGCCGCCCGCCGAACGTCACCGGCAGGCCGCCGGCCGTCACCGGGCCGACGAGGACCGGGGCCGTGCCGAAGGCGTTCCCGTAACGCAGCCGGACGGTTCCGCCCGCCGAGAGCCGTACGTTGGCGACGCAGGTGCCGTCGGTCAGGCCGACGCTCGCCACCGTGTCCGTGGCGGTGGGCGCGGTCTGCGCGGTCGACCAGGACGTCGTCCAGCGCGACCGGTTCGCGCCGCCGCCCGGCCGGTCGGCCGCCTGCGCCGCCGGCGCCGCGGCCGCGACCGCCGCCAGAGAGGCCGCCGCCGTCAGTACCCCGCGTCTCGCGGGTCCCCGCCCGGTCACTGGGGGCACGCACCCGTCGGGTCGTACTCGCTGCCGTAGGTGCCGACCGCGTCGCCACCGGTGTTGCCGCTCATGGTGTTGGTGCACACCGGACCCTGCGGGGTGCGCATGAACTTGATGCCGCCGCCCGCGTTACCGGTGATGGTGTTGCCGTAGACACTGGTGTTGGTGCCGTCCGTCGCGGTGTCACCACCGAGCCGGATGCCCGCGCCGACGTTGTCGTGAATGGTGTTGTAGCGGAAGATGTTGCCGCTGCCGCGCGCGTCCAGGCCGCCGGAGCTGGAGTCCTTCTGACCGCTGCAGTCGTTGTACTCGACGTAGTTGTTGGTCGAGTTCTCCTTCACGTCGACGCACTCGTTGCCCTGGGTGGCGATGGTGTTGTGATGGATGCGGTTGTTCTTGCTGATGTCGGGGGCCGCGTCCGGGGCGCCGTTCGCCCCCTGCTGCTCCGGGGCCGTGCCGAGGTAGATGCCCTCGCCGTTCTTGCCGCCGCCGCCGAACTTGAAGTCGGCGACCCCGCAGTTGGTGATCGTGTTGTCGGAGATGTCCGCGCCGGTCACCAGGTAGCGCACCCGAAGGCACTCGTCGGCGGCGTTCTTCAGCGTCATCCCGGTGATCCGCAGCGCCCCCACCCCGTTGCCCGGAGTTGTGCTCATGACATAGATGAGTTTGAGGCGGTATCCCGACACATCGGTGGACGACCCGTGCAGCCCGTCCACGGTGAAGCCGCTGAGCGTCGTCGAGTCGTGCTGCACCTGGATGATGCGGGCGTCACCGGCCCCCTTCACCACGGCGTTCGCCGGACCGGTGATGGTGACACCGGAGCGCTTGGTCACGACGTCCTGCTTGTACGTACCGGCGGCGAGGTTGACCACCGCGCCCGTCGGTGCCAGGTCGACCGCCTTCTGGATCGTGGCGAGCGGGGCGCCCGCCGACGTACCGGCGTTGGAGTCGCTGCCGGACGGCGACACGTAGTACGCGGTGGCGGCCTCGGCGGCCACCGACGGCGGGGGGAAGGCGAGCGGTGCGCCGGCGGCCAGCGCGGCGACGAGGGTGGTGCGCAGTACACGGCTCATGGGGTGTGCCTCCTGGGGTCTGCGAAGGACAGAGCGAGCAGTACGGGGATGCTGGGGCCGAGGAGCAGGGGCCCCAGCGGTACGACGAGGGAGATCAGCGCGGCGGAGATCACCGCGCCGAGCAGTGCGGTGCCACGGGCCGCCGAGCCGAAGCCGAGGGCCAGCGCACCGCGCGACCAGGTGCGGACCGTGCCGTGCGGCGAGCGGCCCGCCTCGGCCGCGAGCGCCACATGATGGATGGTGAGCGCGGCCGCGATGCCCACCTGCGCGGCGAGCAGCACGAACGTCCACGGCTCCGGACGGCCCAGCAGATGGACGATGTTGGCGGCCAGGACGATGCCTGCCGCGGTGGACGCCAGACTGTGGCGCCACAGGGACCGCCAGTACTGCGGGAAGGCGGCGAAGGTGTGGGTGAAGCAGCGGCTGTCGCCCTCCTCCCGCCACCGCTGGAGGGCGTGCCCCATCGCGGCCAGCGCGGGGAGCCAGGTCACGACACCGAGCGACAGCAGGGTGAAGGCGGCCCCGGCGGCCGCCGGGTAGGCCACGAACTCCAGCCGCCGCAGCAGCGTCGGCCAGCCCGACGAGAGGGTTGCCCGCATGGTGATCAGCCGACCTTTCCTGTGTACGGCTCCGGTACATCGAGCAGCACGCGGCCATCCAGCTCCAGCCGGGTGGCCGCCACCACGTACGGGGCCGAGCCCTGTGCCCCGAGCAGCACCGCCGCCGCGTCGGCCGACACCGAGGCGGTACGGATGTGCCGTTCGACGGGGGAGAGGAGCACGGTCTCCGCGCCGAACGTGACGCCCTGGCCCTGCGCGCACTCCACCCGCTCGGCCGGGGCCGGTGCCGGGCCCGGGACGATCGCGGTGAGGAAGAGCGCCTGTGCCGAGGGTGAGGTCGTCGCGCGCAGCGTGTGCAGCGTGCGGGTGAGACGCAGCTCCGGCGTGCTCGACGTCGGGTTCGCCTCGACCTCGGTGGCCTCGGAGACGACCGACACGTCCTGCGGCGCGAACCGCCGTACCAGGGCACAGGCCGCCCCGGACCGGATCAGCCGGCCGCCGTCCGGCCCGGGTTCGGTGGGCCGGTCGGTCTGGAGCAGGAACGACCACTCCCGCTCCGTGTCCGCCTCCGCGAGGTCCAGCAGTACGAGCCGACCCGACGGGGTGAACACCAGTGTCCGGTCCAGCCGCCGCACCCCGAGCGCGGGATCGTACATCGCGGCGATCTCCGCCGTGGCATGCGCCCACGCGCAGTCGGGACCGGCGAGCACATCGCGCTGCCGGGCCTGCCGCTCGTACGGAATGTCCTGGTAGACGTGGTAGCGGTCCTCGTCCGCGTACCCCTGGCCGTCCACCAGCAGCAGATTGTGGTGCGCGGCCCGTTTGCGGTTGCTGTACCCCTCGTCGACCGCGAGGAACTCACCCTGCGACACCAGCACGAACGAGCCCGAATCGGGGTGGTGGTGGCCCTGGTTGAGCGTCTCCCAGCCCCGTTCCGCCCGGTGCTTCGCGGAGGTCTCCCACGCCTTGTGGCCACCGCCGGGGCTCGCCTTGAACGAGACGAGCGTGGCGTCGTCGTCCCATCCGGTGCGGGCCGAGAGCAGCCCGAGATCCGGGAAGAACGCCCGGGTCCCGGTCGGACGGGCAGCGGCCACCGACGGGTCGTACCAGAGGTATTCGAGATACGCCTCCGGCAGGATCCCCGGCCGCACCCCGCTCTCGGCCGCCTCCTGCCAGAGCAGTTCACCCGAGGCGAGATCGCCCAGCCACTGCGCCTGGGGAATCCCGTACTGTGCCGCGAGCCGGTAGTACAGGCCGGCGCTGTGTCCGCTGCGCCGGTCGTGGCAGTCGCCGTGGTCGACGTTGAACGCGAAGCCGGGAGCCAGCTGGTGCAGCCGGTAGTGGAACGTGTTCGTGAGGAAGCCGCCCCGGTCCCACCAGTCGATGCCCTCGGCCTCCTGGAGGAGGTCCAGGTGGATGGCGAGGAAGGGCACGCCGTAGCGCCAGTAGACGACCCCTTCGGCGTGCGAGCCGTCGTCCGGCATCAGATCGAGGACCGTACCGAGGTTGTCCTTGGCGCGTTCGGTCCACTCCTCCTTGCCCAGCACGTAACCGGCCGTCGCCAGACCGGCGTAACAGATCCAGTTGTGGTTCTGCCAGTACGACGACGACCACCAGCGGCCCTCGCTCGCCACCGCGAACTCGTACATCCGCCGCCCCTGGAGCAGCAGCTTGTACCGCAGCAGGGCCCGCACGCCGTCCGGCAGATCGTCACCGATCCACCGGTAGGCGAGCGAGAGGTGGTGCAGCAGCCAGCCGGCGTCCAGGTCGTGGTCCGGCATATGGGCCCTGCCCCAGTGCGGCAGCCTGACCGCGGCCTCGATCCAGCGCCGGCTCTCCGCCAGATGGCCCGGGTCGCCGCTCACCCGGTGGGCCAGCGCCGGGTTGGAGGCGGCGGGGCCGAGCCAGGTGATGCTGGCCAGGGGGTGTGTACGCGGCGGGGTCAGCCCGCGGTGGCGGGCGGCCTCCTCGTACAGCCGCGCCTGCTGTGCGGGGCGCGGGCCGGGCGGCGGGGTCGCCGAGAGCAACAAGGGTCAGTCCTCCGTCCGGAACCGTGCGGTGCCGCCGTCGGTCAGCGAGACCGTCAGCACCCCGTCACCGTCCAGCGTCACGTCGGCCACGGCGGGCCCGGCCGACGCTGCCTGGTACACCGAGGCGAAGGTGACCTCCTGCGACTGCGCGGTGAAGTCGACCCGGGTGCGCACCCGTTGCGGGTCGTCCGCCGGCCCCGGGCCCGGCCGGGAGACCGGACGCACGGTGGCGCCGGGGGTGTGGGTGTGCCAGCCGTGCAGGGTCTCGTCGCCGTACCAGGTGGTGCGGACCTCGCCCGAGGCCTGGAGCTGGACGTCCAGCGCGACACCGGGGCGCAGCTGCGCGGTGAGGCGCCGCTCGTCCTCGGCCCGCACCGTCAGCAGATCGACCAGATAGCTGTCACCGAGCACCACCCGGCGCACCGCGCGCACACCCTCGTACGCGGTCGTCACCTCGGCGGTCACGGACGAACCGTCCGAGCCGAGCAGCCGCCCGGTGCACTCGGCCTGTTCCGCGCCGTTCGCCCGGAACGCCGGATGGGCCTCGGTCGACGCGTACAGATCCCGGAACTCGGCGTGTGCGTAGGGCACTTGACCGGGGTCGGGCTGCCACGGGGTGGTGTCGCCGTACAGATACAGCGACAGCTTGTCGCGGTGGCCGTGCGAACCGCCGTGCGGACCGAAGTCCAGCAGCGCGTGGACGCCCGCGTGGTGCAGCACCGCGTACCCGGCGGTCGCGAACACCGTCACCGGACCGGGGGCGGGGCGCTGCGGCAGCGGCGGGCCGGCGAACCAGCCGTCCAGCTCCCGGTCGAGCCCGTCGTCGCCCGCGCCGAGCTCGGCACGGGCCCGGCCGGCCACTGCCTCCAGAGCCGGAGACGGCACCAACTGCTGGGCCAGTGCCACGAGTTCGAGCCACTCCAGAGCGAGCGGACCGCGCAGATACGGGCCGTCGTGCAGCGCAGGCAGGATGCCGCCCGGCGTGGCGATCGCCGCCAGCACATCCGTCATCCCGGCCAGCACGTCCACCACGTCGGACGGCACGGCCGCGGGGTCGGTGCCCCGCAGCGCCAGCAGCGCCGCCCGCAGCACGAACCCGTGGTAGTAGGTGCTGCCCTCCCATTCCCAGCCGTCATCGGCGACCGCGACCCGCAGATGCGCGTACAGCCCGTGCTCGCCCTCCAGCCACTGCCCGGCACCGTCCCACTCCTGGCCACGGGCCGCCGCGGCCCCCCGACTCGCCGCCACACCGGCCGCGTTGAGCCACGCGGTGTAATTGGAGGCGAGGTGGCCCTGACCGGTGAGCACGTCCCGGGCGTCGAGAGCGGCCCGCTCCAGCGCGTCCAGCAGCGGCAGCACCGGCGCCAGGTCCTCGGTCGACTGCTCGGCGAGCGTGATCACGGCGTGCCCGACGTTCACCGCCCAGATGGCGTCAGTCAGCGCCTGGTGGAAGAGCCGGCCGCGCAGCATCCAGGACTGGGCCTCGCCGTGCCGCTCGGTGGCCAGCGAGGCGTACAGCCCCGCGTACTCCACCAGCCGCGACACGGACTCGGCGCGCTCCTTGCGGTGGGCGAGCACCCGCAGGTGCCGCGCCCACGCCTGGTGCGAGAGCACCAGCCAAGCGCCCCGCACCGCCTCGTCGTCCACCCGGCAGCCGTACGCGCAGCGCGCACCGCCCTCGGGGAACACCCCGGAGAGCAGGTCACCGTGGTCGAGCTCCACGCCGTGCGCCGGGCAGACGTACGCGTGCCACCAGCCGCCCCGCTCCCGGGCGATCCGCCTCAACGCGGCCACACGCCACCGTCGATGTCCACGGTGGTGGCGGTGAGGAAGCCGGACGACGGCGACGCCAGGTGGACGACCGCGGCGCCGACGTCCTCGGGGGTGCCGGCCCGGCCGACCGGGATGCCGGCCTCCATCGCCTGCTGCGCCTCGGGCGCGGTGAACGTGTCGTGGAAGGCGGTGCCCTTGATGAAGCCGGGCGCGACGGCGTTCACGGTGATGCCGGTGCCACCGAGCTCCTTGGCCAGGCCCTTGGTGAACCCGCGCACACCGGCCTTGGCCGCCGCGTAGGCCACCGAACCGGGGCCGCCGCCGTTGTGCGCGGCCAGCGAGGCCATCGTGATGATGCGGCCGGCCGCCGACTGCTTCAGGTGCGGGATCGCGGCGCGCACGGTGCGGAACGTGGACGTCAGATTGGTGGAGAGGACCTGGTCGAAGTGGTCGTCGGACATCTCGGCGATGGTGGCCCGGCCGATCAGATGACCCGCGTTGCAGACCAGCACGTCCAGCCCGCCGAGGAAGCCGGTCGCCTCTTCGACGAGCCGGTCCACATCGCCGGTCACCGTGACATCGGCCTTGAACGCCTTCGCCCGGCGGCCCAGCGCCTCGATCGCCAGGACCGTCTTCGCGGCCTCGTCGGCGGAGGAGTGGTAGTGGACGGCGACGTCCGCGCCGGCTTCGGCGAGCGCGACGGCGATGGCGCGGCCGATGCCGTGGCCCGCCCCTGTCACCAGTGCGCGGGAGCCGTTGAGATCAGCAGACATGGAGTAAGTACCTTTCGAAGAACGGTTGTTCGGGCGAAAGCCGGTGACGTGCGGCCTGCTCCGGTCACGGGGGACCGGAGCAGGTCACTTGAGACCGGCGGTCGCGAAGCCCTGCACGAAGTAGCGCTGGCCGATGAGGAAGAGAATGACCATGGGCAGGGTGGCCAGCGTGGTGCCGGCCATCAGGAAGTGCCACTGGGGGCCGTTCTCCGTCTTGAAGACGGAGAGTCCCACCTGGATCACCCGCAGGCTGTCCGTGCGGGTCACCAGCAGCGGCCAGAGGAAGTTGTTCCACGACGACTCGAAGGTCAGCAGCGCCACGGTGGTGAGCGCGGGCTTGACCTGCGGCGTCATGATCCGGGCGTAGATCCGGAACTCGCCCAGACCGTCGAGCCTGGCCGCCTCCTCCAGCTCCACCGGAAGGTCCAGATAGAACTGGCGGAAGAGGAAGACCGCGAACGGGGTGACGGCGCCGGGAATGATCAGCGCCCACCAGGAGTCCAGCCAGCCGCTGCCGCCCTGGCCGAGGATGTCGTTGCCGCCGGCCAGCGGCATGAAGCGGACGATCAGGAATTCCGGCAGCACCTTGGTGTACGTGGGGATCATCAGCGCGGCGATGAAGAGGTAGAAGATGACCTCGCTGCCCCGGAACTTGATCCGGGCCAGGGAGTACCCGGCCATCGACGCCACGACCACGTTGATGAGGGTGTGACTGAAGGCGATGATGAAGCTGTTGCGCGCGTACGTCGCGAACGGCGCCGCCTTCAGCGCGTCGACGTAGTTCCCGAACGCCCAGTGTTCCGGCAGCAGTCCGGCGTCCTGGGAGGCGATCTCCACCGGAGTCTTGAGCGAGGTGAGCACCATCCAGACGAACGGCACCACCATCAGCAGTGAGACGACGGTGAGGGTGACGTAGAGCCCGATCCGGCCGGCGGTGAGCGGCTTGCCGTTCTTCACCGGCCGGGGCTTGCGTGTGGCCCCCGGCGCGTGCAGCTCAGTTGTGGCCACGGGTGCCTCCCATGATCCGCCGGTTCACCAGGGTGAAGCCCATCAGCAGCACGAACAGCACCAGTGACTGCGCGGAGGCGTACCCGATGCGGAACTCCCGGAAGGCGGACTTGTAGATCTCGAACGTCATCATCGTGGTGCTGTTGCCCGGGCCGCCGTCGGTCAGGATGTAGATCTGGTCGAAGGACTGGAACGCGCTGATCATCGACGTGATGAGGACGAAGAACGTAGCGGGCTTCAGCAGCGGCAGCGTGATCGAGAAGAACTGCCGCACCTTCGAGGCGCCGTCCACCGAGGCCGCCTCGTACAGCTCCTTCGGCAGGGACTGCAGCGCGGCCAAGTAGATGAGCATCTTCATGCCGATGCCCTGCCAGATGCCGACCAGGATCACCGAGGGCATCGCCCACGTGGTCGACGAGAGCCAGGCCGGGCCGTCGATCCCGAGGAAGGACAGGAGTGTGTTCAGCAGCCCGTTGCCCGGGTTGTAGATCCACAGCCAGACCAGTGCGATCGCGACGGTGGCCGTCACCTGGGGAATGAAGACCGCGGTACGGAAAATGCCCCGCGACTTCAGTCCGGTGTGCAGTGCCAGGGCCACGAGCAGCCCCAGCGCCATGCCGAACGGGACGGTGAAGAAGGTGTAGACGACGGTGTTGACGATGGACTTGCGGAACACCGCGTCGTCCAGCATGTCGCGGAAGTTGTCCAGACCCACGAACTGCGGCGCCGTCAGCACGTCGTACTTCGTGAAGGCCAGGACCACCGATGCGAGGACCGGCAGGCCGATCCAGAGTGAGGCATGCAGCAGCGCGGGCGCCACCATCAGCATGCCGGCGCGCTGCCTGCGGCGCCCCGGCCCCGTCGGGGCCCGGCCGGAGCGCTTCTTCGGGACCGTGCGCCCGGCGGGGGCGGAGGGCGGCGCGGGGCGCGCCTTCAATACGGATGTAGCTCCCACAGTGACGGGTCCTTACATCCGGCCGATCGCGGCTTCGGCGAGCCGGCCGAGTTCCGCGATGGCGTCCTTCGCCGACTGGTTGCCCACGATCGCGGGCTCCAGCGTGGGCTTGATCTTCTCGCGGATCTCCATCCAGGCGGTGGTGCCGCCCTCGGAGCACGCGTCGCCCATGCTCTGCAGGGAGAGATCGACGAACTTGTTCTCCTTCACGTACGAGGTGTCGTTGAGGTCCTTCAGACCGGGCACCGAACCACGCTGCTTGGCCGCACCGAGGATCGACTCGGGCGAGGCGAGGTACTCGACGAGCGCGCGGGCCGCCGCGGGGTGCTTGGAAGTGGCGGACTGGGTGACGAGGGTGCCGCCCTGGAGCATCGCGGGCTTGCGGTTGGCGAGGACGAACGCTCCGAGCTTGTCGTCCTTGATCAGGTCCGGCGTCTGTTCCCCGACCTGGGTCCACAGGGCACTGGTCGTCATCATCATCGACGCCTTGCCGGTCTGCACGTTGGTCGGGGCGCCGGCGTCCGTCTTCTTGGCGTAGTCGGCGGAGCCGTCCTTGATCAGGTCCTTGAAGAACTGCAGCGACTCGACCCCGCGGGCGTCGGTGAACAGCACCTTCTTGCCGTCCTCGCTGAACAACTGGCCGCCGTTGGCGAAGAGGAAGGTCTCCCAGCACTGGCGCAGATGGATGGAGAACGGGTCGAAACCGACCCGGCCGTTCTTGGTCAGCTGCTTGGCCACGGCACGCAGTTCGGCCCAGTTCGCCGGGGTCTTCTTGATGCCGGCCTCGGCGAAGTGGTCCTTGCGGTAGACGACGATGCGGGTGTCGAGGACGACCGGCAGCGCGTACAGCTTGCCGTCGTACCGGGACGGCTCCAGCACCCGCTTCTCGTAGTCGTGCGCGGTGGCGAACTTCTCGGGCAGCTCCGCGATCGCCTTCTTCGAGGCGAACGGCGGGATCCAGCCCACGCCCATCATCAGCACGTCGGGCAGCAGACCGCCCGCGAGCCCCGTGGTGATCTTCTCGTTGAGCTGGTCGTACGTGGTGTAGTCCACGTTCACCTTGACGTCCGGGTACTTCTTCCGGAAGCCGCCGAGGATCTCCTGCTCCAACAGCTTCTTGCCGTCGGCACCTTCGTAGATCGGGGTGAGCAGAGTGATCTCACCCTCGGCGGGGCCTTCGGCGGAGCCGCCCGTCGAAGTGCCGGTACCGCACGCGCCGAGCGCGGCGACAGCGGATCCGGCGCCGATGGCGGCAAGCAGCGACCGTCGGTTGAGTTGCATGGGACACCCCTTTTGAGGTGGAGACTGTGGATCGATCCAGCGATGAGTCCCAGCCATGGCTGGGAAGTGCTGGTAAATCGATGCACTGATGCTAGGAAGGCCTTGAGAGTGACGTCAACAGCTGATGCACATCAATTTTCGGGGATGTTAACGGGTGTACCGGTAAACGAAGTTCGGTAAATCGATACACTGGTATGGTCTAGCGAGTTCCGAACCGGAGGTGGCATGAGCGGGGTAACGATCCATCAGGTCGCGGAGGCTGCGGGGGTCTCCGCGAGCACGGTCTCCAACGTCCTGAACGGGCGGACGGACCGTATGCAGGCGGCCACGCTGGCCCGCGTGGAGCAGGTGATCGAGCAGCTCAGCTACCGGCCCAACCGAGCCGCCCGGATGCTGCGCACCGGCCGCATCAAGGTCATCGGCCTCATCGTGCCGTCGGTGGCCAACCCGTTCTGGGGGGCGCTCGCCCGGGAGCTGGAGGCCATCGCGCTCGCCGAGGGCTATCACGTACTGCTCTGCAACAGCGAGCGCGACGCGGCCCGCGAGCTCAAGTACGGCGAGGAACTGCTCGCGGACGGGGTGAGCGGAGTGGTGCTCTGCTCCTCGCTGCCCTCGCTCGACCACATGACGCCGCTGCTGAGCCGCGGGCTGAAGATGGTCGCCTTCGACCGCACCGCGCAGGCGGGCGATCCGCCGTCGCTGGCCTCCATCAGCGTCGACAACGCGATGGGCGCCGAGATCGCCACCCGTCATCTGATCGAACTCGGTCACCGCCGGCTGGCATTCGTCTCCGGCTCGGTCAACAGCGTCAACCGCCGCGAACGACTGCGCGGCTTCCAGGCCGCCCTGGAGGCGGCCGGTCTCGACCCGGCCGACGCGATCGTCTGGCCCGGCGCGGACGCCACCGAGTTCGGTGACAAGGACGCGGCCGAACTGGGACGCAACGCCGCCAGGGAGCTCCTCGCCGGCCCGCGCCCGCCCACCGCGTTCGTCGCGATCAACGACATGTGCGCGATCGGGATCTGCCGGGGGGCCAAGGACGCCGGGCGCAGCGCCGGACAGGACGTCTCCGTGGTCGGCTTCGACGACATCCTCCTCGCCGACCTCTTCGAACCGCCGCTCACCACGGTCCGCCAGCCGTTGCCGGAGATGGCCGCGGAGACCTTCCAGCAGTTGCGGGCCCGGATCGACTCGGCCCCGGCGGCCGGACGTTCACTGCTCATCCGGCCGAGGCTGGTCGTACGGGAGTCCACCGCCCCGGCGCCGGCCGGTGCGACCGCCGCGATCCCGGCACCGGCCGCCGCCGAGCAGCCGGTCGCGGGCCGGACGGAGTAGGGCGCCGCGGTCACTCCGGCGGAGTGCCGGTCCGGCTCCTCGGAGAGCGCCGCCCGTAACGCGTCGTGCCGGGAGCCGAGCGCGAGGTGTCCGGCCCATGGACCTACCGGCGCTGACCACCCCGATCCATCACAGGCGCTGTTCGGCCAGATCCAGCCAGTGCTCGACCTCGCCCGGGGCGAAGTGCCGGATCGCCCAGTCGGTCATGCGTAGACTCATATGGGCCCAGCAGGGACGCAGGATCTCCTCGGGCAGGGCGTCCAGGACGTCGTCCAGGCGGCGGACGACGCCCGGCGGCTGCTCCTTCGCGTGCAGTCCGAAGCGCAGGGTGACCAGGTCGAACCGGCGGTCCCCGCGCCCGGCGCCGTCCCAGTCGATGACCCCGGTGATCGTGCCGTCCACCGCGAGCAGGTTGCCGTGGTGGAAGTCCAGGTGCACGACGTCGTGTCCGGCCAGCCGGCCGGGAGAACCGGCACCCACGGATCTGATCCGCCGCTCCAGGGCGGCGCCGCGCGGGCCGTGCCGGCGCAGTGGTTCGTGGAGGCAGTACCCGGGGCCGTCGTCGAGCAGGTACAGGTTCACCGAGGGGACTTGCGGGTGCTCGGCCAGCAGTCCCGCCTGCGACGCGTTGAGGGCGAGTGCCCGGTCCAGCCCGCGGTGGTCCAGGAACTCCACCGGTGTGCCCGGCAGAAGTTCCTGGACCAGTACCACCGCATCGCCCACCTGGAGCGCCAGCTCCGTCGCGGGGCAGGGGTACCCGTGGGCGCCCAGCACTTCGCAGACCGCCAGCGGACCCGCTCGCAGCTCCTCGATCCGGGCGCCCGGCCGCCACTTGAGGACCGAACGGCGGCCGTCGGGCCACCGCACGTACGCGGCACCGACCTCACCACCCGGACAGGGCCCCTCGACCATCAGCCGCACACCGGTCAGGGCGTGCACGGCTGCTGCCGTCCGGTCGGCGTCCAGGCGCTCGGCGCGTGCCCAGCTCTGCGATGACGATGTGCTCATCGGGACATTGTCCGGTGCGGCTCCTGGTGCGGCCCGGCGCGGGTCAGTCCGCCGACGCCGTCCAGCCCAGCGCCTCGATGCGCGAGGCGTCGCCGGACCGGTTCTCGTCGAAGAGAGTCCGGTTGCCCTCCTCGACCCGGACGGCGTTCACGTACGCCCCGCGCCCGACGTACAGCTGGTCCGTCGTGTACCGCCACCTCAGCCGGACCTCCTTGCCGTGCCAGGCGGCGAGGTCCGCGTCCAGGCGGTGCCACACCCGGCCGGACCAGCCGGAGACCGCGCCGGTGGGGTGCGGTTCGGGCTCGGGGAGGGGTTTTTGCGAGGTCGGGACGGTGGTGAAGGGAACCGGCTGCCAGGTCGCCCCGGCGTCCGCCGACGCCTCCAGGAAGAGGAAGTCGGACCCGGGCTCGGTGTCCCACCACAGCGCCGAGGTCAGCCGGGCGTGCGAGGAGGCGATCCGCAGCGGCGGCAGGGTGAGCGTGGCCGAGGCGGCGCTCGCCATTCCGGAGAACCACGCCGTACGGCCACGGGCGGGACGGACCGCTACGGCGCGCGCCAGCTGATTGGCCGTGGCGACGCGCGGTGCGCTTCCGGAGCGCCAACTGCGCACCGGGTGAACCGAGTTGCCGAGGACGATCAGGAACGAGTCGGTCGTCGGGTCCAGTACGAGACTGGTGCCGGTGAAGCCGGTGTGGCCGGCGGTGCGCGGGGTGGCCATCGCCCCCATGTACCAGTGCTGGTAGAGCTCGAAGCCGAGACCGTGCTCGTCGCCGGGGAACGCGGTGTTGAAGTCGGTGAACAGCAGGTCGACCGATTCGGCGGAGAGGATCCGCGCGCGGCCGTAGACCCCGCCGTTGAGCAGCGTACGGGCGAGGATCGCCAGGTCCCAGGCGCAGGAGAAGACCCCGGCGTGGCCCGCGACCCCGTCCAGGCTGTACGCGTTCTCGTCGTGCACCTCGCCCCAGACCAGCCCGCGGTCCAGCCCCGACCAGGGCAGCCGGGCGTCCTCGGTCGCGGCGATCTTCGGCTTCCAGGAGGCCGGTGGGTTGTACCGGGTGCGGTGCATCCCGAGCGGGGCGGTGATCTGCTCCCGGAGCAGGACGTCCTGCTTGCGGCCGGTGATCTTCTCCAGGACCAGCTGGAGCGAGATCAGATTGAGGTCGGAGTAGAGGTACACCGTGCCGGGCGGGTTGGCCGGCACCTCGTTCCACAGCAGCTGGAGCTTTCCCTCCCGGGTCGGCGCCTTGTACAGCGGGATCCAGGCGCGGAAGCCCGAGGTGTGCGTGAGCAGCTGACGGATCGTGATGTCCTGCTTGCCGCCGCCCGCGAAATCGGGGAGGTACGAGGCGACCTTCGCCTCCAGCTCCAGCGTCCCGCGCTCGATCTGCTGCACGGCCAGGATCGAGGTGAACAGCTTCGAGACCGACGCCAGGTCGAAGACGGTGTCCTCGGCCATGGCGATCTGCTGGTCCGGCGGGAACTCCACCCCGGTGTCGGACTTCTCGTCGTACGCCGCGTAGCGCACGGCCTTGCCGATCGGCCGGTGCAGGGCCACCGTGCCGCCCCGCCCGGCGAGCAGCACCGCACCCGCGTACCAGGGGTGCTTCGGGGAGGCGGCGAGGAACTTCTCCGCGTCGGCGACCAGTTGGTCCAGCGGCTCCTGGAGCAGCCCGGCGCGGTCGGCCGGGCCGCGCCGCAGCGTCGGCCTGCCGTGCCCCGGTGCGCCGCTCCCGGTGACCCCTGTACGCATGTCCGACGACCCCGTCCCCGACTCCATGGCCGACGCCCGCTCCGCGAACGGAATCGGCGCCAGGGCGAGCGCCCCGCCCAGGGCCAGCATCCCACTGCCCAGCCTCCGCCGGCTGATCCCTCTGTCCGCCGCGTCCTCGGTCATCCGGAACCCCTTCTCACTGCGCGAAAGTTACTTTCGAAAATTCGTCCGGCAATGAAACTTCCTGCCGCCGCAGAGATTACTGTCACCC
This sequence comes from Streptomyces sp. NPDC001890, assembly GCF_042891445.1. Classification (NCBI taxonomy): domain Bacteria; kingdom Bacillati; phylum Actinomycetota; class Actinomycetes; order Kitasatosporales; family Streptomycetaceae; genus Streptomyces; species Streptomyces sp. NPDC001890. Next base: position 52,395 of record NZ_JBIATE010000027.1, on the reverse strand, counting down.
CCCGCCGTCACGGAGGCCCCCTGCGTCACAAAGAATCTGACACTGCATCAGAAAATCTCTTCCCTCGGGGGACCGGCTGCGGCATCCTGCGCCCCATGGAGACGGAGCTGAGCAAGAAACTGGGAGTCGAGCACGCCATCTTCGGCTTCACGCCGTTCCCCGCGGTGGCCGCGGCCATCACCCGGGCCGGCGGATTCGGCGTACTCGGCGCGGTCCGCTACACCGCCCCCGACGACCTCGCGCGCGACCTCGACTGGATGCAGGAGCACACCGACGGCAAGCCGTACGGCCTGGACGTCGTCATGCCCGCGAAAAAGGTGGAGGGGGTGACCGAGGCCGACGTCGAGGCGATGATCCCGGCCGGTCACCGCCAGTTCGTCCAGGACACCCTCGCCAAGCACGGCGTCCCCGAACTCCCCGAGGGCGAGGCGTCCGGCTGGCGCATCACCGGCTGGATGGAGGAGGTGGCCCGCAACCAGCTCGACGTCGCCTTCGACTACCCCATCCGGCTCCTCGCCAACGCCCTCGGGTCGCCGCCCGCCGACGTCATCGAGCGCGCCCACGACCACGGCGTGCTCGTCGCCGCCCTCGCCGGCAGTGCCAAGCACGCCCGCCATCACGCCGACGCGGGCATCGACATCGTCGTCGCCCAGGGATACGAGGCGGGCGGCCACACCGGCGAGATCGCCTCCATGGTCCTGGTCCCGGACGTGGTCGACGCCGTCGGAACGCTGCCCGTCCTCGCCGCCGGCGGCATCGGCAGCGGCGAGCAGATCGCCGCCGGACTGGCCCTCGGCGCCCAGGGCGTCTGGCTCGGCTCCCTCTGGCTGACCACCGAGGAGGCCGACCTCCACTCCCGCGCCCTGACCCGCAAACTCCTCGCCGCCGGCTCCGGCGACACCGTCCGCTCCCGCGCCCTCACCGGCAAGCCCGCACGGCAGCTCCGTACCGAATGGACCGACGCCTGGGACGACCCGGCCGGACCCGGCACCCTTCCCATGCCGCTCCAGGGACTGCTGGTGGCCGAGGCCGTGTCCCGCATCCAGAAGTACGAGACCGGCGCGCTGCTCGGCACCCCCGTCGGCCAGATCGTCGGACGGATGAACAGCGAACGCAGTGTGCAGGCCGTCTTCGACGACCTGACCCGCGGCTTCGAGCGAGCCGTGGACCGGATCAACCGCATCGCCGGACGGAGCGCGTCATGAGTCAGCCGCCCAACGGCTTCTGGGCCCAGGCCACCGCCGACCCCGACCGCACGGTCCTGACCGCACCCGACGGCGAGAGCTGGACGGCGGGCCGGTTGCACGCCGCCGCCAACCGCCTCGTCCACGGACTGCGCGCGGCCGGGCTGCGAACGGGCGACGCGTTCGCCGTCGTGCTGCCCAACGGCGTCGAGTTCTTCACCGCCTACCTCGCCGCCGCCCAGGCCGGCCTCTACCTCGTACCCGTCAACCACCACTTCGTCGGCCCCGAGATCGCCTGGATCGTCGCCGACTCCGGCTCCAAGGTGCTCATCGCCCACGAACGGTTCGCACAGGCCGCGACCGAGGCCGCCGACGAGGCGGAGCTGCCGGCGAGCCACCGCTACGCCGTGGGCACGGTCGACGGCTTCCGCCCGTACGCCGAACTGCTCGAAGGACAGCCCGAGGACGCCCCGCAGGACCGCACCCTGGGCTGGGTCATGAACTACACCTCGGGCACCACGGGCCGCCCGCGCGGCATCCGCCGCCCGCTCTCCGGCAAGCTCCCCGAGGAGAGCCACCTCGGCGGATTCCTCGGCATCTTCGGCATCAAACCGTTCGACGGCAACGTCCACCTGGTCTGCTCGCCGCTCTACCACACCGCCGTCCTGCAGTTCGCGGGCGCGTCCCTGCACATCGGACACCCGCTGGTCCTGATGGACCGGTGGACGCCCGAGGAGATGCTGCGGCTCATCGACACCCACCGCTGCACCCACACGCACATGGTCCCGACCCAGTTCCACCGCCTCCTCGCCCTCCCCGACGAGGTGAAGCGGCGCTACGACGTCACGGCCATGCGGCACGCCATCCACGGTGCCGCGCCCTGCCCCGGCCATGTCAAGCGCGCCATGATCGACTGGTGGGGGAGATGCGTCGAGGAGTACTACGCGGCCAGTGAGGGCGGCGGCGCCTTCGCCACCGCGGAGGACTGGCTGAAGAAACCGGGCACGGTCGGCAGGGCCTGGCCGATCAGCGAGCTCGCCGTCTTCGACGACGACGGCAACCGGCTGCCGCCCGGCGAGCTCGGCACCGTCTACCTGAAGATGAACACCGGCGGCTTCAGCTACCACAAGGACGAGACCAAGACGAGGAAGAACCGCATCGGCGACTTCTTCACCGTCGGCGACCTCGGCATCCTCGACGAGGACGGCTACCTCTTCCTCCGCGACCGCAAGATCGACATGATCATCTCCGGCGGGGTCAACATCTACCCCGCCGAGATCGAGGGCGCCCTCCTCGGCCATCCAGCCGTCGCCGACGTCGCGGTCTTCGGCATCCCGCATCCCGACTGGGGCGAGGAGGTCAAGGCGGTGGTCGAACCGGCCGAGGGGCACGAGCCGGGCCAGGAGCTCGCCGCCGCGATCCTGCGCCACTGCGAACAGCACCTGGCCGGGTACAAGCGCCCCAGAAGCATCGACTTCATCGACGCGATGCCCCGCGACCCCAACGGCAAGCTCTACAAGCGGCGGCTGCGCGACCCGTACTGGGAAGGCCACTCACGGGCCCTGTGACCCGCCGTCCGGCCGCCGCCCGACGCGCGGGCCCGCACCCGCTCTGGCAGGGTGTGGCCCATGAACGCGCTCGCGACGGTCCGGACACTGGCCACCCGGTGGACGGTGGTCGTGCCGGTCGTCGCCGCGCTCGCCCTGGTCTTCAGCTGGGGCCGGGAGCTGCCGGCGTTCGCCGTCGCCGTGGTCGCGCTCTGTCTCGCGGGCGCCGTCCTGGCCGCCGTGCACCACGCCGAGGTCATTGCGCACCGGGTCGGCGAACCGTTCGGATCGCTCGTACTCGCCGTCGCCGTCACCGTGATCGAAGTGGCCCTCATCGTCACGCTGATGGTGGACGGCGGCCCCAAGACGTCCGCGCTCGCCCGGGACACCGTCTTCGCCGCCGTGATGATCACCTGCAACGGCATCGTCGGCCTGTCGCTGCTCGTGGGCGCCGTCCGCAGCCGCGTCGTCGTCTTCAACGCCGAGGGCTCCGGGGCCGCCCTCGCGACCGTCGCCACCCTCGCCACGCTCAGCCTGGTCCTGCCGACCTTCACCGTCGGCAAACCGGGCCCCGAGTTCTCCCCCGCCCAGCTGACCTTCGCCGCCGTCGCCTCGCTCCTCCTGTACGGACTGTTCGTCGCCGTGCAGACGGTGCGGCACCGCGAGTACTTCCTGCCCCTCACGCCCGAGGGCGCGCTCAAACCCGACGAGCACCATGTCGCGCTGCCCGGCCGGGGCGCCACCGCGCTGAGCCTGGTGATGCTGCTGATCGCTCTGGTCGCGGTCGTCGGCGACGCCAAGTCCGTGTCGCCGACCATCGAATCGGGGGTGGAGGCGGCCGGGATGCCCCAGGCGGTGGTCGGTGTCGTCATCGCGCTGCTGGTGCTGCTGCCGGAGACCCTGGCGGCGGTACGGGCCGCCCGCCGCGAACGCGTCCAGACCAGCCTCAATCTCGCCCTCGGCTCGGCGATGGCGAGCATCGGCCTGACCATCCCGGCCATCGCGCTCGCCTCCGTCTGGCTCGACGGACCGCTCCATCTCGGTCTCGGCGCCACCCATATGGTGCTGCTCGCCCTCACCGTGGTGGTCGGCGCGCTGACCGTCGTACCGGGACGGGCCACCCTGCTCCAGGGCGGCGTCCATCTCTCGATCTTCGCCGCGTTCGTCTTCCTCGCGATCAGCCCCTGATTCCTCGTGACCGGTCCCTGTCCGCCCCCACCGGGCGGGCGGACAGGGACCGGTCGCACCGCGAGGAGCTACCGGCGTTCGTGGACCCGTACGATCCGCAGCGCCGGCGAGCGCATGATGTCCTTCTCGCAGAACCGGGACGTCACCCACCGCTCACCCGAGTACAGCTCGGTCTGGTCGCTGTAGTGCGCCGAGCCCGGGTCGGAGGACTGGGAGTACGTGAGCAGGGTGCGTGCCACCGGGCACTTGCCGCCGTTCCAGCCGACCGCCTGGATGTAGCTGGAGCCGGCCGACACCTCCTGGTATCCGCCGGCCGCCGCGTCCCACACCGGCTCCGTCTTGTTCCAGATGCCGAGCGACTCCGTACCCCCGCCGATCGGGATGCGCTTCCCGTTCCGTTCCACCCACTGGTGCCGGCCCAGCGGGGCGTCCGGCGCGATCCCGGCAGTCCGCAGTTCGGCCACCGTGTCGGCGAGCGCCCTGGCGACGCCGGGCGCCGAGGTGTTCAGCGTGTTCGGCGTACCGACCGGATCGGCGGGGGAGAAGGGCACCTTCCACAGCTCGCTCTGCGGGACCGCGGCCGTCACCCTGCGCCAGAACCGGTCGAAGAGCAGCGCGCCCCGGCTGCCGGTGTCGGTCTTCCGGTCCCAGCGCCGCAGCACCTCGCACGCCGCCGACACATCGACCGCCGTGCCGTTGCTGCCGGCCGCGCTGCCGCCGGGCAGCGCCGCGCAGGCCGCCGCCAGGTCCGCGGCGGTCAGATCACCGGCCGGGGCACGGTTCGCGAACTGCTGGCCCTGGAGATCGGCCACGGTGAGCCGGCCCCTCGCCGCCATCGCGGAGACATCCTCGATCGCGCCCCGGGTCCGCATCGAGCGGGGCGTGCCGACCGTGCCGAACACCCGCTCGTACCCGGCCAGCGGCGCGTCCGCGTTGGTCAGCCAGGCGCTGTCGTTGGAGTTCTCCACGTACGGGGCGTCCTTCACGGTGGGCATCCGGCCCGGCCCGAAGATCCCCGGCTGCACGGCGTCCGGGTCCGACCCGATCGCGCAGTCGCTCCTGGAACCGTCCAGCACCGCCAGCCCGGACGCCGGATACGTCGCCCTGCCCAGTGCCGTGGAACACCGCCCCGCGAGCTCGTCCGTGATCCTCGGCAGCACCTGCGACTGCGAGAAGAACGCGTGCCCGGACGCATCGGCGGCGATGGTGTTCACCCACGGCAGCCCCTGGGTACGGCGCAGCGCCGCCTCGATGTCCGCGGTGCTGCGCGCCCGGCCGAGCCCGAGACCGGCGTCCGAGAAACGCAGATTCACCGCGTTGGGGTCATTGAGCGCGTACGCGGTCGTCGTCGTCCAGGGCAGCGGCAGCCCGGTGCCGAGCGAGGTGATGACCGGCCCGTACCGGGTCGAGAACTGGGTGCGGGTCACCGCACCGCCGCCCTTCACCGCGACCGAGACCGTACGCTTCGTCATCCGCTCGGGTCGGCCGTCCACCAGATACACGGTCGGATCGGCCGGATCGAGGGTGAGCTGATGGAGGTTGGCCGGGACACCGGTGGCGACGGTGTGGCTCCACGCGATGTCCGCGTTGTGCCCGATCGAGACGACCGGCGCGCCGAGCAGCGAACCGCCCGCCACGTCCAGCTCGCCGGGAATCGTCTGCTGGGACTGCCAGAACCGCCGCCCGCCCTGCCACGGGTAGTGCGGATTGCCCAGCAGCAGGCCCCGCCCGTTCGCCGTCGTGTCGCCGCGGAACGCCACCGCGTTGGAGCCCATGTCCGCGTTCCGGGTCGACAGCAGCCGCCGGGCCGCGTCCGCCGCGTCGCCCGGCGACGGCACCTCGGGCGTCCCCGCCGCCCCGGTCGGCGGCTGAGCGCCCGTGATGCCGTCGATGCCGCGCCCCTGACCGCCGAGCACCGACAGCGCGTAGCCGCGCGCCACCACGTCCAGCGTCGTCACCGGCCGCACCCAGTCGGCACCCCGGCAGGCCGGGTCGTCGATCCGGTTCTGTGCCAGCCAGGCGTTGTAACCGGCCGCCCAGCCGCGCTCCAGCTCCCTGACAGCACGGCTCTGACCCGCCGGCGCGGGCTCCTTCAGCAGCTTCTCCAGGGTGCGGGCCTCGCGGATCCGGCGGAAGTACAGATCGCTGGAGAGGTTCTTCGTCGCGGCGGACAGCGATCCGTCCGGAGCCGCGTCCGGCCCGAAGTACCTCGACCGCTCGCCGCGCAGCGTCACGAAGCCGTCGGCGAGGGTGCACACCTGGTCGGCGGCCTGGGCCCAGCCGTTGCCGAAACCCAGGTTCGCGTAGTCCTTCGCCACGATGTGCGGGATGCCGTACTCGGTGTACCGGATCGTGGCGGACAGCCCGCCGCCCGCCGGACGGTGGGAGCGCGGGCCGTCGGCCGCGGCGGGCGGCAGCGACGCCGAAACGGTCAACAGCGCGAGGCCGGATATCGCAAGAAGTCTCAGACGGTTGCGGAGCGGCAACGGTCCTCCCAACTGTGCAGGTGCGAAAGGCGGTTGCCCGAGGGTTCGAGCCGCCACGCGCAACTCAGCCAGCACCCTCGCACCCCTGTCAACATCCGCACCGGTGACCAGACCCTTGACCCCCGGGTTCCGGCCGCACAGGATCACGCCATGACAGGTGTACGGAGCAGCACAGTCGACGGAGTCCTGGCCCGGAGCGCCCGGCGCACCCCGGAGCGCACCGCCCTGCGGTACGCGGACAGGTCATGGACGTACGCGGAGCTCGACACCGCCGTGAGCACCGCCGCCGCCGTCCTTGCCGGCGAGCACGGACTGCGCTTTGGCGACCGGGTCGCCTGCTACGCGCACAACTCCGACGCGTATCTGATCGGCTTTCTCGGCTGCGCCCGCGCGGGCCTGGTCCATGTACCGGTCAACCAGAACCTCACCGGCGACGACCTCACGTACCTCCTCGAACAGTCCGGCAGTGCCCTCGTGCTCACCGACCCGGACCTCGCCGACCGGATCCCGGCCGCGTTCCCCGTACGCCCGCTGCGTGACGCCCCCGACTCCCTGCTGGCGGCGACCGCTGCCCCGCGCCCCTTCGTCCCGGAACGCGAGCCGGCCGCGACGGACCTCGTCCAGCTGCTCTACACCTCGGGCACCACCGCGCAGCCCAAGGGCGCGATGATGACCCACGGGGCGCTCGTGCACGAGTACGTCAGCGCCATCACGGCGCTCGACCTGCGCGCCACCGACCGGCCCGTCCACTCGCTGCCGCTCTACCACTCCGCGCAGATGCACGTCTTCCTGCTGCCCTGCCTCGCGGTCGGGGCGCGGAACACCATCCTTGACGCACCCGACGCCGACCGGATCTTCGACCTCGTCGAGACAGGACAGGCCGACAGCGTCTTCGCCCCGCCGACCGTCTGGATCGGCATCTCCCAGCACCCCGGCTTCGCCACCCGCGAACTCGGCGGCCTGCGCAAGGCGTACTACGGCGCGTCGATCATGCCCGTACCCGTACTGGAACGGCTCCGCGAACGGCTGCCCGCGCTCGCCTTCTACAACTGCTTCGGGCAGAGCGAGATCGGCCCGCTCGCCGCCGTCCTCGGACCGGACGAGCACGAGGGCCGGATGGACTCCTGCGGCAGGCCCGTCCTCTTCGTCGAGGCCCGGGTCGTCGACGAGGACGGCAAGGAGGTCCCCGACGGCACGGCCGGCGAAGTGGTCTACCGGTCACCCCAGTTGTGCGAGGGCTACTGGGACAAGCCCGAGGAGACCGCCGAAGCCTTCCGCGACGGCTGGTTCCACTCCGGCGACTTGGCGGTGCGCGACGCCGAGGGCTTCCTCACCGTCGTCGACCGGGTGAAGGACGTCATCAACTCCGGCGGCGTCCTCGTCGCCTCCCGGCAGGTCGAGGACGCCCTCTACACCCACCCCGCCGTCGCCGAGGCCGCGGTCGTCGGACTGCCCGACGAGCGCTGGATCGAGGCCGTCACCGCCGTCGTGGTGCTGCGCGGCGACGCGACGGCGGCCGAACTCATCGACCACGCCCGCGAGCGGCTCGCCCACTTCAAGGCCCCGAAGAAGGTCCTCTTCGTGGACGAACTGCCGCGCAACGCCAGCGGGAAGATCCTCAAGCGGGAGCTGCGCGACCGGTTCGCGTAGGGCCTCTCGTCCGGATCGGGCCGGGCCCGTCCAGCCGAAGGCCCCGGCCGGCGGCGGACGGCCCGGAGCCCTCAGGGCGTGCCCGCACGCCCGTCGCGCTCGTCCACGATCCGCCGGAACTTGCCGACCGACCGCTCCAGCGTCTCGGGATCGACGATCTCCACCCCGACCGACACCCCGATCCCGTCCTTGACGGCCGCCGTGATCGACGCCGCGGCGGCCGTCCGCTGCTCCGGGGTGGCCCCGGCCCGTGCCTCGGCCCGCACGGTCAGCGCGTCGAGACGGCCCTGGCGGGTCAGCCGCAACTGGAAGTGCGGCGCCACCCCCGGGGTGCGCAGCACGATCTCCTCGATCTGCGTCGGGAAGAGGTTCACACCGCGCAGGATCACCAGATCGTCGCTGCGCCCGGTCACCTTCTCCATCCGCCGGAACACCCGCGCCGTGCCCGGCAGCAGCCGGGTCAGGTCCCGCGTCCGGTAGCGGATCACCGGCATGGCCTCCTTGGTGAGCGAGGTGAAGACCAGCTCGCCCTCCTCGCCCTCGGGCAGCACCTCACCGGTGAACGGGTCGACGATCTCGGGATAGAAGTGGTCCTCCCAGATGTGCAGCCCGTCCTTCGTCTCGACACATTCCTGCGCCACACCGGGCCCCATCACCTCCGAGAGCCCGTATATGTCGACGGCGTCGATGGCGAACCGCTCCTCGATCTCGCGCCGCATCTCCTGTGTCCACGGCTCGGCACCGAAGATCCCGACCTTCAGGGAGGTCGACCGCGGATCGACACCTTGCCGTTCGAACTCGTCGAGCAGGGTCAGCATGTACGACGGGGTCACCATGATGATCTCGGGACGGAAGTCCTGGATCAGCTGCACCTGGCGGGCGGTCATGCCCCCCGAGGCGGGAATGACCGTGCAGCCGAGCCGCTCCGCCCCGTAGTGCGCGCCGAGCCCGCCGGTGAACAGCCCGTATCCGTACGCCACATGGACCTTCTGACCGGGGCGCCCGCCGGCGGCCCGGATGGAGCGGGCGACCACGTCGGCCCAGGTGTCCAGGTCCCGCTGGGTGTAGCCGACGACGGTCGGACGGCCCGTCGTCCCGCTGGACGCGTGGATCCGGCGCACCTGCTCCTCGGGTACGGCGAACATGCCGAAGGGGTAGTTGTCCCGCAGGTCGGCCTTGGTCGTGAAGGGGAAGCGGGCGAGATCGGCGAGCGTACGACAGTCGTCCGGGCGCAGCCCGGCCCGGTCGAACGCGGCCCGGTAGTGGCCGACGTTCTCGTACGCGTGGTGCAGCGTGGCCCGCAGCCGTTCCAGCTGGAGCGCTTCCAGCTCGTCCCGGCCCAGCCGTTCCGCCTGGTCCAGCGCAGACGTCATCGGGATCTCCCTCCTCCGAGCAGGCGACCGATCATTCGGTCGATCTTTCGGTAGCAGTAATTCAGTATGTTCCGCCCGATGGCAAGAGGGGCGACGCGGCTGATCCACATCGGGGCTTCGCTCATACCGAACACGGCTGCGCCGCCCGTCGGGCGCTGTTTGGATGGCGGGCATGCCGATCTTCCACGCATACGACGGGACCGAACTCGCCTACCGCCTTCTCGGGAAGGGCGCACCGCTGATCTGCCTGCCCGGCGGGCCGATGCGGGCCGGTGCGTACCTCGGGGACCTCGGCGGCCTCTGCGCCCGGCGCCGGCTCGTGGTGCCGGATCTGCGCGGCACCGGGGGCTCCGCCGTACCGCAGGACCCGTCGAGCTACCGCTGCGACCGGCTGGTCGACGACGTCGAGGCGCTGCGCGAACACCTCGGCGAGGAACGTATCGACCTGCTCGCCCACTCCGCCTCCGGCAATCTGGCCGCGCTGTACGCCGCCAGGTACCCGGAGCGGATCCGTACGCTCACGCTCGTCACCCCCGGCACCCGGGCGGTCGGCATCGACGTCACCGACCAGGACTGGCGCGAGGCGAGTGAACTACGGCGCGACGAACCCTGGTTCGCGCAGGCGCGGGCCGCCCTGGACGACCTCCTCGCCGGTCGCGCCCCCGGCCAGGTCCGCGCCGCGGTCGCACCGTTCGCCTACGGGCGCTGGGACGATGCCGCCCGTGCCCATGCCGCCGAGGCGGCCGCACAGACCAACTCCGGGGCCGGCTCGGTCTATTACCAGGACGGCGTCTTCGATCCGCCCGCCACGAACGCCGCGCTGGCGGCGGTCACCGCACCGGTGCTCGTCCTCGCGGGGGAGTACGACGCGGGACCGACACCGGACCGCGCCGCCGAACTGGTCGCCCTCTTCCCCGACGCCGAGTTCGTCGTGCAGCGCGGCGCCGCGCACTTCCCCTGGCTGGACGACCCGGGCGCCTTCGTCCGTACGGTGGAGGCGTTCCTCGACCCGGAGGTGCACAGCGTGCACGCCGGTGGCATCCGGCTCGCCCACCGGGTGTGGGGAGACCCGGCGGCGCCCCCCGTCGTGCTCGCCCACGGCCGCTGCGACAACAGCGGGACCTGGACCGAGGTCGCAGAACGCCTCGCCTCCCGACACCGGGTGTACGCCTTCGACTTCCGGGGCCACGGACTCAGCGACTGGCCCGGCCGCTACTCCTTCGAGCTGTTCCGGGACGATCTGCACGCCTTCCTGGAGGCACGCAATCTGGCGGGGGCCACCGTGATCGGCCACTCCATGGGCGCCGCTGCCGCCTGTCTGCTCGCCGAGCGGGAACCCGGGCTGATCGGCCGGCTCGTCCTGGAGGAGATGCCACCGCCGTTCCCGCTCGATCCGCCCCGCCCCCTCGCCGAACGGCCCGACGGCGAACTCGACTTCGACTGGGCCCTGGTGCCGTCGACCGATGCCCAGCTCAACGAGCCCGATCCCGCCTGGGCGGAACGGCTCGGCGGGATCACCGCCCCCACCCTCGTCATCGGCGGCGGCCCCACCAGCCAGGTCGCCCAGGAAAGCCTGGCCTGGCTGGCGGGGCGGATACCGGACGGCCGGTTCGTCACCATCGACGCCGGACACCTCGTCCATACCGACCGGCCGGAAGAATTCCTCTCGGCGCTACGGGCGTTCGGCCTGTCCTGAGCCCGCCGCCGGCGCCGCCGGCCAGGTCAGGAGCGGTGCAGCAGAGTGGTCAGGACCTCGTGCAGGGTGCTCTCGGCATCCGCCGCGGGGCCCGTGGCCCGCCAGGCCACGAAGCCGTCCGGACGCACCAGCACGGCGCCCTGGGCCGTGGTGCCGTGGAGCTCGGCCCAGTCCGCGCCGTTCTCCGGCTCCAGATCGGCGCCCGCACCGATGCCGTACGCCTGGAGCCGCACCGAGAGCCGGTCGGCGACCCGTGCCGCGGCCCGCCGCCAGTCCACGTCCGCACCGTCGGTGAGCAGCACGAGCGTGTGTTCGTACAGATCGAGTGTGGACTTGCGCTCACCGCCCTGATGGACCCACAGATGCGGTGCGCGACTACCAGGTTCACCGTTCAACTGCACGCCCTGCGGCACCACCGGCTGCTCGGGGTCGGTGCCCAGCACCGCGCCGCGGACATAGCGGTAGCCCAGCGCCACGCTGAGCATGCCGCCCTGCTTCCCGCCGCCCACGCCCGGCGCCGCCGAGTACCCCGGGTGGCTGTGCTCGCTGGAGCGCGCCGATGCCCGCCGGCTCGTCGCCCGCGCCACCGGCAGCCGCTCCGCCTCGTAGGTGTCCAGCAGGCCGGGGCCCGCCTCGCCCTTCAGCACGGCGGCGAGCTTCCACGCCAGGTTGTGCGCGTCCTGGATGCCGGTGTTGGAGCCGAACGCGCCGGTGGGGGACATCTCGTGCGCCGAGTCACCGGCGAGGAAGACCCGGCCGGACGAGTAACGCTCGGCGACCCGCTCCGCGGCGTGCCACGGTGCCTTCCCGGTGATCTCGATGTCGATCCCCGGCGCGCCGACCGCGGTGCGGATGTGCTCGGCACACCGCTCGTCGGTGAAGTCCTCCATGGTTTCGCCGAGTTGGGGCTGCCACGGCGCGTGGAACACCCAGTCCTTCTTGTTGTCGACCGGCAACAGGGCACCGTCCGCTGCCGGGTTGGTCAGATAGCAGACGATGAACCGCCGGTCACCCAGCACATCGGCCAGCTGCCGGGAGCGGAAGGTGATGCTGACGTTGTGGAACAGGTCGCCGGGACCCGTACGGTCGATGCGCAGCTGCTCACGGATGGGGCTGCGCGGGCCGTCGGCCGCGACGAGGTAGTCCGCGCGCACCCTGATGTGCTCGCCGGTCTCCCGGTTCTTCAGCGCCGCGTCCACCCCTGACGGGTCCTGGTCGAAGCTCTGCATCTCGGTGGAGAACCGCAGGTCACCGCCCTGTTTCCGGGCCTGCTCCATCAGCACCGGCTCCAGGTCGTTCTGGCTGCACAGGCACCAGCCGGTCGGGCTGAACCGGGCGATCCCGCCCCCCGGGTCGATCTCCTTGAACAGCCACTCCTGATCGTCCCCGGTGAGTGAACCGGCCTGCAGGATGCCGTGGTTGTCGGCGAGGACCGAGGCTGCCCGCCGGATGCCCGGCTCGGCGCCCGCCGCACGGAACACCTCCATCGTGCGGACGTTGTTGCCGCGGCCGCGCGGGTGCGTGGAGGTGGACCGGTGCTTCTCGACCAGCAGGTGCTCGATCCCGAGCCGGCCGAGGAATAGCGAGGTGGACAGGCCCACCAGGGAGCCGCCCACGATGAGGACCGGTACGCGGATGTCGACGTTCTCGTTCATCAGTTGCTCCAGCTCGGAGACCTTTCGGATGCAATGTTCAATGCCCTGGTGAGAGCGGTTCGGACGCCTGCTCACCTGAACGGTTCATAAATCTCGCGCCGCCCGGACCAGCGTTTCACGATCGGTCACGGAGACGACGCCCGCGGCCCAGGGGGCGGACCGATCACATCCGCCGGGAGAGTCCCCGCTCCGAATCCACTCGCCAACCGACGGTTGACGGCGTGCCACCCGGTACGGCCGGCGAACCGTCCTCGAAGGAGATCGAAAGATGACCACCACCCTCTCGGAACGGATCTCCCAGTCCGCCTTCGACGGTTCCCGGCTGCGCGTCGTGCTGCTGCTGGACCTCTACGACGGTGCCCAGAAGGAGTTCCTGGAGGCGTACGAGCACCTGCGCAACCAGGTGGCATCCGTTCCCGGGCACATCAGCGACCAGCTGTGCCAGTCCATCGAGAACCCCTCCCAGTGGCTGATCACCAGCGAATGGGACAGCGCACCCCCGTTCCTCGCCTGGGTGAACAGCGAGGAGCACGTCGCCACGGTCCAGCCGCTGCACAACTGCGTGCGCGACACCAGGTCGCTGCGGTTCAGCGTGCTGCGGGAGACCGGGAAGGCCTTCGAGATGGCTCCCGAGCCGGCCAAGGGCCGCCTCCAGGCGTCCCCGCGCCTGGGCGACGGCGTGGTGCGCCACGCGCTCACCTTCACCGTCAAGCCGGGCACCGAGGACATCGTGGCCAAGATCCTCGCCGACTACGACTCCCCCAACGCACGGGTCGACGAGGACACCCGACTGCGCCGTACCTCGCTCTTCATGCACGGAAACCGCGTCGTGCGGGCCGTCGAGGTCGAGGGCGACCTGCTCGCCGCCCTGCGCCACGTCGCCCGGCAGCCCGAGGTCAGGGCCGTCGAGGAGGCTATCAACCCGTATCTGGAGCAGGACCGGGACCTCAGCGACCCGGACTCCGCCCGGATGTTCTTCACCCGGGCGGCGCTCCCCACCGTCCACCACGTGACCGCCGGCCGGCACAAGGCCGAGGACGTCCGCCGCCACGCGCTCTTCTACCAGGCCAAGGAGGGCTGCGGCATGGCACTCGCCCGGCTCCTGGCCGAGCACGACGAGGAGGCGGCCGACGACCCGGCGAGCATCATCGACAGCAGCACCATCTTCCAGCGCGACGACGTCGTCGTCCGCCTCCTCGAAGCGGTCGAACCCATCGACGCCCAGCCCGCCCAGGCGGTGGGCATCGACGGCACCGGCAAGGTGGCAAGGCTCGGGCGTCTCCTCGACGGCGGGAACAACGCCGTGCCCACGGACGAGCGGGGCATCTCGCGCTTCCTCACGCAGTCCGAGATGACCCTGATCACCGATCGGCGGGCCATGGAGTCCTGAACCGCGCATCCGCACCCTGGGGGGTTCTCGCTCAACCCGTCAATACAACGCGCAATGCGCCAGGAGGAAAGCAGTCATGACCATGCACCGGCCACGCATCGTGGACCTCAGTGAGACGCAGCCCAACCGCAGGCGCGGAGGAGACCTGCGCGCCATGCTCACGCCGACAGCGGTGGGAGCCACCAGTGGCTTCATGGGGCTGGCGATCGTCCAGCCCGGCGACCGCATCGGCGAGCACTACCACCCGTACTCGGAGGAGTTCGTGTACGTCGTGAACGGGCTGCTGGAAGTGGACCTGGACGGTGAACCGCACCGGATGCGGCCCGACCAGGGCCTGCTGATCCCTCCCCATGTACGCCACCGATTCCGCAACGTGGGCGACGTCGAGGCCCGCATGGTCTTCCACCTCGGCCCGCTCGCCCCGCGCCCCGAACTCGGCCACGTCGACACCGAGCACACCGAATCCGCCGACCGTGTCGCACCGCCGGAACGAACGGAGGCCGCTTCATGACCCGCCGCGTGGCGGTCACCGGTGTCGGTGTCGTCGCCCCGGGCGGCATCGGCGTACCGGCCTTCTGGGACCTCCTCGCGAACGGACGCACCGCAACCCGGGGCATCACGCTCTTCGACCCGGCCGGCTTCCGCTCCCGGATCGCCGCCGAGTGCGACTTCGACCCGGCGGCGCACGGCCTGGACGCCGGCACCGTCGACCGGTCGGACCGCTACATCCAGTTCGCGATGGTGGCGGCCAGGGAGGCCCTCGGCGACGCGGGCCTCGACCCGGAGAAGGTGGACCCCTGGCGCATGGGGGTGTCGCTGGGCACCGCGGTCGGCGGTACCACCCGGCTGGAGCACGACTACGTCGCGGTCAGCGAGAGCGGTACGCGCTGGGACGTCGACCACCGGCCGGCCGGCCCGCACCTGGAGCGGGCCTTCTCACCCAGCTCGCTCGCCTCGGCGGTCGCCGAGCAGGTCGGTGCGCACGGCCCGGTGCAGACCGTCTCCACAGGCTGCACCTCCGGCCTCGACGCGATCGGGTACGCCTTCCAGTCCATCGAGGAGGGCCGCGTCGACGTGTGCGTCGCCGGGGCGTCCGACTCACCGATCACCCCGATCACCGTGGCGTGCTTCGACGCGATCAAGGCCACCTCGGCGAACAACGACGACCCGGAGCACGCCTCCCGGCCGTTCGACGCCCGCCGCGACGGCTTCGTCATGGGCGAAGGCGGCGCGGTCCTCGTCCTGGAGGAGCTGGAACACGCCCGTGCCCGCGGTGCCACCGTGTACTGCGAGATCGCGGGCTACGCCACCTTCGGCAACGCCTACCACATGACCGGGCTGACCCCCGAGGGCCTGGAGATGGCCGAGGCGATCAACCGGGCGCTGGGCCACGCCCGCATCGACGGCTCGCAGATCGACTACGTCAACGCGCACGGCTCGGGCACCAAGCAGAACGACCGGCACGAGACCGCCGCCGTGAAGCGGGCACTGGGCGCGCACGCCTTCGACACCCCGATGAGTTCGATCAAGTCCATGGTCGGCCACTCGCTGGGGGCGATCGGGGCGATAGAAATCGCGGCCTGCGTACTCGCCCTGGAGCACCAGACGGTGCCGCCGACGGCGAACTACGAGAGGCCCGACCCCGAGTGCGACCTCGACTACGTGCCCCGCACCGCACGCCCGATGAAGCTGCGCAGCGTCCTCTCGGTGGGCAGCGGCTTCGGCGGCTTCCAGTCCGCGGTCGCCCTGACCCGCACAGGTGGGAGGACACCATGAGAACCCGCAAAGCCCGGCGCACCGTCGTCACCGGCATCGGTGTGGTCGCCCCCAACGGCAACAACACCGAGGCATTCTGGAAGCGGACGCACGAAGGAATGAGCGTCCTGGACCGGGTCACCCGCGAGGGCTGCGAACACCTGCCCCTGCGGGTCGCGGGCGAAGTGCGGGGATTCGAGCCGGTCGAGCTGATCGAGGAGCGCTTCCTCGTCCAGACCGACAAGTTCACGCACTTCGCGATGGCCGCCGCGGACATCGCGCTGGACGACGCCCGGCTCGGCCGCGCCGACTACGAGGACTCACCCTTCGACGTCGGCGTCGTCACCGCGGCCGGGTCCGGCGGCGGAGAGTTCGGCCAGCGTGAACTCCAGCGGCTGTGGGGACAGGGCTCCAGCTATGTGGGCCCCTACCAGTCCATCGCCTGGTTCTACGCGGCCAGCACCGGCCAGATCTCGATCCGCGGCGGCTTCAAGGGGCCGTGCGCGGTCGTGGCCAGCGACGAGGCCGGCGGTCTGGACGCGCTGGCGCACGCCGCCCGTTCGATCCGGGGCGGCACCGAGGCGGTGGTGGTCGGCGCGGCCGAGGCCCCGCTGGCGCCCTACTCGGTCGTCTGCCAGCTCGGGTACGACGACCTGAGCACCGTCGAGGACCCCACCCACGCCTACCGGCCGTTCACCTCGGGAGCCTGCGGCTTCGTGCCGGCCGAGGGCGGCGCCATGCTGGTGGTCGAGGAGGAGCAGTCGGCACGCCGGCGCGGCGCCAGGGTACGGGCCGAACTCGCCGGGCACGCCGCCACGTTCACCGGAGCGGCCAGGTGGGAGGAGTCCCGGGAGGGCCTCGCCCAGGCGATCATCGGCGCCCTGCGGGAGGCCGACTGCGCGCCGGACGAGATCGACGTCGTCTTCGCGGACGCCCTCGGCGTACCCGCGGCCGACCACGCCGAGGCACTGGCGATCGCCGACGCGCTCGGCGCGCACGGCAAGCGGGTCCCGGTGACGGCGCCCAAGACCGGGATAGGGCGAGCGTACTGCGGTGCACCGGTGCTGGACGCGGCCGCAGCGGTGCTCTCCATGGAGAACGCGCTCATACCGCCCA
Source organism: Streptomyces sp. NPDC001890 (assembly GCF_042891445.1). Taxonomy (NCBI): domain Bacteria; kingdom Bacillati; phylum Actinomycetota; class Actinomycetes; order Kitasatosporales; family Streptomycetaceae; genus Streptomyces; species Streptomyces sp. NPDC001890. The sequence continues at coordinate 35,355 of NZ_JBIATE010000027.1, read as the reverse complement.
CACCGAACGTCTTCGAGGTGTGCCACGACCTCGATGTCGTCACCGGCTGCGCCCGCCCCGCCGAACTGCGGACGGCGCTGGTGCTCAGCCGCGGGCTCATGGGCTCGAACGCCGCGATCGTGCTGCGGTGCTCCACCGACCCCCGAACGTGAGAAGGAGAAGTCCTCATGACCGACCGACTGACCTACGCGGAACTCGCCGTCCTGATGAAGAAGGGCGCCGGAGTCTCCGTCGACCCGCTCGACATGGAGCAGCGCCCCGGTTCGGCCTTCGACGAGTACGGCCTGGACTCGCTGGGCCTCCTCGGCATCGTCGGTGTGCTGGAGAACCGGCACGGCCGGCCGCTGCCGGCCGACGCGGACCGTTGCAAGACCCCGCAGGAATTCCTCGACCTCGTCAACAACAGCCTCATGACAGGAGCCTGAAGTGCCCGGACACACCGAGAACGAGATCACCATCGCCGCCCCCCTGGACCTGGTCTGGGACGTGACGAACGACCTGGAGAACTGGCCGCGGCTGTTCAGCGAGTACGCCGCGGTCGAGATCATCGAGCGGGACGGCGACAGCACCACCTTCCGGCTGACGATGCACCCCGACGAGAACGGCAAGGTGTGGAGCTGGGTCTCCGAGCGGACCGTGGACCGAGGTGGGCGCACGGTCCGCGCCCGTCGTGTGGAGCCCGGTCCGTTCCAGCACATGAACATCCGGTGGGAGTACTCCGAGGTGCCCGGCGGCACGAAGATGCACTGGACCCAGGACTTCGCGATGCGTCCCGACGCACCTGTCGACGACGCCTGGATGACCGACAACATCAACCGCAACTCCAAGGTCCAGATGGAGCTGATCCGGGACAAGATCGAGCAGCGTGACCGGGAGCGCCGTACCGCCTCGGTCGGGGCCAACTGACCCGCCATCCGCCCACGGCCCGCCACCCGCCCCCTCGGGGCCGGGTGGCGGGCCGGGAACCAGAAAGGCATCTCCCGATGCACCACGCTCTGATCGTCGCCCGGATGGCACCGGGTTCGGCGCCGGACATCGCCGAACTGTTCGCGGCCTCCGACAGCGGCGAACTGCCCCATCTCGTCGGCGTGACCAGGCGCAAGCTCTTCCAGTTCGGCGACGTGTATCTGCACCTGATCGAGTCGGAGCAGCCGCCGGGCCCCGAGATCGCGAAGGTGACCGAGCACCCCGAGTTCCGGGACATCAGCGACAAGCTCACCGCCTACGTCAGCGCGTACGACCCGAAGACCTGGCGGAGCCCCAAGGACGCCATGGCCCACGAGTTCTACACGTGGGAGCGCGGCACCCCCGCCTGAGACGGACGATCGCCCCGGGTCCGGCCGAGAGGCCGGGCCCGGGGCGATTCGCATGCCCGGGGAGGGGAGGTCAGCCGGGGACCACGCACTCGAACGCGTCCAAGTAGGGGTTGACCGCGACGATGTCGCCGATCAGCAGCCCGGCGTCCGAGATCCGGGTGACCAGGCTCTCCCTGGTGTGCTTCGCGCCGCCGACATTCAGGAGCAGCAACAGGTCCATCGCGGTGGTGAACCGCATCGAGGGGGTGTCGTCGACGAGGTTCTCGATGACGACGACCCGGGCGCCCGGCCGGGCCGCCGCGATCACATTGCGCAGCGTCCTGCGGGTGCTCTCGTCGTCCCACTCCAGGATGTTCTTGATGATGTAGAGATCGGCGTCGACGGGGATGGCCTCACGGCAGTCCCCGGCGACGATCCGGGTCCGGTCCACCAGCGCGCCCTCGTCCCGCAGCCGCGCGTCCGCGCGGGCCACCACGCCCGGCAGATCCATCAGCGTGCCGTGCAGCGAGGGGTCCTTCTCCAGCAGGCTCGCCAGTACGTGCCCCTGGCCGCCGCCGATGTCGGCGACCGTGGACACCCCGGTGAGGTCCAGGAGTTCGGCGACGTCCAGCGCGGACTGCATGCTGGAGGTGGTCATCGCACGGTTGAAGATCTGTGCGGACTCGTGGGCCTCCTGGTGGAGGTAGTCGAAGAAACCCTTGCCGTGCACGTCGGCGAAGACGCTCTTGCCGGTGCGCACCGCGTCGTCGAGGCGCGGCCAGACGTCCCAGGTCCAGGGCTCGGTGCACCACAACGAGATGTCGCGCAGGCTGTGGGGGTCGTCCTTGCGCAGCAGGCGGGACATCTCCGTGTGGGCGAACTGCCCGTCCGGGGTCTCCGCGAAGATCCCGTAGCAGGACAGGGCGCGCAACAGCCGTCGCAGCGGCGCCGGCTCGGCGTTCACCAGCGCCGCGAGGTCCTGCGCCGTGGCGGGCGTCTCGCCCAGCGCGTCGGCGACGCCCAGGCGGGCGGCGGCGCGCACGGCGGCGGCCCTGGCCGCGCCGAAGACCAGCTCACGCAGTTGCATGGCCGGCTGCGGGGGAGCGACGGGGTGCGGGAGGGCGGCGTGTACGGGGGAGGGAGTGGGGGGCGGGGTGGGGCTCACAGTGGTCATGCTGTCTCGCTTCTCCTCGTGCGGGGGTGCACCGGTCAGCACATGCCGGCCGGCGCGGACTTGGCACAGACGTTGTCGGCGAAGGTGTTGTTCTTGCCGGTGTCCCCATTGGCGAGGTCGGCCGGCTTGTTGCCGAGCACGACGTTGCCGCTGATGGTGTTGCCGGTGTTCTTCGTGCCGACGAAGCTCTTGAACAGGACGACACCGCCGGACATCGGGGTGGTGCCGGAGTTGTCGCGGATGGTGTTCGAGCGCACCTTGGTGTCCGCGGCCCCGGTGAGTACGAGGCCGGAGCCCTGGAGGGCCGACAGCCGCTCGGTCGCGGAGCAGAACTTGTTGTTGCCGGTGATCTTGTTGGACTCGATGGTCATGGCGCCGGCCTGCGGCTTTCCTTCGTCGCCCACGACGAACACACCGGTGCAGTTGCCGGAGACGCTGTTGTCGTGGACCGACAGGTTCCGGACCCGCCTGGCGGTGAATCCGATCCGGTTGTCCTTCAGCGCGTTGTCCCGGACCTCGGTGCCCCGGGTGTCGGTGGCACCGCCCTCCTCGTCGACGGTGTTCGCGACGAAGATGCCGGCGTCGCCGTTGGCACGGGCGGTGTTGCCGATGAACGCGCCGCGGGTGGAGCGCTCCTGGGCGATGCCCCAGACACCGTTGTGCTCGGAGGTGACCCGGCGCACGGTCAGCCGGTCCGTCCAGGAGGCCCAGACGCCGTTCTTCTTGAACCCGGAGAGGGTCAGCGATTCGACGCGGACGCCGTCGACGGTCTTGCCCGACCGGCCCTGGACGCAGATTCCGCTGCCGGCCTTCGCGCAGGTGTCGGCGGCTTTCGTGGCCGGCCGGAGCACGGTCCTGGTGCCGGAGCCGCGCAGCGTCAGGTCGGGCTTGGTGACCAGGACGCTCTCCCGGTACGTGCCGGGCAGCAGGACGATGGTGTCACCCGGCTGGGCGGCGTCCACGGCCTTCTGGATCGACTCGCCAGGACGGACCTCGTGCGAGTCCGTGGCCGAGGCGGAGGACATTCCGCACCCCGCGGCCGAGAGGACGATGATCGGGACAAATGCCCTGATGTTTCGTTTCTTCATGAGTAGAAGCTATGGGCGATCTCCCCCTGTTGCCACATAGCGTGAGCTGACGGGTTCGGAGCGTGCCCGAATGGGTGACGCGGGCTCCGCCGCCGGGTGACCGGGCCCGGTCCGCCCGCGCGGCCGGGCCCGCCCTCACTCCCCGGATCCGGGTCGTGGTGCGACGACCGAGCGGGCCCACCGGTAGTCGGCCTTGCCGCTCGGTGAGCGCTGGATCCGGTCGGCGATCACCAGCCGGCGAGGGATCTTGTAGCCCGCCAGCCGGGTCCGGCAGTGGGTCTGGAGATCGTCGAGCGTGGGCTCGGCCACCCCCTCGCGCAGTTGCACCACCGCCGCGACGCGATTGCCCCACCGCTCGTCGGGCACCGCTGCGACCAGTGCGTCGTACACGTCCGGATGGGCCTTCAGCGCCTGCTCGACCTCCTCGGGGTACACCTTCTCGCCCCCGGTGTTGATGCACTGCGAGCCGCGGCCGAGGACCGTGACGATGCCCTCCTCGTCGACCGTCGCCATGTCCCCGAGCAGGACCCATCGCTCGTCGCCCCGCCGGAAGAAGGTCTCCGCGGTCTTTGCGGGGTCGTTGTAGTAGCCGAGCGGCACGTGCCCGCGCTGGGCGAGCCGTCCCGGCTCACCCGGAGCCACCGGCTCGTACGTCGCCGGATCGACCACCGCAGTACGGGAGTTGACACGGAGCCGGAAGCCGTTCTCCGGGCCCGAGTCGGCCGTCGCCGTGCCGTTGAACCCGGACTCCGACGAGCCGAAGTTGTTCAGCAGCATCACCGTCGGCACCAGTTCCTGGAACTCGGCGCGCACCGAGTCCGACATGATCGCGCCCGAACTGGACACCGAGAACAGCGAGGAGCAGTCGGTGCCCTTCAGTGGGCCCCTCAGTGCGTCGATCAGCGGTCGCAGCATCGCGTCCCCCACCAGCGACACGCTGGTGACCTTCTCCTTCTCGATCGTACGGAGCACCTCCTCGGGCACGAACTTGCGGTGCACCACGACCCGCTGCCCGAAGTTGAAACCGATGAAGGCGGTGAGCGTCGAGGTGCCGTGCATCAGCGGCGGGGTGGGGAAGAAGGTGATGCCGTCACCGCCCGCGGCGACCCGTTCGGCCAGCTCCTGCGGGGACTTCACCGGCTCGCCGGTGGGCGCGCCCCCGCCGAGGCCGGAGAAGAAGAGGTCCTCCTGGCGCCACATCACACCCTTGGGCATTCCGGTGGTGCCACCGGTGTAGATGATGAACTGGTCGTCGGCCGACCGCGGCGGGAACCCGCGCTCCGGGCTGCCGGACGCCTCGGCATCGGTGAGGGCGACGGCGTCCGGGCCGCGCCCCCCCGCCTCCGGCGCTCCCACCCGTACGAGATGGCGCAGGCCCGGGGCCTTCGGCGCGGCGGCCGCGACCCGCTCGTCGAACTCGGCGTCGAAGACCAGTGCGGCCAGATCCGCGTCACGGTAGAGGTAGATCAACTCCTCTTCCACGTAACGGTAGTTCACGTTGACCGGGACGATCCGGGCCTTCAGGCAGGCCAGCACGGTCTGGAGGTACTCCACCCCGTTGTAGAGGTGCAGCCCCAGATGCTCGCCCGGAGTGATGCCCGCCTCGATCAGGTGGTGGGCCAGCCGGTTGGCCGCCGCGTCCAGCTCCGCGTACGTCAGCCGGCGCTCCGCGCCCGTGCCGGGACGGTCGACGTACACGAGCGCCTCGCGTTCCGGGACCGCGTCGACGACCGACTCGAACAGGTCGGCAAGGTTGTACTCCACCGTTCCTCCTGACCCCGGAAGCTGACTGGCTCGGCGGTCATTAGAGCGCCGGGAGGCGCAACTGGGAAGGGGTGCCGCGAGGAAATCTGACTAGCTGTCAGAAAACTATTGAACTGGGCCACCACCTACTGCAACCTGTTCTAGGTCTTTAGACGGGAGGCGGACAATGGGTGGTACGGAACACCTCGACGTGCGGCGCGAGGGCGCCACGCTGGTGCTCACCCTGAACAGGCCGGAGGCGAAGAACGCCCTGTCCCTGCCGATGCTGGTCGGGCTCCACGACGGCTGGCTGGCGGCGGACGAGGACGACGGCATCCGCTCGGTGGTCCTCACCGGCGCGGGCGGCTGCTTCTGCGCCGGCATGGACCTCAAGGCCCTGGCGGGCAAGGGAATGGAGGGCGAGCAGTACCGGGACCGGATGACCGCCGACCCCGATCTGCACTGGAAGGCGATGCTGCGCCACCACCGCCCCCGCAAACCGGTCATCGCCGCCGTGGAGGGCCACTGCGTCGCGGGCGGCACCGAGATCCTCCAGGGCACCGACATCCGGATCGCCGGGGCGGGCGCCACCTTCGGGCTCTTCGAGGTGCAGCGCGGGCTCTTCCCCATCGGCGGCTCGACGGTCCGGCTGCCGCGCCAGATCGCCCGGACCCACGCGCTCGAAATGCTCCTGACCGGGCGTGCGTACAGCGCCGAGGAGGCCGCCGGCATCGGGCTGATCGGCCGGGTCGTCCCCGACGGCACGGCACTGGAGGAGGCCCTCGCCGTCGCCGAACGCATCAATGCCTGCGGACCGCTCGCCGTCGAGGCCGTCAAGGCGTCCGTGTACGAGACCGCCGAGATGACCGAGACCGAGGGGCTGGCCGCCGAACTCAAGCGCGGCTGGCCGGTGTTCGCGACCGAAGACGCCAAGGAAGGCGCCCGCGCCTTCGCCGAGAAGCGCCCGCCCGTCTACCGGCGCGCCTGAGCCGAGGAGTCAACCGTGCCCGAAGCCCTCAGCGCACCGCTGGTGGTCGAATTCCCCTTCACCCGCTCCCTGGGGCCGGTGCAGAGCGCCTTCCTCACCGGACTGCGCGAACGCACCGTCCTCGGCGTGCACACCGCCGACAGAAAGGTCCTGGTCCCGCCCGTCGAGTACGACCCCGTCACCGCGGAGGAACTCCGCGAACTGACCGAGGTCGCCGCCACCGGCACCGTCACCACCTGGGCCTGGAACCCCGCCCCCCGCCCCGCCCAGCCCCTCACCACCCCCTTCGCCTGGGTCCTGGTCCGGCTCGACGGCGCCGACACCGCACTGCTGCACGCACTCGACGCCCCCGGCCCCGACGCCGTGCACAGCGGCATGCGGGTACGGATCCGCTGGGCCGCCGAACGCACCGGCGCGATCACCGACATCGCCTGCTTCGAGCCGTACGACGGCGGTGACACCGGGCGATCGGCCCCGCACGACGGCGAGTTCACCGACCCCGTCACCGGCATCGTCACCCCGGCCCGGCTCGACTACCGGTACACCCCCGGCCGCGCCCAGAGCGCCTACCTCGGCGCACTCTCCCGGCAGCACATCGTCGGCGAGCGCTGCCCGTCCTGCCACAAGGTGTACGTACCGCCCCGCGGCGCCTGCCCCACCTGTGGTGTCGCCACCACCGAACAGGTCGAGGTCGGCCCGCGCGGCACCGTCACCACGTTCTGCATCGTCAACATCAAGGCCAAGAACCTCGACATCGAAGTCCCCTACGTCTACGCGCACGTCGCGCTCGACGGCGCGGACCTCGCACTGCACGCCCGGATCGGCGGCATCCCGTACGACCAGGTACGCATGGGCCTGCGCGTCGAACCCGTGTGGACCGAGGACGGGCGGCACCCCGATCACTACCGGCCGACCGGCGAGCCGGACGCCGACTACGACGCGTACAAGGAGCTGCTCTAGATGCGAGACGTGGCGATCGTCGCCTTCGCGCAGACCGACCATCTGCGGCAGACCGACGAACTCTCCGAAGTCGAGATGCTGATGCCCGTCCTCCACCAGGTCCTCGGCGCGACCGGGCTCAGGGCGAGTGACATCGGCTTCACCTGCTCCGGCTCCAGCGACTACCTCGCGGGCCGGGCCTTCTCCTTCACCATGGCGCTCGACGGCGTCGGCGCCAACCCGCCGATCTCCGAGTCCCACGTGGAGATGGACGGGGCCTGGGCGCTGTACGAGGCCTGGGTGAAGATCCAGACGGGCCAGGCGGACACCGCGCTCGTCTACTCCTACGGGAAGTCCTCGCCCGGCCAGGTGCGCGACGTCCTCACCCGCCAGCTCGACCCGTACTACGTCGGCCCGCTCTGGCCGGACTCCGTGGCGCTCGCCGCCCTCCAGGCCCAGGCGCTGATCGACGCGGGCGACACGGACGAGGCCGCGCTCGCTGCGATCGCCCACCGCAGCCGCACCGCCGCCGCGGACAACCCGCACGCCCAGCTCAAGGGGCCGGTCCCGGCCGGCGACTACCTCGTGCAGCCGCTGCGCACCGGCGACTGCCCGCCGATCGGCGACGGCGCGGCAGCCGTGATCCTCGCCGCCGGTGACACCGCACGGGCCCTGTGCCCCCGCCCCGCCTGGATCCGCGGCATCGACCACCGCATCGAGGCCCACTCCCTCGGTGTGCGGGAGCTGACCGACTCACCGTCCACCCGGATCGCCGCGACCCGCGCCGGGTTCTTCGAACGGCCCGTGGACACCGCCGAGTTGCATGCACCGTTCACCTCCCAGGAGGTGGTGCTGCGCAAGGCGCTCCGGCTCGACGACAGTGTCGACGTCAATCCCTCCGGCGGCGCGCTCGCCGCCAACCCCGTCATGGCCACCGGGCTGATCCGCCTCGGCGAGGCCGCTGCCCGCATCCACCGCGGCGAGTCCGACCGGGCACTCGCCCACGCCACCTCCGGGCCCTGCCTGCAGCAGAACCTGGTCGCCGTCCTCGAAGGGGAGAGCGCTCATGCCTGAGGAGCCCGTGGCCGTCGTCGGCATCGGCCAGACGAAGCATGTGGCCGCACGCCAGGACGTCTCCATCGCCGGACTCGTCCGCGAGGCCGCCGTCCGCGCACTGGAGGACGCGGCCCTGACCTGGGCGGACATCGACGCCGTCGTCATCGGCAAGGCCCCCGACTTCTTCGAGGGCCTGATGATGCCGGAGCTCTATCTCGCCGACGCCCTCGGCGCGGTCGGCAAACCGATGCTCCGGGTGCACACCGCGGGCTCGGTCGGCGGCTCCACCGCGCTGGTCGCCGCCAATCTGGTCTCCGCGCGGGTGCACCGCACCGTCCTCACCCTCGCCTTCGAGAAGCAGTCCGAGTCCAACGCCATGTGGGGGCTCTCGCTGCCCATCCCGTTCCAGCAGCCGCTGCTGGCCGGAGCGGGCGGCTTCTTCGCCCCGCACGTACGGGCGTACATGCGCCGGACCGGGGCGCCGGACACGGTCGGCTCCCTCGTCGCGTACAAGGACCGCCGCAACGCGCTCAAGAATCCCTACGCGCACATCCACGACCCGGACATCACCCTGGAGAAGGTCCGCTCGGCACCGATGCTCTGGGACCCGATCCGCTACTCGGAGACCTGCCCCTCCTCCGACGGGGCCTGCGCGATGGTCCTCACCGACCGTGCCGGGGCGGCCCGTTCACCGCAACCGCCCGCCTGGGTGCACGGCGGCGCGATGCGCAGCGAGCCGACCCTCTTCGCGGGGAAGGACTTCGTCTCGCCGCGGGCGGGCCGCGACTGCGCCGCCGATGTGTACCGGCAGGCGGGCATCAGCGACCCGCGGCGGGAGATCGACGCCGTGGAGATGTACGTGCCCTTTTCCTGGTACGAGCCGATGTGGCTGGAGAACCTGGGCTTCGCCGACGAGGGGGAGGGCTGGAAGCTCACCGAGTCCGGTGTCACCGAGCTCGACGGCGACCTGCCGGTGAACCCGTCGGGCGGCGTGCTCTCCACCAATCCCATCGGCGCCTCCGGCATGATCCGCTTCGCCGAGGCCGCGTTGCAGGTACGGGGGCAGGCGGGCGCACACCAGGTGGCGGGGGCCCGGAAGGCGCTCGGCCACGCCTACGGGGGCGGGGCGCAGTTCTTCGCCATGTGGCTGGTCGGAGCCGAGCCGCCCAGCAGCTGACACCGGTCGGTCCCGGGCCGGCGGAAGCCCCCTTCGCGCCCTGTCCGGGACTGCCGGGGGTGGCTACCCTTTGGCCCGGGACGACAAGTGGGAGGAGCCGAAGTGGCGGAGCGCACCACGGCCCAGCACCCCTTCGCGGGCTGGGACAAGCCGGATCTCGACCTCGGCAACGCGCAGTGGAGGTCGGGCAGTCAGGGCGTGGGGGACGTCCAGATCGCCTTCGTCGAGGGATTCATCGCGATGCGCAACGCGGGGAAACCCGGCAGCCCGTCGATCGTCTTCACCCCGGCCGAATGGCGTGCCTTCGTGGTGAACGCACGCGACGGCGAGTTCGACCTGACCTGAGGGCGCGCCGCGGCCTGACACGACGCGGTTCCGGGGCCGGGGCCGGCCGGGGGCTCCGGACCGCGACCCGTCGACCCGTGATCACCCGACCGGCGGCACGGCGGGACGGAAAGCGGCCGGCGGGGCCGCGCACCGAGGGTGGCGCGGTCGCCGCGAGCGGTGAACGTGATCTCCGCACGCGGCCGAGCCGGACCGCGGCCGGGGCCGGACCCCGGCCGCGGAATTCTCCCCGGAGCCGGCCCGCGTCCGCTCCGGGGCCCCGGCCTGCGCGGACCCGGCTCCGCAAGGTGAGCCCGGACACGTAACATGTCTGCATGTCCTTCCTCCGCCGCCGTAGCGCCGCCACCCCCGCGGGCCCCGACTTCGACGTCCTGGCCATGGACCCGGGCGACTGGCCCGGAAACCTCGGCGCCGGTCTGCTGCCCGCTCCCGACGGAAGCTGTCAGGGCGTCTTCCTGCGCTACGACCTGTTCGGCGGCCGCGGCCCCGCGATGATCATCGGCAACCTCCCGGAGGGCTCGCCCGCCCGCGAGACCGAGGAGGGCCAGGTCCCGTTCGAGGTCGCCCAGCTGCTGCTCGCGCTGGAGAACGACGAGCCGGTCGAGGTCACCGGCACGGAGGACATGCCCGTGATGCAGGGCGACAACCTGCTGATCGTGCGCCGCGTCAAGCTCTCCGAGAGCCGGATCTCCTGCGTCCAGTTCGACCGCAGCGACGGTGTGCTGGTCACCATCGCCAGCTGGGACCGGCCGATCACCGACGACCTGTACACCCTGCTCAAGCCACTGCCCGCCGAGCTGTTCCAGCAGGGCTGACTTCACACCGCTCGCAGGCCGCCCGCAGGTACCGGGCGGCTGCGGGGGCGCACCCGCCGACATCCGTCCAAGTACTCGCGGCCTCCGTCCAAGAGGCCGCTTTGTCATGCTCCTTGTCGGGTCAGTCGTCGGACCTTTACGGTCGGCCGCATGACATCCGGGATCACGCGACGTACCACCGTGAAGACAGCGATAGGGGCAACTGGTGCGCTGGCACTGGGGATCCCTGCCCTTTCCGGCATGGCTGCTGCTGCCGGTACCTCCGATGAATCGGTGAGAGCCGCCGACTCGAAGAAACAGGCGGAGCCCATGCTCCGGTACGACGCGCCGGCTGCGAGCTGGGAGCGCGAGTCGCTGCCCATCGGCGGCGGTGCCCTCGGCGCGAGCGTGTTCGGCACACTCGCCTCCGAGCAGCTCACCTTCAACGAGAAGACCCTGTGGACCGGCGGCCCTGGCTCCGCTCAGGGCTACGACTTCGGGAACTGGACCGCTCCCAGGCCAGGCGCCCTCGCCGACGTGCAGCAGCGCCTCGACAGCCAGGGCGCACTCGGCCCGGACGCCGTCGCCGCCGAACTCGGGCAGCCGCGCCGCGGCTACGGCGCCTACCAGGTCTTCGGTGACCTGAGACTGGATCTGCCGAACGCCCCGGCCGCCCCCGACGCCTCCTACCGCCGCACCCTCGACCTGCGCAACGCCCTCGCCGCCGTGACCTACACCCACCAAGAGGCCAGGCACACACGGGAGTTCTTCGTCTCCCATCCGGGCAGGGTCATCGCGGGCCGCCTCGGCGCCGACCGCCCGGGCCAGGTCTCCTTCACCCTGCGCTACACCTCGCCCCGCAGCGACTGCACCGTCACCGCCGACCGGGACCGGCTCACCGTACGCGGCACCCTGAAGGACAACGGTCTGCGCTTCGAGGCCCAGATCCGCGTCCGGACCAGCGGCGGCACCGTCACCGCGGGCACGGACGGCACCCTCACGGTCACCGGCGCCGACAGTGCCTGGTTCTTCCTCGCCGCGGGCACCGACTACGCCGACAGCTACCCCGCCTACCGGGGCGAGGACCCGCACACCGCGGTCAGCGCCGCCGTGGACCTCGCCGCCCGTGGCTCGTACGAGAAGGTCCGCGACGCCCACGTACGCGACCACCGCGCCCTCTTCGACCGGGTCGCCCTCGACATCGGCCAGGAACTGCCCGACCTGCCCACCGACCGCCTGCTCGCCGCCTACACGGGCGGGACGAGCCCCGCCGACCGGGCCCTGGAGGCGCTGTTCTTCCAGTACGGCCGCTACCTGCTGATCGCCTCCTCGCGGGCCGGCTCGCTGCCCGCCAACCTCCAGGGCGTGTGGAACAACTCGACCACCCCGCCCTGGTCCGCCGACTACCACAGCAACATCAATCTGCAGATGAACTACTGGCTCGCCGAGGTCACCAACCTCGCCGAGACCACCGCACCCTACGACCGCTACATCGAGGCGATGCGCGCCCCGGGCCGCAGGACGGCGAAGGAGATGTTCGGGACCGACGGCTGGGTGGTGCACAACGAGACCAACCCGTACGGCTTCACCGGCGTCCACGACTGGTCCACCGCCTTCTGGTTCCCGGAGGCGGCCGCCTGGCTCACCCAGCAGATGTACGAGCACTACCGGTTCAGCGGATCCACCGACTACCTGCGCTCCACCGCCTACCCGGCGATGAAGGAGGCCGCCGAGTTCTGGCTGGCCAACCTGCGCACCGACCCGCGCGACGGACTGCTCGTCGTCACCCCCAGCTACTCACCCGAGCACGGCGACTTCACCGCCGGTGCCGCGATGTCCCAGCAGATCGTGCACGATCTCCTCACCAACACCCTGGAGGCCGCCCGGACCCTCGGTGACACACCGGCCTTCCGGGGCAGGCTGGAGACCGCCCTCGGCCGGCTCGACCCCGGACTGCGGATCGGGTCGTGGGGGCAGCTCCAGGAGTGGAAGACCGACCGGGACGACCCGGCCGACGACCACCGCCATGTCTCGCACCTCTTCGCCCTGCACCCCGGGCGGCAGATCGAACCCGGCAGCAAGTGGGCCGATGCGGCCGAGGTCTCCCTCGGGGCGCGCGGCGACGGCGGCACCGGCTGGTCGAAGGCGTGGAAGATCAACTTCTGGGCGCGGCTGCGCGACGGCGACCACGCCCACCGGATGCTCTCCGAACAGCTGAAGAACTCCACCCTGCCCAACCTCTGGGACACCCACCCGCCCTTCCAGATCGACGGCAACTTCGGCGCCACCTCGGGCATCGCCGAGATGCTGCTGCAGAGCCAGCACGACACCGTCGACATCCTCCCCGCCCTCCCCTCGGGCTGGCCGGACGGATCGGTGCGCGGACTGCGCGCCAGGGGAGGCTTCACCGTCGACATCGAATGGGCCGCCGGGCAGGCCCGCCGTGTGGTGGTCACGGCGAGCCGCACCCGCGAAGTGACCGTCCGCAGCTCGCTGTTCGCGGGTGGCGAGAAGGTCTTCAAGGCACGTGCCGGTGGCCGCTACACGCTGACCGCCGAGGGCTGAGCGAACAGCGCGGTCACCCGCGCCGCCGACACACCGAGCCCCGTGGGACCGCTGAGGTGCCACGGGGTGCCGGTGCCGCGCAGCAGGTCCTGCTCCCGGTAGCGCCGGCAGTCCCGGTGCCAGATCAGGATGCCCGCGATCCAGTGCTTCAGCTCCTGGACGTACCCGGCCAGGACCTCCCGGGCCTCCGCGTCCAGTCCGAAGTCGTCGTAGAGCACGGGGAGTTCGTGCTCGGCGACGTGCAGGAACTGCCTCAGCCTCGACTTCATCAGGTCGTGCACGATCGCCACCCCGGTCGGATAGTCCACCCCGAAGAAGTTCTGCACGACCAGGACGCCGTTGTGCACCTCGCCCTCGAACTCGATCTCCTTCTGGTACGAGAACAGGTCGTTGAGCAGACATGCGTAGTCCGCCGCCGCGTTCTCCAGGGAGCGCAGCGGCCCACTGCGGTAGACCTCAGGCGGAACCTTCCTGCCGTGACCCAGCCGGCTCAGGCTCATCGTGAGGTCGGAGCCGAACGTCATGCGCCGCATCTCGATGTAGTCCACCGGGTCCGGGATGCGGTTCTGCACCTGGTTCGCCAGCTCCCACACCCAGCTGGCGGTCATGTCCTGGACCGACGTGCGGAACGCGCGGCGCCCGCTCGCGTCCATCGGGGCCGAGGTCCGTGCCCAGAGATCGGCGAGCCCCCGCTCCAGGGCGTTGACCGGCTCGGGCGTCCCCGACCCGTCCAGCGGCATGAACAGCGACAGCCGCTCGTTGGCGAGCTCGGCGCCCGCCAGATCGCGGGCCCGCCCGTGCACCACCGGGAACCAGTCGTCGCCGTACGTCCCCCAGGTCAGCCACTGGGAGGAGAGATCCAGCTCCTGCGGTGTCGCGTCCGGGTGCAGACCCGCAGCGCACAGCGGCAGATCGGCCGCCAGGAGCCGCGCCTCGTCCCAGATGTGCGAACCGGGCACCCCCGGCTGGGCCTCCAGAAGGCCCATCCGGCGCGCCCAGTCGACGATGCGGACCCGCGCCCCGTCCAGATGCGGACTGAGCCTTGTGTCGAAGGGCAGTTCGATGGCGGGCACCAGCGACGGGCCGACGCGCCGGTAGGGCACGTGGGTGTGGCTGCGCAGCCGGGCCGCCTCCGAGCGCGCGGTGAACCGGATCGACGCCGCGGCCATCCCGAAGCCGGTGGTGGCCGCTTCGACCGCGCCGTCGTTCATGTAGCGGCTGGAGCGCATGTGCCACTCATGGCCGCCGGACTGCCAGTCCTGCAGGCCCTTGACGTACGCGAGCACCGCCGCGGTCTGCGCCGGGTCGAGCCCCTTCCGGGCGCAGAGCGGCCCGAGTTCGGTGAGCGCGGTGTTCTCGAACTGCTGGAGCCGGGACGTCAGAAGGTCGTTCACCGCGTCGGCGGCCTCCTGCGTGGAACAGCCGAGGAAGTGCTCCAGGACGAGCACACCGTTGCTGTTCTCGCCCTCGTCCTCCACCTCCCGCTGGTACGAGAAGAGGTCGTTGCGCAGATGCACGGCGTCGGAGAAGGCGTCGCGCAGCACCCGCAGCGCACGCTCGCCGGCCACCGCCTCGGGGACCTCGGCGCCCGCCGCGTACTCCACGAGCCCCGCCGACCACGGGGCGCCGCCCACCTTGCGGCGCATCTCGATGTACTCGACCGGGTTCGCGACGCGCCCCTCGTTGATGTTGGAGAGCTCCCACAGCGACTCGTTGAGCAGGTTCTCGGTCGCCACGGCGAACCTGGCCCGCCAGGCGTCGGACATGCCCGGCACCGTACGGGTCCACAGATCGGCCAGCCCCGCCTCGACCGGATTGACCGGCTCCGGCATCGGGGCCCCGCGGTCCATCGGCATGAACGCCGGCAACCGGTCCAGATAGCGCTTGGCGCCCTCACGGTCGGGGTTGCGTTTGAAGAGTTCCAGGAAGTGGTCGTCGAAGAAGAAGACCCACACGTACCAGTCGGTGACCAGGGAGAGCGCCTCGGCCGAGCAGTCGGGATGGGTGTACGCGCACAGCAGCGCGTAGTCGTGGGAGTCGATGTCCTTCTCCTCCCAGATGCCCGAACCCTCCACCATCCCCATGCTGCGCGCCCACTCCTTGGTGTGTACCCGGGCCTCTTCGACATGGGCGTTGAGCCGCGCCGGATACGGAACGTAGAAGTCCGGCAGGGTGAAGGGCTGAGCCATGTGCGTACGGCCTTTCCTGGGGCGCCGCGCGGGGCTCGCGCGGACGTGATCGTGTCGGCGCGAGCACTACCCTTCGTCCGTTCGAGGCACGCACATTCGGGATTAGTCACATAAAAGGAGTGTGTGCGGATGGGTCTCCGGCGCGCTCGGGCGGCCGTCCGCACGGTGCCCAGGGCCCAGGCAACAGGCCGTCGGATGTGCCTGGTTGATTCTTTCCTTCGCAGGTCAGACGCCCTGCCAGTGGTCTGGTCCACTGGCTCGGTCAGCGACCCCCACGGATCCCTTGACGCGCTGTCATCTCAGGTCGGAGAGTGTGCGCGCACAGCGGATCAATGAGAACGGAACACGCACGGCTCCAGCACGCACGGCTCCAAGAAGGGTTGTCATGACGTCCAAGCAGAGGACCGGACTCGCAATCGCGCTGACAGGCGTCGGCGCACTGAGCATGGCGCTGCTCAGCCCCGTGGCGCAGGCCGGTGCGGACGGGGTGCGACCGGAATGCCCGCGCAGCCTCTCGTGCGACTGGGTGCCGGCGGCCTACCAGCAGACGGGTGACCCGGCCGACAAGGAGACGTACGGGAACTACGACACCGCGGACCGGCCGCACACCAACAAGGTCCGGTTCATCGTTCTGCACGACACCGAGGAAGACTTCGACACCACCCTGAAGATCTTCCAGAACCCGCTGAAGCAGACCTCCGCCCACTACGTCGTGCGCTCGGGCGACGGTCATGTCACGCAGATGGTCAAGGGCAAGGACGTCGCCTGGCAGGCCGGCAACTGGTACGTCAACAGCCACTCCATTGGCATCGAGCAGGAGGGCGTCGCCGTCGAGGGCGCCAAGTGGTACACCCCCGAGATGTACCGCTCGACCGCGAAACTGGTGCGCTACCTCGCCGCCAAGTACGACATACCGCTCGACCGCCAGCACATCATCGGCCACGACGGAGTGCCGCCCACCAGCGCGTCCGGCACCAAGAACATGCACTGGGACCCGGGCACGTACTGGGACTGGAACCGCTTCATGAAGCTGCTCGGCAAGCCCACCGTGCCGAGCGCCCCCAAGAACAGCGAACTGATCACCGTCAGCCCGGACTTCAAGAAGAACCAGCAGGCCTTCCGCGACTGCGAGAAGGGCGTCGACCTGCCGGTCCAGGGCTCCAGTGCCGTCCCGCTGCACACCGCGCCGTCCGCCGACGCGCCCCTCTTCTCCGACCCCGGCCTCCACACCGACGGCTCGCCCGGCACGAACTGCGCCGCCGACTGGGGCAGCAAGATCAGCGCCACCCAGCAGGCCGTCGTCGCGGACCACGCACCCGGATGGACGGCGATCTGGTGGTACGGCCAGAAGGCCTGGTTCGAGACCCCGGCCCGCAGCGGCAACACCACCCCCACCTCCGGCTACGTCGTCAGGCCGAAGGTCGGCCGCACGGACGTCCCGGTGTACGGGGTCGCCTACCCGGAGAAGTCCGAGTACCCCGCGGACTTCGCGGACAAGCGGGTGGGCGCGCCGCTCCAGTACAAGATCAAGGCCGGCCAGTCCTACCCCGGCGGCGGCGAGGCACCGACGGGATTCTTCTACGCGCCGACGATCGACTCCTCGTACCCGCTCGACCACGCGTACTTCCGCGGCGCGGAGAAGTACGTGACCGTGCAGATCGGCCACCGGATCGCCTTCGTGAAGGCGTCCGACGTGGACATCGTGCGCACCCGCTGAGACCGCACCGGGGCCGTCGCCGCGGCGGCGGGACGCCGGGAATCCGTAAAGCCGAGAAGGAGGACCTCATGTACAGGCCGACCAGGACCGCCGCCACCGCGGCCGCGGGCATCGCCATGGCGCTCGCACTCACCGTCGCCCCGGCCGCCCTCACCGTGGCCACGGCCTCGGCCGCCGCCGCTTCCGAGACCGGGGCACAGGGCTGGGACGTCTCCGGCACGTTCGACACCCAGCAGGAATGTGTCGCGGCCGGGGACGCGGGCGTCGCCGACGGGAGCTGGGCACAGTACCGGTGCGTGCTGTTCGAGGCCCGGTGGGACCTGATGACTCCGGCGTGACCGTCTGACGCGTGACCGATGCCCCTCCGCGCGCGGAGGGGCATCCGCGCTCACCCCGCGACCAGCCGGTTCACCTGCGCGGGGGACAGCGCGTGCTCGATCGCGAGGATGCCCGCCCCCACAGCCGCCGCGTTCTCGCCCGTACGGCTCGGCTCGATCCGCAGCAACTGGGTGGCCAGCGGATGCGAGCGCCGGTACACCGCTTCCCGGACCCCCGCGAGCAACTGATCGTGTACGGCGGCCAGCGCGCCGCCCATCACCACCGTGTCCGGATTGAAGAAGTTCACCAGACCGGCGAGGACCTCGCCCACCGCCCGCCCGGCCTCCCGCACCATCCGCACCGCGTCCCGGTTCCCGGACCGCACCAGGCGCACGACGTCACTGCCCGACGTCGCGTCCAGCCCCAGCCCGACCAGCTTCGCCGCCAGTGACGCACCGCCCGCGACGGCCTCCAGACAGCCCGAATTGCCGCACCGGCAGGGATCGTCCAGATCCCCGACCCGGATATGGCCGATGTCGCCCGCGCACCCCTGCGCGCCCCGGTGCAGCTTGCCGTCCGCGACGATCCCGCAGCCGATCCCCGTACCGACCTTGATGTACAGCAGATAGCGGCAGTCCGGGAACGCGCGCCGCTGCTCGCCCAGAGCCATCACGTTCACATCGTTGTCGACCAGCGCCCGCACCCCGAAGCGGGAGGCGAAGAACTCCGGGATCGGGTACTGGTGCCAGCCCGGCATGATCGGCGGATCGACCGGACGGCCGGTGGAGAACTCCACCGGACCCGGCACTCCGACACCGATGGACCGCAGCGTCGTCGGATCCCGGCCCGTCTCCTCCAGCAGTGCCCGCACGGTGCGTTCCACGTGCCGCAGCACGGAATCCGGGCCGTCCCCGATCAGCAGCGGTTCTTCGTGCGCAGCGAGCGTGGTCCCGCCGATGTCCATCAGTGCCACCCGGCAGTGCGAGGCCCCCAGGTCCACCCCGGCCACCGCGTGCTCACGGGTGCTCAGCGCCAGCCGACGCGGCGGACGGCCGCCGGTGGAGCCGCCGTCGGCGTCCTCGTCCACGAGACCGTGCGCGATCAGCGCGTCCACGCGCTGGGAGACCGTCGAGCGGGCCATTCCGGTCACCCGGGCGATGTCGGCACGGGTCGCGACCGCCCCCGAAGCGATCAGCGTGAGCACCTCGCCGGGCGAGTGCGACACGGCAGCCAAATTGCGATCCGACGGCGAAGACATGGCAGTCACCCTAGGGACGACTTCCGCTGCTCACAAGGCATCCGCTGTTCGTTCATCGACATAAGTACGTGCCAAGTCACCTGAAAACAAAGGCGCTTGAGCCCTTGACACTCCCAATGTCTGTCACGACTCTGCTTTGCAGACCACTGAGCGAGGAGCAGTTCGATGCTGACGATGCAGGGTGTGTCCAAGAGCTTCCTCGGGGTGCGTGTGCTCGACGGGGTGGGGCTCGACCTCGAAGCCGGGGAAGTGCATGCCCTGGTGGGGGAGAACGGCGCCGGAAAGTCGACCCTCATGAAGATCCTCGCGGGCGAGCACCTGCCCGACGAGGGGACCCTCACCATCGACGGCACCGCCCACTCCTTCAGCCATCCGGCCCAGGCCCAGGCCGCCGGGGTCGGCATCATCCACCAGGAGTTCGCGCTCCTGACCCACCGCACGGTCGCCGAGAACGTCTTCCTCGGCCGCGAACCGACCAGATACGGCCTGGTCGACCGGCGCGCCATGGAACAGCGCACCGCCGAACTCCTCGCCGAACTCGACGAGACCGGCATCGCCCCGCGCACCCCCGTCCACGAGCTGTCCGTCGCGCGCCGGCAGACCGTGGAGATCGTCAAGGCCCTCGCATCGGATGTCCGCATCCTGGTGATGGACGAACCCACCGCCGCGCTCGCCGACCACGAGGTCGAGCGACTCGGCGCCCTCGTCCGCCGCCTGACCGCCCGCGGAATCGGCATCCTGTACATCTCGCACCGGCTCCGCGAGGTGTTCGACCTCTCGCAGCGCATCACCGTCCTCAAGGACGGCCGCCGCGTCACCACGCTCACCACCCGCGAGACCGACGCCGACACAGTGGTGCGCGCCATGGTGGGACGGGAGCTCGGCGCCTACTACCCGCCCCGGGCCGGGCCGGGAGAGCCGGGCGAGGAGCGGCTCACGGTGCGCGGCGGCGGCAACTCCAGGATCTCCGGCATCGATCTGACCCTGCGGGCCGGCGAGGTCGTCGGCGTCGCCGGCCTCCAGGGCTCCGGCCGGACCTCCCTGGCCCGCGCCCTGTTCGGCGCCGCCCCCTTCACCACGGGCACCATGACCGTCGGCGGACGGGCGCTGCGCCCGGCGAACCCCCGGGAAGCCGTCCGGGCCGGGATCGCCCTGGTCACCGAGGACCGCAAGGGGGAGGGCCTCGCACTGCACCAGTCCGTGGCCGACAACGCGCTGCTGGTGACCCGGGCCGTCCCTGCGCGCCGCGGACCGGCCGCGTGCCGCGAGGTGACCGCACTGCTGGAGCGCGTACGCCTCCACGCCCACGGCGAGGACCAGCAGGTCCAGTACCTGTCCGGCGGCAACCAGCAGAAGGTCGTCATCGCCAAATGGCTTGCCGCAGGCCCCCGGGTGCTCCTCTTCGACGAACCGACCCGCGGCGTCGACGTCGGCGCCAAGGCGGCCATCCACACCCTGGTACGGGAACTGGCGGGCGAGGGCCTCGCCGTACTCATCATCTCCTCCGAACTGCCCGAGCTGATCGGGATGAGCGACCGCGTCCTCGTCATGTCCGAAGGCCGCCTCGCCGGCGAACTGCCCGCCGGAGCCACGGAGGAGGCGGTCATGCGCGTCGCCACCGGCGGCCCCGTCACGGAGGGAGCAGCATGACCGCACTCCGGACCGGCCCGGAAACCCGGCCCCGTACCGCCCCGCCCCGGACGGCCCCACCGCGCCTCACCGGCCCGGTGGCCGGGGTCTGGCTGGCCGCCCTCGCCGTCACCGTGCTCGGCTGGATCGTCGTCGCGGCCCGCGGCGGGGACTTCCTGACCATGACCAACGTGGTGACGATCCTTCAGAACTGCGTCGCCCTCGGCCTCGTGGCCGTCGGCCAGTCCGTCGTCATCCTCACCGGATCGCTCGACCTCTCCGTCGCCTACCTCATCGGTCTGGGCACCCTCGTCGCCGCGGAGACGATGGAGAGCGGCAGCGTGCTCGTCGCGGTGATCGCCGTGCTCGCCCTCAGCGCCGCCGTCGGCCTGGCCAACGGGCTCATCGTCACCGGCCTCAAGGTCAACGCCTTCATCGCCACCCTCGGCACCGCCTTCATCCTGCGCGGCTGGATCGAGGACAACTACACCGGCCCCGCAGGCAAGGTCCCCGCCTCCTTCCAGCACCTCGGCTACGACCGGATCGGACCGGTCCCCGTCTCCCTCTTCCTCCTCCTCGCGGTCGCCGCCGCCCTCTGGCTGATCACCCGCCGCACCCGGCTCGGCCACCACATGTACGCGACCGGCGGCGACGAGCACGCCGCCCGGCTCTCCGGCGTCCGCACCCGGCGCACCGTCGTCGCCGCGCACCTGCTGTGCTCGCTGTGCGTCGGCGCGGCGGCCCTCTTCCTCGCCGCGCGGCTCGGCGCCGGTGCTCCCTGGGCGGGCACGGAAGCCCGCTACGACCTGGAGTCCATCGCCGCCGTCGTCCTCGGCGGCACCGCGCTCGCCGGCGGGCGCGGGGGAGTGGCGGGCACCCTCGGCGGAGTACTCGTCCTCTCCGTGCTCGACAGCGTCTTCAACCAGCTGTCCGTGGACCCGTTCTTCAAGAACGTCGTCCGGGGCGTCGTCATCATCGCGGCCGTCGCCCTCTACGCCCGAGGCCGCCGCACCCCGAAGGAGCGGACCGCATGACCACCGCCCAGGCGCCCGCCGGCCGCCGCGTCCTGCGTGCCCTCACCACCGGCACACCCGTCTACCTCCTGCTCGCGGTGCTCCTGGCCGCACTCGCCCTCACCGACCCCGGCTTCTACGAACCCGACCGCTTCCTCGCCTTCGTCAAGCGCGCCGCCCCCCTCGTCATCCTGGCCGCCGGCCAGTACCTGGTCATCGTCTGCGGCGAGTTCGACCTCTCCGTCGGAGCGATCGTCACCGCCGGGGTGGTCGTCGCCGCCGAACTGTACGGCTCGTTCCCGGCCGCGCCCTGGCTCCTGGTCACCGCGGTCCTGCTGCTCGCCGGAGCCCTCGCCGGACTCGTCAGCGGACTGATCACGACCCTGCTGCGCGTGCCGTCGTTCATCACCACGCTCGGCATGATGCTGATCCTCGAAGGCGCCGTCTTCTTCTGGACCGGGGGTTCACCCCACGGCGCGCTGCCCGCCGAGTTCCGCAGGCTCGGGCGCGGCACCGCGTTCGGCTGGCTGCCGTGGGCCGTACTCGCCTGCGCCGTCGCGGGCCTGCTGGCCGTACGCCTGATGCGTTCCGACTTCGGTCGTACGCTGCTGGCCACCGGCGACAGCGAACGCGCCGCGGCGCTCGCCGGCGTCCGGGTCGCACGCGCCCGGACCATCGCCTTCGTCCTCTCCGGCGCAGCGGCCGCGCTCGCGGCGGTACTCGTCGGCGGCTTCTCCGGAGTCTCGGCACAGGCCGGCCGCGGCTACGAGTTCGAGGCGATCACCGCCGTCGTCCTGGGCGGCGTGGTGCTCGGCGGCGGCCGGGGCTCCGTCGTCGCGGCGATGGCCGGGGCGTTCTCGCTCCAGGCACTGTTCACCCTGCTCAACCTCCAGGGCGTCTCCGGCGCACTGGAGTCGACCGTGCAAGGCGTCATCGTCATCGCCGCCGTCGCCATCGGCGCAGCCGACTGGTCCCGGCTGCGCCGCCGCGGCACCGAACACCCGGGAGCGAAAACCTCATGAGTACGCGAAAGCTCGGACACCTCCTCGCGCCGGTCGCCGCCCTGCTCGGCGCGGCCCTGCTGGCCGGCTGCACCAGCGACGCCCCGCCCGACGCCCCCACCGCCGGAGCGAGCGGCGGCACGGGCGACCCGGGCACCGGCAAGCAGTCGGAGTTCTTCGACCGGGCCGAGTACGACCGTCAGCTCGGCCTCGCCGAGGTCACCCCGCAGGGCCCCGCCGGAAAGCCGTGGGAGCAGATGCTCCGCCCGGAGCTCGTCGACACCGGTCAGTACAAGAAGAAGGGCTCCGGCGGAATCCACCTCTGCTTCTCCAACGCCGGGGTCTTCAACCCCTGGCGCCAGGTCGGCCTCAAGAACATGCGGGCCGAGGCCGGGCTCCACAAGGAGATCACCGAGTTCACCGTGCTCGACGCGCAGGGCAAGGACGACAAACAGATCTCCGACATCCAGGAGCTCGCCGGCCGGGACTGCGACGCCCTGATCGTCTCCCCGAACACCACGGCCACCCTCACCCCCGCCGTCGAGCAGGCCTGCGGCAAGGTGCCCGTGATCGTCTTCGACCGGGGCGTCGAGACCGACTGCGCGGTCACCTTCATCAACCCGATCGGCGGCTACGGATACGGGGCGGTCGCCGCCGACTTCCTCGTCGGGAAGGTGAAGCCCAAGGGGAAGATCCTCGCCCTGCGGATCTCACCCGGCGTCGATGTGCTGGAGACCCGCTGGTCCGCGGCGAAGCTCGCGTTCGACAAGAGCGGACTCGACGTCGTGGACGTGAAGTTCACCGACGGCGACCCGGCGAAGACCAAGGCGATCGTCACCGACGCCCTCACCCGCAACGGCGACATCGACGGCGTCTGGATGGACTCCGGTGCGACCTCCGTCGCCGCCGTCGAAGCCTTCGAGGACGCCGGCAAGGACGTACCGCCCATCACCGGCGAGGACCAGCAGGACTTCCTTGAGGCATGGAAGGAGAAGAAGCTCACCGCGATCGCCCCCTCGTACCCCACCTTCCAGTGGCGCACACCGGTCATCGCCGCGCTGCGGATCCTCAAGGGGCAGCAGGTCCCCAAGGAGTGGAAGCTCCCGCAGCCGACCGTCACCCAGGACACCCTCGACCAGTACTACAAGCCCGGCATGCCGCCCCTGCACTACGCGATGTGCGGCTGCGAGAACCTGCCCGGATTCCCGGAGAACTGGGGAGGCAAGAAGTGACCGCAGCCTTCCCGCTCGGCGCCAACCCGTGGATCTGGCACTCGCCGGTGACCTACGAAACGCTCGGTGACGTGCTGCCGAAGCTGTCCGGGTGGGGCTTCGACTGCGCGGAGATCCCGCTGGAGAACGAACGGGACTGGGCGCCCGCATCCGTGGCCAAGCTCCTCGATGCCTCCGGAATCGCCCCCGCCGCGGTGATCGCCGTCATGCCGCCCGGCCGCGACCTCGTCCGCACCGAACCGCGGACCGTCCACGCCACCCAGGACTACCTGTACCGCTGCGTCGACGCCGCCGGGGCCCTCGGCGCCCCCACCGTCGCCGGACCCATGTACGCGGCGGTGGGCCGCACCTGGCGGATGGACCGCGCCGAACGCGCCGCCGCCTACGAGGAGTTGCGCGAGAACCTCGCCCCGGTCGTCGAGCATGCCCGCGCGGCGGGTGTGCGGCTCGCGGTGGAACCCCTCAACCGGTACGAGACGAGCCTGCTCAACACCGTGGAGCAGACCCTCGAAGCGCTGACCGGGCTCCCCGAGAGCACCATCGGCCTCGCGCTCGACGTGTACCACCAGAACATCGAGGAACGTTCGCTGCCCGGTGCCGTGCACCGCGCGGCGGGCCGCATCGTCCACGTCCAGGTGTGCGCCAACGACCGGGGCGCCCCCGGCGCCGACAGCATCGACTGGCCCGGCTTCCTCGCCGCGCTCGCCACGTGCGGCTACTGGGGCCCGCTCTGCATCGAGTCGTTCACCGCGCACAACGACGCCATCGCGGTCGCCGCCTCGGTCTGGCGGCCGCTCGCCGGTACCCAGGACAGCATCGCCACCGAAGGCCTGGCCTTCCTGCGCCAGGCCCTGAGCGCCGTCCCGTAATCCACCCCCTGGCCCCGCTCGTCCGTCCGCAACCCGCAGAGAGGACCCGATCGTGAGCCGTCACCGATTGCGCTGTCATGCTCGTGACATGCGCCGTACGTTCATCGCGCTGGTGGGCGCACTGCTCCTCGCGCTGACCGCACTGCCCGCGTCCGCAGCCACCACCGGCAAGGCGCCCGCCTTCCGAGCCCTGCTCTTCACCCGTGCCGTCGGCTATGTACACGCCTCCATCCCGGCCGGCATCCAGATGTTCAAGGAGGAGGCCGCCGCGGGCGGCTTCGAACTGGTCGAGACCGCCGACGCCGCGGTCTTCGATCCGGAGAAGCTCAAGGACTTCGACGTCGTCGTCATGCTGCAGAACTCCGGCATGGTCTGGGACACCGACGCCCAGCGCGAGGCGATGCAGTCCTACGTACGTGGCGGTGGCGGCGTCGTCGCCCTCCACAACACCCTCGACATGGGCATCGAGGAGACCTTCCCCTGGTGGGACGAGGCCATCAACGGCGGCGTGCACATGCCCGCCCACTCACCCGGTGTCCTCCAGGGCACCGCCAAGGTCGCCGACCGTGTCCACCCCTCCACCGCGGGACTCCCCGAACGCTGGGAGCGCCCCGAGGAGTGGTACAACTTCGACCGGAACCCCCGTGGTGACGTCCACGTCCTGGTCACCGCCGACGAGACCACGTACAACCCCGGCGGTTCCGCCATGGGCGCCGACCACCCGATCTCCTGGTGCCGCAACACCGAGGGCGGCCGGGTCTGGGCGACCGCCATGGGCCACGACACCGCCTCGTACACCGAAGCCGCCTTCCGTACCCACGTCATGGGCGGCGTCAGGTGGGCCGCCGGCAACAAGCCCGGCGACTGCGGCGGCACCGTCTGGAGCGGTTACGAGAAGGTGGCCCTCGACGACAACACCGCGGACCCGATGGAACTCGACGTCGCCAAGGACGGACGGGTCTTCTACGTCCAGCGCAGCGGCGAGATCAACATCTACGACCCGGCGACCCACGCCACCACCACCGCCGGAAAGCTCGACGTCTACACCGGCGGCGAGGACGGCCTGGTCGGCATGGAGCTCGACCCGGACTTCATGAAGAACCACTGGATCTACCTCTACTACGCCCCCGCGGCCGCCACCGAGGACGTCAACCGGCTCTCCCGCTTCACGGTCAAGGGCAACACCCTCGACCCCGCCAGCGAGAAGAAGCTCCTCGACGTCCCCGCCTACCGCGACCGCACCTTCCCCGAGCCCGGACACACCGGAGGCGCCGTCGAGTTCGGCCCGGACCGCACGCTCTACCTCGGCGTCGGCGACGACACCCCGCCCAACCTCGACCCGAACTGGCAGGGATACGCCCCGCTCGACTGGCGCGAGGGCAAGCAGATGCTGGACGCCGCCCGCACCGCGGGCAGCACGAACGACCTGCGCGGCAAGATCCTGCGCATCAAGCCGAAGGACTCCGGCGGCTACACCATCCCCAAGGGCAACCTCTTCGCCCCCGGCACGGCCAAGACCCGTCCCGAGATCTACGCGATGGGCTTCCGCAACCCGTTCCGCTTCACCGTCGACCCCAAGACGGGCTACGTCCACGCCTCCGACTACGGTCCGGACCGCGGGCTGCCCACCACCGACCGAGGACCCGAGGGCCTCGTCGAGTACAACGTCATCAAGAAGGCAGGCAACTTCGGCTGGCCGTTCTGCCACGGCAACAACCAGGCATACGCCCCGTACAACCCCGACACCAAGGAAGTCGGCCCCAAGTTCGACTGCGCCAACCCGGTCAACCCCTCGCCCAACAACACCGGCCTGACCCAGCTCCCGCCCCTTCAGCAGCCGGAGATCTGGTACGGCTACGGCGCCTCCCCGGATTTTCCCGAGGTCGGCAGCGGCGGGTCCGCCCCGATGAGCGGCCCCGTCTACCACTACGACGCGAAGAACCCGTCCACCACGAAGTTCCCCGCCTACTTCGAGGGCGCGAGCTTCTTCTACGAGTGGTCGCGCAACTACGCCAAGGAAGTCCGCTTCGACAAGGACGAGAAGGTCCTGAAGATCAATGACTTCCTCTCCACCCAGAAGTTCAACAAGCCGATGGACATGACCTTCGGGCCCGACGGATCGCTGTACGTCCTCGAATGGGGAAGCTCGTTCGGCGGCGGCAACAACGACTCCGGGCTCTACCGCATCGACTACGCCCAGGGACAGCGCGCCCCGGTGGCCAAGGCCGCCGCCTCCGCTACCGACGGCCCCGTACCGCTGAAGGTCGACTTCTCCAGCGAGGGCAGCAACGACCCGGACGGAGACGCGCTCAGTTACGCCTGGGACTTCGACGGCGACGGTACCTACGACTCCACGGAGGCGTCCCCCAGCCACACCTACACGGCCAAGGGAGACTTCGCCGCCCAGCTGAAGGTCACCGACTCCACCGGCAAGTCCGGCTACGCCAACATCCCCGTCACCGCGGGCAATACGGCACCGAAGGTGACCATCGAGTTCCCGGTCAGCGGCAAACTCATCGAGTTCGGCGACAAGATCCCGTACAAGGTCACGGTCACCGATCCCGAGGACGGCCCGGTCGACTGCACCAAGGTCACCGTCAACCCGGCCCTGGGCCACGACGACCACGAGCACCCCACCACCGACATCCCCGGCTGCGAGGGCACCGTGGACACCGGTGACCTGGGCGGCCACCCCGAAGGAGCGGACCTCACCTACGTACTCAACGCCAAGTACACCGACAAGGGCGGCGACGGCGTCTCGGCCCTGACCGGTTACGGCCGCGCCGTGCTCCAGCCGAAGCACAAGCAGGCCGAGTACTACGACGGCCAGTCCGGCACCCGCGTCATCGCCCAGGAAGGAGCCGAGAACGGCAAGCGGATCGGAGACGTCTCCGACGGCGACTGGGTCGCCTTCGACCCGATGAGCGTCGAAGGCATCGGCACGGTCAGCTACCGGCTGTCCTCACCCTACGGGGTCGGCGCGATCGAACTCCGAGCGGACTCCGCCGACGGCCCGCTGCTCGCCACCACCCCGGTCCCCAACACGGGCGGCTGGGACAACTACCAGGCGACCGAGCCCGTGCCCGTCCAGGAACTGAAGGGAACCCACAAGCTGTACCTCGTCTTCACGTCCCCGCAGAACAACTCGTTCGACGTGGACGCGGTGGACTTCAAGAGCCCCTGACCGTACTTCGGCGCGCTGCGGGCCCGGTGTGTCGGCACCGGGCCCGCAGCGCGCATCCCCCTGGCAGGGTCAGCGGGTGCCGACCGCGGCACGCACGGCCCTGCGGGCCATCGCGCAGTCGTCGTGCAGCCGGCGCAGCAAGAGTCGCTGCTCCTCGCTCGACGACAGCGCACCCGGGCGCTCCTGACCGGCGCCCGAGGCCGTCGAATCCCGCATGGCCCGCTGGACCGCCGTCTCGTACGTACGGATCTCGCGGGTCAGTACCAGCATCAGGTTCACCAGGAACGCGTCCCGTGCGGCGGGTCCGTTGGCCTGCGCCAGCTGGCTGATCTGGCGTCGCGCCGCCGGTGCGTCACCGAGGACCGTCCAGAGCGTCGCCAGGTCGTAGCCGGGCAGATACCAGCCCGCGTGCTCCCAGTCCACCAGCACCGGACCCGTGGGCGACAGCAGGATGTTGGAGAGCAGTGCGTCACCGTGACAGAACTGCCCCATGCCCTGCCGGCCGCCCGCGTGCGCCAGACCGTGCAGCAGCTTCTGTAGATCGCCCAGATCCCGGTCCGTGAAGAGCCCCAGCTCGTGATAGCGCGCGATCCGCGAGGCGTAGTCGAGCGGGGCGTCGAACAGCCCCGGCGCCGGCCGCCAGGCGTTGACCCGGCTGATCGCGCCCAGCGCGGCCCGGATATCGGCACGGGGCGGAGCCTCCGAGGGATGCCGGGTCAACGCGGCCACCCGGCCGGGCATCCGTTCGATCACCAGGGTGCAGTTCTCCGGATCGGCCGCGATGAGACGCGGCACGCGCACCGGCGGACGGTGCCGGACGAACGCCCGATATGCAGCTATTTCGTGACGGAACCGCTCCGACCACGCGGGGGAGTGGTCCAGTAAACACTTGGCGACCGCGGTCGCCCGTCCGGTGGAGCCGATCAGCAGCACCGAACGGCCGCTGCGGCGCAGCACCTGGACCGGGTTGAACTCGGGGCAGATCCGGTGCACCGAGGCGATCGCCATTCTCAGCTGCGCCCCCTGCGCGCCGGACAGGTCCAGCCGGCCGCTGAGCGGCGGGCCGACCATCCCGGCCGGCCGTCGCGGCCGGACCGTGCCGGGGGCCGGGGCAGCGGCGTGCGGGGAGAGGTACGGACCGCCGCCCGCCCCCAGGGGACGGAGCGGCCGGGGCGGGGCGGTCACGGAGGACGATGCTGTGTACATGGGCGAGACAGATCCCTTCGCGCGCCGACAAGTTGCGTGCACCGCCCCGGCCGGCGGCCGTTCGGCACCCTGGGGAGTACCTAGGGCTGCCGGGCGGGGTGGCGCTTTCCTACCTGACACCGGCAGGCGGGTGGCAGACCAACTGGCGGACCCTGGCGAACCCTGGCGAATTGTCGCAAGGCCTCTGACAGGGGGTTACTGTCAACACAGCCGAGAACCTGGGGGCTTGACGTGACCGGAGAACCCAACACCCGCCTGTCCGACCTGTTCGGCCTCGCCGGCTGGTCCAAGGGCGAACTCGCGAGAATGGTGAACAGGAAGGCGGCGGCCATGGGCCACCCGCAACTGGCCACCGACACCTCGCGGGTGAGGCGATGGATCGACATGGGGGAGTCCCCCCGCGATCCCGTGCCCAAGGTGCTGGCTGCCCTGTTCACCGAGCGACTCGGTCGTGTCGTGACCATCGAGGACCTCGGGTTCGGCCGACGCGGGCGTGTGGGGAAACGGCGGGAGGCCGGGACGCAGGACAATCCCGACGGACTGCCGTGGGCGCCCGAGCGGACGGCAGCGGTCCTCACCGAATTCACGGGAATGGACCTCATGCTCAACCGACGCGGCTTGGTGAGCGCGGGCGCCGCGCTCGCCGCAGGATCGACCATCACCGGCCCCATGCACGACTGGCTGCACTCCGACCCCGTACTGGCGGCCGACGCCCCACGGATCGATGACCCGCTGCACGCGGACCCGGCCGGTTTCGACCGGTACGAGGCCGCGCCCATCGGGTCGGACGAGATCGAGGCGCTGGAGCGGTCCGTCGAGGTGTTCCGCGCCTGGGACGCCTCACGGGGCGGCGGACTCCAGCGCAAGGCCGTGGTGGGCCAGCTCAACGAGGTGGGCGGCATGCTCGCCTTCCGCCACCCCGATCATCTCCAGCGCCGGCTCTGGGGCGTCGCTGCCAACCTCGCGGTGCTCGCGGGCTGGATGTCCCACGACATCGGCCTCGAACCGACCGCCCAGAAGTACTTCATCATCGCGGCACACGCGGCGCGCGAGGGCGGCGACCGCCCCCGCGCGGGCGAGGCGCTCTCCAGGGCGGCCCGTCAGATGGTCCACCTCGGCCGTCCCGACGACGCCCTGGACCTGATGAAGCTCGCCAAGTCCGGCTCCGGGGACATGGTT
This sequence comes from Streptomyces sp. NPDC001890, assembly GCF_042891445.1. Taxonomy (NCBI): domain Bacteria; kingdom Bacillati; phylum Actinomycetota; class Actinomycetes; order Kitasatosporales; family Streptomycetaceae; genus Streptomyces; species Streptomyces sp. NPDC001890. Next base: position 5,396 of record NZ_JBIATE010000027.1, on the reverse strand, counting down.
CTGCCCCGCACCCAGGCGATGCTGCACACCATCGAGGCCTGGGCACAGGCGTCCATGGGCCGCGGGCAGGCCATGCGGCGCACACTCGGCAAGGCCGAGGAACTCTTCACCTCGGACAAGAGCGATGTGCCGCCGCCCAGCTGGATGCAGATGTTCGACGAGGCGGACATGCACGGCATGCAGGCCCTGGCCTTCCGTACGCTCGCCGAACACGACCCGTCGGCCGCGATCGTCGCGCAGCGCCACGCCAAACTGGCGCTGGAGCTGAGGGCCAACGGACGCCAGCGGTCCAAGATCTTCGACTACATCTCGCTCGCCTCGGCCTGCTTCATCGCCGACGATCCCGAACAGGCCGACCGGTACGCACGACTCGCCCTGGTGACGATGGGGGAGACCTCCTCGCACCGCACCTGGGACCGGCTGCGCGAAATGTATCGGCTCACGGGCCAGTTCGCGGGCTACGCGAAGATCGAGGACCTGAGAGAGGAGATCAAGCTCTCCCTGCCGCAGAACTCCATCATCAAGCAGCGCAGGCGGTCGTCGGAGGCCTGACGATGCGGGCGCCGCGACGAAGGGGCACCGAGCACAGACCGTCCGACCACCGGCGTTCCTGCCACCAGCTGTCCGAGCACCGTACCCGTAGGCGGGCACGCCCTCCTGCGTACTGCCCCGTGTCCGGCGTTCCGCGTTGGTCCGTGCCCTGTACGCGCCCAGCCGTGCGCTATGCCCCGATGCGGGCGATCAGCACGCAGGCGTCGTCCAGACGCTCGGTGCCGCCGAACTCCGCGACGACGGTCCGCAGGCACTCCTGTGCCGAACGGGCCTGCGCGAACCGCGGGGCCAGGGTCAGCAGCGCGTCCGGGCCCGCACTCCGGTCGCTGTGACGGTTCAGCCCGTCGGTGTGCAGTACCAGCACGTCACCGGGCAGCAGGTGCACTTCCTCCTGCTCGTACGCGACCCCGGAGGCCGCACCGAGCAGGACCCCGTCCGGCGCGGGCAGCGGACGCCCCACTCCGTCGCGGAACAGCAGCGGCGCGGGGTGTCCGGCCTGCGCCCAGGTGAGGGCACCGGTGGACGGATCCAGGAGGCAGCACACCGCGCTGCCGAGAGCGGGTTGGACGGAGGACTCCAGCAGCTGATTGAGATGCCCCATCAGGGAGCCCGGCTCGATGCCGGCCACGGCCATGCCACGCAGCGCGCCCAGCAGCATCGCCATGGCCGAGGTGGCCTGGATGCCATGACCGGTCAGATCACCGACCGTGAGCATGGTCCTGCCGTCCGGCATCTCCAGCGCGTCGTACCAGTCGCCGCCGATGAGTGAACTCGACTCCGACGGAAGGTAGTGCGCAGCGATGTCCAGGGTGCCGGGCCCCTGCGAGGGAAGCCGCAGCGAGCCACGCCACGGAGGGAGCACGGCCTCCTGGAGCTCGACGGCCAGGCGGTGCTCGGTCCGTGCCCGGTGCTCCCGGCTGCGCAGCGACTCGTGGCTCCGGCGCACCGCCTGCTGGCTGCGCCGCAGCTCGCTGACGTCGCGCAGCACCGCCCACATGGAGGCGGTGCACCCGTTCGAATCGAGGACGGGCTCGCCCATCATGTGGAGCGTGCGCACCGGGCCGTCGGTCCGCATGATGCGGAACTCGCCGTCTATCGGCTTGCCGTCCACCAGGCAGTCGGTCACCAGGGCGGTGAGCAGAGGCTGGTCCTCGGGAAGCAGCATGGACGGGAGCTCGTCGAGCGAGAGCGGCCCGGCGGCGGGGGGCCTGCCGAAGATCTGGAACAGTTCCTCGGACCAGCTGACGCCGTCGGTGAGCAGATTCCACTCCGCGCTGCCCACCCGGCCGATCAGCGATCCCGGCTTCGGGCTGTCGTAAGGCTCCTGCGCGCTTGTCTCAGCCGCGTCCTGCGGGCCCTGCTCCGTCGGCGGGGCCGAGGTTTCTGCGAGGTGCTGCGCGGTCCCGGGCGGCAGGCCCTCCTTGAGCTGGCCCAGGTGCGTGCCGAGGTCGTCGAGATGGTGGACCGCCAGATCACAGAGCGCCCGCTGCCAGCGCAGCTGCGGGTCCTCCTCGTCGATCAGCACCGCGTCCCGCCGCACGGCATCCACATCGCCACGGAGCCGAAGGGTCCGGTTGATCAGCGCATCGACGGTATCGCGCTCGGGTGGCTGTGGGGCGGGGCGGTCCGCGGACAGATGGGACGGCATCTCGTACTCCGATACAGGCGCGGCACGACCAGGTCTGAAGGTGGACCGAAGACGACTGTTGCACAGCCTGCCGGAGCCCGTAAGGGATTTGGCAACACTCGAGACGTTGTTGCTTCCGGCATATGTCACGGGCTGCGCAGGGCGCCGAACCGTCGAACACCTTTGCCATCGACGGACGTTGGCGCAAGTCATCCGGCGTGTGAGGACGGTTGTGCGCCCGAGTGAACCGGCTTGCCACCGCGCGCCCGGTCCGATCGGGGGCATATGCGAGACGCCGTCGGCCGTGCGGCGGGAATGCGGCAGCGGCTCGCCATGTTACGTGAGCAGAACGAAAACGACACCCATTCCCACCAGAAGGGGATGGGGTCGGCATGGAAGTCTGGAGGCGCCCATGGCCCGCAGTGAGACCCGCCCCGTCGTCACTCTCCGGTCGACGGCCGGAACGGGGCAGAGTTATGTGACCCGCAAGAGCCGCCGGAACAACCCCGACCGGCTGGTGCTGCGCAAGTTCGACCCCGTGGCGGGGCAGCACGTGCTCTTCCGTGAGGAGCGCTGAGCGCGGATCCGTCGGGAAGTCGCATTCCGTGCCGTGGATCACAGTGCGGGGTGCGCGTTTCCGGGAACGGGACGCGGTGGTTTATCGTTCACCTATATGTGGATGCCGCGCATCGCGCCCACCGCTGAGCCGCCCCGGCTGGATTCCCCCGATCCGGCCGGGGCTTTCCCTTTTCCTGGGCATCGTCACAGGTCAGCCCCGGGATGCCGCTCCGCGAACGCCCTCGATGAGCAGTGCGCCCGCCGCCGGCACCACCGCCACCGCCGCTGCCGCGTCGGGCCACAGGCGCACGGCCAGCGCGGTCACGGCGGCGCCCGCCACGACCGCGGCCAGCCGGCCGGCCACCCAGCGGTCACCCTGCTCCCACGACCGAAGAGCCGCCCGGCCGACGAGGGCGGTGAGCGTGCCGGTGAAATAGTTGGTGGGTGTCGCGCGGATCCGGCCCTGGATGCCCATGGCCACAGCGATCAGCACCAGCAGCCCCAGCCGGTCCCCGTCCGACGAGGTCGGCCCCAGCGCCCACAGCACGGCCCCCGCTGTCAGCAGGGCCACCTCCAGCAGCAGCATCACCGGCAGTGACCATCGTGACCGGTCGCTCATCCACGCACCGCAGCCGACGCCGACGGCGTAGGCGACCAGCGCGGTGATCACCCGCAGCGCCACCCCGTGCTCTCCGCCACCGGCGGCAGAGGCACCCAGCAGCACCAGATTCCCGGTCATCACCCCGGCGAAGACCTGGCCGACGCAGATGAAGACGAACGCGTCGGCCGCCCCGGAGGCGGCCGACAGGAGCAGCAGGGCCCATTCGCCCCAGGGGCCGGGCCCGGAGTGGCGGGTGGTGACGGAGGGATGCGCGGGAGTGGACACGCCTGCATTCTCGGTTCGAGCCCGGACCGCCGCCACGAATGAGTCCGGCGGTTCGCGTGCCGTGAGCGGCACGGGGAAGGGCTGCTCATCCTGTTCCTGGTGCTCGGGGTGGTCACAGACATCGCCACGACCACCACGTCCACTTGGTCGAACGAGCCCACCGGCAGCAGCATGGGAAACCCCTGCCCCCTGTCCGATGCCGCCGCGGGCGAGGCATGATCACGTCATGACATGGACAGCACCTGAGGTTGTGCGCACATCCGGTTCGCTCGTGGCCGAGGAGCGCGAGATGCTCACCGGCTATCTCGCATGGTTCCGCAGCTGCCTGCTGCACAAGTGCGCGGGACTGACCGGGGAGCAACTCGCCGAACAGACGGTGGAGCCGTCGAACCTCACCCTGCTGGGACTGATCCGTCACATGGCCAAGGTCGAACGCGTCTGGTTCCGGGAGCGGTTCGCCGGTCAGTCGTTCGACCCCATGTACGACCCGGAGAAGGGCAAGGACGCGGACTTCGAGGATCTGGACCCGTCCCGGGCGGCCGAGGACTACGCCCGTCTCGTCGAGGAGTGCCGGCTCGCGGACGAGATCGTCGCCAAGGCCTCGCTGGACGACACCTTCGTCCACGGCGGCGAGGAGTACTCGCTCCGGCTGATCCACCTGCACATGATCGGTGAGTACGCGCGCCACACCGGCCACGCGGACCTGGTGCGCGAGCGCGTCGACGGTGCGACGGGCTGGTGACGCCGCGGGCCGCCATGCCGTGGGCCGGGACGGCGGCGAGGCGCCGACACCTTGACGTGAACGCGTCGATGGGTATGGTCTAGTCCAAGTGCAGTGCCCTGCCGGACGTCGCGAGTCCCGGGCGTACGCGGCAGCGGTTCCTGCCGTGCCCTTCGCACCTCTTGGCCCCCACACCGGAGAGGCAGGTCTGCCACCACCGGGTCCCCATAGCCCGCTCGTGTGCGGCGACGCCTCACGTGAAGGAGAAGCATGCACGCGAAAAGGAAGACAGCCGCAGTCATCGGTGCCTTACTCGCCCCCGTACTGGTCCTGAGCCTCCCGGTCGGCTCCGCCAGTGCCCACGGATACATCTCGTCGCCCCCGAGCCGTCAGGCCCAGTGCGCCGTCGGGACCGTGAGCTGCGGGGACATCAAGTACGAGCCGCAGAGCGTGGAAGGCCCCAAGGGGCTGACCAGTTGCAGCGGCGGCAACAGCCGGTTCGCGGAACTCGACAATGATTCCAAGGGGTGGAAGGTCACCCCGGTCGGCCGGAGCACGTCGTTCCAGTGGGTCCTGACCGCCCGGCATGCCACGAGCACCTGGCAGTACTTCGCCGGCGGCCGGAAGATCGCCGAGTTCAACGACAACGGCGCGCAGCCCGGCGCCACCGTCACCCACCAGGTCGACTTCGGCGGCCTGACGGGCAGGCAGAAGGTGCTCGCGGTGTGGAACATCGCCGACACCGCCAACGCCTTCTACGCCTGTGTCGACGTGAACGTCGGCTGACCGGCGAGCCAGGCCGGCGGCGCGCCGAGGCCCGCGCGAGCGGGTGAGGGCCTCGGCGCGCCGCCATCGGCGTACGTCGGGCGGGACAGCCGCCTCGGCCGCATCCCCCTGCGCCGGATCGGGTGCCCGATGGTGCACACGTAACCGCCCGATCCCTGTGCCGGCACGGCGGGGGGGGTGCCCCTATGTCTTTGGTCAAGCTGGTCGGGTGTGAGTTCGGGGCGTCTGGAACGATGTGTCCGTGCATGCTGATGATCAGGTTGGTG
>NZ_JBIATE010000026.1:0-90032 GCF_042891445.1 Streptomyces sp. NPDC001890 | reverse complement strand
ACACCGCGCCAAGCGCCACGACGTCGGCAAGACCGTCAAACGCGCCGAGACCATCAAGGAACACGAAGCCCGCCGAGGATAAACGCCAAGCTGAGACGGCCACTTCTGCCGACCCGCCGATCACCAGTCGACTGAGCACCCACATCATCTGTCCGAGGCCACTGCCACGAGGCGCCGGGCATGGACCGCGATCGTCACGGGGCGCGCCTCGCTGAGCCTGCGGAACAGAATGCCGAGGCTGCTGTCGTCGGACCCGCAGGACGTTGCCGCCACCGCCGTGTACTCGTTGATCCGCTCAAGGTCGACATACGGGATGAAGAAGTCGGGGTCCCCGCTGCGAAAGACGATGCCCCGCACACCGCCGTGGGCCTCAGTGGCGTCGAGCAACGCGATGAGGTCGGCTACGAACCGTTCGTCGATCAGGTTGATCCGGGGGGTTGCCGATCGTGGCCCAGAGGCCCCGTTGCGCGGTTCCGCCCGGATCGTCGAGTAGTTCCAAGGCAGGGCCTATGGCTCCTCCGTCCGACGGCTGCCCCGGACCATTCCAGACGCTGATCCTCGGTGGCTCGCGGTCGCTCACACCGCTGGGGTCGATGAATGGAGTCGGTCCCTGTCCGGACCGGTCTTGTTCCCAGGACCCCGGCGGGTGACGGGCTGCTGCTGCGAGTCGGCCGGTCCCGGTGCCCGTGCACCGGAGAACTCGCCGTCCCGCGCCCCCGTCACGGCTCTCGCCAGATGTTGTCGAAGGCGGCCTCTTCGATCTGCCGCTGTTGCCGCACGGCTGCGAGTTCTGTCACTGCTTCGTTGACGGCGACCAGTACGGTGACGAGCGCGTCGGCATGGGGACCCTCGAAGTCGGCGGGCGGCTCGTCGTGGACCCCCACGGCAGCCGCGAGGCCCGCGAGGACGGGCTCGCCGGACGTCCAGCGCTCGGCCACGTGGCGACGGGACGGCAAGTCGGCCGGCGCTGTCCGGTCGAGCCTGCGGGGAATCCAGCGGTGCCGTTGCCGGGTGATCGTCCCCTCCGCCTCCAGCGCGGTGCGATAGGTCTCGGACAGGCCACGGCCTCGCCGCCACAGCCAGTCCTCGACGGACTCGTACGGAGCCTCCCGGGCGAGCAACGACACGGCCGCGTCCAGCAGCCGATCGTCCATGGCCTGCTGCGGGCCTGGCACGATCCGATCACCGTCAAGGGCGACGGCTCCGCAGACGACGAGGTCGATGAGTTCCGCGCCCGCAAGGGCCAGCGAGAGGTCACCCTGCTCGACGGAACGGCCGGAGGAGACATCCAAAGCGGCGATCAGCAGGTCCCTGGGTGTGGTCATGTCGGACTCCATATCAGACGCACCGGCCACGACACGCCGCCGCTCCCGTCCGGGTCGGGCACCGTCCGCCGGTGCGGGCTCTCGTAGCCGACGCGGCGTGCCCCCTCCACCCACCATGCGATGGGGGAAGCTGATGCGCAGCGCAGGGGCGGTAGCAGCAACGGAAACCCCGCCCATCGACCCGACCGACCATCACCCGCGCCGCCGCCCGCCACCAGGCACGCGTCTGGCTAGGATCTTTCACATACTCAAAGTAGCTTCCATGTAGCAATGTGCTACGTAGGGCTCGTTTCCCAGGGCCAGTACCCACCACGGACCAAGGCCTTCGTCCGCTGTGCTCGCGGCCAGGATCTCCTGAACCGGAACGTCGAGGGGCGTCTCTCTCTGTCGGGGCATGCCAAGAGAGCTCGTGCCTGCTGGGTAAGCCACTTGCTGAAGCGGGTGCCGCCGGTCTGCGCTTCGGGGCTGGGCAGGAGCGTGGTCTCCTCTAGTTCGGTGCCGAAGTACGTGGCGCGCGGATCGGTCACGGTTCGCGGGCCGTTCTTCGCCGCGAGGTCTTTGCGGATGAGTTCGTCCAGCCGGAGGGTATCGGGGCCAGCGATCTCCACCGCCCCGCCGACGTGAGCTTGGCGACCAGTTTTGAGTCGATAGGTCCGGTGCCGCCAATCACTACGACCCTCATGGTGGGAATCCTCTCAGGAGATTCTTTTGGGTGCGCACGCGTGGCCTGCAGGCCGACGCTCTCGGCATCGGCATATTTCTGTCTGCATCAAGTAATGGCCGGAGGAATTTCATAACTCCTATTTTCGGTTCACAGGACAGCCTTGGCGTGTACGTAGGCACGCCTGCACACACGCGTAGGGCGCCGTGCGGATGAGTGGGAATGCAGCGGATGCTCGGCGAGATTTTCGGCGGTCGGTCGAAATCCGCTTCCTGCACGACTGGTCGGCCGACAGATCACGGCTTCTGTGACACCCGATCGGCCATGACTTCCCGTCACGACATCGGGCCGGGCGCCCAGCCTTTCAGGGGCGCCACATAGGACGACGGCTTGGCCGGATTCATGGCCAACGTGATCCATCTGGTCGATCCCGTCCACGGGCGCATCCACGGACAGCGGGGCCATGGTTTGCCCGGCGGACTCAGTCGAACCGGCCGGGCTGAACGTTTCCGGCGGGCTGCTGGCTGGATGTACACACAAGGCCCTCGGGCCGCCCGAGCCGGTCAGGTGGCGGCCCTAGGCGCTCATCGGCTGACCGTCGGCGACATCTTGTCCCACGAGATCTGTCATGGACCACAACAGCCGGAGAGCCCCAGCCCGGTTCGGGCTGGGGCTCAAGGGGTTCACAGGGAGCTCACCGGTGCGGGTTCCGGTCCGGTGGATGCCGTCGTCTTCGGCCGGTCTCAGCAGCCGCTGCCGATGCGAAGAGAGGTCATCTTGTCATTGAAGTGCGAGGCCACGGCCGCTTCGGACTTGCCCGGCGCGATCGTGATCATGCATCCGACGTAGTTGGAGTGCTCGTAGACGCTGACCGTTTTCCCAGTGCGGTTCCAGTACGAGGTCATGCGGTCGTTCATGTAGTCGCCGACGTTGGGGTTCGACGAGGTGTAGTGCCGGAAGTCGCCCCGGTAGCTGGATTGCTCCCATACGCAGAAGGATCCGGACGGACACTGGTCGGAGTCGGCTGCTGCGGGGTTCGCGGTCATGGATGCGGTGCCCGCGGTGAACGCCAGGACGGCCGCAGCGGCCCACAGGTGCGACGAGAAGTTTCTGAATCGGACCATGCTTTTCTCCGTTTCATCTTCCATGAAGTCAACCGTGGGCAGCGTAGGAATGCATCAGACCGGCTGGCAATACTCACTCGGGGCGGTACTTTCTCCGAAGAAATGTTTCTCCTCTTGATCTCTGAGGCTCCTATGGATTTCAAGTGGTGGCGCCGGTCAACACGAACAGGTGATATTCCGGCGCCTCCTCAGGGGCAACTCTGGTCCGTTAAACGGACAGTCGCCGGCCTCGGCGACCCGATCTCCTGTTCGCCTTCACCATGGACCTGGCCTGCCTCACCATCGCCGCCGCCGACCGGAGGTACACCTCTTCGCTCAGGGCCCGGCGTTTGCCAGGTGTGTCCGAACTCCGGCTGCTGGACAGTCCTGATGCCGGGCAGCTGGGCGGCGCGGCGGCCCAGGCTGCCACCGGTATCGCCGCCCCTTGGTCTGGGCGCTGATGCAACGCCCGCCTGCCGCAGCACCGCCCCCTGGTGCGGGGTCGGCTGATTCGGCCGTTGATACGGGGAAGGCCGACGGAACGGCGGCCGTACGGCCCACAGTGCTGCTACACCAAGGTGCCACGCTTCGCCGAACTGGGCGTGGTGACCCGCATGCAGCCGTGCTGCTGCGCGTCGGAGATTGTCGGCCCGGGCCAGGAATCGAGACCGCGAACCATGCCTGCACCATGGATTCGATGCGCGCCAACTTCTATGCGAACAGGGAAAGTTAACTCACGGCGGGCAAGGCCGCCGACCTGTCGTGCTCTCCCGTGACGTGCTCGCCGTGGACCCGGGGCGCATCCCGGGCATGGTGTGCGAGATCGTCATGGGCGGCGTCGACGTGGTCCACCGCGCCTGACGTCCCCCGGGCAGACCCGCTGTGTACCCGGATGAGGGCGGGCCGGCCCGGGCAAGGGAGTGGCGGAGTGGATGACGCCACGTCAGTGCTCATGCAGGACGCTGACCTTGACCACCGTGTTCATTCCTGGTCCGGGTAGCGATTCGGCCGGGTCAGTCGACGGAACTGTGGACGAGATCGATGTACTGCTGTGGGAGCTCCTCAAGCGACAGCTTCGTGATGCTCACAGGTCCGGTGCTGTAGGAATCCTCGCCTTGGATCAACCCGTTCTCGTCGACGGGCCACAGCAGCAGCTGGCGGTGCACGATGAGGTAGTCGGCGGATTCGTCGTCGACCGGGAATCCGAGCTGCGCAGCGTACGAGCCGGGATAGATCTGCTTCAGGAACCCCTCGGTCACCAGACAGTGATCATCGAGAACCAGTCGGTCGAGGGCGTATTCAAGGACGTTGCTCTTGGACGCGACGAAGGCCGAGTAGAACGTTCGCACACCGTTGGTGCCTTTCGGTCCGGTGTCGTTGCCCTCGGACCAGAAGTGGTAAGCGGGTGTGGGGCTCAGGGTTGCCATCAGTCGGTCGAGGTCCGCTGCCGCCTCGGCCTTCATATGCTCGATGACCGCTTTCAGTACCACCCGGTGCCGTTTGTCTGTCGTGATTGCCAGACGCTCTTCAAGCGGTGCCCAGGTACGATTCGGGTCGACAACAGGCATGACTTGAGGTCCTGTTCCGTAGCAGGGATGGGGATTTCTACCCGATGGTCCACGTGATTTCTGCTGATCCGACCTCGGAGCCTCGATTGTGACCCGGTCGCGTTGGACTCACATCAGACGGCCGTCGGAGGATGCCGACGGAGCGCCCGACTCTTGTCGGGTGGCTGGATGCCGGGCCGCGCGCGGACCATCGGCGACGACCGCTTTTCAGGACGAAAAGGGCTCACTACGCTGCGGGACCGGGCGGCAAGGTGGCGTCGGCGGACTGCCATGAGGGAACAGGTCACAGATGAGGCATGAGCAGCTAAGAATGTCCGAACTGGGAGCCGACCCGGCATCGATGATGCAGATCATCTCGTACTTCGACGAGCTCGGAGAGTCCGCGGCGGACGCGGACACCGTCGTGCGATCCGCGGCCGTACTCGCGGAGTGCAGCGTCGGCAGTCGTTGGCCCTCGGGCGCTGTCATCCGGTACAACGCGCTGGGTGATCTGCTTGACAGCAGGGGCCCGCACGGCCCGATGACGCAAGATCTCAAGGTATGGATCGAACGTACCGGAGCCGATCACGCCCTGGACCCGGTCCTGCTGGACCGACTGCGGCACACGCTGCGCATGGTGGACCTCACATCTGTATCGAGAGCCGATCTGCGCTTGAGTGACCCGGCGATGATCGAGGTGATCCTGTCCGACAAGGAGCGACGAGAGGACCGTGTCCGGGGCGTCGAGTTGTTGGGGCTCGACCCTGGTAAGGATCTACGTGTGCTGGCCATATACGCGGAGGACGCAGGCCCTGTTGTAGAGCTGCTCGAACTTACGTGCCCGGGTCGGTTCGTCCGCTCGGTCACGATCGGGAACCTGACCATGATTCTGATGCAGGCGCCCTACGGGAGCCGCCGACTCTGCGACGCTCTGCATGCGGCGATCGTTGACGAACACCCGGCGTCACAGCGTTCGAGTGGCGGTCGCGGACCATGGATCGGCATCGGCGAGCGTGTGAGCGCCCACGCCGCACCCACGTCGTGGATGCAGGCCCGCCGGGCCCTGCGGTTCGCCTCGTCCACCGTGTATGGACGGCGCGCGGTGGCATTCGGGCGGCTCGGCCCATTGGACCTGCTCGCTGACGTACCCCTTGAACGCCTGCTGGAGTCGCGCGGTGTTGCACGCATCAACGCCCTTGCCGCGTCAGCGTCGGGTGCCCAGGACGTGGACACACTCGAAGCGTTCTGTGTTTACGGCTCACTTCGGCGAACCGCCGCCGAACTGCACGTCCATCACAGCACGGTGGCGAGTCGGCTCACCCATGTGGAAGCCGAGATGGACTGGGACCTGGGGGATTCCATTGACCGTTTCATGGCGACGCTGGTGCTGATGCTTCGTCGTATGGCGCTTTCCTCGGCCGAGTTGGCGGCGTCCGAGGTTGCCGGTGGCTGAGGGAGAGGTGTACGTACCGAGGTCGGGTCCGGGCGGGGCACCGCGGACCGTGCCTTCCCGATGAGTGGAACAACGACCAGGCCCCGTATTTCCTTGGGCCGCGTGCTCTGCCCGGCGACAACCAGTGCGATCGCTGGGGGGAGGCTCGCTCCGCGAGCTTGTCTGCGGCTCCGCCGACCTTTGCCCCCCCACTCCGGCCGCGCCGGGCTTTCCGGCCGCGATGGCGCTGTTTCCCGTCTTCGGCTCTGCGAGGGGAGAGAGGGAAAGGGAGGGGGAGGGAAATGGGCCAGTGCGCCGAGAGCGGGGCTCCGGCGGTGCGTGGGCGTTCGCGGACGGGGTGTGGGCCGCGTGTGACCTGGTCATCGTCCGACCAGTGGCCGTGCCGTCCTCGTGCACTGCTGTGGCCGGTCGTGCGGGAAGGTGGTCGGGTTGCCCCGGGCCTACGGGCGTTGCGACGGGGCTTCCACCGCTTCTACGGCCTTGACCAGCGAGGACAGTTCAGGGTTCTCGGCGGCTTCGTCGAGGGCTTTCCGCAAGGCGGTGTCGTTGGTCGGCCGGGCTTCTTCCAGGAGTTTCAGGCCGGCTTCGGTGACGTCGGTGTAGATGCCGCGCCGGTCGGTCGGGCACAGGTATCGGGCGAGCAGGTTGCGGTCTTCCAGGCGGGTGACCAGGCGGGTGGTGGCGCTCTGGCTGAGCACGACCGCGTCGGCGACCTGCTTCATCTGCAGATGTCCGCCCTCGCCGTCGTGCTGGCGGCTCAGCACGTCGAGCAGCGCGTACTCGCGGACGCTCAGGTCGTGCCCGGACTGCAGGGCACGCTCGATGCGTGCCTCGATCTTGCTGTGCAGGAGGGAGAGAGCACCCCATCCGCTGGCGAGGGCGGTGAGTGCGGGGTCTGTGGCAGTCACGGGGTCCAGGTCTCCTTCCGAGTGTGGCTTGAGTACAGGATAGACCATGGTGTGAAATATTGGCTATGGCTCATATCCAGCTAATGCAATCATCCGTGCGTCGGCTGCGAGCTCGTACTCACTTGGCACAAGGGCTTGCAACCGAAGACGCCCGCACGACGCTCGCCTGTCTGCGCCGACGACGGCGCACCGCGTCCTGGAACGCCGCGTGCGTCGGATTTGCCGTCTGCAATGGCCTGTACCGGGGCGCGCGCTCCCGACCGCGCTCCCGACCGTGTTGCCGGACGCGTCGAGGAGCGTGGACCGGACGCAGCGGTCCGGCACCGTGGATCACCCCGTGCGTGCGTCGGGTGTGAGCGCTCCGGCACGGGTGCCGGCGCCGTGTCGTATGCCCGTTTCAGAGGACGATCGTGGGGACGAGTCTGCCGTTGGCGTCGAGGGCTCTGTCCGTGGTCGCCGAGGCCTGTTCCGACGCCACGTACGTGATCATGCTGGCCACCTCATGGGGACGGATCAGGCATCTGAGCAGGGACGCGGACGCACGGTTCCCGGCCAGGTAGCGCCGCTCCTGCTCACCGGGGCCGAGACCGGGATACAGCTCGTCGAACATGGCCAGCACACCGTCGCTCATCGTCGGTCCGGGCAGCACGCAGTTCACCGCGAGTACCTCGCCAGGGGTGGTGGCGGCCCATCGGCGGCGGGCCGTGCCCGATTCGTGCCTGGGCCGCCCCAGCATCCGTGCGGGCCTTCTGGGGCGGCGGGGCTCGCCCATCGAGTGCGGAAGCTGCCCGCACATCGGTGTGGCGGGCAGGCGCTCGCCCCGTGCCGGGCGGTCTGCCCGGAACGGGGCGGTGGGGTGAACGGGCCGGGCCGTACGGTTCGGGAGCCGTATCGGTGACGGTGTACCGGCTCGGACGTACGGCTCAGTTGAACTGGTCCGGGTGGGGGCCGGTGCGCAGGTCGCGGTCCGTGGCCGCGATTGCGGCCATGTCCTCGTCGGTGAGCTGGAAGTCGAACACGTCGAGGTTCTGGCGGATGCGGGCGGGGGTGACCGACTTGGGGATGACGATGTTGCCGAGCTGGAGGTGCCAGCGCAGGACGACCTGGGCGGGGGACTTGCCGGTGCGGTCGGCGATCGCGGTGATCGCCGGGTCGCTGAGGACTGCGCCCTGGGCGAGCGGGCTCCAGGCCTCGGTGGCGATGCCGTGCTGGGCGTGGAAGGTGCGCAGCTCACTCTGCTGGAGGCCGGGGTGCAGCTCGATCTGGTTGACCGCCGGGACGAGTTCGCTGTTGTCCAGCAGCCGCTGGAGGTGGGCCGGCTGGAAGTTGGACACGCCGGCTGCCCGGATCCGCCCCTCGGCTACGAGCTTCTCGATGGCCTTCCAGGAGTCGAGGTACAGGTCGCGGGCCGGGGTCGGCCAGTGGATCAGGTAGAGGTCGAGGTGGTCCAGGCCCAGTTTGGCGAGGCTGGTGTCGAAGGCCCGCAGGGTGGTGTCGTAGCCCTGGTCGGCGTTCCAGAGCTTGGTGGTGACGAACAGCTCGTCGCGGGCGATCCCGGAAGCGGCGAGGGCGCGGCCGACGCCGGTCTCGTTGCCGTAGATCGCGGCGGTGTCGATGCTGCGGTAGCCGGCCTCCAGCGCGGAGCTCACCGCGGCGGTGGTCTGGTCGTCGGGGACCTGGAAGACGCCGAAGCCGAGCCGGGGGATCTCGACGCCGTTGTTCAGCTTCACGGTGGGGATGGTGGTCATGGTGCGTGTGGCCTTTCAGACGGTACGGGGCGTACGGGTGGAGAGGGTGTAGCGGACGGTCTGCGCGCTGATGAGACCGTCACGGAAGACGAACGTATCGACGCCGTCGGTGACCGCGTGGGTGGCGGTGGTGGCGGTCCACTGCAGGAACAGCACGTCTCCGGCGAACCGCGGGGCCAACTGCCAGTCGGCGTCGGGGAGATCGGCCAGGAGACGGCCGATTCCCTCCCGTACGCCCTGGTGGCCCATCAGGGTTCCCTCAGGGGTGACGAGGACGGCGTCCTCGGTGTAGTTCGCGGTGATCAGGTCGAGGTCCCCGGTGCCGAGCCGTTTTCCGTGGTCGGCGAAGACTTCCTGCGGGGTGCGGGACATCAGGACAGCTCCTGGACGGCCGCGGCGGCGAAGCCGTGGTCCTGCTCGGGGGCGCCGCCGCCGACGCCGATGGCGCCGATGAGGCGGCCGTCGCGGTGGACGGGGATGCCGCCGGCGATGAACAGCAGCGGCTTGTCGAGCGCGGTGGGCAGGGAGTGGAACGGCCCCTCGGGCTTGACGAGGTCGACGAGTTCCGCGGTCGGCGCGTCGAGCTGGAGGGCGGTGTAGGCCTTGCGCGTGCTGGTCTCACCGGAGATCAGTACCGCCCGGTCGTCCCGGCGGAAGGCGAGCAGGTGCCCGCCCGCGTCCAGGACGGTGACGCTCACGGTGACTCCCGCGGCGTCGGCGGCGCGGCGCGCGGCGGTGACGAGGACCTCGGCGTCCTGTGTGGTCAGCGGGGCGACGGGGATGGTGGTGCTCATGACGGATTCCTTCGCGGTGGGGATCGGGAGAATCGGATGGGGTCGGGTGCAGGTGGAAGGTTCTGGCTGCGGTGGTGCGTCCAGATCGGGGCGGGTCAGTGCAGGACGGTTTCCGGCGTGCTCCGGTGCTCGGCAGATCCTGCGACGACGCGTTCGACAGTGCGGGTGCGGCGGTGGAGACGGGCGGCGAGAAGGGCGAGCAGCAGGGCTGTGCCGGAGAGGATGGCGCCGACCCAGTTGGGAGAGGTGTAGCCGAAGCCCGCGGCGATCACGACACCGCCGAGCCAGGCCGCGAGGGCGTTGCCGAGGTTGAAGGCGCCGATGTTGGCGGCGGAGGCGAGGGTCGGAGCGGCCGAGGCCTGGTCGAGCACCCACTTCTGCAGCGGCGGGACGGTCGCGAAGCCGAGCGCGCCGATCAGGGAGAGGGTGATCGCGGCCAGCACCTTGTTGTGGGCGGTCGCGGTGAACAGCAGCAGCGCGGCAGTGAGGGCCGCGAGAGTGGTGAGGAGCATCGGCATGAGCCTGCGGTCGGCGAACTTGCCGCCGAGGAGGTTGCCAAGGAACATGCCGATACCGAAGAGGACGAGCAGCCAGGTCACCGCGCCCTCGGTGTAGCCGGCCACCTCGGTCATCATCGGGGTGATGTAGGTGATCGCGGCGAAGACACCGCCGTAGCCGAGGACGGTCATGGCCATGGCCAGCCACACCTGCACGTTGCGGAACGCGGCGAACTCGGTGCGTACGGTCACCGACTCGGGTCGGCCCGTCTCGGGCACAAGCTTGGCGACGCCGAGGAAACCGATGACACCGAGCGCGGCGACGACGACGAAGGTGACGCGCCAACCGACGGCCTGGCCGATGTACGTCCCGCCGGGGACTCCGACGATGTTGGCCACTGTCAGGCCCATGAACATCAGGGAGATGGCCGAGGCCTTCTTCTCCGGAGCGACAAGGCCGGCTGCGACCACGGAACCGATGCCGAAGAACGCGCCGTGCGCCAGGGAGGCCACGATCCGGCCGATGAGCATGACGCCGAAGCTCGGTGCGAAGGCGGAGAGCGCGTTGCCGATGACGAACAGCGTCATCAGGAACATCAGCATCTTCTTGCGGGACACCTTGGTGCCGAGAACCGTCAGGAGCGGCGCGCCGAACACGACGCCCAGGGCGTAGCCGGAGACCAGCCAGCCGGCGGCCGGGATGGTCACGCCGAAGTCGCCTGCGACCTGGGGCAGCACGCCCATGATCACGAATTCGGTGGTGCCGATCCCGAAGGCCCCGATGGCGAGAGCCAGGAGCGCGAGAGGCATGGGGAGCTACCTTCCAGGTGCTTGCGTTGGGTGTTTACATCGCAAGACAATAGTTGCATACGCGGGATAAGGCAAGTGTGTACTGAAGCTGTGTGCATATATCGTCGCGTGCAAGTGTTGGGTGATGCTCCGAAGAGGGGGACCCGTTGACTGCTGCTGCCCCCGCGCTCACCGCCCTGGCTCAGGGTTGGTGCGCGCTGTCTCTGCTGCACGGAAACATCGAGTCCCACCTCGAACGCGCCCTGCAGGCCGGTCATGACCTGAGCGTGCGCGAGTGCTGGCTCCTCCAAGTCCTCGGCCGCCAGCACGACAGGGGGAGGGCGGACACCTGCAGATGAAGCAGGTTGCCGACTCCGTGGTGCTCAGCCAGAGTGCGACGCCCCGCCTGGTCATCCGCCTCAAGGACCGCGGACTGCTGGAGCGCTACCTGCGCCTCACCGACCGGCTCGGGATCTGCGCCGACGTCACCGAGGCCGGCCTCAAGCAGCTCTGCGAAGCCCGCCCGGCGAACGGGGCGGCCCTGCGCGCCGCAATCCAGGGAGTCGCCGAGGGCCCCCGGCCGGAACTTCTGGTGTGTACCGTCGAATCCGCGCGGCCGCCGACGGCGATCGCCGCGTGGCGTCCCAGGTGGCTGCGACGCCGCGTGCCTGGTCCGGCCGAAGAGGCGGTCGATCAGGGCCCGCGGCGACCCGGCGGTCCTCGCGTCGGTGGGCCCGGACCGGTTCCAGGACCCGATCGTCCTGGAAGACGGCTCCGGCGCCGAAGCCGCCGGAGATGTGGAGAGGGTCGAAACGGTCGCCGGAGGTGATGGTGCGCAGACCGCCTCAGACGATTTCGTCGTGCTCGCGCACCGCGATCCGGGCCAGCTTCGTCAGCATCCATCCGTTGCGGACCCCGACGACGTAATCCACTGGGAGACCGTGCATCCGAGTGCCAGGTCCTCGCAGGGGGTGCCAGTCGAGAACGAAGAGAGTGTTCTCGCCCCAGGGGATCAAGTTCATGGCAATGCGGGCGGCTCCGAATGGACCCGCCTTCGCCTCCAGTTCGAGACGGCGCTGCGGTTCACAGATGCGGACGACGCAGGTGTCGTCGAGGGTCAGGGGACCGGCTCCGACCCGGACTTTCAGGCGGGCGCCCACTTCTGGCCAATGCGGGTCCGCGGCGAGGATCTGCTGGGTGCCTGTCACCCATTCCCCGTAGCGGTGGCCGTCGGACAGCAGGCCCCAGACCTCGGACGGCGAGCTCAGGATCAGGCGGCGGCTCCGGGCCATGCTGATCACGCTCCTTCTGGAGTGCGAGGGGTGCGAGGGGTGCTGTCGGTCATGACCCCTCCGGAACGAGTCGCCCGGCAGTAACGCTTCGCCTCTGGATGTATACGTATGGTGACCATACAGGCTTGCATTGTCATCAGGAGCCGGGGACACCTCGCGCCGGAACCGCCACCATCATCGGCCGGTCAGGTTTCCTCGGATCGGGACCCGCACGGTCGGCGTTCCTCCCCCCACTGGTCGACCGGCCGACTGCACGGAAGCGGTCGCCCGGTGGTCGCCTCTATCCCCGTTGGCGGAGCTTCCGGCACTGGTATCCGATTCACCGCAATGATCCTTCCACGGCGAAGACATGGCTGTAACGTCAGCCGCGAGCCCTCGAAGGAAGGGCCATCAAGGCAGGGGGAGGACTGTGTCAGACATTTCCCGGCGAGCACTCTTGGGTGCCACCGGCGCAGTTGCCGCATCGACACTTCTCGCGACAACCGGAACAGCGCAGGCCGCCGATACCGCGGGTGGCAAGGACGGGCACACACCACACGACACCTCGAAGGAGGCCGAGGCATCCATGGCCAGTGGCAGCCAGACCCTCAAGTACGTGGCATACATCGCGAGTCCCGACATGGAGGTGCTGAACGACGCGACG
The DNA here is from genome assembly GCF_042891445.1 of Streptomyces sp. NPDC001890. Taxonomy (NCBI): domain Bacteria; kingdom Bacillati; phylum Actinomycetota; class Actinomycetes; order Kitasatosporales; family Streptomycetaceae; genus Streptomyces; species Streptomyces sp. NPDC001890. The sequence goes on along the minus strand of NZ_JBIATE010000026.1, from coordinate 77,272 downwards.
TTCGGCGTCGGTGCAGACCCCGCCGACATGTGGGCGTATCTCGACGATGCCACGGCACGCCTCCAGGAGAGACATCCCTCGTATTCCTTCACGCCTCGTCTCGTCCGGTACGACCAGGTCACCACCGAGATACCGCGCCCGTAACGCACACTGCGCCGGCCTCGTCCCCCAGCTGGGCCGGCGCGTTCGCGGACGTCGTCGAGCCACGTGCCGAGCTTGACCACCACACTCAAACTGACGAGGTGACCGCGCCCCGGACGCGTACGCAGGGCATGCCTGACCAATTGCACGATGCCGGCCACCGACCCACGCGCATCCGCGAGACGAACCGCGTCACACTCCGCTGCATGCACCGCTTCCCCGAGCGTCTTCACGGAACTGAGAACACGCAGCACAGCAGGAGAATCTGAAGTTCCACCAACAAAACCGGACGCGAATTCGTCAAGGACTTGGCGGCGGCAGGCGGGGGAGTGCTCACCATAGAGCCAGTCCGCCTGTACCCGGCCCGCGGGCGGGTACAGCTCCGGGTCGTCCTCAGTCGGCGCGGCGGCGACCGCTGGCACCCCGGCTGTCATCGCCCTCGCTTCCTCCACCCGGGAATGGAACGACAACCCCCTCCGGATCCGCCCCTCGGCCGCGCCCCGCATCAACCCGGCCTACCGGCCTGGATCGCCGCCGTCCAGCACCCCGCCCTCGGCCTCCCGCGCCGTCATGCAGAGCCGCCGCACCGCCGGGATCCGTTCCTGGTCATACACCGCCGCCCACGGCTTCCCCGCGTCACCACTGGTCCGGTGTGCCTCGTCGACGACCATCAGGCGTCAACAGGAAGCCCGGCCCCGTGCGCCCGCTGAAGCACGCCCGTCCCCAGCGAGGCGTACGTCGCGAACACCGTCACGGTGTCCAGGCCCAGTGGACGCGTGAGGCGGACGCAGCCGGTCCGGTGCGCGGGCGGAGCGGTGCAGGGACGCTGCGACGCCGGGCGCGGCGGCCCTCCACTCCATGCCGAATCTGGACAACGGGCCACCCGCACAAGGGAATTCCACCTCCAGTGTCTTGTGCTTCGGGCACCCTCGCGCCACTCTGGAGATCATCTGACAACGATGTCAATCTATTTTGGAGACAGACAGCATGCACAGCGGCAGAACCCTGGCCCCCGGTGCCCCGGGCGTCCTGCACCTCCGACGTCCGAGGTCGGCGCTTCTGGCGTGGGCCTTCGTCATCGCGGCGGCGCTCGTCGCCGCGTTCCTCCCGCCGTTCGCCACCACCGGCTGGGCGGACACCGACCGGTCCAACGTGGATCTGGTCAACCCGTTCATCGGGACGGCGGGCCAGAGCGCCACCGAGTACGGCGGCATGATTCCGAGCACCGCCCCGCCGTTCGCGATGACCCGCTGGTCGCCGATGACCCGGCAGAACTACGTCAGTAGGACGCCGTACCACTACTCCGACACGAAGATCAGCGGCTTCATCGGCACCCACCAGCCGGCCATCTGGATGGGCGACTCCGGCTATGTGTCGGGCATGCCAGGCGTGGGCCCTGTGAAGACCAGGGCCGACGAACGGGCGCTGCCGTTCAGCCACTCCGACGAGCACGCCGCTGCGGACCGCTACTCGGTCGAGATGCAGGCCGGTTCGGGCCGGACGCTGAAGACGGAGATGACCGGGACGTCCCGCGTCGGCCTGCTGCGTACGGTGTATCCCGAGGGCGCGGACAGCAACTTCGTGCTGCAGGCGACCCGTGCGGGCGTCACCGGCAACGTGCACATCGATCCCGCCGCCCGCGAGATCACCGGCTACAACCCCGACCGCCAGGACAGCAACCTCGGCCCGTTCAAGGCACCGAACTTCAAGGGGTACTTCGTCGCCCGGATCGACACCGGCTTCGATAGCTACGGCACGGCTACCGGCGGGACGCTTCACGAGGGCCAGGGCGCCCGCACCGACGGCGATGTGTCCGCGTATGTGCGCTTCCCCGCCGACACCCGGACCGTGCAGGTGCGGATCGCGACGTCGTTCATCTCGCTGGAGCAGGCCCGTGCCAACCTGGCTGCCGAGGCCCCGGACGACCAGTCCTTCGAGCAGATCGCCGACAAGACCCGCGCCCAATGGAACCAGAAGCTGAACCGGGTTCAGCTGCGCGGCGCGACCGCCGATCAGAAGGCGGTCTTCTACACGTCTATGTACCACGCGCTGCAGTACCCGTCGGAGAACTCCGAGCACGGCCGCTACTACAGCGCGTACGACGACGAGGTCCACACCGGAGTCAGCTACACCGGCTACTCGCTGTGGGACACCTTCCGAGCCGAGAACGCGTTCCTGACGCTCTTCGCCCCCGAGCGGATCGACGGCATGGTCACCTCGATGCTGAACGACTACCGAGAGGGCGGCCGGCTCCCGATGTGGAAGAACATCACGGAGACCAACATCATGGTCGGCACCAACGCCGACTCGGTGATCGCGGAGAACATCGCCAAGGGCTTCACCGGCTTCGACCGCAAGCTGGCGTACGAGGCGATGTACAAGAACGCGATGACCCCGCCGGACAAGGACACCGAACTGGCCTACTCCGACCGCCAGCAGGGAACTCCGGTGGAGGCACGGGCAGGCCTGACCTATTACAAGCGGAACGGCTGGGTCGCCGCCGACCACACCGCGGAGTCGGCGTCCCGCACGCTGGACTACGCGTACGAGGACTGGGCGGTCGCGCAGGTCGCGAAGGCGGTCGGCGAAACCGAGGACGCGGAGATGCTCCTCAAGCGCAGCGCGAACTACAAGAAGCTGTACAACCCCGCGACCGGCTTCATGCAGGCCCGTGATCTGGACGGATCCTGGGCCGATGGCGGCTGGACCGAGGGCAATCAGTGGGTGTACACGCTCGACGTCCTGCACGATGTGCCGGGGCTGATGGATCTGATGGGCGGCAAGGAAGAGTTCGCGTCGTGGCTGGACGGCTACTTTGCCGGCGGCCACAACAACCACACCAACGAGCCGAGCCACCACGCCGCGTACCTCTACGACGACGCGGGCCAGCCGTGGAAGACGCAGGCGAAGGTGCGCGAGATCGCCGCGGCGAACTACGCGAACCGCACGGACGGCCTCAGCGGCAACGAGGACTGCGGCCAGATGTCCGCCTGGTACGTGCTCTCCTCGCTGGGCATCTACCCGGTCAACCCGGCATCGGCGAAGTACTCGGTGGGCAGCCCGTTCTTCGACCAGGCAAAGGTGCAGCTGCCGGCCGCGTCCCGTCCGCTGGTGATCAGCGCCTCGGGGGCGGCGGACAAGGCGTACGTCAAGTCGCTGTCGCTGAACGGCCGGAGCGTCACCAAGCCGGTGCTGAGCCACTCCGACCTGCTGCGGGGCGGCCAGTTGCGCTTCACGATGAGCGACACCCCGCAGAGTTGGGGCGCTTCGGCGCCGCGGGCGCAGGGGGCGGACGCGCACCGAGGACCGGCGGAAGGCAGGGTAGGCCGGTGAGCCGGGGCGGAAACCGGGGCACGAAACAGGAGGCGGAGAAGGGAAGGAGGGAAAGGGGGGAGAGGCGGGAGAGGGGCTGCTGCTCGCAGTAGACATGAGCCAGTGAATTCCCGGCCCGGACCCGATGAAGCGGCAGACGCGCCGAGACACGGGCGGTGCCATCGTGACCGTGCTCGCCGGGTACAGCCGGCGACAGCCATAGGCCCGCCGCCCAAGACCGACCCGACGCGCGGCGACGCCGTGGACCGCACCATCAACGAACGGCCTTTCGAAGGTCGCTTCGAAGGCAAGGGCGCCCGCCCGCCGCATCGCGGAACGCATCCGGTTCCGTGACATGGCAGCCTGCGGCGCGGGCCCCTCCTGCGGCACGCTGGAACCATGGGGCCGTTCCCGGAGTCCCGTGCAGGGAAGGTCTGCCGAGACGGCGGGCCGGCAGAGGCATGGGCAGCAGGAGGGGTAGGCGGTGGCGTCGGTACCGTTGACGGCGGGTGATCCGGTGCAAGTGGGCCGGTACCGGATGCTGGCCAGGCTGGGCCAGGGCGGCATGGGCCGGGTATACCTGGGCCGTTCGCCCGGGGGACGTGCGGTGGCGGTGAAGGTGGTGCGGGAAGCACTGCTGTGGGACGAGGGGTTCCGGCGGCGCTTCGCACGCGAGGTCGAGGCCGCACGGCGGGTGACGGGCTTCTACACCGCCGCGGTGGTCGACGCCGATCCGTCGGGAACCCCGGCCTGGCTGGCCACGGAGTACGTCCCCGGGCTGTCGCTCCAGGAGGCGGTGGCCCGGCACGGGGTGTGGCAGGAGCACGCGATACGCGGCCTGGGCGCCGCCCTGGCCGAGGCGCTTGCCGCCGTGCATGCGGCGGACCTGGTGCACCGCGATCTGAAGCCGTCGAACGTCCTGCTGGCGCCCGACGGACCCAAGGTGATCGACTTCGGTATCTCGGTGGCGGCCGGCGACACCGCGCTCACCGAGACCGGAACGGTGATCGGCACACCCGGTTTCATTCCGCCCGAGCAGCTGCGCCACGAGGGCGCCGGGCCGGCCGGTGACGTGTTCGCGCTGGGGGCGGTGCTGGCGTACGCGGCCGCGGGCGTCGGCCCGTTCGGTGGGGGCGCGTCCCAAGCGGTCAACTACCGGGTCGTGCACCAGAGCCCCGACCTGAGGGGTCTGACGCCCGAACTCGCGGCCGTGGTGGCCCGGTGCCTGGCGAAGGACCCCGGGGAGCGGCCCACGGTGCCGTGGCTGCTGGACGCGTTGAGGCACCCGGAACCCGCCGTCGACCGGCACGCGCGCCAGGTCACTCCGGCACAGGTCGGAGGCGAGGAGGGCGACGGGGATGTCGCGACGGCCGGATGGATGCCCGGCCCGGTCGTCGACTCCGCCACCCGGATGCGGGCCGAGGTGCCCACCGAGCCCATGCCCCGGGCGCGGGACGGCAGGCCGGAGCTCCCGGTCGACGGTACGCCGGAGCCTCCGGCCGGCGCGCCTCCGCATGCCCGGCGCCGCCGCCTGCGTACGGCTCTCGCCACGGCAACCGCCCTGGCCGTCATTGTGACCGGCGTCATTGTGTGGCAGGTGTCCGCGGGCGAGGAGAAGGACGGCTCCCCGCCCGCTGCCTCTCCGAACATCGAAGAACTCTGGTCCCAGCCACTGGACGAGGGGCAGACCATGGCCACGGTGACGGAGCGGACTGTCTACCTCGAGAACAAGGACCGTCACGAGATCACCGCCCTGTCCGTCAGCGACGGCTCCGATCGCTGGGCCCGCCGGGTCAAGGTCTCCGACATCTCCGGGGAGAGCGACTACGTGAAGAACACGGTGGGCGACGGCATCGAGATCACCGCCGTCTCGGGCGGCCAGTTGTACTACGGCAGCGGCCAGTACCTGTACGCGCTGGACGCGAACGACGGTGATCCGCTCTGGGAGCACATGGACGACTCCTTCCACCCCTCCCCGGTGGTCGTGGGCGATGCCGCCTACGCGCACATGAACGCCTTCTTCTACGTCCTCGACCCGCGGACGGGGGACGAGCTGTGGAAGTACTCGTTCAACGGCCTGACGTCCGACGACGTCGCCGTCACCGGCGACACGCTCCTCACGCACGGCAAGAAGAAGATGATCGCGGTCGACACCCGCACGCACGAGGAGACATGGACCTACGAGGCCGGCAGCGAGGTGGAGACGGCACCCGTGGCGGCGGGCGGCAAGGTCTACTTCGGCACCAAGGACGGCGCCCTGTACGCCGTCGACGCCGCGTCGGGCAAGGAGGTGTGGCGCGGCACCTTCGAGGGGGAGCTGTGGGACGGCCGACTCGGCGGGGGAGCCGGTGGGCCCGAAGTGGCTGACGGGACCGTCTACTTCGAGAACGACGGCTACGTGTCGGCCTTCGACGCGGACACCGGTCGGGTGCTGTGGCGGAAGAAGCAGAAGGCCGAGGAAGTGACGTCCCTGACCGCCGTGGACGACACCCTCCTCGTCCACGACTCGGAGGGGTACCTGAGCGCGCTGGACGCCGGCAGCGGAAAGTCCCGATGGCGGGAACCGGTCGACGTGGACGACGACTCGGACTTCGGGATTGTCGGGAATACCGTGTTCGTCGAGCTGCACGGCCGACTGACCGCCTACCGGGCCGCGACGTGACCCACATGTCGTTCACGGCCGGGAAAGTGACGAACGAGGAGGAGCCAGTGCAGGCGTTCACACCGCTGGAGGCGGGTGACCCCACGCGGATCGGCCCGTACCGGGTCGTCGGAAGGCTCGGCTCGGGCGGGATGGGCCGGGTGTACCTCGCCCGGTCGCCGGGCGGCCGGGCGACCGCGGTGAAGGTGGTGCACGACGAACTGGCCGAGGACTCGTCCTTCCGTGCACGGTTCCGGAGGGAAGTGGCGGCGGCGCGGCGGGTGATGGGCCCCTTCACCGCGCCGCTGGTCGACGCGGACCCGGACGCGGAAACGCCGTGGCTGGCCACCGCCCACGTGCCGGGGCTCTCGCTGGGGGCGGCGGTCGCCAGGCACGGCGCCTGGCCCGAGCAGTCCGTACGGGCGCTGGGATCCGGGCTGGCGGAGGCCCTGGAGGCGATCCACCGGGCCCGGGTGGTGCACCGTGATCTGAAGCCGTCGAACGTGCTGCTGGCGCCGGACGGCCCCAGGGTGATCGACTTCGGGATCTCGGTGGCCGCCGACGACACCAAGCTGACGACCACCGGGGCCGTGGTCGGCAGCCCCGGCTACCTTCCGCCCGAGCAACTGATCGGCGGTGAGGTGGGGCCCGCCGGCGACGTGTTCGCGCTCGGCGCGCTGCTGGTGTACGCCGCGACCGGCACCAGCGCGTTCGGGGGCGGGCCCGCGCACGGCGTAAGCTACCGCGTCGTCCACGAGGACCCGGACCTGGCGGGGCTGCCCGGCGAACTCGCCGACGTAGTCGGCCGGTGCCTGGCCAAGGACCCGCTACGGCGGCCCGGAGTGCCGGAACTCGTCGCGGAGCTGGGCCGGTGGGAGGGCGCCGACGGGACCCGGGGCACGTTCACCGGCGCCACCTGGCTGCCCACGCCGGTCGCCGCCGATGCCATGGCGCTGCACACGGACCCGCTGCCGGAGGAGGCCGGCATGGTGACGGCGGGCGCGGACCACCCCGTGGGCGCGGACCTGCCCACGGTCGGCCCGGCGCACACCGCCGTTGCCACTGCGCGGCTCGGCAGGCCGCCCGCGCGGCCTTCGTCCGCAGCCCACCCGGGTGGGTGGGTCCGGCAGCGGCGTACGGCGGTCCTTGCCGCGGCGGGCATCCTCGTCGTCCTCACCGCCGTCGCCGGTCTGCTCCTGCCCCGCGTCCTCTCCGGCCCGTCGCGCGAGGGCAACGGGGTCGGCGGCAGCGGGAGCACCGCCACCCCCACGGTCGTCGCGAAACAGCTGACGGTGCGGGAACAGTGGCCGTCCGACGAGGACCTGTGGCACCCGGTGGTCGCCGACGGCAAGGTGGTCGGCGAGGGCCAGGACGGTCTCCTGCACGCGGTGGACGCCGACAGCGGCGACACCATATGGACGTACGACGATCCGACCGCGTCGTCCTTGGAGGGCGTGAGCGACGGTCTGGTAGTGGCCTCCAGCAACGAGCAGGGCACGATCCAGGGCATCGCTCTGGACGGCGGCAAGCGGATATGGAGCGTGGGTGCCCAGGCGCACACGGCGCCCGGCACGACGTTTCACCTCTACCTACGGATCGTGGTGGCCGACGGGACCGTCTACGTGAACGCCCTGTACGACCTCCCCGAGGGTTCGGAACCTTCCGGCAGGTACGCCGTGTCGGCACTGGACGCGGCCACCGGGCGGCTGAAGTGGACCCGACCGGTCGAGTACGGCCTGTCCGACGCGCTCGCGGTGGTGGACGGGGTGGTCTACGGCGGGATGTGGGAGAAGGACGGATCGTACTTCTACGCCCTGGACGCGGCCACCGGGGACCAGCGCTGGCGGTACCGCATGCAGGACAGGTACGGCACCGAGGTGACGGCGATCAGGGTGTCGGGAGACACGGTCTACGCCGGCGACAGCCGGGGTGACCTCCACGCCGTCGACGCCCGGCGGGGCACACGGCTGTGGACCTACGAGCCGGATGTCCAGAGCGCGCAGTGGCTCGAACCGCTTCTGGTCACCGACGGCATGATCCTGGGAGGCACTGGTGAGAACGACAGCACGAGGAGCCCCGGGGACGTGCACGCGGTCGCCGCCGGCTCCGGTAAACCGCTCTGGACCACGCACACGGAAGGTGAACCCGAGGTGCACGGTCTGCTGGGCGGCTCGGTGCTCTTCAGTACGGAAACCGGCACACTGCACGCCGCCGACGCCCGCACCGGCAAATCCCCGGCCGAGACACGCCTGTCGCCGGACGACCCCGACGCGGCCGTCGTCGGCGACCGGGTGTACTTCGACGGCGGCGACGGCCGCCTGCACGCGGGAAGGATCTCCCTCACCGAGGAGTGAGCGGTCTCACCGAGGAGTGAGCGGCCGGGCGCGGACAGCCCCGCCGGCTGAAACCGGTCGCGGCCTGGTCTGGAGCCGCGCCCAGTTCTGCGCAGGAGCGGCGAGGGTACGACACACCCTGGGGCGGTAGCGCCTCGCCGCGGCCGGCCAGGCCCCACCACTCGGCGGTCTCTGTCCGCCGGGCCGAGACCGCCCGGGTCCGCCCCGTATCCGTATCCGGGAGGCCGCGCTCGAAGCGGCCTCGCAGATCAGGAAACGCACGGCTTTCGGGCGGCGGCCCCGCCGTCAGACGTCGTCGACGAGATACGCCGTGCCGCCGAGAAGATCGGTGGCATCACGCAGAGCCGACGACCAGAACCTTCACGCGTAGCAACGAGTGGCACGCCACGTCAGGATCCGGTCCGGCTGGGCCTACGTCGCCTACGTCGCCTACGTTCCGGCGTGTTCTCCCGTGTGATCGTCGGACATGGCGCCGTTCATGTGCGTGAGGCAGTCGGCGCGCCTGTCGATTACCACTACCGACTCATTGCGTTCTCAGCTTGCGGCTACCGGCTCGGTTCTTCGCGATGTTTCGAATCTTCATTTTGCTACCGGACTCGGCGAGCACGGCGAGTACCGCCGGCGACCTCGACTCCTCGGCGAGGACGCGCTGCATCCAGTACGTGACCGTCGCCAACTCGCCCGGTGTCGGCACGTGACCGCCCTCGATGGACAGATAGAACAACCAGTCGTGGATGCGGCGGCGGATGAACTCGCGGTACCCCTCCGTCTTGAGCTGGTCGATCTCTGGCAGCAGTTCGGCCGACCACTGCCGGAACTCGGCAGGACTGGTCATCGTCATCGCGACCCTGTCCACGAGGGAGACCACCGCCGACTTGGACACCATCTCGATGGGGTCGCGCAGGATCGTGGCCACGATCGCGCGGTCTCGGTCGCGGTGCCGCGAGGAAGCGGTCACCAGGACGACGCGTCGGTACGCGGACGATCGCACGTGCTCGTCCGCAACGGCGTCGTCGACGTCCACGTCGAGGATGCCGCCCGCCGCCAGCAACTCGGCTACATCGCAATGCAATGTCATCGCTTCATCCCTTCTCGCAGGGCTGGACTCCACATCGCGGTCATCTTCCTCCGGTCCGCACTCTGATCCGAACGAAACGGCCCAGCACTGCCCACCACACCCGCCTGATCAAGACGCCGATCACAAGCTCAACACGCCCTCACCCCAACCATGCACGAGGTCGTCAGGTTGTCGCCGCCCAGCAGCGCCCCACCCAACCGGTGTCCACTTCGGAGGGTGAGCTGCGGTGAGGAGCTTGTCCTGCAGCGCAGCCGCTGTCCGGCACCACCTTGGCCGGGCCGGCCCCGGATCACTTCACGATCTTGTAACGGCCCAAGGCGATCTTGATGAGCTCGCCAGTGATTTCCTCGATGGTCGCGTCGATCCAGCCGATGACCCAGTCGTGCATGAGACCGTTGATGGCTCCGATGAAGGCGGCGCCGGCGATGCGGTAGTCGTCGGGGGGAAACTCGCCGCGTTCGAGGGCGTCATCGACCTGCCGGCCCAGCAGGTCGATCCAGACTGAACGGCGGTCCAGGCGTTGGCGGTCCAAGCGGGGACTGACGCCGACGATCTCGACGTAGGCGATCCGGGCGTGGCGCAGATCAGAAGCGGCGCCTTTGACGTAGGCGCGGAGCATCAGGATGATGCGCTCGCGCGGCGGCTTGTCCTGGATGGTGGGCAGGACGTCGAGCACGGCCTGCTCGGCGACGTCGTTGACGTACAGGTGCAGTTCGGCCAGCAGGTCTTCCAACGTGCGGAATTCTTCGTAGAACTGACGGCTCGACAGACCGGCGGCCTTGCACAGATCGGCGATCCTGGTGCCCCGGTAGCCGTGGACGGCGCCGAACATCTCCAGGCCCGCCTCCATGAAGCGCCTGCGGCGCTCGGCCTGTCGCTCGGACGCGTCCTTGCCCCCGTACCGGCCTCCCGCCGGGGTGATTCTGCCCGCCACTGTGCCTCCATCGGATGATACGGAGAATCTTCCCGCACCGGCCTTGCGGCGGACGCCGCCCCTCCTTACTATCCAGTAAGTTCGAATACGGCGATGTTCAGACTTGGAGAGGGTTCCGCGCGCAGCCCACAAGGTCAGCGGGACCCAGGTCGGCCATGCTCAGAACCCTCACTGCCGTTCGCCAGCCGCCCATGCCACGGCCCGCGCACCATGCGCCTCCATGCGCTGAAGGGTTGTGTGCGTCGACCCGGACCGGAACCGCTCCGCGTTCCCGCCCCTCCGCGGGCACTCACCTTTGGGAGAAGCAAGCATGCACGCTGTGAGTACCCATGCCCAGAAGACCTCCGCACGGACCGGAACCAGCCGCCGGCGCCAGCGTCTGCGGAACATCACCGCGGCAGCCGTCCTGGTGGCGGCCGGTGTCGTCGTGCCTGTCGTCTCGACGAACACCGCCGAAGCCGCACCCGCCCTGCGCGAGGTGATGTTCGTCGGCAACAACTGGGACGGCACCGCCGACGTCATCGAGTCCAGCGGCGACTTCGCCAAGATCGGCCGGATCAACGTCGTCCCCGACAAGGCCGCGCGCCTTGCCGCCATCTACCTCAACCCGATCAACCTGGCTGTCTATCTGGGGATCCGGGCGACCGCTGGCGAGGGTCACGACCAGCTTGTCGACGATCTGTACTCCACCCCCGACGGCAGCTCCCTGGTCGCCTCACGGCCCAGCTTCGGCGACGTCGTGTCCATCAACCTGACCACCGGCAGGGTCAACTGGCGGTTCGCTGTTTCGGGTTACCGATCCGACCACATGGCCGTCTCCCCGGACGGCACCAAAGTCGCGGTCTCGGCCTCGCTCAGCAAGACCGTTCACGTCCTGGACATCAACACCGGTAAGCAACTGGGCAAGTTCAGTGTCGGCGACAAGCCGCACGAGAACATCTGGACCAACGGCGGCAAGTACATCTGGAACATGTCCATCGGCAACGTCGAGACTCTTCTCGACGATCCGCTCTTGGACTGGACCAAGGGCGACCGGCGTATCACCGTCGTCGACGCGAGCACCTACGAGGTCGTCAGGACCATCGACATGCGCGCGCGCCTGAAGGCCTTCGGCCGCGAGGACCTGTCCAACGCCGTCCGGCCGGCGGTTTTCAGCCCCGATTTCTCCAAGCTGTACTTCCAAGTCTCCTACTTCAACGGCTTCCTGGAGTACGACGTCGAGACTGACAGGATCACCCGGGTCAAGACCCTGCCCAAGAACCCGGCCACCAGCGACGACCGCACCAGCTTCGTCAACGACTCACGCCACCACGGCATGTCCATGAACTTCGACGGCAGCAAGCTGTGCATCGCGGGCACCATGGACGACTACGTCACCGTCGTTGACAGCGCCGGTCTCCAGGAAGGCCCTCTCGTCTCCGCCTCCAAGCCCTACTGGGCCACCGTCAGCGGCGACGGCCGCGACTGCCTGATCTCCGAGAGCGGCGCCGACAGGGTCACCGCCATTGACTTCGCAACCGGCCAGAAGGTCGTCTCCGTACCGGTCGGCGACCACCCCCAGCGGGTCCGCATAGCCCAGATCCCTGCTGACTGGACCAGCCCCGCAGGCTGACCCCTCGTCCGACCCGGGGGCGCAGCTCGTGTGGTCGCCCTGCGCCCCGACACGGTGGCGTTCGTCCGCGAGTATCCGACGCTGTCGGGGATCTCGGAACGACCCGATCCTGCGGATGACCGTTGAGCTGGAACGGCGGATCTCCCGAGGCGGCCCTGGGAGGTTTGATGGGCGCATACACCCGACCTCGCAGGTCCTGGGGGAAAGGCGGTGACCCGGTGCGCTGTTGGCCGTGTTCCCGGATCAGCCCGACGGCCCGGCATTCCGAGCGAGGACCGGGAGGCGCGCCAGAGGGCCGCTTCCGCGAACGGGGACCCTTCCGGCGCGCCCGCCGCCCTGCTCCGCTTCGACGCGATTCGCGTGGGCGGCGGCTACGCGGGATTGGGGGGAGCTGCCCCGAAGGCGAAAGATGCCCGGACCGGCCGGTGCGGATCCGGTCAGGACGCCGGACGCCGGGGTCTTCCACAGGTACACGACACCGTCGCGGCTCGTCGTGGCGACCTGCGTGCCGTCGGGGCTGAACACCAGGCTGTTGAGGGCGTCCGAATCGGGGCCGTCGGTACGGCACAGGCGGATGACCTCGGCCAGGCCCGGCCGTTCCGCCGGATCCTTCGCCAGGCAGTGGGCGGCCACGGTCCGGACGGGTTCGGGGCAGCCGTCGAGATCCGGCGCCTGTTCGAGGATGCGGTACAGCACACTGTGCCCGGTGCCGCCGAACGCGGGCCGCGCTGTGGCGGCGTACGCGGCGATGGTGGCGAGTGCGAAGACGTCGACGGCCTCGGTGCGGCTCTCGCCTCTGAAGTACTCGGGCGCCATGTAGCCAGGCGTCCCGGCCGGCATGCCCGTACTCGTCACCGACGTGACGTCCGTGGCCCTGGCGATCCGAAATCGATGCCCTTGGGGCCGTCGGCGCTGAGGAGGAGGTTGGAGCGCTTCAGATCGCGGTGGATCACCCCGGCCGCGTGGACGGACTGCAGTGTCTCGGCCACCTGCGCCGTCAGCGCCGGCACCGCATCTGACGCCAGCGGCCCCTGCGCGGCCACCGCGTCGTGCACGTCTGGACGACGTCTCCGGCGCCCCCCGGGAGGCGGGGACGTCGCGGTGGGTAGCGGTCCGGATCAGTCGGCCGTGGCCGCCTGCTCGGCGCGGGCTCGGGCGCTGGCGAGGAGGTAGACACCTCACGGGGCCAAGCGGTCAAGCCGGTTCGTGAGAGGCCGGTGTAGCCTCCTGGCTGTTCGATTTCAGGCAGGGGTGGGGATGCGATGGACGTAGCGCGGGTCATGGAGTCGTTGGCAGAGCAGGGTGTGACGGTGTTGTTCAAGGTCGATGCCGAGCGCATGCGCGATGCGACGAAGCCCTGGACCCTCGTCGCGAGCGGGGCCCCGTTCCGGGATGATCTCCTGGTTCGCACGGAAGCCGTCTCTCTGGAGGCGTGCCTGGAGGTCTGCCTTCCGCGACTGCGTGAGCTCGGCTTGGTGATTCCCGAGTGACGGCGCGGTCCAGGGCGGGCAACGAGCCGTGATCGAGCTTCCCGAAGGGGCATGGTGGGACTGGGACATCGTTGCCTGGGACCCCGGGCGGTTGCGTCTGGGCGCCGGGCACGACATCTCGTATGCCCACGGCCTGGAGCTGGTGTTCAGCGACCCGGTCTTCGTCACGTGCCCGGCCGCCTTCCAGGACCCGGTGTTTCGTGCGCCGACGCCTGACGAGCTCCGACTCATTGCCCGGCAGGTCGGTGAGACACCTCCTGTACTGATTGCCTTCGAGGCCGATGCGGGCGGGTCGAGTCTCGCCTCCGGCCTGGTCGCGGCCGGGCAGCTCGACATCGTCCAGGGAACCGTCTTCCGGTACTGGCGCGAGAATCTGGCAGTCGGGGAACGTCTGGCTCCCTGGGTGAAGCCGCCGGCTTGATCGGTCCTCGGCCTATTCGGCTGCCGCACCGAGGGTTTCGGCTGAAGGAGGGAAAGCGGCGAATTCGTTTTTCACCCAGCGCCGGGTGTTGGGTGAGGTGCCGGCACATGCCTTCAGACCACGGGCGTCGGCGAAGCAGGTGCGACCGTCTCCGATCTCGGTCGGCACACGGTCACCGAGCTGGGTGCCGAGGCCGGGAAGGCCGAGGATGATCTCCGCGTCAGGACGCTGCGGGAAGACTGCCCGCGCGCCCTGACCAGTGTGGGAATCGGCTTGAGTAGCTCGCGGGCCTCCGTGCTGCACAGACGTTGTCCCTTGGCTTTGTTCACGACTCGTGGCTCTGACTCAGGTTTTATGGAGGGTGACGCTCTGTCATCATTCGACATCGAACAGCGGTATGGACGGTGGCGGCGGAGCAAGAACTGTGCGAAGGCGGCTGAGGGTGGCTCGCCACTGCTTCCAGTCTTTCGGGTCGACCCAGTTCGAGGCAGGCCCGGCCTCGTCGCTGATGACGCGAGCGAGGGCCTCGTCCGCGAGCAGCCGGAGATCGTCAGAGAGGACAGGCACGGGTGCTTCAGGGCCATAGGGTGTGTCGATCGGGTCGCCGCCAGGGCATTGCGCCGCAATCAGTGCGGCTGCGGCCACCGCTTCTTCTCCTTCGGTGAGCCAGTCGGTGGCGTCGACGGTCCGCGTGAGGACGCCACGGATCAGTGCCTCGCGTTCCTCGGGTTCGGCGTCGTCGAGGGCGTCGGCGAAGTCCGCGGCCGTGTCGTTGTCGAAGGGGCCGGTATCCCAGGTACCCATCTTGATCTCCTCGTGTAGGTGTGCCGGGATCCTTGCATCACCTGCTGACATTGCGATCACTGTGCGAGCAGTACGCGCTTCCGCGGAAGGGCGAAGCCAGCACGCCCGAACATCTGGCGCTTGAGCATCTGATCCGGTTGACACGCCCTTCGGCCGGACCCGAGCTCCAGGGCAGGGTCAATCCCGCGATGACGTCGTCTGGGGCGTGGAGGCTGGGCAGGTCGTCCTGGCGGACGGCGTCGAGCCGCGCCGGGAGACGCTTGCCCCGGCGGCCGGTGAGCATGCCCGCGAAGGAGCGGACGTGGCGGGTGAGGTGGGGCGAGCGCGGGGCACTGGGTGCGGACGGTCCTGAGCGGGAGCTGTTCGGGCTCGGCGAGGGGTTTCCGGGCGGCCGAGGATCCATCCGGAGACCCTTCGCGGCGTCGGCGAACCGTTTGACGGTGTGCCCGGCCATGCCGAGCGCCGCTGGACAGAGCGCAGGCTGTGTCCTGCTTCCAGGAGTGTGTGGACGGCGGCGTGCCGGGCCTGGGTGCGGTTGGCGAGCCGGTGCCCGGTCGGCCATGGCGAACCGGACGGATCTTCTTCCGTGGCTGACTCGGGCTCGGATTCGGGGGTTGCCGGGACAAGGGCTCGAAGGCAGCGGCGGTGCTGGGCGACTGCGCGCTGGGCGGGTTCGCTCAAGTTGCGCCAGAGGCGCCACCGGTCCGCGACGTGGATGGCCTGCGGGGCCGGTGGTGGCGCCTGCGGGGAAGAACGGTGCCCGGTCCCGGCGGATGACCGCGATGCCCGGGCGGTCGGCGAGCCGGGACGCCAGGCTGGACGCTTCCCGGCCCGGCAGCAGATCGACGGAGCGGCGGGTCTCGATGTCGACGAGGACGGTGCCGTAGAGGCGGCCCTTGCGGGTGGCGAACTCGTCGACGCCGACCACCCGCGGCGCGGGGACCTCGGGCTCGGGAAGGGCGTCCACCAGCCGGAGCACCGTGCTGCGGCTGACGGGCACACCGAGAACGCGCGCGATGCGGGCACCGGCCCGGCCCGCGAGGGCGAGACCGACTGCGGCCAGGGTGGAGCGCAACCGTGTGGTCCGCTGGCCGTGCCGTCATGTCAGGCCGGGTACCTGCTCGACGAAGGTACGTCGTGGACAGCCCGAGTTCCCGCAGGCGAACCGACGGACCCTCAGCCGGAGGCCGACGCTTCGACCACCGCTCGGCACACAGGCGGGTAACCGCAGGCAGGAACCATGAACCCGGTTCGACCAACCTCCGCAGACCGGGCACACGGCGCCGTCCGCGACGCATTGCCCATCAACGCGAAGCATCTCGATGTCCACATCCACCGACAGCACCGTGATGTCCGCGATCGACAGGAGCAACAACTCCTTCAGTCGGAGCACGACCTCTTCCACGGCCCCGCACTGTCAGCCCGACCGACTTGCCCACGGACCATTCTCGGGCGACTTCACGTACGACTCGAAGAGGCCTGACTGTCACTCGGAGCAGCCGCGCCGGAGAAGCTGAGCCAACGCCGCCTGCCGCGTATGAAGCCACCGCCCCGTGCCTCACCCCAGCACCAACAGCACCGCCAGAGCGACGAGGAGGGAGTCGATCCGGTCGAGGATGCCGCCGGAGCCGGGCAGCCACCGGCCGGCGTCCTTGGCGCGGGCGCCCCGCTTGACCATGGACTCCAGCAGGTCCCCGAGCGGGCCGCCGACCGTCACGGCCACCGCTGTCTGCCACGTCAGGGAGGACAGCACGGCCAGCGTGAGGAGACCGGCCGTGGCCCCGGCCAGCGTGCCGCTCCACCGCTTGGCAGGCGACAGCGGGGAGAGCCGGGGGCCGCCGAGACGGCGACCCGCCGCATACGCGACGATGTCGGCGATCGACACGGCCACGAACAGGACGAGGCCGAGGGCACCGGACGACACGAGGCCGGCCAGGGCGCCCAGCCACACGAGCCCCAGCAGGCCCGCACCCAGGCGGCGGAGCCCGTGCTCCGCGTCGCCCGAGAGCAACGGCACCCCGGCAATCGCAAGCGCCCCGGCCGCCGCCACCCGGAGCACCTCCCCGGGGGCCAGCCAGGCGGTCAGGACGAGTCCGACGATCGCCGCGCCCAGCACCGCCCGGTCCACCGGCCCCAGCCGGAGCAGCCCACCGAACTCCGCCACCGCGACCACACCGACCACGGCCGCGAGCACCGCGATCCCCGGTGGACCGAGCCAGAACGCGGCGGTGACCAGGGGCACTCCGAGCGCCCACACGCACCACCGGACCATCAGCTCACGGCGCCGGGTCGCCGCCACCGCGACGCCCCCGACCGTCAGTGCCCCGCCGAGGTACGGCACGAGACCGGCGACCGTCGTCACCGGGAGACCAGGCCCGACGCGCCCGACACCACTGCGCCCGGCGCGCGCAGCGCGTCCAGGGCGCTCCGGCACGCCGCCACGATCCGCGCGTTCTCCGCCGTGTCGCGGACGGCGATCCGGACGGTCCGCCCCTCGTACGCAGGGGACATCGGCGACAGGTCACGCAGGAACACGTCGTGCCGCCGGCACTCGCGCACCAGCTGCGCCGCGCTCGGTCCGTCCGACGGCAGGGTCACCGTGAGGAAGTTCGCCACCCCCTCGTCGACCGAGGAGAACCCGTCCAACTCCTTGAGGTCGTACGCCAGTCCCCGGCGCAGCACATGGGTGTGGGCCCAGCGCTCCGCGTAGTAGGCAGGGTCGCGCAGCGCCGTCACGGCAGCCAGCTGGGCCGGCAGGCTCACGGGCCACGGCGGCGTCCAGCGCCGCAGCTCACCGGCCGTTTCCGGACCGGCCACCAGGTATGCGGCCCGCATCCCCGACAGCGCGTACATCTTCGACAGCGAGGTGCAGACCACGACCCGGGCGTCGACCGAGGCGAGCCCGGCAAGCGAGTCCGCCGGATCGACATACCCCAGGTACGCCTCGTCGATCCACCACCGGGTCCGCACGGGCGAGGCCTCGATCACCGCGCGCAGCGCGTCGGCCGGGGCGTGGCGGCCGGTCGGGTTGTTCGGGTTGACCACCACCACGAGGTCGTACCGTCCGTCGCCGGTCGCGGCGGCGAGCCGGGCCGGGTCGAGCAGCCAGCCGTCCTCCCGGCGCAGCTGGAGCCGGTCGACCCGGCAGCCGATCACCCGCTCGGTGACATGGGCGTACTCCCCGTAGCCCGGATCGAGCAGGAGCACCCGGCTCCCCGGCGTCAGCCACCGGCCGAACGCGCGGAAGATCAGATCGGACGAGCCCGCCCCGACGACCAGCGACTCCACCGGCAGCCCGCGGACCCCGGCGATCTCCGCGAGCAGTCCCTCCGCGCCCGTCGGCGGCGAGGTCCGGGCCGCCCACCCCGGATCCTCCGAGAGGACCGCGCGGACCCGTGGGGACGGCGGGAACCAGGCGTCCAGCACATCCGCCGCGACCACCTCGTGACGGCGGGTCAGGGTCCGGAAGTCGGTGCCGATCGCCGAGAAGAACGCCCCACCGTGCTCACAGCCGTCCGCACGCGGCGCGAAGGGCACGTCGAGCTGCCAGTCGAGGCCCGCACGAAGCCGCTCCAGGATCCGGCCGTGGCGCTCCGCGACCGTCCTCGTCAGCTCGGCCACGGAGCCGCTGAGGACCTCGAACGAGACCGCGCCCGAGCGGACCGTGCGCCCCACCGGCCGCAGGCCGGCGGCGAGGTACATGTCGAGCAGCTCCGTGCGTCCCATCGCCACCACCCGGCGGCCACCCCGCGCCGCTACCCAGCGCAGCGCCGCGTACATGAGGAGTGGCGCCGCCGAGGTGGACCGCCAGTGCTCCTCGACGGTCAGGACGCGGATCTCGAACGGAGCCTCCTCGGTCAGCACCGGCAGCTCCTCGCGCGTCAGGTACTTGTCGAGGGAGTAGCGGCCGACCCACGGCGGGGTGAGGCTGACGAAGCCGATCCGCGTCTCGCCGCGCGCGGCCACGAGATAGACGTTGTCGCCGTCGAGTCCGTCGCTCAGCCTTCCCGACGGATCCACTGGATGCTGGCCGAGCTCCTCCGCGTACACGCGGTGGCGCAGTTCGTGGATCCAGTTCTGATCCCGAGGCGTGGCAGCGCGCAGCTGCAGAGTGTGGTCCATGCGTATGTTCCTCTGAGACGGTCCGGCGTTCGCGCCCCAGCATGGGGGAGTCCGACAGACGGCACCTGAGTACGCGTACTCAGCCGGACAGCGGAGGAGTTGGAAGCGGTGCAGGCCAGGGCCGAGTCCATGGGCAGGTGCCGAACCACCGGCGCCGGCCGTGCCTCCCGACACAGATGTTCGGCCGCTCTGGCTTCCAACTCCTCAGAAAACGAGTCCTGTTGTCGTGAAGGACGGTGATGGCGTCACAGAAGTTGTGTCCAGAGACAGTACTTGTGGACAAGGCCATCGCGGGCGAATCCGGTCTTCCGTCTCCGCATGCGTCAAATCCCCACGGCCCATAAAGCCGGCCTGCCCCAACACCCCACTCAGGTCAGGAGATCCGGGAACAGTGCCTAGTACCAAGGGCGGGTGTCATGCGTCGGCAGCGGACGCAGTTTCGGCCAGCGTTCGAGCAGGCGGCCGGCCAGGGCGGAGCTGAGGCGGCCGACGGCGTGCAGGTGATCGTGGTCGCGGGTCATGTCGGCGACCACGCCCAGGCGGTGGACGAGCCGCTCACGGGCGGAGATGTAGCCCCACTCGAAGTCCTCGGCTGGCACGCGGGCGAGCTGGTCGACCGTCCCGCGGTGGGCCCGCTCGACGAGCGCGTCGCCCTGGATCAGCCAGCCTGCGCACGCGTCGGCGAGGTCACCAGGCACGTCCTTCCCGGTGAGGCCGCGCCAGGTGCTCCGGTAGATGTTCTCGACCTCCGTGAGCGGAGCCGCGGTGACCGACATGGCACACCAGCAGGTGGGGAAGCCGATGCGGAAGTAGGCGAGTTCGACCAGACCGTTGCCGAGCGAGGCCCGCTCGAAGTCGACGAAGCGGACGCCGTCGGCGGTGCGCAGATCATTGCCGGGGCAGGGGTCGCCGTGCAGCAGCGCATGGTGCGGGGTGGGGTCCAACCGCTGCAGGAGACCGGCGAGTTCATTGGGAACCGTGGAGGGTACGGGCACGTCGAGCGCCCTGGCCAGGGCGAGGAAGGACTCCGCGTCAGTGGCCGTAGGCCCCGACCAGACCGGTAGTGCGCCCGCGTCGGCGGGCCTGGTCAGGGCGTGCAGCCGGGCGAGCGCCTCGGCGTACCCCGGCATCCAGTCGTCCGTCTTGCCGAGGTCGTCCAAGTGCTCAAGGACCATCACCCGCGAGGAAAGGTCCGTGGCGAGCACTGCGGGGGCCACGGCGGACCCGGAGGCCCGCCCCGCCAGGCGCAGCCCGGCGACCTCCCGCGCGAAGCGCGTGTTCGCGTCGGCACTTGTGTCGCCGCCGTCGGTGATCTGCTTGACGATCACCAGCCGCCGGTCGGCCAGCCACACCCGCCACACACGTGACCGCGGACTGCTTTCCAGGAGTTCGGTCTGCTTGGGGGTGCCCACATTGGAGAGGAGCGCCGCATTGAGCGGAACACGGTTCAGCATGCCGACGAGCGTAGCTTCGCACGCGCGCGAGTGACCTGGCCCCGCCAAGTCCTCCTGGGACGTGTCTGAAAGAGCGTTTCGTCCCGGCTGGGCTGTTTGATAACTCAGGCGGTGAGGCGGCTTCAGGTGGTCGTGCGTCTGTGGTGATCGGGTCGTGTGGGTGCGTAGGGTCTGAGGCTGCGTGCGGGATCGTCCGTAGAGGCAAGGAGAGATGCTGGAAATGGACAGTGTGGGAACAGCGCGGCTGCTGATCAGCAATGGCGGTGAGGCCGCGCTGGAGCTGACCGTGGAGCCCTGGGCGGAGACGCACCAGATGCTTCCGAAGCAGACGTGGGTCGCTGTCACCCACTCGCCTGCGGCGGATGGTTCATGGTCTGGGACTCTGCGTGGGGACGAACCATTCCAGGTGGACCATCGACCCGAATCGGTCACGGTGTGGGTCAATGGCAACTGCTTTCACCTCAGTGACACGGAGGAGAACACGATCGACTCGGCCGACTGGAACTGCCCCGCTCGGGGTTCTGCCTCCTGACTCAGGAGTCGCGCCGGTTCGGCGTGGACTCATGGGTAAGCCGTCGGCTCATGAGGTCGACCATGGCAACCTTGATCATGGCTTCGGAGCGGTGGGTTTCGTAGTCGCGAGCGAGGCGGCGGTGGTGCATGAGCCAGCCGAAGGTCCTCTCGACGGCCCAGCGTCGCGGAATCACCTTGAAGCCCTTCTGGGCGGGTTCGCGGCGGGTGACTTCGACATCGATACCGAGGGTGGCGCCATGGTCGATGACTTTGGTGCGGTAGCCAGTGTCGGCCCATGCCTTTGTGACGCGGGGGTGGCCTTCGGCAATGTTCGAGAGCAGGTGGATGCTTCCGGCGTTGTCGGAGACGCTGGCGGCGGTGACCAGTACGGCCAAGAGGAGTCCGGCGGTGTCGACGCCGATGTGGCGTTTGCGACCTGCGATCTTCCTGCCCGCGTCGATGCCCTGCCCGGCGGCGGGAACGTTGGCTGAGGTTCTGATGCTCTGGGCGTCGAGGATGCAGGCGCTGGGCTCGGCATCGCGGCCTTCGGCCTTCCGGACCAGTCGTTGCAGGAGTCCGTTGCAGGAAGGGGAGTCAGCTCCACTGCCGATATGCGCTCTAGCTGGATTCCTTGCTGCTGCGCCGATCCGTAGGTTTCACGTCATGACGCTTTCAACCAGGCACTTACCGCTCGGCAACAGGCGACGTGGTCTGTTCATCTTCCTCGGTGTCGCTTACATCGGCATGTGGGCGGCCATGTCACCGCTCCTGGCCAGCGGTTACCGGCGCGGTGACGCACGCGAGGAGACTGGTGCACTGGAGCAGGTGTGCATCGCGGCCGCGATGTTGGCGCCTGCCCTCGCCGCAATCCTCGTCGTCCGCTGGGTCGAGCACAGCGGCCGGGTGCGGGACACTCTCGCCCTGCGCTGGACGAAGCCCTGGGGGCGTGCTGCTCGGGCGTGCCTGATGGCTTTCGTCGTCCCCGCCGGCCTCACCACGGCTGCTCTTGTCATCGGCACCTTCGCCGGCCGCTACCCGTTCGGTGGAGTGCACTGGAACGGGCTCGATTCGTGGGCGGCCGCAGCGGTGCTGAACATGCTGGTGTCGCTTCCGCTGTTCTTCGGCGAGGAACTGGGCTGGCAGGGCTACCTCTTTCCGCGCCTCGCACAGAACGGTGACCGCCAGAGCCTGATACGGGCGTACGCAATCACCGGCGCGGCCTTTGCCCTGTGGCACCTGCCCACGCTGCTGATGGGCGGCCAGTATCCAGGTCGGCCCTGGTATGTGTCAGTGCCCGCCATGCTGGTGAGTTGCCTCCTCATTCTGCCGGTCTTCACGTGGCTGCGTCTGCGCTCCGGCTCGGTCGTACCCGCCGTCATCGGGCATGCGTTCGTGAGTTCGGTGAGTGTCGCCGTGGTCACGGAGTTCGCCGATTCCAAGGCAGCCCTGGATCCCCTGCACATGAGCATGGCGGGATGGCCCGGCTGGATCGCCACAGGCGCATTCGTCGCCTTCCTGACGCTGACCGGCCGACTTCAGCCATCCTTCTACACGGCCCGAACCGTCCCTCACCCCGCATCGATCCGCAAACTGTAAGCGTGTCGTTCAACGTTCTCGACTTGTCGGCGGACGCCCCGGGCGGGCCGTTGCTCTGATCGTCGCTACCGCTAGTCGAACAAGTGGCTGATGCCGCCTTGGCCGTCCGTTCCGTTCCACATCACGGTTCCCAGCCAGAACGGGAACCAGAACACCCGCTCCGGCAGAAACGGGGTGGCGATGAACCAGACGAGGGACAGAACAGCGAATGCCACGCAGCCGCACCAGCCATGTCTGCCAGGAGTAGTTCTTCGAGCCTGGCGGCCTGCCTGGTCCGAGTCGGGACGGTTTCGGTGCACTGGCTGGAGCCCCGGTCTTCGGTGCAGGTTCCTGAACCTCCTGCGGACGCGAGCGGGTGTGAGTTCGTTCGGCTCGGCTGGCTTCTCCCAGGGCCGCCGGACAGCGATCACCAGCCAAGTCCACCGGTCGGCCGCATCCGAACCGCGAAGCCGGGCCTTGGTCCAGCCGAGGGTCTGCTTGAACAGGCGAAACGTGTGCTCGATGTCGAAGCGCCGAAGGAACGAATGCCGGCAGCGGTCGACGTCGCGCCTCCGTGGCGCCCGTGCCTGACCACCCCAGCCAGACCGGCTTGTTCACCCCGTCGCTGGCCGGCGGCCACGAGCCGCTCGACAACCCCGCGGATCTGGACCATGGTGACGGCAGCGGTATCGGCGCCGGGCTCCAGGCGGACCGCGTCCAGCACCGCCGTCCAAGAAGTGCGGCCCGTCTCCAGCGCGGCCACCACCGAGTATGGCCGGCCGGGCACCATCTGATGCTTACCCTCCTCCCGGCCGAATGCGCGACAAGATGCGTGATCAGTAGCACAGGTGTTGGCATTCGGCCGCAGCCACGGCGAGACATCCACGGCCAACAGCAGCAGACCGTCCGCCGCCCTCGGTAACGGCGCCCCGGCCAAGGCGCGACGCAGCCGAGCAACATTGATCCGATTCTGGTTGAGCCCGCCGTACAGAACCCCGTGACCACTGTGGTGTTCGGGCGTGAGCGCGAGATCGGCCAACGTCCGCACCGGCCCGTTCGTGCACAGCAGCGCGTCGCACAACTCGAACAACGCGTCCTCCCGCGCAGTCGGACACGCATACAGCTCCGACCGGAAGCGTGACACTTCCGCGAACGCGTTCGTCAGGACGTTCTGATGCGCCAAACTCACGATCACGGCCTTCGCGCTGTTCCTACGCCTCTGTGACGTACCACGGATCAGATGAAGGCCGCCTTCACGTCCGCTGAACTGCGGACATGCCGATCAGGTTCGAGCCGCGTTCGACGCCGGACCATAAACGACAAGCTCAGCTTGTCCTACCTTTCAAGCGGGTCGGATCTGATCATTCGTAGGATCGGGGAAGCCCAGGGGTTCCGGGTATGGCTGTGAGCTTGTCGCCGCTTGATGGCTCAAAGAACTTGGTCGCCCGGAGCCCCGCGACGACTCGACCGCTGATTGGGATACGCGACTTGATCGCTTCGTAGGACAACGCCGGCGAGGTCGTCTGCTGGGACCAATGTGAGACGACGAGCTGGCGGAGGTGGCCATGCCCCAGATATGGGCCGGAGTGGACATCGGCAAGGAGCATCACCACTGCGTGGTGATCGATGCCCAGGGCAAGCGACTCCTGTCACGCCGGGTCCTGAACGACGAGACGGTCCTGCTGGAGCTCATTGGCGATGTACTCGCCCTCTCCGAGGACATCCTGTGGGCGGTGGACATCAACCACGGCGGCGCGGCCCTGCTGATCGGGTTGCTCCTGAGCCACGGCCAGCCGATGACCTACCTCACCGGCCTGGCGGTCCACCAGGCATCTGCCGGCTACCGCGGCCAGGGCAAGACCGACGCCAAGGACGCCTTCGTCATCGCCGACCAGGCCCGGATGCGCAACGACCTCGGCCTGCTGCGGCCCGGCGGCGAGATCGCCGTCGACCTGCGCACCCTGACCGTGCGCCGAACCGACCTCGTCTGCGACCGCACCCGGCAGATCAACCGACTCCGCGCTCAACTCCTGGAGTTCTTCCCGGCGTTGGAACGGACTCTTGTGCTGACGAACAGGGGCCCGGTCCTGCTGCTGACCGGCTACCAGACCCCGGCCGCGTTCCGTCGCAGCGGCGCGAAGCGCGTCGAGACGTGGCTGAGGAACCGCAAGGTCAAGAATGCCGCAGCCATCGCCGCCTCAGCCATCGAAGCTGCCGTTGGCCAGCAGACGTCTCTGCCGGGCGAGAAGCTGGCCGCCGCCATGGTGGCCCGTCTCGCGAAGGGGGTCATTGCCCTCGACGAGGAGATCGCCGAGCTCGACGCGCTCATCGAGGCACGGTTCCGCGAACATCCGCACGCCGAGGTGATCCGCAGCCTGCCCGGGATGGGCGCCCTGCTCGGCGCCGAGTTCATCGCCGCGACCGGCGGCGACATGGACGCGTTCAGCACACCAGACCGCCTGGCCGGCTTCGCGGCCTGGCCCCCGTGCCACGAGATTCCGGGCGCGTCAGCGGCAATATGCGGCGCCCCCGCCGCTACCACCATGGGCTGCTGCGGGCCTTCTACCTCTCCTCCATGGCCAGCCTCAGGACATGCGCCGCGTCGCGGACGTACTACCAACGCAAGCGCGACGAGGGGAAGGGTCACAAGCAAGCAGTGCTCTCTCTCGCACGCCGCCGGGCCAACGTTCTCTGGGCCATGCTCCGCGACGGAGCGTGCTACCAACCCGCACCATCAGTCACGCTGGCGGCTTGACATCTCTATTGGGAAGTTCTTTAACCCTTTCGGCGTTCAGGGACTGATCTGGATTCAGAGCTTCAGTGGCCCGAGGGTGCCGTCTCGGAATGTGAAGACGGTGGGCTCGGTGTCGAACTCCTCCCGGAAGTACCCGCTGTAGCCAGGTTCTTCGACGTGGGGTGCGAGCAGGTCCAGGACGGTGTAGAGGTCACCCATCATGTCGTCGAGCCAGAGGTTTCGGCTGAACAGTCCCCATGCATGGAGCTCACCACCGGGCGTGAAGCCTCGGGACTGGCGTCGTAGGGACACGAAATCGCCTCCTGGCAGGCGACTGTCCGGATCCTGGGAGAGCAGTGGATACGAGTGCTCCTCCGCGTCGAGCTCTGCTGGACGCTCGGGGACCAGGCCGAGGTGCCATCGCAGGGCCGCCAGGACCGTGTCGGGCGTGTCGTCCCGGAGGAAGCACGTGAAGACGACTTCGTAGTGGAGGCTCACGGGAGTGCATTCTGCCCGGCGCCACTGACAGACCCAGATCACGGCCTCACGGCCGGGCTTGATCACGTTCGATCAGGGTGCCCGGGCGTCTGACGGTCTTGCCCACGTCATAGCGGGTGGCGGGATGCTTGTTCTTCGGGCAGAGCGGGCGACTGGTGCCTGGCCGCGATGGTTTCGGCGCATGGGCCGGGCAGTGCAGGGTCGGGCGGAGGTTCCCGAACCCCGGCGGACCCGGGCGGGTGTGAGCCGGCCGGGCTCGGCCGGCTTCTCCCAGGGGCGGCGGAGGCCAGCGGTCGGCGGCCGGGCGAGGCGGAGTCGGGTGTGGGCCGCGATGACCAGCCAGGTCCACCGGTCCGCTGCCTCCGGGGTGCGGAGCTTCGGGCGGGTCCAGCCCGGCGTCTGCTTGATCATCCGGACGGTGTGCTCCGGGTCGAATCCGCGCAGGAACGCCTGCCGGCGCAGGTCGACGGCCTCGTCCGCCAGGCCGGTCGCCGACGACCACAGCCAGACGGGGAGCGGGGCGTGACCGCCGGGCAGGTGGTCGACCTCCAGGCGGATCAACGTCCCTTCGATGACGGGGAGTTCGCCGGTGTGGTCGATCCACGCGGAGCGGGTGGTCAGCCGAGGACGGAAGCGGTCCCAGGCCATCGCACGAGCGGTGCCGTAACGGTCGGTGACCTGCATGGTCTCGGCATCAGGCTCACCCCAGGTGTCGGGCTCGGCAAAGCGGAACTCCTTGCCGTGCTTCGGTGGGCGCCTGCCCTTCAGCGGCGAGATCCAGGAGGGCCGGGACGGGCTTGCGCGTCACTCGGTCCGTGCGCATCCACCCCAACACCTCCACCGGCAGTCCTTCCAGCAGATGGGCCATGCGCGGTGCGTCGTAGCCGGCGTCGAATACGACCAGGATGCCGCGGCCACGCGCCTGCTGACGGCGCATGTCGATGAGGTCCTCAACCACCGGGCGGACCTGGGTAGCGGTGGCCTCGGCGACTTCGTCCGCCGGCCCCAGCCACAGCGCGTCCAGGAGCCCCACGAGGTCCGGCCCGGCTCCAGCGCGGCGACGAACGAGTAGGGGCGGCCGGGCACGAACTGGTCCGAGGACCGGCCGCTGCGCCCGTAGACGTGGCAGAACAAGCGGTCCCGGCCAGTCGGTGCGTACGGCCGGAGTCAGTGGGTGACGTCCACCGCCAGGACCAGGCGCCGTCGGCGGCCTCGGGCTGCGGCAGCCCGACCAGCACCCGCCGTGGCCGCGGCACATCCACGTCCCCGCTGTTCAGCGCGTCGTACATCGCACCGTGCCCGCGCTGGTGTTCGGCCGTCAGCGTGAGGTCCACCGGCGTGGTCACCGGGGCGTCCGCGCACAGCAACGCGTCGGTCAGCTCGAACAGCGTGTCCCCGCGCACAGGCAGGCGAAGAAGTCGTCCCGTCTGCGCTGCGACGCCCGGCACGCATGTTCGTTGCGCTGTCGACACGCCCACCCTCTGGGCGGACGGCGGGGGCCCGACGAGAGGCCGAAGGACCCCGCCGAACCCTTCGACCAAATAGCTCGCTCCTGGGGTGCGGTGCTCCTGCGGCGGGCGGTGGCACCTCGTGGCGTCAGTGGCTGGGCACGGAGCCGACCAGGCCGCCGTCGATCACCAGGTCCTGACCGGTGATGTAGGAGGCGTCGTCGGAGGCGAGGAAGGCCACGGCGGCGGCGACCTCATCGGCGTGACCGACGGTGCCGAGCGGCACCTGCGCGGCGTTGCGCGCGTCGGCCTCGGGGTCGACGTTGGTGCCGCGGTACATCTCGGTGTCGATGTAGCCGGGGCTGACGGAGTTGACGCGGATGCCGCGCGGGGCCAGGTCGGAGCCGAGGGTTCGGGCCAGATTGTGGACAGCAGCCTTGGTCGCCGAGTAAACGGAAGCGACCGGCAGTCCGCGATACAGCGTCCAGGAGGCGTTCAGGACGATCGCGCCGCCCTCTTTCAACAGCGGCAGGGCCTTTTGGACGGTGAAGAACACGCCTTTGAAGTTCACGTCGGTCAAGTGGTCGAAGTCGGCTTCCGTGACGTCGGCGCTGGGCTTGAAGACGCCCGTACCGGCATTGGCAAAGACGGCGTCCAGACTGCCGCGCCAGGTCTCGATGCGGCGCATCAGGACCTCCAGGTCGGTCAGGTTCGAGGCGTCCGCACGCACAGTCAGCAGGCGGTCCCCTGCGTCAAGGGCGGCGGCCGCCTTGGCCAGCCGGGACTCATCGCGTCCGGTGATGGCGACGTAGGCTCCCTCGTCGAGCAGGCGTCGGGCGGTGGCCAGGCCCATGCCGGAGGTGCCGCCGGTGATCAGGACTGTTCGGTTGCTGAGTCGCTTCATGCGGATGATCCTCCGCCGGGCAGCCGAGGATCAGCAGTGCGGGACGAACATGGGTCTGCCACCACCACCTTCACGGTCAGCGGTCGACGGAGCATCGCCGCACCGGTGCGTCTCGGGCATCGTCCGGTCAGCTGCGCCCAGGGGCGGGCGGTCAGTCGAGCTGCGGGACAGCGGCCCCCAACAGGGCGGTCAGCCGTTCCTGCGACTGCGTGCCCGTCGCCGGGGTGTGCAGCATCAGGCGGTGGCCGGGGAGTTCGGGCAGGGTCAAGGCGGTGTAGTCGAAGACGAGCTCGCCGGCCTTCGGGTGGGCGACGGCCTTGCTGCCGGACGTGGCATCGCAGATGCGGTGCTCGGCCCAGATCTCGGCGAACTCCGGGCTGGCGGCACACATGTCCGCCGCGAGCCGGCCGAACTCGACATCGTCCGGGTAGCGTGCGGCGTCCGCCCGGAACTGGCCGACGATCACCTGCGCGGCGTCCCGCCAGTGCACCAGCGAGGACCGATAGAGGGCGCCGGTGAAGAAGGTCACCAGGCAGTTGCGGTCGTGCTCGTGGTAGCCGAAGGCCAGCTCCGCCGCGCGGTTGACGGCCACCAGATTCCAGTGCCGGTCGATCAGATAGGCGGGGTGGGGCAGCCAGGAGTCGATCACCCGGCGCAGCTCGTCCGGCACCCGACGGCCGGAGTTCGCGGGCGCCTGCGGAGGGTTCAACCCGGCCAGAAGATAGAGGTGTTCACGCTCGGCACCGTTCATCCGCAGCACCCGGGCGATCGCATCCAGCACGTCCGCGGAAACGTTGATCTCCCGGCCCTGCTCCAGCCACGTGTACCAGGACACCCCCACACCGGCGAGCACCGCGACCTCCTCGCGACGCAGCCCGGGCGTGCGCCGCCCGCGCACGTCACCGACCGCCATGCCGGCATCGGCCGGGGTTACCCGAGCCCGCCGCGACCGCAGAAACTCCCGCATCTCGGCGCTCCGTCGGGCCCGCGCCGCGGCGGACAGCTTGGCGATCTCCATGGAGCCAGGGTAGGTCCCGCCCCGACGAGCAGATCATCGGCCGGCCCGGATGCGACCTGCTTCGCCACAGCAGCGCACCGCACGGGCCGACCGACGGACGTCGGACTCAGCTGGGCTGCTCCAGAACCTCTCCCCAGTGGGCACAGTTCGCGAGCACCTGGGGAATCACGTGACCAAGTCGGTGGGGAATCACCTGACCGTCCACACGAATCCCGCGGCAGGGCAGCACTGCCCGCGAATGCGGGCCGGTCCGCCGCCCGTCAGGGCGGCAGGCCGTTGAGACAGGCGGTGGCAGGCGTCAGCCGGCCTTGGCGGGCTCCTCAACTCGGGCCCGAGTGCTGGCGAGGCGGTAAGGGTCAGTGCCGGTCTCGATGGTGGTGCCGTTGAAGGTCAGCCGGTCGACGATGGCCGCGCAGAGGCGGGGGTCGGTGGACGTCTTGGTCCAGTCGCTGAACGACTTGACTTCGGCATCAGGTGGCGGGCCAGGCCTGCCGACTTCCTGCCGTGGGACCGGATATACGCGTTCTTCCGCCGTCGGCGCGACCACATGCTGGTCCAGGAGTTCCACGATCGGCTGCGATCGAGGATCCGCGAGAGAGAGGGGCGGGACACGGATCCGACAGCCGACGTGATCGACTCGCAGTCAGTCAAGGCGGACGCAGTCGTCGGCTCCGACAGCAGTGGCTTCGACGGCGGCAAGCTGATCAATGGGCGCATGCGGCACGTCGTGGTCGACACGCGCGGTCTGCCGCTGGGGGTGATGGTCACTGCCGCGGACGCCGGTGACCCTGCCGCCGCCCAGGTCCTGCTTGAGCAGGTGGCCGACGCGCACCACCGGCTGGCCCTTGTCTGGGCTGATGGCACCCGCCGCCTGGTGCGCGACTTCGAGCGCCGCACCACCAGTGCCGAGGCGATGGTCTACTGGTCGATGACCTGCTCATGACCCGCCGTCCGGCCCGGCCATGATGAGGCTCGTTGAATACGGCCACCCTTGAACGGGAGTTACCCAACGTGCTCGATGGATCTCCCCAGCCGTGCCTGACCTGACCGGGCGTCACAGGGACGGCCGCCCGATGGACAGCCCGCTCCGGGGGCGAGCGGAGTGTTCATGGTGGCCGAGGGCCAGCGGGTGGTGTCGTCAGCGAGGGGTGAGGACGCAGAACTCGTTGCCCTCCGGGTCGGCCAGAACCGTCCAGGAGATGGCGGAATGGTCGATAACCAGGTCGGTGGCTCCCAGGGCGCGCAATCGGGCTGCCTCCGATGCCAGGTCGTCACCGGGGTAGGGGCAGACGTCGAGGTGGACGCGGTTCCACACGCTCTTGGTGTCGGGGCTGCGGAGGAATTCCAGGTAGGGGCCGACGCCTTTGGCGGAGCGCATGGTCGCGTGGTCGTCGGTGACCTCGTGCAGCGTCCAGTCCATCGCCTCGCCCCAGAACCGGGCCATCTCTCGTGGGTCGGTGCAGCCGACCACCACCGCGGCGATCGGCCCGGTGTTCCGGTAGATCGGGCGGGGCTCCAGGACGCAGAACTCGTTGCCCTCCGGGTCGGCCATGACCGTCCAGGGGACGTTGCCCTGACCCATGTCGGCGAGCGTCGCGCCGAGATCCTTCAGGCGTGCGACCAACTCCGCCTGATGGGCGGTCGAGGTGGTGGCCAGATCAAGGTGCACCCGGTTCTTGACCGTTTTGGGTTCCGGGCGGGCGACGATGTCGATGCAGACGGCCGCAGGGTCGGGGTAGGCGAACCCCACGGGTTCGAGGTTGGTCACGCCGGGGCCCTCGCTGTCGACACCCCAGCCGAGTGCCTCCGCCCAGAACCGGCCGAGCACGGAGTCGTCCTGGGCCTTCATATTGATCTGCACAAGTCGTGTTGCCACGCAGCAGATCTTAGAAGCTGCCGCTGGCCTGCTGGCCGCCGGGATCAGAAATGTGCTCGACCCGGTACCGACCGTGGTCGCCCTCGTAGAGACTGTGCAAGTCCTCGCTGGCGAAGGCGAGGTTCGACCGCGCTGCCTGCATTCGACCGGCCAGTGGCACGGAGCCCGAACTCCGGCGGGGCGCTCACGTCACTGGCCGAGCGGATGCTGCTCAAGCCCCGCGCCCCTGACCGGTCAGCTCGGCCCGCACAGTCCACGGGTGGGCGGTCCCGGCGACGACGTGCGCGACGCTCGCTTAAGCTCCCCAGTCTGCTGAACGCCGGACCAACCGGACCAAGTGGGGCGACGAGTAGCCTTGGCTAATTTCCGAGATCCTCATCAGCCACATCCTGTGCGAGCGTGAACCGGCCCGGCTGCTGCTCGGCCAGCCAGCCAGCCCCGCGCGACCAGGCATTTCGCCTACGACCGCAGTGCCTCCACCCGCGTCGGCACCACGTCCATGCCGAACACGGCGGCCATCTCCTGGCAGGTCAGCGGCCCTTGACCGAGCCGGATCCGGTCCGCGAGTGCCTGCAGGATGCGCTGGTAGTCCACCAACAGCACCGGACCAGGCCAGCCCCTCACACCACACCGGCACCTGCGACCTCGGCGTCGCCGAATCCCGGGGCGCCGACGGCACGCCCGCGTCCCGCGGATCCGGGGTGGTCTCCGTGTCGGCGGTGTCGCCGTCGTCCGGAGCCAGCGCTGTGCCGACCCGCCTGCGGGCGATCGCCAATCGCCTGCCGCCCCGCTCGGCCCTGTACATCACCTCCGACCACGGCATGGTCGACATCGCCCCCCAGGACCGGATCGATTTCGACCACGAATGGGACCTGCAAGCAGGAGTCGCACCGCTCGGAGGCGAAGCACGCGCCCGCCACGTATACACCGAACCGGGCGCCTCCACCGATGTCCTCGCCACCTGGCGGGAGACACTGGGCGACCACATGTGGATCGCTTCGGGAGAAGAAGCCATCAAAGCAGGCTGGTTCGGCCCAGTGGTCGAAGACCGCGTCCTTCACCGCATCGGCGACGTGACAGCAGTGGCCCACGTCGACACCGCGGTGATCGCCACCCGTACCGAGCCCGGAGCAAGCACCGAGCCCTGCCGCAGCACCTCCCACATCGTCTGGGGTCATGCCTCCCTGCCCGTCCCGCTCTCCGCACGCGGATCGCGGGTCAGCTATCCTCCGCGCATGCGTGGACAGTTCACCGGCTGGCCGGAACAGGCCATGGACGTGTTGTGGCAGCTTCAGGGCGAACCGACCCGCGCGACCCGCGAGCGCTACCGCGCGGATCGCGAACGCCTGGTCCGGCAGCCGATGATCGCCCTGCTGAACGAGGTCGCGGACGCCGACCCCCGGTACGAGGACTTCTCCGTCTGGCACTACCGCACCAACTCCTGGTGGTGGCAGCACCAGGGCGCGGTGATCCGACTCGGCCGCAAGATCGAGATCGGCCTCCGGTTCTCCCTGGACGGCCTGCGGATCCAGGGCGCCTGGTGGTACCCCGATCCCGGCCAGGTGGACATGTTCCGCAAAGCCGTGGCCTCCGAGGGGAGCGGCCGTGAACTGTGCGCCATCGTCGAGGACGTGCGGAAGATGGGCTACGACATCTCCGGGGACGTGATGAAACGCCTGCCGCGCGGCTATCCGACGGACCACCCCCGTACGAACCTGCTGCGCCACCGTTCGCTGATCGCCGCCCGTCCCCTCGGCTGCGTGGAGTGGCTGCACACCCCCGAGGCAGTCGACCGGGTCCTCTCGGCCGCCGCTGACCTGGACGCCCTGCTGATGTGGCTGGTCCGC
The DNA here is from genome assembly GCF_042891445.1 of Streptomyces sp. NPDC001890. Taxonomy (NCBI): domain Bacteria; kingdom Bacillati; phylum Actinomycetota; class Actinomycetes; order Kitasatosporales; family Streptomycetaceae; genus Streptomyces; species Streptomyces sp. NPDC001890. Next base: position 44,496 of record NZ_JBIATE010000026.1, on the reverse strand, counting down.
CACGTGAAGAGCGCCGAATGACATCACCTCGGCCACTGACGGCTGCGAGGCGGGCAGCGATGGTCGGCCCAGTGACTCTCCACCTCGGAGTTGGGCGTGTGCTGAGCGGCTCGATGCCGCCCGGACGGTCGACGCCCTTCATACCCGGACCGGTGTGCGCTTGGTTCTGGACGGCCCCTGCACAGGCGGGCAAGTAGGTGCAGCCTATGTGTGCTGGCCAGACGGTCACCGCTTCGTCCCACCACATAACCAGGCGACGGTCATGCAGGCAGGACCACTCACCGATACCGAAGCGCTACGTCTCGACGCTGTCCTCAAAACGCTGCCCGAGGACATCCTGCGGCCCGCATGGGCTCACATGAGCCTTCGCACGGTCGATTGGAGATCGCTGTGACGGCGAGAGGAAGCACCCATCCAAGCCGTGAGACAGCGGGAACCTGCTCAGCGCCTCGTCTCGTACCTGGTCAGGACCACGCCGCCGGGAATCGTCCGCGTCTCCACCAGGTTCAGGTTCACCCAGCTGTCCAGCGCGGTGAAGAACGGCGTGCCGCTGCCGACCAGGACCGGATGGGCGGCGATCGCGTACTCGTCGATCAGCCCGGCACGCATGGCCGCCCCGGCGAGCGTTGCGCCGCCGATGTTCATCGGGCCGCCGTCCTCGGCCTTGAGCCGGGTGATCTCGGCGATCGCGTCGCCGGTGACCAGGCGGGTGTTCCAGCCGACCTTGTCGATCGTCGAGGAGAACACCACCTTCGGCGTGTCCCGCCAGTTCCGCGCGAACTCGATCTCCGCCGGGGTGGCGTCGGGCTGCTGGTCACCGGTCGGCCAGTAGGAGCTCATCGTCTCCCACAGCTTGCGCCCGTACAGCGACAGGCCACTCGCCTGCTCGTGGTCGAGCCACCACTGGAACAGCTCGTCGCTCGGCGGTCCGCTCCAGCCGATGTCGTCGCCGGCCGCGGCGATGTAGCCGTCCAGAGTCAGGTTCATGCCGTAGATCAGTTTCCTCATGGCCCAGCCTTCCGTCCGTGGGTGTCCGACGTGTGGACCAGCGCGGCGCGGGAAACTCATCGGTGCGCGATCCGGGCTCGCCGGTAGTCCTCGTGCTCGGGGCTCAGCGTGGTGTACTCGACCGACACGAGCAAGCCGTCTGATCTCGACCTCGCCGTCGCCCGCGCCCTCGCGAGGAGATGCCACGGATCTGAGACTGATCACGGGACGGGTGACAGGGCCGTGAGACAGCCAGGAACGCCCAGGTCAGGCAAGATCGACATGTCACGAGTGGCGAGACCTCACAGGCCGGGGGAGCGGACCGGGGCGCCGGGAAAGAAGAGGCTGCCCCGGTTCAAGACAAAGCAGGGCGCGGCCGACAGCACTGTTCTCGACCTCGCCGAACCCGGCACGGACGGCACCCGTATCGTCCTGGGCGAGCACGACGACAGCGCGGAGAGCCAGCGGTGGCGGTTCGTTCCCGCCGAGCCCGAGCGTGCCGGTGAACCCATGCTGGGCTGGGCACCGCTGAGCCACTGGAACGGCCGCCAGTCCTGGCGGCCGACCCCCGACGCGGCCCCCTCCGCGAGAGTGCCCTCGCGGATGTCGACCTTGATCTTGTCGCCCGCACTGACGGACAGCGGAACCAGGATCTCGTAGGCAGCCTCCCCTTGCCGGCGCCGTGCTCACCGAAGAGCAGAGCATGTCAACGAACCTCGCCCCGCCTCCCGGCAACGTCATCCCGCTTCGCCCACCCACCACCTGACAGCTGCACCCATTCGGGGACGCACCGGCCTTCTGTATGTCGGGGTGGCCTCGTCCCACTCGTGGCGGTGAGGGTCCCTGAGCCATGACCGACTTCCGGGAATCCGCAGGTCGGACTCCTCGGAACGCCGTACGAGCCGGAGCTTCGCCGCAGGAAAGGGGCGAGCTGGAAGGGCGGTTGCCAGCCACCCCAGTGCGTCTGGTGGCCGGGCGGGGGCCAGGATTCCGTTTCGCCTGCACGGGGCCACAGTCGGCCCACCCATTCACACTCCGGGATCGGGCCTTCCCAGTCGTCGGTGCACCGATCGGCCCAGCTCCGGCCCACCATGACCGGCCGGGTCATCATGTCGTCGGCGACCTCCTGCACCCGCACCACCAGGCCAAGCCCGTTTACTCCGGGGTTCGCACGTGGACCATAGGACACATCGAGCACCCCACATCCGTCAGCGTGCAGGAGGAACTGCTCCAGATCGGCTGGAACGCAGGCAGCCAACTCCCTTCCCCGGAGCGTCACCTGCGGTCCGTGAACCGCATCGACCGCAACGCAGAACAACCGGCCGTCGACGAAGTAGGAGTACGCGGCAGGCTCTTCACGCCCCGTGCCGAACTCCACGCCGAGGGTCTCCGGAAACGAGGGGTCCGTCTGAAACCGACGCAGCTCGGTCATGCCCGGCAGCACCGCGGCGACCTCGGTAATACGCATGCCGAAACACAGTGGGCCGACGCTTTCCAGGGGCGTCAGCTCCCAGTCCCATTACGCCGGCCCTTTCACGGCACCCCGACGTTCTGCTGCCGCCATCTCTCCACCCGTCCCCGCCCACACACCGAGCTGCGCCGATCACCGGCGCTCACCATCACCCCGGCATTACACCAAGCTCAAGATCCTTCACGGAACCCCAGGCAGAGCTTCTTTCAGAGAGCCCCAACGGGGCCCGAGCAGCATCTGCAGGACTGGACAGAAGAACTTGACAGGGAAGATCCCTTCCGCTGTCGTACGGGTCCGCAGCTTCAGCCTTCTCTGCATCAACTCGAATGGCGCTGAGCGTCTGCGCGGGACGTCAGGCCGGGGTGCGCAGCCCGGCCAGGAGCCGGTCGAGCGCCTGTTCCGCGGCATGGGGGTCCCCGCCCCGCGCGATCCAGAGCGCGGCCTCGTTCATCGCCCCGGAGAGCAGCCGGGCCAGGGGCTCCACCGGCTGATCGGCGATGATCCCGGCCGCGGTGAGCGCTGTCAGGGCGTCCGCGAGGTGTCGGGCGGAGGACTCCTCGTCCAGGGCCCGCCATTCGTCCCAGCCCAGCACGGTCGGCGCGTCGACCAGCAGGATCTGCCGCACCGCCGGGTCGGTCCCCGCGGTCAGGAAGGCCCGGGAGCCGTGCCGGAGTTGCTCCCAGAGGTCCTCGTACCGCTCGGCTGTCGTCGCAACCCGTTCGCCGAGTTCCTGTTGGACCTCGGCGACGACGGCCCGGAAGAGCCCCGCCTTGCTGTCGAAGTGGTGGTAGGCGGCCCCCTTGGTGACCCCGGCAGCCCGCGCCACCTCGGCCAGCGCCACGTGGTGGTACCCGTCGGCGGCGAACCGGCGCCGTCCTTCGGCCAGCAGAGCCTGCCGTGTGGCGGCCCGCTGCTCCGCCCGGTTGACCGCCATCGCGCGCACCGCCCTTTCTATTTCGCGTACCGAGGGTATGCTAACGCCACGGTTCACATACCCGGGGTATGTGAAATGGATCCGAAGGGCCTCTGCCATGACGAACGAACTCACAACCATGCCCACGACCGAACTCGGCGGCTTCTACCCGGTGCTCGCCACCCGGGACGTTGCGGCCTCCCGCGACTTCTACACCCGCCACCTCGGGTTCGAAGTGACCTTCGAGGCGCACTGGTACGTCAGTCTGCGCCGATCCGACGCCCCGCAGTACGAGCTGGCCCTCCTGGACCACGCCCACCCGACCCTTCCCGAAGGCCACCGGGTCGCGCTCCGGGGCGGCTTGCTGCTGAACTTCGAGGTGGACGACGTGGACGCCGAGCACCAGCGACTCGTGGTTGAGGCCGGCCTTTCCGAGGTACTGCCACTGCGCACGGAGAAGTTCGGCCAGCGCCACTTCATCGTCGCCGCCCCCGACGGCGTGCTGATCGACGTCATCACCGTTGTCCCGCCCAGCGAGGAATACGCCGCTCAGTACACCGACTCCTGATTCCCCGCGTCGACCTGATCCACCAGATGGTGCAGTCGGACCACCCGCGCTCTCCGCGCCGGTATCACGAGTCCGGATCCTTGATCCTCCCTGTCGACTTCAGCTTCTGGCCCGCACGGGAACGGGCAGCAGGCGCGGAATCGTTCAGCACCCGCACCCACCCTGTCCCGCCGCCTTCGGCGCGCAGGGCAGGAACCAGAGCGGCGGCGCCGGCCGTACCACCAGGTGCCGGCGGCGAGCACGGCCGGCACGGCGGCGTCGGCGGGCAGCCCGCCCACCACTGCCCCGGCGCCCGCGCCGACGACCCCCGCACCGATCAGGACCGGCAGGGCGCAGCACGCCACGCAGGCCAGAGCGGCCAGGCCGCCCAGGGCCTTCGGGGCACGGTGGGGGAGGGGGCAGCAGCAGGGTCCGGTATGGCGGTTCTCCTCGGCGAGGTCGGTGAAGGGGATGGGGCAGCAGGAACTTCCGGCGCAGAGGGTCAGGTCGTCGCACCCGGCTTCGACGGCTGCGGCGAGCGCGGTGCGGATGGTGGTGAGGTCGGCGATCTACGCACCCATGCCAGATCGCTCATCGCGCTCACTCCCGTCATCACGTCCCCGGCCGGGACACCTGCGACGGTAGACCCGTACTCAGGTACCGGTTGCAAGCGCTCGGTGCCTCCTACTGAGTCTGGAGATGCTCGGCGATCCAGCCGGGAAGCGGCGGCCACCGGAACGTCGTGGACGATGGAGTACGGCGGACCGCCCACGATCGAGCGGGGCCCGACGAGGTAGCCGCCGCTGCGGCGGCCGGGCCCGAGGCGTCGATCCCGGGCCCGAGGCGTCGATCCCAAGCCCGAGCGGGGACGTCCCGCCGGAGATGTTCCCGATCGTGCGGCCGCCTGCACCCGGAGGTACGGATGCAGGCGGGTGCTCGGTGTCATCACGGTGAAGGCCAGTCCTGCAGGCCCTGGACGTCGAGTCGGGTCCGCAGCGTCTCGCCTCCGTTGCGGGCCTGATCGAAACGCCATCATCGGGCGCCAAGGTGTAGCCCGCCTGGTTCAGCCCTGAATCGTGGCGAGCCAGTCGGTCAGCAGGCTGTTGACCTCGTCGGGGCGTTCCTGCTGGATCCAGTGGCCGCAGCCATCCAGAAGGTGGGAGGCGGACAGGGCGGGCAGGGTGGTGGGGTAGGCGTCGATGGCTTCGGCCATCCAGGTGGTGGAGGCGTCCAGTGCGCCGCCGACGAACAAGGCGGGCTGCTTGATCGGGGCTCCGCGGTGGGGGGCGAGGTCTTCCCAGTCGCGGTCCATGTTGCGGTAGCGATTGAGGGCGCCGGTCAGGCCGGTGCGCTCGAACTCCCCGGCGTAGACGTCGAGGTCCTCCTCGCTCAACCAGGCCGGGAGCGGGCCGGCGGGGAAACGGTCGCGCAGCTGACAGCCCAGGGAGACGAAGTGCGGGTCGGGTTCGCCCTCGGCCGGCATGGTGTCGGCGGACAGGGCCGCGTAGAAGCCTGCGAGCCAGCCCCGGACGTCGGGCTCGATCTCCGCCTCGGCGCGGCCGGGCTCCTGGAAGTAGGAGACGTAGAACTCCTGCTCGGGGCCTCCGATCTGGCCGAAGATGTCGGTGGGGCGGGGGCCGCCGGGTGGCGCGTACGGGACGCTCAGCAAGCCGACCGCGCGGAAGATTTCGGGGTGGAGCAGGGCGGAGGCGGCAGCGATGTTGGAGCCCCAGTCGTGGCCGACGATCACCGCGCTCTCCTCGCCGAGGGCGCGCACGACGGCGACGTTGTCCTCCACCAGGTCGAGCATTCGGTAGGCGTCGGTCGCGGCGGGCTTGGAGGAGCGGCCGTAGCCGCGTACATCGATCGCCACTGCCCGGTACCCGGCCGCGGCGAGGGCCGGGAGTTGGCGGCGCCAGGAGTACCAGGACTCGGGGAAGCCGTGCACGAGCAGGATCAGCGGGCCCGTGCCCTGCTCGGCCAGGTGCAGGCGCCCGGCAGGGGCCTCGACGGTGCGGTGGCGGAGTGCAGCGGTCGGCTCGGATTGCATGGGGGACTTCTCCTCGGTTCGCGGGCGGTCGGCGGGTGTCCATCGATCATGCGGCGCGGCGGCCGCTCGGCGCGATCGGCGTTGCCAATCTGGCAAGCTCGCAGGAGACAGCGGTGAAACGACACGGCGGGAAGGAATGGGGACAGTGGCAGGAGACGACGTGGCCCAGGCGATGGCGGCGATGGGGCCCCGGCTGCGGGTCGTGCGCGAGCGCCGTGGTGTCACACTCGCCGATGTCAGCTGCGCGACCGGCATCTCGCCCAGTACTCTGTCGCGGATCGAGACCGGTCGGCGCAAGCCCACCCTGGAGGTGGTGCTACAGCTGGCGAAGGAATACGAAGTCTCCCTGGACGAGCTGGCCGGCACCGCACCCGCCCCTGCGGCCGATCCCCGCAGCACGGCGCCGCACAGCCTCGGCGACGACAAGGCGGTGCTGCCGCTGACCCGGTACGTCGGCGGCCTGCACGCCCACAAGCATGTCCTGCCTGCAGTCGAGAGGCCGCCGGGGCGGCCCCGGCAGGTGTCCCACGAGGGCTTCGAGTGGCTGTGCGTCCTGTACGGGCGGTTGTGGCTCGTACTCGGTGACCAGGACCTCGTCCTCACTGCCGGGGACGTTGTCGAGTTCGACACCCGCGTCCCTCACGGAGTCGCGAACGCCGGATCCGACGGGCCCGTCGAGTATCTGATCATGTTCGGACCTCAGGGAGAACGTCTACGGCCGCGCACCCCTCCAGCCGCTGGTCGTCGCGGAACCGGTGACAGAAAGGCTGCTGAATGAGCAATGTGACAAGCCGCGTGCCTCGTTGGTGACAACCACGCTGCTTCTTTCGTCTCATTCGCCACGTCATCCGGAGCCGCCGGTGACAACCAGCGTGCTTCGGCTCAGGAGGGTGCCCTTGTAGGCCGTGTCCGGCGGCATATCCGACCTGGACAAGCACCGGGCTCCGGCGAATGGCTGGAGTGGCAGCTCCGCATGCTCCGGGGCCGGATCCGGGAACTGGAGATCAAGGAGCAGCAGGAGCGGCGGCGTCGGGAGCAGGCGCACGCCGCGCTGCGGTGGAAGATCCGGCCACAGCGATCTGCGACTGCCGAAGCCGCCCGTGCACCGAGCGCCGCGCCTTTCTCCTGGACCTCCTCACCGCTGTCGGGCCTCCGATCCAGGTTGTCCCGGCGGCCGACGTCCGGCTCGCCGCCCAGCGCCCGGCCGTCGCCTGATGGCTCCACACGGCCGCCGCGCCCGGATCGCCCTCTCCGCCGCCGCCGAGCAGCTGGACTCCCTCACCAGCGAAGCCGAGTTCCACGCCCTGGACCGCGCCCTGGTCGTCATCTCCGTCGACCCCGACGCCGGCGAACCGCTCCCAGGCGACACCACCGCCCACCCGACTGCGCCAGCACACCGACGACATCGAGCGCGTCCGGCTTCTGTACTGGGTCACCGAGCTGCGGACCGTCGTGGTCGTCGCGTACATCGAGGTCTGGCCCGTCACGGAGCCGAAGTGCTGACCGTCCCCCATCAGCCCGCCGCCCAACGACGGTTCACTGCGCCCCGCACCGTACTGCTGTGCCCCTTCAAGGCGACCGCGCTGCGCGAGGGACCGGCTGTTGAGCCCAGCACGGAGGCGGCCTGGCTCATGTTCCTGTAGTTTCCCTCCGCATAGCGATGACCGCGTTCACCGCAGCCACAGCCTGGAAGCAGCAGCGGATACTGTAGAGACAACGGCTCCCTTGAGCCCCGCCGAGAACCGCTTCGGTTCCCTGACTCCGCTGCCGGGGCCCGTCCTGCGGAACGGTCAACGAGGCCCGCAGCCGGCCAGGGAAGAATGCTGGCATGGCGATGTGCAAGAAGTGCGGCGCGCGAAAAAGTAGTTGGCCTCGTTCCTGTCCCCGGTGCCGTTCCGGTTCGAACCGTGCGGACGTGGCCTCGGATGCCGCCGAGTTGGCGGTGGAGACGGGACTGCTCAGGTTGATCGGGCGGGGGATCACGGGAGTCGCACGGTTGCTGCTGCGCGCGTTCGACTGACCGGGCTCACACGGGCGTGGCGCGGCCAGGTGTGATCGATGCGGGGAGCGGCTGCCCGTACCCGTTCCGTGCTGGCCGGCCGGACCTCGTCCTGGCCACTGCACCCAGCCGATGTCGCGTACCTCCGGGCCGTCCGCGTAGGCCACGTACGAGATCCAGCGCCACACCTCGAAGGCGTGGGCGACCTCCTCGCCGCGAGGGGCCGGCCACCAGTCCGGATGCCCGGCGACATCGACGAGCAGAGCCTGGCACGACGGCGACACCCTGGAGGGAACCTCCAAGGCAGGACGCCTTCCAGCCTCCATGAGCCTCTTTCTCTCCTTGCACGTCCTGGCCGCTGTCGTGGCCATCAGCCCGTCACCGCCGCCGGCGTCTGTGCATTCGTCCCCGCCGCCGAGTACCTCGTGAGCCGGGGCATGCCCCTCGACACGTTCCTCGACCGCATCGCCGGGTCCGCGGTGGACGAATCGGTCACGAGTACCCCGCTGTGGCAGTCCGTCGAGGCCGCGCAGGAGATGGCCCCGAGGGCCCGGGCTTCCCCGTACTCCGGCTGGTCGCCCTCTTCGGCCCGGAGGGCGTGCCGGAGAACGTCCTGCTCGGCGACCGAGCACTGAAGGTGCTGGGCGAGTTCAAGAAGGGGATCGCCGCCTGGCCCGGCGAGGTGACGAGGAAGGACGTTCGCGCCACCTTGAAGGCCCTGCACCAGTTGAGCCTCGTCGATGAGAGCGAGGGCCCTGCACGCCATCGCCGCCCGCCGCGCCCGCGAGGCCCTCACCCACGGGCAGGGCCGACGCCGTACGTGAAAGCAGGTGGGCGGGGTCATGTACCGGTGTGGGTGTGGGCGGCCCACAGGCTGGGGGCATGGGGGTACCTGCTGCGGAGGCGTGTAGTGGCGAGGTGAAGGGCGAGGGCGCTTCGGTCGGCCCGGGGCGGGGCCGTGCCGTTGTCGGTGAGGTGGGCGTAGAAGTCGGTGCCGAGTTGGGCAGCGGTGCGGTCGTCGACGGGCCACAGCGTGCCGATGACGTGCCGGTAGCCGGCGAGGTGGAAGGCTCCGGTGATGTGGAGGGACTCGTCGGCCAGGCGGGGGGCGGTGTTGCTGGTGTCGCAGGCGGAGAGGTAGGCCAGCTCGGCAGTCAGGTCCAGGGCGGTGATGTCGGCGAGGGTCAGGGGGGCGGTGGCGTGGTCGGTGAGGACCAGGTGGCTCCGGGCGGGGTCGGTCCAGTCCGCTTCGCCGTGGCAGGAGAAGTGGGCGATGCCATGGCTGGGCAGCGCGTTGAGAACGGTGTCGCGCGTGGGGGTGGCCAGGAGGCGGGCGTCCGGGATCAGGGACGCGATGGCGGCGGCCTCGACACGGACGCCGGGCAGCGGCGGGGTGCCCGGGGCGTTGGCGGCGGCGACGACCAGGGTGCTGGGGGTGGACGGCCCGGACTGGCTGGTTCTGGCGTGGGCGAGGGCGCGCACGGTCGTGGTGTAGGAGGAGACGACACGGTCGAGGACGGTCCGCGGTCCGCCCTCCCGTTGGAGGTCGTCGGTGTGGTGGCCGGCCGCGTGGAGGGGGAGAAAGGCGAGGATGCCGACCGGGCACCACCACAGGCGGGGCCAGGGCTCGCCGGGCTGATGGGCGGTCGTGTGCCCGAGGTCGGTCAGAACAGGCTCAGCGACGGTGTCCCACAGCCAGGCCAGAACGGCGAGGATCTCCTGCTGGGCTTCGACGCGTGCCCTGGGGGCGATCTCGTGGTCGGTGGTGGCGTGCAGGGCGGCCAGAAGTCGATACCCCTGGTCGTAGGCGGCATCCTGGGTCAGCGTGGGCAAGGGCACGACCCGGACAGGGGCGTCGGCGGAATCAGTGAGGACGAGGGCGTCGCAGCGGCGGGGGCTGGCGGTGACGAAGACGACGGGCCCCTCGTGCGCATGGCGGGCGAGCTCGTTGATCGGGGGCGCCTGGAGGAAGTCCTCGAAGCCCGGGAGGCCGGAGATGCGCCCGAGGAGGCTCTGCCAGGCGTCGTGGGCCTCGCGCCGGTGCTCTGCCAGGCGCTGGTTCGCCTCCCGGAGCGCTTCCGGGGCCTCCGCCGATGACGTGGGGCGGGGGTGGTTCAGGGCGTCGAGGCGGGCCCGCAGTTGGCGCAGCTCGTCCGCCAGGTGGGGGGCGTGCTCGCGCAGGCGGACGGAATCACGGCTGCGCAGACCGAGGGTGTCGGCGGCGAGGATTCCGCGGGCGCTCTCCAGCAGCTCCACGGCCCGCGCCGGCCGGCCTGCGGCGAGCGCGGCGGCGGCGGCCTCCGCCGGTAGACCTGGCAGGCGGCCGAGCTGGTACTCGCGGTCCGCGCGGCCCAGACTGCCCGGGGCGAGGGACGCCGTCAGGCCAATGGCCTCCTCCACGGCTTCCAGCCTTGCCTGGGCGGCGTCGGGGCCGGAGGCCAGGAGCGCGAAGCGCCGATACGCCTTGATGCGGGTGACCGTGTCACCTGTCGTGCTGCCCGCGGCCTCGCCGAAGTGGCGGCATGCGTCCTCCCGCGCTTGCGTGCTTCCCGTGACCTCGAACAGGTTTGCCAGCTTGCCGCCGAGGCTGTTGAGGTACACAGCGCGGTGGGGGTGGTCGTGGGGGGTGGCGCTGACGGCCTCCCGGCTGACCCGTATGGCTTCTTCCAGGACCTCGATGTCGGTGACGCGTTCGAACAGGGTCTGCAGGGTGTTTCCGAGGTTGTAGAGGTGCATGGCGTGGCTGGGGTGGTCGTGGGGAGTGGCGGCCACTGCTTCCCGGCTGGTCTTTACAGCTTCCCTCAGTACCTCGATGTCACCGACGAGCTCGAAGAGGGCTGCCAGCGTGCCTGTGAGGTTGTTGAGGTGCACGGCGCGGTGGGGGTGGTTGTGGGGTGTGGTGGCCACGGCTTCCCGGCTGACCTGTGCGGCTTCTTCCAGTACCTCGATGTCACCGGTGCGTTCGAACAGGGTCTGCAGGATGTTTCCGAGGTTGCTGAGGTGTACGGCGTGGTTGGGGTGGTTGTGGGGGACGGAGGCCACGGCTTCCCGGCCGACCTGTACCGCCTCTTTCAGTACCTCGATCTCACCGAAGTGCTCGAACAGGGCCAGTAGCTTGCCTGCGAGGTTGTTGAGGTGCACGGCGCGGTGGGGGTGGTTGTGGGGTGTGGTGGCCACGGCTTCCCGGCCGACCTGTGCGGCTTCTTCCAGTACCTCGATGTCACCGGTGCGTTCGAACAGGGTCTGCAGGGCGGTCCCGAGGTTGTTGAGGGGGGTCGCGCGGTTGGGGTGGTTGTGGGGGACGGAGGCCACGGCTTCCCGGCCGACCTGTACTGCTTCCCTCAGTACCTCGATCTCACCGACGCGCTCGAACAGGCGCTGGAGAGCGACCCCCAACGAGGTCAGGTACCCGGCGCGGTTGGGGTGGTTGTGGGGGGTGGCGGCCACTGCTTCCCGGCCGGCTTGTACTGCTTCCTCCAGTGCCTGTGGCTGCCCCGTGCGTCCGGACAGCGTCTGCAGCGCGTTCACAAGGGAGTTGAGGTACATGGCGCGGTGGGGGTGGCCTTGGGGGAGGCCGGCCACTGCTTCCCGGCTGATCTGTACTGCTTCTTGCAGTACCTCGATGTCGCCGACGCGCCCGAACAGCGCCTGCAGCGTGTTCCCGAGGTTGTGCAGGCACCCGGCGCGGTTGGGGTGGTCGCGGGGGGTGGTGGCCACAGCCTCCCGGCCGACCCGTACTGCTTCTTCCAGTACCGCAAGGTCACCGATGCGCTCGAAGTGGGTTCGCAGCGTGTTCCCGAGGTTGTTGAGGCTCATGGCTCGGCCGGGGTCGTAGCGGGGGGTGGCGGCCACAGCCTCCCGGCCGACCCGTACTGCTTCTTCCAGTACCGCAAGGTCACCGATGCGCTCGAAGTGGGTTCGCAGCGTGCTCCCGAGGTTGTTGAGGTACATGGCACGGTAGGGGTGGCCTTGGGGGATGGCGGCCACTGCTTTCCGCTGGACCTTTACGGCTTCCTTCAGTACCTCGATGTCACCGACGCGCTCGAACAGCCGAAAGAGAGCGGCCCCCAATGAGTTCAGGTACCCGGCGCGGTCGGGGTGGCCTTGGGGGGTGGCGGTCACGGCCCCCCGGCCGGCCTGCACGGCTTCCTCCAGTACCTCGATCTCGCCGACGCGCTCGGACAGGAACTGCAAGGCGTTCCCGAGGTTGTGCAGACCGGCAGCATGGCTGGGGTGATCCTCGGGAAGCATGGTGTGCACCGTGCGGAACGCGGCGACGGCCTGATCGAGTACGTCCCGTTGCCCCGTGCGCTCGTATGCGGTGAGCAGATCGACGGCACGAGCCTGCGCGGTGGCCATGGCGCGCGGATCGAACTCCGGCACGGGGGTCCCGGCGGCAGATTCTTGCAGCGTGCGGTGCAAAGGCTCGGGAACGGACTGAGGGCTCACTCGATGGACGGGGGCGAAGAACCGGGTAGCAGCTGCCAGATCATCCCGGCCGTGGCCCTCGGAAAGGGCGAGGTGGCGCAGCCAGTGGTACCAGCCCAGGACCTGCGCGGCGGACAGGTCGTGCTCGGGGTCGGTGACACGCTCCAAGTCGCGGGCGGCACGGCGGACCTCACCTTTGAGGATGTGAGTGGAGTCGCCGGCGTTGAGGGCGAGGTGACTGTTGAGGGCGGCGAGTGCCGCATCGCGGTCCGGCATGGCAGATATCCCCCGAAGGAACAGCATCACTGTCGGGGCCCGAATTGCATGCCCAGGCAAGCCGCGACTGCACGCGCAACATGGGCGTTGCGCCTTGTGTGGATGCTAACCACGGCACAAGCCGCACAACCTATACTTTGGTCAACTCGGGGGAGCAGGGCCCCGTTTGCTGGCGCAGGACCCACGAGTACCAGCCAGGTGGAACCGTGCAGAGGGGGCAGCATGGACGACGTGGTGGGCGAGCGCGTGGCGGCGCTGTGCGGTGAGCTCAGCCGCTGGCCGGAGCTGGCGACGATGATCCGCGACGCCGGGGCGCTGCCGCAGCTGAGCGAGTTGCTGGCGCTGCTCGCCAACCGGGCCGAGCCCGACGAGCGGCACGTGGCCGCGCTGATCGACGTGATCGAGGACGCCTGCGCCCGGCAGGGCCTGCCCGCGCCGACCCGTCGTGTCCCGTCCCTGCCGCCAGGCATGGGAGCGGACACAGGGGGGATTGCCGGGTGGACCTGCCCGCTGGGCAGGTGCGGCCGGGTGGTCCTTCAGGACGAGACCCCGCACCCGCCAACCTGTGCGGCAGCCCTGGGCGAGGACGGACGGATGAAGCCCTACTCGCCCGGCCTGCGGTGACGAGCACCTTTCTGGCCGGGATCGGCACGAAACTCGCCGATCGGTGGCTCAACGCGCTACTGATGCCCGGCCTGTTGTGGACCGCGCTGCTCGCAACAGGCCTGCACCTGGGCCAGGATCACCCCTTCGCCGTCGACCGATTGGGCGGCTGGCTCGACCAGCTCGCCGCCCGCCCCGCCGCCCACGCCCCCGGCACGGTCGCACTCGCCGCATCCGCGGTACTGCTGGCCAGCGCCGGTGTGGGACTCCTCGCCGGCACTCTCGGCGGCCTGGTCGAGCAGCTGTGGGCGCTGCCCGGCGACCTCCCACCTGCTTCCTGGATACGTGCCTGGCGCCAAAGACGTTGGGACACGGCAGGCGAGCAATTGAAGACCGCGATCCGGCACGCCGCCCGGGCCACGGACGACGGTGCCGCCCGGACCCGCGCCGCCCAGGTGCGCGCCCGGCAGCGCCGACAGGCCCGTCTCGGCCCCGCCCGGCCCGGCCACACCACCCGCATCGGCGACCGGTTCGCGCTCGCTACGCTCCATGCCGCCCAGAACAACGGCCTCGACGACCTGGCCCTGGCCTGGCCACGCCTGTGGACTGTGCAGTCCGCTGAGCTCCGCACCGACCTCGCCGCCGCCCGCGACACCTACGCCGCCACCGCCCGCCTCGCCGCCTGGGGGCTGCTCTACTTCACCCTCGCCGCCGCCTGGTGGCCTGCCGCCCTGATCGGCGCCGCCGTCCTGACCACTGCCGCCGTACGCGCCTTTGCCGCCGCGGATGTCCTGGCCGACCTGATCGAGACCGCCTGCGACCTGCACCTCAACGATCTGGCCGACCGCCTGGGCATCCCCACCACCACGCCCGCCCCGGACACCGGACAGGCGATCACCGGACGCCTGCGTACCACGGCCCCAAGCATCTCGGACAGGGCCTTGTAGGGGCCGTGGTCAGAGGGCGGTCTGCAGCCAGTGGAACGCGAGGGCAACAACGAGCACGCTTCCGGACGCCTGGGCAGCACCACCGTCGCCCGCGTCGACCTGGCAGCCGGGACCGTGACCGGCGACGGCTCCACCTACGCGTGCAGCCACGGCATCGGCTCCGACGACGCCGGCACCTTTGTCGAGCCACGTCCTGAGCCTGACCACCACACCCCGTCAGCGCCGTCCTGACGGTCTGCCGGGACCGCGCCCGCATCCCACACCTGCTCGACGTGCTTGCGGGGCACGCGTAGGTGTCCTTCGCGGGCGTGGAACTGTCGTGCTGCTGCCAGGTTGGCCGCCCACCGCGCATCCTGCGTCTGCTTCACCGGCCGCTCGTCCTCCCCAGCCGCCTGGAGCCCGAGGGTGGTCTCCAGAATCCACTGCTGCACGGGCAGGAGCTGCTCCCACCCGAACCGCTGCGCGTTCACCCACCGTCCGAGATCCTCGCCCTGTACGTCGACGTCGCCGTCGACCGTGGGGAGGGTGCCGCCGGCCTGGACGTGGCTCTGGACGAGGCGGTAGCACCGCTGCCATCCGGTGTCCCAGACCGGGCACCACCCCGGATCGACCGCGTCCAGCTCACTCCGCCGCGCCTCGGTCATCGCCCCCGGCCGCCGACCGCACGGGACGGCCGGCCGCGCGCAGTTCCTCGTTCTCCCGCGCCCTGCGCGCCGCCGCGCGGGCGTTCTTCGCCCACACCGATCGGATGCCCCTCCCACACCGCGGTCGTCGGGGCAGGAAGTGGCCGTGGGCGGCGGCGAATTCCTTGGCGACGGCGATCCCGTCCGCCCAGGCCTCGTCCTGTTCCGACCACACCATCGCGAGTGTCTCCGGTTCGGCGCCCCGCCTGTTGACCGCCCTCATCCAATCGCGGCGTTTACTCGGCGAACCCAGTCGTTTCGCCTTCCGTCTCAGTGAACCCAGTCGGGGTGCTGTGAGCGAGCGGCGAACCAGGTGGCAAGTAACTCGCGCCCGCCAGTAGCTTTCGGATCGAGGGCGCCCGGCTCACTCGTCGGTGTCGCCGGACGCTTCGGCTTTGGCGAGGAGGCGGTAGACGGTGGCGACTGAGGCGGGTGCGGCCGGCGCTTCCGGCGGGCCTGGGGTCTGGGCATCGGTTGGTGGGAGACGGGGAGCGATCATCCCTCACACAATCGCCAGCGCGATGGTGAACACCGTGCCCTCGCCCACCGTGCTCTCCACGCCGATCGTCCCCTGGTGGTCTGCGACGATCTGTCGCGCGATCGACAGCCCCAGCCCGCTGCCCCCTGTTTCCCGGCCGCGTGCCGCGTCCGCTCGCCAGAAGCGGTCGAAGACGTGGGGCAGGTCTTCGGCCGGAATGCCGGAGCCCGTGTCCTGGACCTGGACGACGGCCAGTTGTCCCTGTGGCACCAGTCGCAACGTCACCGTCCCGCCCGCCGAGGTGTGTCGCAGTGCGTTGCCGATGAGGTTGCCCACGGCCTGCCGCAGTCGGCCGGGGTCAGCGTGTACCCGGGCCTTTGCCGGTGCCTGAACGTCCAGCCGGACCTGTTCGGCCGACGCCTGTGCCGCGTACGCCGCCCGGCAGCCTTTCAGCAGCTCGCCCAGCTCCACCTGGGACCGGTGGTAGGTGAGAGCACCGGCCTCCGCGAGGGCCAGGTCCTGCAGATCGTCCACGATCCGTTGCTGCAGCATCGCCTCTTCGTGCAGCGAGTCCATCAGCTCCGGTGTGGGCTCCACGACTGCGTCGCGCAGCGCCTCGAGATAGCCGCGCAGATTGGCCAGTGGAGTACGCAGCTCGTGGGCGATGTCGCTGGTGAGGCGGCGCTGGCGTTCCTCGCCGGTCTGGAGGGAAGCGGCCATACGGTTGAAGGCGCGTCCCAGTTCGGCGATCTCGTCGCGGCCGGACACGGGGACGCGCTGGTCGAGGTCGCCCTCGCCGAGGCTCTTCGCGGCGGATGTCATGGCCCGGATGGGGCGCAGCACCGCGCGGCCGAGCAGCAGGGCGCCCAGGATCGCGGAGAGCGCGACGGCCGCGGCGACGGCGACAGTGGGGGCGACGTCGAGGGTGGGCGGCGCCTGGTCGCGCACCCCGAGGGTGATCTGGAGGCGGGGCGGCGCAGTGCCGGCGATCCGGTCCTTGAAGACACGCTGCAGGCAGATGTCGCGGCGCGAGTCCTTGGCGCAGGGTTCGAGGGCGGCGGTGTCGGCTTTTACGACCTCCGCCGACGCGTTCCACGCCTGCCGGCAGCCGGGTACCTTTCGGTCGGGGGTGACCTCGGGCATGCCGAGTTCGGTCTTGACCGCTGTCAGCGCGGCGCCCGCCCTGGTGAGGCAGGCCGCGTACGGCACGACGGACCGGTAGTTGAGGATCGCGCTCGCCGTGATCTTGATGCGTGCCCGTGGCTGCAGATGCGACGGCAGCTCCAGTTGCGGCCTGGGATCGACGAGCAGCGGCGGTTGCCCGCTCGCGGGGCGCGGCGCCCGGCCGGCCAGCGCGTCGGAGTCGGCAAGCAACGTGTTGTTCTCCGTGGAGACGCGGATCCGCTGCCCGGTGTCCCGGGCCAACCCGGCGATCGTCGGGGAGACGCCGTCCCACGTGCCGTGGGTGTAGGCGTACGCGGAGAGCTCCTCGGTGATCCGCCGCGTCTCCTGCTGGCCGGCGGTGACGGTGTCGCGGACCTGACGGTTCACCTGGCGCAGAGTGAGCCAGGCGGTCGCGGCCGTGGCAGCGAGGGCGACGAGCATGAGCAGGGCAAGGGCCCGCAGGCGGAAGCTCATCGCTCGGCCGCCCCGTCGGACAGCCGGTATCCGCGCCCGTACACGGTCTCGACGTATTCCCCGGGGCCCATCTTCTTCCGCAGGTTCATCACGTGCGCGTCCACGGTCCGCTGCAGCACGGTGCGGTCGAAGCCGAAGACCCGGTCAATGATCTGCACCCGGGTGAAGACCCGCCCCGGGTCCTCCGCGAGCATGCTGAGGATCGCGAACTCCTTGCCCGTGAGCACCACCGGTTCCCCCGCCACCCGCACCTCGAACCGGGCGGTGTCGATCACCAGTTCGCCCACCCTGAACACCGTCGGCGTCGCCGCAGACCCCCGTGCCCGGCGCAGGAGCACCCGCACCCGGGCGGTGAGCTCGCGCGGACTGTAAGGCTTGGTGAGGTAGTCGTCGGCCCCCAGGTCGAGGCCGAGCAGCATGTCCTCCTCCGTGGCGCGGGCGGTGAGCAGGAGGATCGGTACGTCGGACTCGGCGCGCAGGATCCGGGTGACGTCCAGCCCGTCGACGGTGGGCATCATCACATCGAGCACGATCAGGTCCGGCCGCGAGCCGCGGGCCCGTTCCAGGGCGGATCGCCCGTCACCGACCACCTGCACGTCATGGCCCTCGCGCTCCAGGTAGATCCGGATCAGCC
Organism: Streptomyces sp. NPDC001890; assembly: GCF_042891445.1. Classification (NCBI taxonomy): domain Bacteria; kingdom Bacillati; phylum Actinomycetota; class Actinomycetes; order Kitasatosporales; family Streptomycetaceae; genus Streptomyces; species Streptomyces sp. NPDC001890. Next base: position 26,842 of record NZ_JBIATE010000026.1, on the reverse strand, counting down.
CGGCCTGTTTGACGTCGTCCTCGGCGACCAGGATGCGGGCGGTCAACGGGGCTCCTTCCGGTGATGTCGAACCGTGTGTGTGGCATTTCAAGGGCGCATCAACATAACCCGCCTACGGGCCTGCGAGTGCTTCCGTCGGCGGCAGGCGCCCGGCCCGCACCGCCGGGTAGAGCCCGGCGACCGCGCCGATCACCAGCGTTACGCCGATTCCCGCCACCGCCGCCCACACCGGTACGGCCGTGGGCCAGCCCCGCACCGAGGCGTACCCGCCGGTGATCGCCGTACCGAGTACCAGCCCGCCCAGCCCGCCCAGTGCCGACAGCAACAGCGACTCGGCGACGAACTGGCCGCGGATCTGACCGCTGGTGGCACCGAGGGCTCGGCGCAGACCGATCTCGGGGCGGCGCTCCAGCACGGAGATCACCATGGTGTTGCCCACCCCGACCCCGCCGACCAGCAGCGCGACTCCGCCGAGGCCCAGCAGCAGACCGGTCAGGGCGGACTCGGCGGCCTCGCGGGCGGCGAGGGCGTCGGAAGGGCGGGACACCACCACACCGTTGGGCTGTGCGGGGTTGGCGGTGGCTGCCAGGACGTCCCGAACGGCCTGAACGCGGTCGTCGCGAGCGCGGACGTACACGGTCGACGGATGCCCGTCGAAGCCCAGATACTTGGTTGCCGCTCGCCAGCCGATCAGCGCGGAGCTGTCGACCTCGGGCGCGAGCGGCACCGGTTCGAGCACGCCCACCAGAGCGAACCACTTGCCGCCCAGCCACAGCCGCTGCCCGGGCGCGTGCACATCGAGGCGCTGCGCGGCCTTCGCGCCGAGCACGACGGCCGGATACTCCTCGGTGCTTCGGGTCAGCCAGCGGCCCTCGCGGACTGTGGCGCCGAGCGCCGGGAGGAGCCCCGCGTCCGCGGCGGCGATCTGGATGCTGCCGGAGCGGCCGATGGGAATGTGGTCGTTGCGGTAGATCCGGGAGTCGGGGACGACGCCCAGCGCGGAGACCTGCTCCACCGGTCCGATACGCCGGACCATCGGCACCGCTTCCTTCGGTAGCCGGGTCACCTCGTCGTCCGTCGTCTTGCCCGGCGCAATACGCAGCAGATTGGTGCCGAGGCGGTCGAGCCGCCGGTCCACCTCGGCGCGGCCGGAGCCGGAAATACCGACCACGGCCACCATGGCGGCGACGCCGATCGCGATGCCCAGGGCGGAGAGGATGACCCGCAGCGGGCGGGTGCGCAGGCCCGCGCTGCCCAGGCGGACCAGGTCCGCGGGTGTGAGGCGGGCGGGACGGAGGGTCATCGGGGGAACTCCTGGGGTGCTGTGCGGGGAGCGCTCGCGTCGCCCACGATGCGGCCGTCACGCAACTCCACCCGCCTGTCGAAGGCCTGGGCCATCTCGTGGTCATGGGTGATGACGACCACTGTGGTGCCGGCGGCGTGCAGATCGTGGAGCAGTTGGAGCACGGCGGTTCCGGACGCGGAGTCGAGGTTGCCGGTGGGCTCGTCGGCGAGCAGCAGCGCCGGTTCGCCGACCACAGCGCGGGCCACGGCGGCGCGCTGGCGCTCGCCGCCGGAGAGCTGGTGCGGCAGATGGTCCAGCCGGTGCGCCAGTCCGACCCGGACCAGGGCCTCCTCTGCTCTGCGCCGCCTTTCCTTCAGCGGCACGCCGGCATACAGCAGTCCGTCTGCCACGGTGTCCAGCACGGGTACGCCGACGGCGAGGTGGAACTGCTGGAAGACGAAGCCGATGTACTGCGCGCGCAGCGCGGACACTTCACGATCGGTGAGCTGGTCGATCGCGTAGCCGGCGACCGTGACCCGGCCGCTGGAGGGGCGGTCGAGGGCACCCATGAGGTGGAGCATGGTGGACTTTCCGGAGCCGGAGTGACCGACGACGCAGACGAGTTCGCCATAGAAGATGGCCAGGTCGGTGTGGTCGAGGGCGGTGACGCGACCGGGGTAGGTCTTGGTGACGGATTCGAAGCCGACGATGGGAGGGCACGCCTGGTGGGGCTGGACTGGTGATACGGCCCCGGCATCCGTGCCGCACTGGTGGTGCAGGTGTCTCACTCCGGGATCCTCACCTTCAGGCCCTCACGCACGGCGGACCCACTGACCTCGACCCTGCCGTCGGCGAAGAGCCCGGTTTTCACGGCGATGAAGCGGCCCCCCTCAGCCCGCTCCAGCCCGTACCCGCCCTCCGCGAGCGCGACCAGGGCGGCCACGGGAACGGTGAGAACGTTCTTGCGCTCCTTCATGACGTACCGGATGGTCACGGGGCCGGTCTGCAACCGGCCGAGCCCGGTCTGTTCGTCGAAGGTGATGGTGACGGAGACCTTCGCATCGCTCCCGCCCTCCTCGCTGTCGCCGCCTTCCTCCTTGCCGTCTCCTCCTGTGGCGTCCTTGCCCACTGCACCGACCTCGCCGCGCACCTTGCGCCCGTCGGGCAGCTCCACGTCCACCGATGTGCCCCGGGTCGCCCAGCCTGTCTCGGCGGCGGAGGCGGCAACGGTGACCATGCGCCGGGTGCTGGTATAGCCGAGCGGGGTGCCCGTGGCCTCCGCACCGACCCGCACGTTGCTACCGGCGATGCGGACGGCGCCGGGGGCGTAGACGATGTCACCGGTGGCCACCCGCCCCGTCTGCGGGAGGCCGAGGTCCTTCTGCCACTGCTTGACGGCATCGGCGGTGCGGTCGGAGTAGGTGTCGTCCACGGTGAAGCCGGTGTAGCCGAGCGCAGAGAGGTTGGACTCGAACTGCTTGACGTCCATGCCGCGCATCGGGCTTGCAGTGGCGGCACCGTCGGCGTTGCCGCCGCTGCCAGTGCCGCCGTCGGCGTCTTTGTTTTCGCCGCCGTCGGCGTTCCCCTCTCCCGAGTCCTCGGTGTCCCTTTCGGGGAGGCCGAGCTCCCGATAGACGGGGAGTGCACCGTACAGCAGCACCACGGGTCGGTCGTCGACTCGCAGAACGACTTCCCCCCGCTTGATCTTCGCCCTGGTCTCGGGCAGCCAGGTCACCGTCCCGGAGGCCTTCACCAGGAAGGGCACCTCGCGCCCGTAGCCCAGTTCCCCCTCCAGCTCGGCCTGTTCTCTGAGGGTGGTCCGGGTCACGGCCACCTCCTTTCCCGTGCGCTGCCGCGCCGCGGCTTGGTCCTCGTCACCGCCGCCCCCGCCGAGCCCGAGCGCCCCGGCTCCGCTGACGGCAACGACGAGAACTATTCCCACGCTCACGTAGAGGGGGCCTCGCCTGCGCTTCACCTTCTCCACGTCGGCTCAGCCCTTCGGGGCGACGGTGGAGTGGTCGACGCCGTACACCGACTTGTCGCACGTACGGCCGGCGCTCTTGGCGCCGGCGGAGGTGGAGTCCCAGTTCTCGTCGACGAAGTAGCCGTCCTCTCCCACGTCGGGGAAGTCGGGGGCGCCGTTGTCCTGCATGCAGGTGGCGTACTCGTGGCGCTTGGCCTTCTCCTCTTTGGTCAGCTCGGGCTGCTGTGCCTTCTCAAGGCTGTCCGACAGGGAGGGTTGCTTGTCGGCGCACTTCTCCTGAGCACGCAGATACTTCGGCTCGCGCTTCCACTGCGTGGCGGGGATGTCGATCTTGACGTTGCCCTTGGCGTCAGGGTCGGGCAGATCGACTCCCGCCTCGCGCATGCAGCCGACCCACGCGCGCATGCCGTCGATGTATTCGGCGAGCTCCGACTCGACCTGCTCGGTGGTGCTCTTGGCGGAGGGCTTACCCCCCGACACGTTGGCGACTTCGTCAGCCCCGCCCCCGCCGGTATCGGAACATCCGGCCACGGCCATCAGCAAAGCCACCGCAACGAGCGAGCTTCGCCCCCACCGTCGTACGCCCATCAATCTGGCTCCCCACAGCATTCCAGCCGCCTGGCCCGACGCCCGACGGCAGGCTGCGAAGGTAGGCGCGGGGTGATGAAGAACCTATGAGGAAGCCGTCAAGAACCTTTGGACTGGCAGGACGCCGGACACCGCCCCTTCCACGGGCGCGACGACGAAGCCGCGAATCCGCTCGGCGATCGCGGGCCAGCCGGAACCGAACCACACGAAGTGACTGTCGGCCGCGCTCTCCACCAACTCGGCCGCGGGCAGCGCGGCGGCAAGCGCCTCGGCGTGCGCGAACGGCACGGCAGCATCGTTTCGGGCGCCGATCACCAGGGCGGGTTGACGTGGCCGGGCCATCTGGTCGGCGAAGCGACGGACGTCGTTGCGGAAACCATGGCCAGAACGCGTACGCGCAAACAGCCCCACCAGAGTGTCGCGATCCGCGTCGGACAGCCCCGCCACCACCTCGCCGGCGGGCCGGGAGGGCAGGTCGCCCATGAGCAACCGCAGCGCCGTGTCCGGGGCGGTGCGCAGCAGCGCACGCATCATCGCCCACGTCGCACGTTCGGTCACAGCCGTGAAAGCGACGTCCGCCGCGAGTCGGGTACGCCGCTCAGGCCAGGGCATCAGGCCGACCGCGCTCTCCAAGATCAGGCGCCGCACAGGCGGGGATACTGCGCCGCCATCGCCAGGGCGGTGCGTTCCCCCGCTGACGGCGTACCGCCGTCCATGCGTCTCACTCAATCCAGTCCATGCAGGTCAGCGGTGCCCAAACGACTAACAAAAGGCCCGCCGCTCGTGGCGGCGGGCCCGATTGCCATCGCTGGCTCAACCAGGCGATCCAGGTCACGATGGCGCCGCCGGTCGCTGATGCCAGGCCGTAGACCAACCCGTGGCCGGCCGTGCGTCCAGTACTCCAGCAGGATTTCGCTGCCTGAGATGGTCTTTCGCCGGGTGGCGGGAGTGTAGCGGGACATCGGTCGTGCGGGGGCGGTCTCACGGCGATCGCCCCTCGATCGTGCGACAACGCCGCAGGTAGTGACAGCGGCGGGGCAGCCTCCAAGGGTGTTCACCGAGTCTGCCACCGCGCAGTGGGACCTGGAACTGGACGATCTCTTCCTGACCATCGGCCATCATTTCGGCCGTGTGGCGCTTCGCCGCCGCATGCGTGACCACGTACGCGGGCTACTCGCCCCGGTGGCCCGCAAGAACAGCTGGCAGCTGGCCGAACAGGCCGGTCACGCCACCCCCGACGGCCTGCAGCACCTCCTTGCCGGTGCGAAGTGGGATTCCGCCTATGGTCAGGACAACCGCTTCCGCCGGCTGCTGGAACAGTCGGGCGTCGGCTACGTGCTGGCCGTCCCCAAATCTCCATTCAGCGTGGGCTGTTCACGGATCGATGTTCTGTTCGCACAGGCCCCGGACGAGGCGTGGGAGAAGATCTCATGCGGCGACGGCGCGAAGGGACCCCGCATCTACCACTGGGCAGCGGTGCGGCTGCCGGCCGTCGCCGAGTTCGACCACCAGGGCGAGGTGCCTCACCGGATGCGGTGGGCACTGGCCGCGCGGGTGGCGGGGCGTTCTCGTCGGGGTGAGGTCCGGCGGCAGCGTCGGACAGGCGTCAGCGGTCGTGCCGTGCGGCAACCGCGTCGTAGGTGGCGTTCAGGGAAAGGTTGACCGCTTCGGGACTGCGCTGGGCGACCCGGATGAACAAGATGTCGACCAAGGCGAGTTGGGCCATCCTGCTGGCCATCGCGCCGGGGCGGAACCGTGTCTCGCGGGACACGGTGGTCAGCACAGAGCTTGCGTGCCCCGCCAGAGGAGTGTCCTGGAAGTTCGTGATCGCGACGGTGTGCGCGCCTGCTTTCGCTGCGGTCCTCAGCGCGGCGATCGTCTCGCTGGTACGGCCGGAGTGGGAGAAGGCGATGGCGACACTGGCTGGGGGCAGCACGGCCGCGCTGGTGATGGCGAGGTGCGGGTCGACCCAGCAGTTTGTCAGGCGGCCGATCCTGCGCAGTTTCTGCTGCAGATCCTGACCGGCCAGGCTGCTCGATCCCGATCCGTAGATGTCGACGACGGGTGACTGGGTGATCGCTTCCACGACGCGGTCCAACTCCACGACGTCCAGTGCCTCGGCGGTACCTTCGATGGCGCGAGCTTCGTGGTACGCCAGTTTGCGCGCCACGGCGAGGGCGTCGTCATCAGGGTTGATCTCGGCATCCTCGACACCGAAGCTGAGCCGTCTGCGTTGCTCGTCGGCGGCTGCGCGGGCGAGCGCGATGCGGAAAGCCGGATAGCCCGACAGGTCCAGTGCTCGGTAGAGCCGGGTGACGCTGGCTGCTGAAGTGCCGCACTGTTCGGCGAGTGCGGTGATGGTCATCTCCGATGCTTCCGCAGGTGTAGCGAGGGCGAGTTCGGCGATGCGGCGTTCGGCCGGTCGCAGGCCGGGGAGTGCCTGACGCAGTCTCTCCAGGACATCGGCCGTCATGGTGACTCCTCTGGTGTCTGATCGGCACAGGCGCGTCGGCGCTGCCGACTCCCCGGCGGGGGTGGCCGTCACGGCGCACTCCTGCGCCTGATGTCCACACTCTCCCATGCTCTGGCCTGGGAAAAGAGCGTCATGGGAAAAAGTTACACGCTAGGCACTTGGCATGAAAATTATTGTGAATATGCTGCTCGGCAGTGTCCGGTGTCACAGAAGTCACGTGATGCCGCGGATCTGTAAGAGGAGAGCAATGCCCAGATCACACGCCCCGGTTGCCAAGTTCGTGCTGGCCAGCGGCATCGCAGCGACGGTCCTCATGACGACGACCGCATGTTCGGGTGGCGCCGGCGGAACCGGTGCAGGCCCTAACGGCGAGGCGCTGGTGTTCGGCGTCAGCGCGGACCCCACCCAACTGCTGCCGTGGACGGCAACTGCCGTGCAGTCCAACCAGGTTCTTGGGCAGGTCTACAGCTCTCTGCTGGACGAGGACTCTCGCCTCGCGCCGGCCGCCGGCCTGGCCGACCTGCCCGAGGTCTCCGACGACGGGCTCACCTATACCTTCACGCTGAAGCCGAACGTGACCTTCTCGGACGGATCGGCGCTGGATTCCGCGGACGTCAAGTACAGTCTCGAAAAGATCCTCGACCCGGACACCAAGGCGGTCGCGCGTACCTCCCTGGCGGACATCAAGGCCGTCACCGCTCCGGACGCCGGCCATGTCGTCGTCAGGCTGAGCAAGCCCAACTCCTCGATCCTGTCCGCCCTGAGCGGTGTGAACAGCTCGATCCTGCCGTCGGACAAGCCGCTGAGTGCCCTCAAGACCAAGCCCGTCGGCAGCGGCCCGTACGCCTTCAAGAGCCGCACCGCCAACCAGTCGGTCGCGCTTGAGCGCAACGACACCTACTTCCGCGGGCGCCCCGGGCTGAGCACCCTTGAGTTCCGCATCATCGAGGACAAGAGCGCCATGGCCTCCGCGCTGCGCTCCGGAACCGTCGACATGGCGATCTTCGACGACTCCGTCACCGCCAAGACGGCCACGTCCAGCTCGGTGAAGGTCACCGATGTCGACCAGCTCGACTACCACGCGCTCCAACTGCGCGCCGACGCCGCCGTCTTCAAGGACACTGACGTGCGTCTCGCCGTTCAGTGCGCCATCGACCGGGAGCAGGTCGTCAAGACCGCTGCCCTCGGCCAGGGCGAGGTCGTCGGCCCGATCACCTCCCCCGCCTACGCCTCCTCGCCGGACGCCCGTCCCTGCCCCGACCCTGATCTCGCTGCCGCCAAGAAGCACCTCTCCGCAGCCGGCAAGTCCAAGGTGTCCTTCACCGCGATCGTCCCGCAGGGCCTGTACTCCAGCGCCGCCGACGAGGCCCAGAACATCCAGGCCCAGCTCGCTGAGGCCGGCATCACGATGAAGATCGAGACCCTGGACTCCAGCGCCTACGTCGACCGCTGGCTGGCCGGCGACTTCGACGCCGCCATCGCCCTCAACGGCACCGGCAGCGACCCGGCCACCTCGTACACCCGCTACTTCACCTCGGACGGCAACTTCAACAAGCTGGCCGGCTACCGTTCCGCCAGCCTCGACAAGCTGTTCGCCCAGGGCATCGAGACCTCCGACATCGCCGCACGCAAGGAGATCTACGGCAAGATCGCCAAGGAGCTGGAGGACAACGCGGTCTGGATCTGGCTCTACAGCGGCCGCAGCTACATCGCCACGAACACCCGGGTGACCGGCTTCGAAGCGATTACCGACGCCGGCCTGCAGAGCCTTTGGAAGACGAAGGTTTCCTGATGCGGACCCTGTCCTATCTCGCCGGCCACCCCGTCCTGCGCAGGGTCGGGGAGGCCGTCCTGACCCTGCTGGGCGTCTCGGTCCTGACGTTCGTCCTGCTGCGCGTGCTGCCTGGTGACCAGATCACCGCCTCCTACGGCATCGACGCCGGCGAGCTCACCCCGGAACAGGTCGCCCAGTTGCAGGCCTACTACGGGGTGGACAAGCCCCTGGTGGAACAGTTCTTCTCGTGGCTCGGCGGTGTCCTCACCGGCAACCTCGGTGTCTCCTCGAACGCGGGACAGAGCGTCGCGGAGCTGACGTCGCAGGCCCTGCCCGTCACCGCGGAGCTGGCCGTCCTGGCGATCCTGCTGGCCCTCCTGATCGGCGTGCCCGCGGGTCTCTTCGCCGCCTCCCGTCCCGGTGCCCTGCGCGACACCACCGCGCAGACCTTCAGCCTGCTGTCGCTGTCCGCGCCGGTGTTCCTCACCAGCACGGTGTTGGCCACCGTGCTGGCCAACAGCTTCGGCTGGAACCCCAACGGACTGAACTACGCGCGGCTCGCCGAGGACCCGCTGCTCAACCTCCAGCAGATGCTGTTGCCGGCCCTGGTCCTGGGGGTGAGCATCGCCTCGCCGATCATGCAGACCACCCGGACCGCGATCCTCGACATCCGCGGCGAGGACTTCATCCGCACCGCACGAGCCAAAGGCGTACCCGAACGCCTGCTCCAGACCCGGCACGTGCTGCGCAACGCCCTGATCCCCATCGTGACGATGAGCGGCCTCCAGTTCGGGTTCCTGCTGGGCGGAGCCGTCGTCGTGGAACAGATCTTCTCCCTGCCGGGGATCGGCCGACAGGTCCTCATCGGCATGGGACAGAAGGAGTACTCCGTGGTACAGAGCACGGTGCTGGTCATCGCCGTTCTGTTCGTGCTGGTCAACCTGCTGACCGACCTCGTCTACCGGCTGGTCGACCCCAGGGTGTGGTCGCGATGACGACGACCACGCTCGCCCCCGCTCCCGTGGAGGAGACGGCCAAGCGCGAGCACGTGTTCACAGCGCTGCTGCGCAACCGGTCCAGCCTGATCGGCGGTGTTCTCACCCTGATCGTGCTGCTCACCGTCGGCGTGGGCGCGCTCGGCCTGCTCCCCTACGACCCGGCCACCCAGGACGTCGCCGCGGCCCTCCAGAGCCCCAACGGCTCCCACTGGCTCGGCACCGACCAGTTCGGGCGCGACGTGTTCGCCCGCGTCGCCTCGGGCCTGGGCAGCTCGCTGCTGGTCGCGAGTGTCTCGGTCGCCATCTCCGGCGTCCTCGGCATCATGCTCGGCGTTTTCGCCGGCTTCTTCGGCGGGGTGGCCGACCGGATCATCGGCGTGGTGACGAACATCCTGTTCGCCTTCCCGTCACTGCTCCTGGCGCTCGCCCTGGCCGCCACGCTCGACCGGAGCTGGCAGACCGTGTCCCTGGCCATCGCCGTGGTCTACCTGCCGATCTTCATCCGCGTCGCCCGCGGCCCGGTGCTCACCCTGCGCTCCGCCGACTACGTGACCGCCGCCGCGGCCCTCGGACAGCGCAGGACGGCCACCCTCTTCCAGCACATCCTGCCGAACATCCGGAGCATCATCCTCGTCCAGGTGGCCCTCACCATGTCCTGGGCGATCCTCACCGAAGCGGCGCTGAGCTTCCTCGGTTTCGGCACCCCGCCCCCCGCGGCGTCACTGGGGGTCATGGTCTACGACGCCCGCGCGCTGAGCAGCATCGCGCCCTGGCTCCTGGCCGGGCCGGGTCTCGCCCTGGTCGTCTTCGTCCTCGGCCTCAACATGCTCAGCGCCGGCCTCCGTGACGTCCTCGACCCTCGATCCGGAGACCGCCGATGAGCTCCACCGAACCGGCCGCCACCACCCTCGACTCCCTGCTCACCGAGCGCATGGACGGGATCGGCGTCATGCTCGACGCCCTGCCCACCAGCGACCTCGTCCACCTGATGAACGACGGCGACGCGGAGATCGCGGGAGCCGTGCGCGGGCAGTCCGCCGCCATCACGGCCGTCATCGACGCGGCCTGCCCCCGCATGGCCGGAGGCGGACGCCTCATCTACGTCGGCGCGGGCACCTCCGGGCGCCTCGGCGTCCTCGACGCCTCCGAGATCCCGCCCACCTTCGGCGTGCCCCCCGGCCGGGTCGTCGGCGTCATCGCGGGCGGCTCGCGCGCCATCACCGACGCCGTCGAAGCGGCCGAGGACAACCAGGAACAGGGCCGCGCCGACATCGACGCCCTCGGCGTCGGCTCCCTCGACACCGTCGTCGGCATCGCCTCCAGCGGCCGTACGCCCTACGTCCTGGGAGCCGTCGGACGAGCCGCCGAGCACGGCTGCCTGACCGTGGGCCTCTCCTGCAACGCAGACGCCCCGCTCTCCGCAATCGTGGAACACCCGCTGGAGATCGTCATCGGCCAGGAGATCGTGCGCGGGTCCACACGGCTGCGCGCGGGCACCGCCACCAAGATGGTGCTCAACATGATCTCCACGCTCGCCATGGTCCGCCTCGGCAAGACCTACGGCAGCCTCATGGTCGACGTACAGGCCACCAACGAGAAGCTGCGCCACCGCGCAGTCCGGATCGTCGTCACCGCCACCGGCACCGACGAAGACACCGCGCACCGGGTCCTGGCCGAGGCCGGCTGGAAGGCGAAGACCGCCATCGCCATGATCGCCCTCGACTGCGACCGGGAAACCGCGAACGCAGCGCTGACCGCCGCCGCCGGCCGGCTCGGCGCCATTCTGGAGGACCACTGATGCGTGTACTGGGCATGATCTCCGGCACCTCCCACGACGGCATCGACGTGGCCGTCGTGGACTTCCAGCAGGACGGCACCACCCTGCACGGAACCGTCACCCATCACGACACCGTGCCCTACTCGGAGCAGCTCCGCGCCGACCTCGTCGACGCTCTGCCCCCCGGCCGGGTGACCGCGGCCGACATCTGCGCCCTGGACACCCGGATCGGCCAGGCCTTCGCCGACGCCGCCCGCACGGCGCTCGCCGCAGCCCCCGCCGACGTGGTGTGCACCCACGGCCAGACCGTCTACCACTGGGTGGAAGGCACCACCGCGCTGGGCACCCTCCAGCTCGGACAGCCCGCCTGGATCGCCGAGGCCACCGGGCTGCCGGTCGTCTCCGACCTGCGCAGCGCCGACATCGCCGCCGGCGGCCAGGGCGCCCCCCTGGTCCCGGCCCTCGACCGTATGCTCCTGGCCGCCAAGACCGGGCGCGGCCTGGCCGCCGGCGCCCTGAACCTCGGCGGCATCTCCAACATCACGGTGCTCGCACCCGGCGCCGAGCCCGTCGCCTGGGACATCGGCCCGGCCAACGCCCTCATCGACGCGGCCGTCGCGGCTGACCCGGCGCACCCCGACAGCTTCGACCGCGACGGCCTCATCGCCGCCTCCGGCCGGATCGACCGCCCCCTCCTCGCCGCTCTGCTCGACGAGCCGTACTACGACCTCGCGCCCCCCAAGAGCTCCGGCAAGGAGATCTTCCACGCCGGGTACGTCGACGAGGTGCTGCGCCGCATCGGCGCCCGCCCCGCCCTGAACGACCTGGTCGCCACCCTCACCGTGCTGACCGTCGAGACGGTTGCCCGCACGGTCGTGGAGGCCAAGCTCGACGCCCTCTACGTGTCCGGTGGAGGAGTGCGCAACCCGGTCCTTCTCAAAGGCATCACAGACCGGCTGCCGCAGGTCCGCGTCCACACCACGGACGCCCTCGCCGCCCCCTCCGACGCCAAGGAGGCCATCGCCTTCGCGCTGCTCGGCTGGAAGACGCTGCACGGCCTGCCCGGCAACGTCCCCAGCTGCACCGGCGCCGACGCCGAACGCGTCCTGGGCCGCCTCACACCCGGCACCGCGCCCCTGACCCTCCCGGCCACCCCGGCGGTACGGCCCCGCATCCTGGTCCTGGAAAGGGCCGGTGCATGAGGCAGCACCTCACCTCCGTCGCCGAGGGGATCCGCCGCAGCGGCGGTGCGGGCGAGGGCCCGCCCGCCGGGGTGTGCCTCGGCGTGCTCACCCCCGCCACCGACACCGTCCTGGCCGCCGCCGGGTGGGCCGCTCTCCCCACCGGGACCGCCCCCGGCGAGCACCTGACCACCTCGGCCGTCTTCGACCTGGCCTCGGTCAGCAAGATCGCGGGCACCACCGCCCTGGCCATGCGACTGACGGCGGCCGGGCTGCTCGACCTCGACGCGCCCGTCCACCGCCACCTCACCGGATTCCGGGGCGGCGACAAGAATCTCGTCACGGCCGCCGACTTGCTCGCCCACCGTGGAGGCCTCACGCCATGGTGGCCGCTGTACTGCGCCACCACCAACCGTGAGCAGGCCCTCGACCTCGCCGAGGGCCTGCCGCTGAGCCACCCCCGAGGCGAGCGGCGCGTCTACTCCGACGTCGGCTTCCAGCTCCTGGGCCGCCTCATCGAGCGCATCACCGGGACCGGTATCGCCGAGGCCTACCAGACGTGGGTCGCCGCGCCGCTCGGCCTGACCCGCACCGGCTACGGGCCCGTCGATCCCACCCGGGCGGTGGTCTGCGCCGACGGCGACCAGATCGAGTACGCCATGATCGCCGACGGCGTCCCCTATCCCGTGCCCTTCACCCCGGCCGACTTCACCGGCTGGCGCACCACGGCGGTCCGTGGCCACGCTGCCGACGGCAACGCCCACCATGCCCTCGGCGGCGCGGCCGGCCACGCCGGGCTCTTCGCACCGGTCGAGGAGATGCTCCGGCTCGGGGCCGCGCTCGCCCGGGACGAGGAATTCGTGCCGGCCGCCGTACGAGCCCGGTTCACCGCCGCCGCCTCGCCCGACGAACCCTCCCAGGGGCTGGGCTTCCGCCGGTTCGAACTGAGCACCCCGAACGGCCCGGTCCCCATGATCGGCCACGACGGGTTCACCGGCACCCACCTCTCCGCCGCGACCGACCGCTCCCTGGTCGTCGCGATGGCCGCCACCCGGCTGCACGGCGCCACCGGCGCCCGCGCCGACCTCCTCTCCGTCGCGGACCTGGCCCACGACGCCCGCCAGGGCATCGTCCAGGCCCTCGACCTGGAGGCCGCGCTCCCCGCACCGTCCCGGTCCGCCGGCCACGGCACCACCCCGCAGGCTCAGGAGTCACCATGAAAGCCACTCAGGCAGCCCGGACCGCGGGCACCGACAACGCAGGCACCGACCCCAAGCTCCGCATCCGCGACCTCTCCGTGGTCTTCCGCACCGCGGGCGGCGACTTCACCGCCGTCGAAGGGGTCAACCTCGACCTCGCGGCAGGCGAGACCGTCGCCGTGGTCGGCGCCTCCGGGTCGGGCAAGTCCACCCTGGCCGCCTGCGTGAACCGGCTGCTGGCGGAGAACGGACGGATCGCGGGCGGCACCATACACCTGGACGACTTCGACATCACCGCAGCCTCCGACCGGGCCATGCGGCAGATGCGCGGAGCCCGCGTCGGCATGGTGCCGCAGGATCCGATGACCAACCTCAACCCGGTCGTCAGCGTCGGCGCGCAGATCGTCGAGGCGCTCGAAGTGCACGGCCGTGCCCAGGGCGAGGCCGCCCGCAAGGAAGCCACCCAGCTCCTCGAAAGGGTCGGCATCACCGATGCCGCGGCCCGCTTCAAGCAGTACCCGCACGAGTTCTCCGGCGGCATGCGCCAGCGCGTGCTCATCGCCATGGCCCTCGCCTGCCGCCCCGACGTCCTCATCGCCGACGAACCCACCTCAGCCCTGGACGTCACCGTGCAGCGCGTCGTGCTCGACCAGATGGCCGCTCTGACCCGCGAACTCGGCACCGCCGTCCTTCTCATCACCCACGACCTGGCCATGGCCGCCGAGCGCGCCGACCGCATCGTCGTCATGCACAACGGCCGCCTCGTCGAGAGCGGACCGTCCACGACCGTCATCGCCGACCCGCAGGACCCCTACACCAAGCGGCTCCTTGCGGCGGCCCCCGGCATGGCCCGCCCCAAGATCGAGCCGGTGCCCGCCGACCCGGACCGCCATGACCCCCCGCCGGTGCTGGAACTGCGCAACATCACCAAGGAGTTCAGGCTCCGCGGCCGACGCGAGCCCTTGCGCGCCGTGGACGGCGTCAGCCTCAGTGTTCAAGCCGGGCGCACCGTGGCCATCGTCGGCGAGTCCGGATCCGGCAAGTCCACCACCGCCCGCATCGCGCTCCGCCTGGAGGAGTCCGACACCGGCGAGGCCCGCTTCGACGGCTCGGACATCACCCGCCTCAAGGGCCGCGGCCTGCTGCCCTTCCGCAGCGCCGTCCAGCCGGTCTTCCAGAACCCCTACGCCTCGCTCGACCCCCGCCACACCATCGACCGGATCATTGCCGAACCGCTGCGCGTGCACCGCATCGGCGACCGCCGCGCCGACCACCGGGCACGGGTGGTCGAACTCCTCGACCAGGTTGCCCTGCCCGCCTCCGCGGCCGACCGCTACCCCCACGAACTCTCCGGCGGCCAGCGTCAGCGCGTCGCCATCGCCCGCGCCCTCGCGCTCAAGCCCCGCCTGATCGTCATGGACGAGGCGGTCTCCGCGCTGGACGTGCTTGTGCAGGAGCAGATCCTGGACCTGATGGTCGACCTTCAGCGCGAACTGGGCCTCGGCTACCTGTTCATCAGCCACGACCTCGACGTGGTCCGCCTCGTCTCCCACCACGTCCTGGTGATGCGCAAGGGCCGTGTCGTCGAGGAAGGCACCCCGGAAGCCATCTTCGACCGCCCCACCCACCCGTACACCCGCGAACTCATCGACGCCATCCCCGGAAAGAGCATGCACGTGTGACCGCATCCCGCGTCCGGCCGTCCGCAACTCGCCGACCAGCAGCATCGGACGGGCCGGACCTCCGAGGCCAGCACCGGGCCCATGCGGCCAGCCGGGCCGAACCCACTCGTTCTGCGCCGTAAACACCAAGTGGGCGGACGGGTTCCCATCGGACCGCTGTCGGATCCGCGAACCTCGTCGCTGCGCTCCGGGTCCGGGCAGGGGCAGCCGGGAAGGCGTGGTGGCGAAGTGCTGCCAATCCTGGCAGGTGGTCACCGGCCATGCTCCGCCAGCAAGGTCCTGGCCGGCCAGGGGTGTGCACTACGGCGGCGTCGTCGCTGGGGCCGGCCGAAGCCGGGCCGGGCTGACACGGCGGCAGCCGAGGCCCCGGCCGTACCGGTATTCGGGAGCGAGACGCCCATACAAGCCGCGCGGTTGCGCCCGGAGCCTCGGGCGCTCGCCGCGCGGGCCTGGTTTCCGATCTCGCCCGGCGCATCCCGGAGGCAGGTGCGGGTCAGGTGTCGGACGGGGTGTCAGGTCTGGTTCCGGACAGCGCGTCGCTGTAGATGCCGGTCATCGCGGTCACAGCCCGTCGGCGGTCCAGGGACGGGTCCAGGCGGTGCTGGATGTTGATTCCCAGGGTGCTGCCGAGCAGCGCCGCCGCGACGGCCTCCGGGTCGGTGACGTGCGCACCGGTCGCGCGCAGGTGGTCGGCGTACAGGCCGCGGATCTTGGCGTACTCCTCGGCGTACGTCGTGCGCAGGGCCGACTCGCGGCTCACCGCCTCGATCAGCAGTGTCGAGAAGATGTGCGCCTCGGGCCGGGACATCAGGGCGAAGTTCGCCTCGATCAGGGCCTCGATTCCGGCGTCCGGCCCGGCGACGGCCAGGCGTTCGCGCATGAAGTCCGTGCCCCATTGGAACGCTTCCTCGATCACCGCCTTCAGTAGCCCGTCCTTCGAGCCGAAGTGCCAGGCCACGGAGCCCCGGCTGATGCCGGAGCGCGCCGCCACGGCCTGGACGGATGCCGCGGCGGACCCGCCCTCGGCGGCGAGTTCCCACGCGGCCGCCACCAGCCGGCGCTGGGTCTCGGCGGAGATCTCCTGCTTGCGGGTCGCACCCACGCGGTGTCCTTCCCAATGTTGCGGCGGCCTGACACGGCCGATTCTGTCACGTCGGCCGGGCGGCGCCGGGGCCGGTGAGCTCTTGCTATGTTATCCGTCCAGTTCTATGCTGAGCGTCCAATAACTAAGGAAGGTTTTGTCATGGAACTGATCGACCTCACCAGGACGCTGGACCCCGCCGACCGCGAGCGGCTCCCCGAGCAGCTGCGCCCGCTCGCCCCGGTGATCGCGCCGGCCGTGGCCTATGCGCACCCGACCGGCGAGGGCCGAGAACAGTTCGCCGCCGCCATGCACTGCAGCGTCGAGGACCTGCCCGACGGCGAGGGCTGGGGTGCGGAACTGCTCACCGACTTCAACTCCCACCTCGGCACCCACGTGGACGCCCCGCTGCACTACGGCTCGACCTGCGAGGGCAGGCCCGCCCGCACCATCACCGACATCGGCCTGGACGAGCTGTGGTGCGAGGCGCTCGTGCTGGACCTGCGCGACCGGTGCGAACCTGACGCCCCGATCACAGTGGAGGCGCTGGAGTCCGCCCTCGCCGACAACGGCGCCCCGGTCCCGGCCGGCGGAGCGGTCCTGCTGCGCACCGGCCAGGAGCGGTACGGGCTGTCCGACCCCGAGTTCTTCCGCTACCCGGGCATGAGCCGCGAGTCGACACTGCTCCTGGCCGACCTCGGGGCCAAGGTCCTGGGCACCGACGCCGCGGGCTGGGACCTGAGCTTCCCCGTGATGGCGCGCAAGTTCCGCACCAGCGGCGACAACTCCGTGCTGTGGGACGGCCACCGGGCCGGCCGCGAGCGGGAGGTCTTCATCGTCCAGCAGCTGACGAACCTCGCCGCACTGCCCCCGTCAGGGTTCCGGGTGGCGTTCTTCCCGATCAAGATCGCCCGCGCTAGCGCCGCCCCCGCCCGGGTCGTGGCCTTCGTCTGACCCCCGATCCCCGCAGACCGACCCCTGCACCCTGCTGAGGAGAGGAACCGACCATGAAACTCGCAACCGTGGAGCACGACCGCATCGAGCGGACCGCGCTCGTACTCGATCAGGGCGAGCGCCTGCTGCTGCTCGACCGCGCCCACCGCCTGGTGACCGGCGAGCACGCCCCCGCGCTGACCACCATGCAGACGATCATCGACGGCGGCGAACCCGCGCGACAGACCCTGGAGCGGCTCGCCGCACAGGCCCCGCCCGAAGCGGTCGTCGCCGCATCCGAGGTGCGCTGGCTCTCCCCGCTGCCCAGGCCCGTGCAGATCCGGGACTTCGGCAGTTTCATGGATCACTTCCGCAACGCCCGCTCCCGGATCCAGGGCATCCCGGCCGACCAGGTCGAACTGCCCGCCATCATGCTCGAACGCCCGCTGTACTACGTGACCAACCGGCTCTCCGTGACCGGCCACGACAGCGACATCCGCTGGCCCGCGTACTCCTCCGTGCGGGACTACGAGTTGGAATTCGCCTGCGTGCTGGGCCGCGACGGCACGGACATTTCTGCAGCGGACGCTCCGTCGTACATCTTCGGCTACACGATCTTCAACGACTTCAGCGCCCGCGACACCCAGCTGGAGGAGATCGCCACCGGGCTGGGCCTGAGCAAGAGCAAGGACTTCACCGACTCGAACGTCCTGGGCCCGTGGATCGTCACCGCCGATGAGCTCGGCGACCCGTACCGGCTCACGATGACCGCCCGCATCAACGGCGAGGAGGTCAGCCGCGGCACATCCGCCGACATGCACCACACCTTCGCCGACATGATGGCCTTCGCCTCCCAGTCGACCCGGCTGCACGCCGGAGAGGTCCTGTGCTCGGGCACCGTGCCCACCGGCTGCGGGCTGGAGCACGGCCGCTACCTGGAACCGGGCGACACCGTGGAACTCGAAGTCTCCGGCCTGGGCGTGCTGCGCAACCGAGTGGTGTCATGAACCGCGAAGCACTCATCCTCGGCGTCGGCGCCACCCCCTTCGGCCGCCACCTCGACCGCGGAGCCGGCGACCTCGCCGGCCAGGCCGCACACGAGGCACTGCGCGACGCCGGACTCACCCCGGCCGACGTCGGCGCAGTCTTCCACGCCACGGTCAGCCAGAAGGCTATCGACGGCCAGCACATGATCCCCGGCCAGGTCGCCCTGCGCCCGCACGGGTTCGCCGGGGTACCCGTGGTGAATGTCGAGAACGCCTGCGCGGGCGGTGCCACGGCCCTGTGGCTGGCGATCGCCCATGTACGGGCGGGCCTGTCGGACGTTGCGCTGGCCGTCGGCGTGGACAAACTCGTCTGCGCCGATCCCGCCCAGGGGCTGGCGGTGTTCGACGGGGCCATGGACATCGCCCACCGCGAGGAGACCCTGGCCGCGCTCACCGCCCTGACCGACTCCCTGCCGCTCGAATTGACCGTGGACGGCAACCGATCGGTGTTCATGGAGATCTATGCCTCCCTGGCCCGCGCCCACATGCAGCGCTTCGGTACCACCGAAGCCCACCTGGCCGCGGTCTCGGCGAAGAACCACGCCCACTCCGTCCACAACCCCCGGGCCCACTTCCGTCGAGCATTCACCGCGCAGGAGATCCTGACGGCGCGGCGGGTTGCGTGGCCACTGACGGTGCCGATGTGCTCGCCGGTCAGCGACGGGGCCGCCGCCGTCGTCGTGACGCGCGCCGACTTCATCCGCGACGAGTCGGCCGTGGCGGTACTGAGCAGTGTCCTGTTGTCGGGCACCGACCGGGCGCCGGACGACGCCGGGCGGCACATCGGCCGCCGGGCCGCGCTCGCCGCCTACGAGAAGGCCGGCATCGGCCCGCAGGACGTCGACGTGGCGGAGGTCCATGACGCCACTGCCTTCGGCGAGATCCAGCAGGTGGAGAACCTGGGATTCTGCCCGATCGGCGACGGCGGCCCGTGGTCGGCCTCGGGCGCCGGCGCGCTCGGTGGCACCGTTCCGGTGAACCCGTCCGGAGGACTCGAATCGCGCGGCCACCCGGTTTCCGCCACCGGACTGGCGCAGGTCTTCGAACTGGTCACACAGCTGCGCGGCCGGGCGGGCGAGCGCCAGGTCCCCGACGCGCGCATCGCCATCGCCGAGAACGGCGGCGGCCTCTACGGAATCGAGGAGGCGGTGGCCGCCGTGACCATCCTGGGGAGGACCCGATGACACCCGGATACGCGGACCTGATCCTGTCGGCGCTGCGCAGGCGGCCCGAGCGCACTGCCTTCCGCTTCTCCGGCGACGACGGGACAAAGCACACCTGGACCTACGGTGAGACCGCGGAACGGATCGAACGCACCGCGGCCGCGTTCGGACGACTGGGCCTCATGCCCGGCAACGGGCTCGCCCTGCTGTGCGGCCCGAACCCGCAGGCGTTCACCGTCATGGCCGCCGCCTGCCTCGCCGGACTGCGCTACACCGCCCTGCACCCGCTGGCCACCGCAGACACCGACCGGACCGTCCTGCGCGACAGCGCGTCCGACTACCTGGTCGTGGACGACACCCGCTTCGCCGCCCGCGCCCGCCCCGACGGCACCAAGGCGATCACCCTCGCCGAACTCGACCGCCTCGCCGCCGACACACCCCCCGGTCCGAACGACCCGCGCGGCCCCGCGCTCTACCTTTTCTACACCGGCGGCACGACCGGCGAACCCAAGGGCGTGATGCTGCGCGACCGCTCACTGCTCGCCAACGCCTGGGCCTGCTCCACCTGGGCCTGGCCGCCGGACACCCACTTCCTGATCACCACCCCCATGTCGCACGCGGCCGGGCTCCTGGTCGCCCCCGGCCTGCTCCACGGCGCCGGCTTCGAGCTCCACCCCTCCTTCGACCCGGACCGCGTCATCGACGCGATCGAACGCGACGGCGTGAGCGCCACGTTCGTCGTCCCCACGATGCTGTACGCCCTGCTCGACCACCCTCGACTCCCCGCAGCCGACCTGTCGGGGCTGAACTGGGTCCTCTACGGTGCCGCACCCGCCGACCCCGCCCGGCTCGCCCAGGCGCACCGGCTCCTCGGCCCCGTGCTCAGCCAGCACTACGGCCAGGCCGAGGCCCCCAATGCCCTGACCGTCCTGGACCCGGCCCAGCACCGCGACGACCCGCACGTCCTGGGCAGCTGCGGTCGGCCGATGCCCGGCGTGGAGATCGCCCTGCTCGACCCGCACGGCCGGCACGTACCGGCAGGCGAGCCCGGCGAGCTGTGCGTCCGAGGACCGCTCGTGATGGACGGCTACTGGAACAAGCCCGAACAAACCGCAATCGTGCTCGACGGAGGCTGGCTGCACACCGGCGATGTCGCCCGCCGGGACGACACCGGCCTGATCACAATCATCGACCGGATCAAGGACACCATCATCACCGGCGGATTCAACATCTACCCGCGCGAAGTCGAGGACGCCCTCGCCACACACCCGGCCGTCGCCACCAGCGCCGTCTACGGCACACCCGACCCGCACTGGGGCGAAGCCGTCACAGCCACCGTGGTCCTGCGCCCCGGACAGCAGGCCACCCCAGCCGATCTGACGAACCACGTCCGCGCCCGCAAGGGCGCACTCTGGGCCCCGAAACTGCTCCATCTCGCCGATTCGCTGCCCCTCACCGCCCTTGGCAAGATCGACAAGAAGAAACTCCGCAACCAGCCCTGAACAGGGCTCGGGCGCGCAAACCGCTCCACCTCCTCGGATGACACACGGCCGGCACCGAGCGCACCCTGGCGCGTGCTCCCGCGCCGGCCTCACCCTCGGTTTCTTCCATGGCCTTCGGAGATCGGCTGCCAACGGGCGGGCGAGATGGAGTCGGGTGTAGGCGGCGAGGGTGAGCCAGGTCCACCAGTCGGCCGCTTCCAGGGCGCGGATCTTTGGGCAGGCCCAGCCGAGAGTCTGTTTGAACAGCTCATCCAGCTGCGGCTGTACTTCGTTCACAGCGCAGCACTGTCGACCACACCGCCTTCCGGCCGGGCGATTTTCGGGCGACCTCAACCGCCATCACACGAAGATCGGTACTCACGCTGCGTACGCGACCACAAGAAGTAAGAAGTGGACCAGAACCCGAGTCGGTTCTGGCACACATTCCGTGAGAGCGGTGGACGAGTCTCTTCTGATCGGCAGACTGGAGCGATGCGGATAGAGAGCGCCATCAGGATTCAGGCAGTCCGGCTCGCCGTGTCGGTTGGTGCCGTCGTCGTCGCTCCGGTTCTGCTGGTGGCTGGGGCTCCGTTGCGTCACCGCATGTTACCGCCTTCGTCGTGCGGCACGGCGCCGGTCCCGCCTCGCTGATGGCGCTGCGGGGACTGCTGGCCCGGGCGCGACGCAGGGATTACGCGGCGGAGGAGGGCGAGGTCGCCTCGGCCTGGCGTTCATTGCCGCGCTCGTGCTGGATCACCACGCATACCCGATTGCCGGGGTCCCCGTCACCTTCCCCGGCGACGCTTTCGACGAGACGGAACGCCACCGCATCGCCAGCCATGTGGCGTGGAAAGTAGGGGAGTCGACCCGCCGGGTCGGCGGGGCCGGACCGCCTCACCACGGCCGGATCGGGCAGATCTCCACCCGTCGTCCCTCTCCGTCCAGCAGATGCCCCATTCTCTTCACGGTGTGCATGCCGAGGACGCGGTCGGTGACGTCGAGGCTGGGCAGTTGGGCGCAGACCGAGGTCTCGCGCTGCTGGACCGAGCCGACGTCGCGGAGCCAGTAGGTGGCGAGCACGTTGGCGGAACCGGTGACGGCGGCCAGCAAGCGGCACTCGGGCAGTGTGGCGAGGGTGCGGTGCAGCCGGTTCACGTCGCTCGCTGCGGCCCGGCCGCGGAAGGTGACGGACACCGGCAGTCCTGACACGGCGGGTGCCATGTCGCAGCGGAACGCCACGATTCCGCTCGCGGTGAGCCGGCCGAGCCGCCGGCGGACGGTGGCGGCGCTGCTCCCGGTGAGAGCGGCCAGCTCCGCGAGCCGGGTGCGCCCGTCCCGCACCAGCGCGTCGAGGAGCACGTGGTCCAGTGGGCCCGGATCGAAGACGGCGCCCCCCGGTCCGTCCGCGGTGCCGGTCCTTCCCAGCAGGGAGAGCTGGGACGCGTCGAGCGACCCCAGTCGCCACCGGGAGCCTTCTGCGTAGAGGGAGGTGGCGAACACGCATTCCATGTCGAGGACGTCGGGCAGGGCGGCCAGGTCCTCACTCACGAACCGGTGCATGCCCGCGAGGTCCGGTGTCAGTACGTCCACCAGGAGATCGGCGGCTCCCGCAGCGACCAGTTCGACGGTCGCCGCCTCCCGCAGTCGCGCCACCTGCCCGGCCAGGCGCTGCCTGGCCGCCGGAGCGCACCGGACGAAGACGAAGGCCGTGCAGCCGCCGTAGGAGAACGACGGCCCTGGCACCGCCGTCACCCAGGCCAGCCCCTGCGTGGTGAGCCGTTCCCAGCGGCGGGCCAGTGTCACCGGGGTGACACCCAGCAGAGGCGCCAGATCCGTCCATGGCGCCCGGGGGCGAACCTGCAGCGCGTGCACGAGAGCAAGATCGAGCTCGCTCACGATGTCTGAATCCAACAGCAAGTCCTCTCGAAGTGACGGTTTCCGTCGTTTTCCCGTCCCGTTGGCTCTCCGGTCGCACTCTAGCCACCACGTCGTATTCCAGCCAAGGGAAAGAAGGTGAGACCGTGACGAACTCCATCAGCCGAGGCCGTGGACTGATCGCGACGATGATCCTCATCGTGGTCTGCAGCGGTGTCGTCCAGGGGTATCTGACCCCGCTGCTGCCCGTCGTGGGCGCCCATGTCGGCATCGGCGGCGTGGGCCAGAACAACCTGTACCTGCTGTCGCAGGTCGCCTTCGCCGTACTGACCCCGCTGCTCTCGCGCTGGGGCGATATGTGGGGCCACCGGCGACTGCTGCTGATCGCCGTCACCATGGTCGCCGTCGGATCGCTGCTCATCGCAGCCCGGCCCACCGCCACCACGCTCGCGGTCGGCATGGTGCTCCAGAGCGCGGTGGTCGGCTTCTTCCCACTGCTGGCGGGCATCCTGCGGTCCCGCTCGCCCGAACACGGCCGTGTCGGCATGTCGGTTCTGGTCGGCGCGTTGCTCCTGTCCATCGGCACCGGCGGCTTCGTGGCCGGAACGCTCAGCGACGAGCACGCCCTCGCCGGGCTGTGGACGGCGGTCCCCTTCTGCGCCCTCGCCGTCGCTGCCGCTGTCGCCCTGCCGACGAGCACCGCCCCTCGCGCGGGCCGGTTCAATTCGCTCGCCGCTCTGCTGCTGACCGTCGGGCTCGGCGCCCTGATCCTGGTGCTCACCGAAGGCGGGTCCTGGGGCTGGACGTCGGCGTCCTCGCTGCTCACGATCGTTGGGGCACTCGTGCTGCTGGCCGTCTGGGTGCAGGTCGAACGGCGCTCCTCGCATCCGCTGGTGGACATCCGCATGCTGCGCAACCCCCGTCTTGCGGCGGTCAGCGCGCACACGTTCTGCATCGCCTTCGGCGCCATCGGCTTCCTCGGCGCCAACGCCGTGTATCTCGGCACGGAACCGGACGGCGGCGGGCTCGGACTCGGTGCCCGGGCCATCTCCCTGGTGTCCCTCGCCATGGTCGCCGTCGGCTTCGCCGGATCCACCCTGACGCCCCGGCTGGCCCGGGCGATAGGCGACCGCGCCGTGCTCGCGGTCGGCGGATGCGCCGGCGCCCTCGGATTCCTGAGCCTGTGCCTCTTCCACTCCTCGCTGCCGCAGTACCTGGTGGGTGCGCTGATCGTGGGCCTGTCCACCGGCATGTTCGAAGCCGCCACCCGGTCCCTGTCGGTCGAGGTGGTCGGCGAGGCCGAGACCGCGTTGTCCGTCGGCGTCAACGAGATGGCGCTGTCGCTCGGAGCGGCCATCGGCGCGGCAGTGATCGGCGCCCTGTGGGCCGGCCACACCACCTCCCAGGGCGCCGTCACCGGTGCGGGATACCAGTGGGCGTGGGCCGTTTGTGCCGTCGTGGCGCTCGCCGGAGCCGCGGTCGGCATGCTCTTCCGTAACCCGTCCTCGGCGCCCGGGCCCGAAGCACGCGTCGCCCACGTCGGGAGGGCAGCATGACCGACCCGATCACGCCGACGCGGGACCACGCGCTCGCCGTCGCCGCCGACTTCGTACGCGACCGCGAACAAACGCTCGTCGCGCTGAGCCACAGCCTGCACGCCGAACCCGAGACGGCCATGCAGGAGCACAAGTCGGCGGCGAAGATCGCACGCATCGCCGAGGAAGCCGGCTTCGATGTCACCTACGCAGTGGCGGACCTGCCGACCGCCTTCGTCGCCACCTACGGAACCGGCGACCTGGTGGTGGCCCTGTGCGCGGAGTACGACGCGCTGCCCGGCATCGGACATGCCTGCGGCCACAACGTCAACGGAGCCGCCTCGGCCGGAGCCGCCCTCGGCCTCGCCGCAGTCGCCGACCTCGTCGGGATCACCGTGAAACTCATCGGCACGCCCGCCGAGGAGGACATCGGCGGCAAAGCGCTGCTGATCGAGGCGGGTGTCTTCGACGACGTGGCCGTCGCGTTCATGGCCCACGCCGCGCCCGAAGACTCCGTCGGCGCCTCCTCTCTGGCCATCGGCGCCTGGGACGTCGTCTACCGGGGCAAGCCGGCCCACGCCGCGCTCGCCCCCTGGGAAGGCGTCAACGCCCTGGACGCGATCACCCTCGCCCACACCGCCGTGGGACTGCTGCGCCAGCAATTGCCGCCGGGCACCCTGGTTCACGACGTCGTCTTCGAAGCCGGCCGAGCGGTCAACGTCATCCCCGACACGGCCCGGGCCCGCTACGAACTGCGCACCCGCACCACCGAGGACCTCGCCCACGCCCGCCGCCGGATACGGGCCTGCCTGGAGGCGGCCGCCCTGGCCACCGGCGCCGAGCTGGAACTCACCCCGCACGGATTTGACTTCGCCGACCTACGACAAGACGACTTCCTCACCGACGCCTACACCCGCGCGGCCCGGGCCCTGGGCCGTGAACCCGTGGACCGCCGGGGCGAAGTCATGGCCTCCACCGACATGGGAAACGTCTCCCACCTCCTGCCCGCACTCCACCCGACCATCGGCTACGACACCGAAGGCGCTCACCACCACACAGCACTCTTCGCCCGGTACGGCGACTCGCCGGGCGCAGACCGCGCCGTGGTCGACGCCGCGATCGCCCTCGCCCACGTCGGTGTGGAGGTGGCGACGGACGAGGCCCAGCGCAAGCGCTACCTCGACCTGCTCGCAGACCGCCGAGCCGCGACTGCCCTCGACTCGTGACCCGCCGTGAATCAGTGGATCAGTGCGGCAGCCGGCCCGGCGCCCGCAAGGACGCCGTGGCGGCTCTACATCACGCTCGACCGATCCGCTGCGGCAGCTCCCGGACGGACGGGTGGGGCGCGGCGCCTGAGTCCTTCCACATGGGAGACGATCCCCGATGCGCTGCCCCCGTCCGGGCAGTTGCCCGGACGGGGGCAGCTGGCATGATCTCCGCGGCTGGTTACAGGGCCGGGCCATCCTGCTGGAGGAGCCAGTCGTTGAAGCCGTCCAGAGTCTGGCTGAGAAGGTCGAGCTCGCCCAGATCGAGGGACGCTGAGTGGGACTGAACGAGGCCCTGATCGATTCGTCCGTCGGGCGAGGCGGAGTCGACGAACGTCGGAAACTTCTTCGCCAGCGTCTCAGCGACCGTGCTCCGGTCCAGCTCACTCGCCTGGGCAAGCCCGGCCAGGCGTTCATCGCCAAGCGCTGCGGTCACCTGGCCAGGAGTGACCGGCTCGTTCGGGCCGTCACCAAGCCAAGAACTGAACTGCGGCAGAACCTCATCACCCATCACATGCTGCCTTTCTCAAGACATCGTTTCTGATGGCTGTCAGAGGTGTCGCGTAGATTCTGGTCGTGACCGGGTCTTTGAGTGAAGTTCTCA
This sequence comes from Streptomyces sp. NPDC001890, assembly GCF_042891445.1. Classification (NCBI taxonomy): domain Bacteria; kingdom Bacillati; phylum Actinomycetota; class Actinomycetes; order Kitasatosporales; family Streptomycetaceae; genus Streptomyces; species Streptomyces sp. NPDC001890. Next base: position 918 of record NZ_JBIATE010000026.1, on the reverse strand, counting down.
GACAGCTGCTGGACGACTTGCCATCTGGCAGGCTGATAGGGCCGTGTCATCATCCGCATCCGGTGGTGTGGATGAGCGACGGCCCGGTCGCGGGCGCGGCTGACTGGTGGAAGCGATTGCACGCGCGTCGTTGTGAGACCGGCCTGTACCCGCTGTTGCTCGAATACCCCGACGGCTCGTTCGAGCCCGCAGGCGGGGGCTACGGGGCCGACGCCGATGCCGAATCGTACTTCCGGAGCAAGTGGACGGACGACTCGTGGCCGCCTTTCAAGGAGTGGCCCGGTCTCGCGACGCCTGCCGCCGTGGCGACGGACGCTGACGTGTGCGCGGGGGAAGTGGCGGCTTCTGTCGCCCGCGACGGCCGAGCCCGGTGTCTCGCACTCGTCCAGGTCGCGCGGGGCGCTGATGCCCCCGCTGCCCTCAGCTGGCGGGGCATGACGAATCACATGACAGCGCAGGAACTGTCGGCAGTGCTGCGCTCCTGGGAGCACCGGTTTGGTGTCCGTGTCGTGGGTTTTGGACACGGAAGCCTGTATCTCTCGGTTGCTGCTCCGCCGATGGACGCCCGCCAGGCCCGTGTCCTTGCCGCGGAGCACTACCTCGCCTGCCCGGACGTCTTCTACGAGGACCCAGACCTGGACTGGTCCACGTACCACGAGGAGCTCATGCAGCGTCGCGAGTGGCGGTTTTGGTGGGATTGAGAGTGGCCTTCTTGGCGAGGCGGCGGTGGCAGATGAGCGTGGCGGCGATGTCGGCGAAGGCGAGGAATTGCTCGGGCTTGCGTTCTTAGACCGTGTCCTATGTGGTGAGTCGGACCAGTCGCTTGTAGCAGCAGAGGGTGGCGGCGAGGCCTAGGAAGGCCAGGTAGTTGCGGGGGTGGCGTTCGTAGCGGTGGTTGAGTCGGCGGTAGCCGGTCAG
>NZ_JBIATE010000025.1:0-93799 GCF_042891445.1 Streptomyces sp. NPDC001890 | reverse complement strand
GCCACGGTGTACGGGCGGCGGCCCCTTTTCTCTCTCCGCTCCCACACCCCTTGCAGAGGCAGCGATGGCACACGCGCAGGTCCGCGACATCCCCCGCCCCACCCCGGCGCCGAGGGCGATTCCGGGCCCACCGCAGCCGTCCCCCCTGCTCGCAACGGCCGACGGCCCGGCGCCCCCGCGCACCCCCCCGACCTTCCACGACGTGCTGCGCCACCGCTATTGCAGCCGCCTGTTGATCTCCTCGGTGACCGGCCGCCTGTCGCTGGGCATGGTGCCCGTCGCCCTGATCCTGGCGGCGCAGGCGGACGGCCACTCCCTGGCGACCGCCAGTCTCCTGGCCGCGCTCTACGGCATCGCCCCGGCACTCGGACTACCGCTGCTGGGACGGCTGGCCGACCTGCGAGGCCTGCCCCTGCCCTGCCACCTGGGAGCCGCCCTGGTCGTCACCGCACTGAGCACCCTCGCCCTCGCGGGCACCTCCCACCTACCGCTCACCGCCGTGTGCGTCGTCCTGGCCGGAGCCGGATGCCCCCCGCTGGAGGGCGGGCTGAGATCACTGTGGAATACCCTGCTGCCCGACGCCGCGCACGTGCGTACCGCCTGCACCCTGGACTCCTCCACCCAGCAGATCGTCTACGTCACCGGTCCCGCCCTGTCCATCGCGATGGCCACCTGGCTCTCCCCGGCCGCGGCCCTCGCCCTGGCGGCCGCCGTCACCTGGGCCGGCTCCCTCGCTTTCGCCACCACACGACCCGCCCGCACCTGGCGGGCCGTACCCCGCCGCCACGGCAGGCCCGGCATGCTGCGCCCGCCCGCCATGCGGCCCCTGCTGGTCTCCCTGGTCTTCCTCGGCGCCACGATCGGCTCGCTCGACGTCGCCGGGATCGCCGTGGCCGAGGAGCAGAACGCGTCCTGGCTGGCGGGTGCGCTGCCCGCGATGTTCTCCGCAGCGGGACTGGCCGGCGGCGTGCTGTTCGTCCGCTTCCAGCCCCGGGCCGCCCCCCGCCCCCGCCATCTCCTGCTGCTGGGCGCCGCGTTCACGGTCAGCTGGATCCCTCTGCTCGCCCCGCTCCCGGCCCCGGCGGTCCTCGCTCTGTCGATGCTGCCAGGGGCTTTGATCGTTCCCCTGCTGACCGTGGCCAGCCTGACCTTCACCTCGCTCGCGCCGCCGGGAACGTCGACCGAAGCGGTCGGCTGGATATCCAGCGCGATCCGGCTGGGACTGGCCGCAGGCACCGCCCTGGCCGGTCCGCTCGGCGGTCACTTCGCCGTCCCGCTGATGGCCGCAGCCCTGTGCGCACTCCTGCTCGGGGCCCGGCCCACGCCCGCATCCGCACCTGCTGCCGCGTGAGCACAAGCAGAGCACAAAGCACTGTTCCCACCTTCCGGAACGTCCTGCACGGTCGCCGTGCCGGGCCCTGGAACCCCGGGACGGAACACCGGCTGCGGGCCGTCGCCCGCTTGCACACTCCCTGGCACACCCGCTGATCACGAGGAGCCCGCTGTGCCGACCCGGTCCGTACTCCGCCGCACCGTGCTTGCCGCGAGTGCCGTCGGCGCCGCCCCGTCCGCGTCCGCCGCCAGCCCGGCGGACGCGTCCACCTGCCCGCCCCCGTAGATCCCGGAGGGCTCCCGGACGGCGGGAGCCCTCCGGCGTGTCCACACAGCCCGGCGGATGACGCCGTCTCCCGGCCCGCACCACCCCCCCTTTTCCGACCAAGGAGATCACCCCTCCATGCACGCACTTTTCGTCCGCACCCCTTCGCGTCTGGCCGCGGCCGTCGTCATCGCCGCCACGGCGGCCGGCACCCTTGCCTGGGCACCCGCCCACGCGGCCTCGGGACAGGCGGACAAGTACGGCCCCGGCTACACGATCCCCGACAGCGACGGCCACGCCGCCACCTCCCACATCGGCGCGTACGGGCCGCCCGGCATGACGGTGTACGGCAACTACGAAACGTACTGCGGGGATCCCGAACGCAAGGGGCCCGACGAAGCGGGCGGCTACACCGGCCCGGTCACCGTCGACCAGTGGACCTCCTCGGCCACCGGCCGCCGTGTCCCCGACGCTCATCTCGCCTACACCTCCTACCTCGTGGGCAAGTACGGCCAGACCCGCAACGCGGCCCAGGCCGCCGCCGTCGACGCGGCCGTCTACGAGTGGCTGGCAGGCGGCACCTACGGCATCGACGGGGAACGCGGCAAGCAGCGCCTGAGCTACCCGGGCGTCTCCCCGTCCGCGCGGACCCTGGCGCTGGGCTACCTGACCGAGGCGAAGAAGTACGCGGGCCCCTACCGGCTGACCCTCACCCCGAAGGTGAGACAGACACCGGCCGGGACGAAGACGTCGGTCACCGTCTCGGTCACCGCCCAGCTCTCGGGCGCCAAGGTGCCCGGAGTCAACGTCGTGCTCACCGAGTCGGGCCAGGACGGGGAGAGCGGGCAGGTCACCACCGGCCAGGACGGCAAAGCCGCCTGGGAGTTCACCACCGGCCACAAGGGCACCACCACCGTCCGCGCCAAGGCCACAGGCCTGCCCGGTACGCAGCTGAAGATCCTCCACCCCCGCAAGAGCACCGCCCAGCGGATGCTGCTGGCCGGCGACACCACCACCGCCAAGGCTGGCACCGACATCACGGTCACCGCCGCTCCCGGCGGCGTGACCATCCACAAGAAGGACCCCGGCGGCGACCGCCTGGCCGGTGCCTCCTTCCAGCTCATCGACCCCCGCAGCGGCAAAACCGTCGCCCAGGGCACCACCGGCGCCGACGGCACGCTGGCCTTCGAGAACCTGGCCCCGGGCATCTACCGGCTCCGCGAGACGGACACCGGCAGCCGTCTGCACGAGAAGGTGCCCGACCAGACCATCACCATCACCGAGGGCAAGACCGCGGCCGCCAACCCGATCACCATCGTCGACCCGTTCCACAAGAGCGAACTCGTGGTGAAGAAGGTCGACAAGGCCACCGGTGCACCGCTGGCCGGGGCCGTCATCACGATCAACGCCGACACCTTCACCGGCAGCCGGCACACCCGGGGCAAGGAGATCGCCCGGCTGACCACCGGCAAGGACGGCACCGCCAAGCTCAAGCTCGACGTCCTGGTCAAGAACGGCACCGACTACTGGGCCAGCGAAACCCGCCCGCCCGCCGGATACCAGGCCGATGCCGCAGCCCAGCGCTTCACCGCCAGGCCTGCCGCCCAGGTAACCCTCACCCTCAAGGACAGCAAGACCCCCACCCCCACGACCCCGCCCCCGGCCACCCCGCCCAAGCCCCCCGCCGCGGCCCCCCAGCCTCCCGCCCCCACCGCGGAGCTCGCCCACACCGGCGCCGCCAGCACCCCCTGGCTCATCGCCATGGCCGCCGCCCTCACCGCCGCCGGAGGCGGCGCCATCTGGGCCGGAACACGCCGCCGGGCCAAGACCCGCTGACACCCCGCCCTGGGGCACGGGCCCCGTGCCCCAGGCCCCCTCCGGTGACGAAAAAGGAAACCATGACGCCTTCGGCCGAAGCGCACGAACAAGCCCCCATATTGCTTCGGCCGAAGAGCGACCCCGACCCCACCCCACCCCACCCGAACCGCCTCGCCCGCACCAACGTCCTGCGCGGGTGCGACGCACTGTCCACCGCAGTCATCACCTACGCCCTGCCCCTGCTCGTACTGACCTCGACCGGGTCAACCCTCCTGACAGGGCTCGTCTTCGCCGCCGAGTGGATCCCGCGCCTGGGCGCCCTCGCAAGCGGCGGCACCCTGGTCGACCGGTACGGAGCCGCCCGCGTCTTCCGCACGGCCAACGCGGCCCGCACCCTGCTCACCGCACTGGCCGTCCCCGCCCTGGCAGCACTCCCGCCCGAAGGCTGGACAGCCATCACCACCGTCCTGCTGCTCGGTGCCTCCTGCGGAGGACTCGCCGAACTCTCCTTCCTCGGCATCGAGACCACCAGCGCCGACCTCAGCCGCCGCGCCGGCCCCCAAGCCCACCGAGTCCAGACATGGCAGATGGGCATCGAACAAGGTGCCATGCTCATCGGCCCCCTCCTGGGCGGGCTGCTCCTCCTCATCGGCGGACCGGCGATGCTCGCCGCGGTGACCGCACTGTCCCTTGCAGCCGCACTGATCCGCCCCGCCCCCACCCCCCGCCCCGCCCCGGCCGAGAACACGCCCACCGCCGGGCTGCGCACCGGGTGGCGGACGCTGCGGACACTGCCCGCCCTCGGCTGCCTCGTCGCAGCACTCGCCGCCTCCAACCTGGCCACCGGACTCCTCCAGGCCAGCGCCCCGATCACCGTCACCCACACCTTCGCCCACAGCACCGCGACCGTCGGCGCGATCTGGAGCGCGGCCGGAGCAGCCACCCTGGCCGCAACAGCCCTCTGCCGCCCCCTCATCGACCGCTTCGGCCTGTGGCCCATCGGCGCCACAGCGGCAGGGATCGCCTCCGCCGCCTGCCTCGCCGCCGCCCTCGCCCCCACCCTGCCCCTGTACACCACGCTGGTGGCCCTGCTCATGGGAGCCGAAGGCGTCATGGCGGTGGTCCTGCGCACCATGCGCACCCACCTGATCCCCCCTCACGCCTTCGGCAGCACCCTCGCCGTCACCGTCCTGCTGGTCCTCGCCCCCATGCCCGCGGCCGGCCTCCTCGTCGCCGCCGCCCCCGCCCGCCTGCTCCCCGCCCTCCTGGCCGGCTGCGCCCTGCTGCAAGCCGCCGCACTGACCTGGTGCTTCGCCGGGCTGCGCCACCACACCGCCTCCCGTCCCACCACCCGGCCCCACGTACCCGCCAACGCCTCCTAGCACCCGCAACACCTCTTGCCCACCACACCGCCTTGGCCAAGGAGAAGAACCCGATGACCACGCCCGACCCCGACGCACCCGCACTGCTGCTGATCGGCGCCGGTGACAGCCTCTACCGCGGCTACGCCCTGAAAACCCTGGCCTCCCGCTACCGGATCCTGCTCCTGGACACCGAACCGCCCACCTGGCAGAACCCGTACATCGCCGACCACCGGGTGACCGACCTCGGCGACCTGACCGCGCTGCGTACCGCCGCCGACGACCTGGCAGCCGCACACGAAATCGGGGGAGTACTCACCTGGAACGAGTTCGCCGTCGCACACACAGCCGCCATAGCCCAGCACCTCAAGACCGCGGGGCTGGACCCCGAGGCGGTACGAGCCTGCCGCAACAAGGCAGTGGCACGTGCCCTGTTCGACGCCCACGCAGTGCCCTCGGCCCGCTGGGCCCCCGTCAACAACCCCTCCCAGCTCCGCACGGCCACGGCACACCTCGGCTACCCCTTCGTACTCAAACCGGCCGCCGCGGCCGGAAGCGCAGGCGTGATCCGTATCGACAGCCCCGACGAACTCGGACACGCCTACGCGTTCGCAGCCCGTGCCGCCGGTCACCACGGCGTCACCGCGGCCGGACTCGTCGCCGAGGAGTACCTGGACGGCCCCGAGATCAGTGTCGAGGTCGTCGCGGGCCCCGGCGGGCACACGGTCGCCGCAGTCACCCACAAACAGCTCGGCACGCCGCCCTACTTCGAGGAGACCGGCCACCTCGTAGCCCCCGCACTGCGCAGTTCCGTCACGGACGAGGCAGAGAAGACCGCCATCAGGGCCCTTGAGGCCCTCGACATCACTCACGGTGTGGCTCACGTCGAGATACGCCTTACCTCCGCCGGACCGCGTCTCATCGAGGTCAACCCGCGCCTGGGCGGCGACCTGATCCCCCACCTGGTCCACCTGGCCACCGGAATCGACCTGGTGACCGCCGCCGCCGACCTGGCCATGGGCCTCGACCCCGCCCCGAGGGCCACCCGCCGCCAGGCGGCCGGGATCGGCTTCATCTACCCGAAGACCGCAGGCCGCCTCCTCTCACTGACAGCGGATCCCGCGCTCACCACCACCTCCTGGTGCGAACGGGCCGTCCTGGAGCAGCAGAGCGGCGCCCGCATCGCCCCGCCGCCCGCCTCCGGCCTCGACTCCCGCCTCGCCCATGCCGTGGTCACCGCAGACACCCCGGCGCAGTGCCGACAGCGCCTGGACCACGCCCTCACCGCCATCCACGCAACCATCGACACCACCCCCGCCCACAGCGGCGAGACGGTGGCCGCCTGATGCCCGCCACCATCCTCACCGCCCCCGCCGACGTCGCCACACACTGGTACAGCGACACGCTGGCCGCCCCGCCGGACAGCCACCCCGCCGCCCACCCCTCCCGCACCCGCGCCTGGGCCGCGGCCTGGCAACGCCAGAGGACCGAGACGGTCCTCACCCACCGACACCTCCACCTCGACGACGGCACAGCACACCAGACCGTCTCCTTCCACCTCACCCCCGCCGACGGCAGCCCCTACTGGACCTCCCAGGAAACCGACGCAGGCACCGCACCCGTGTGGCCGGGCCCGGTGCTGTGGGCGGGCAGCCCGCACGCCGAATACAGCGGCGCCGGCACCGCCAGCCCCGCCACCGCCCGTACTGCCGTCACCGAAGGCCTGCGCCTGGCGGACGAACTCGGCGCCTGCGCCCTGGTGTTCCCCGGCCTCGACACCCGCCAGGCCGACCTTCTGGCCAAGACCCCCCGCAACAGCCGCCCATCGCTCAACCTCGCCACCGACGTCGTCTTTACCCGCCGCCTGGGCACCAGCCTCGACCAGTGGTGGCAGAACACCCCCGTCCGCCACCGCCGGGACATCCGGCGCCGGTGGCGCCGGGGCACCGAAGCGGGCCTCACCCTCACCGCGCTGACCGGCCCCGCCCTGCACACCGCCCTCCCCGGATTCGCCGACCTCGCCAACACCACCGCAGACCGCCACGGCACCAGCCTGTACGGCCTCGACATGCTCCAGTACCTCACCACCGTGCCCGGCACCGTCCTGCTCGCAGCCCACGACACCACCGGCAACATGGCCGGCGGCATCTACGGCTGGCTCTACGACGGCTGCCTGTACCTCTGGGCCTCCGGAATCGACTACACCCACCCCGCAGCACACCTCACCTACACATGGCTGATGAACGACGCAGCCCGCTGGGCCATCGAGCACGGCGCGCACACCATCGACGCCGGGCGCTGGAACTGCCAGGCCAAGAAACGCCTGGGCTACCAGGCGGCCGTCCTGCGCACCGTCGTCCACCTCACCAGCTCGGCGCCCCCGGCCACCGCAGACGCACTGACCGACCTGTCGCTGCGGCTCGGCGCGCACGCCGCCCCGCACCTTGCCCCGGACAGCCTGTGGTGAACCACCTGCCCACAGCCCCAACGCGCAGAACGGAACCCGCCATGAATCTCCCCCTCCTGACAGACCCGAGCGCGGTCCAGGGCGGTGACCTCACCCGCCTTCCCGAAGGAATGATCACCCTCGATCTCGGCCTGTGCACCAACCGGCTCGGCCCGCCGCCCGCCGCCGTGGCCGCCCTGCAGGTCTTCCTCGACCATCACGCCGGCCGGCTGATGCCCCCGCCCTACGAGGCCCCGCACCGTCCCTTCCGGGCCGAGCGCCTCTACCTCGACGCCTTCGCCACCCGCCTCGGCATCGACGACCTGGACATGCACGCCGGCCGCGGCGTCACCGAGTTCCTGGTCATCCTCGCCCGGCTGCTCCGTACAGCCCGCGTCGCCGTCATCACCCCCGAGTACACCGAGACGATGCGCCGCTTTTCCTACGCCGACTTCCTCGGCCCGGCAGAGGCCGTGAACGACACCCCCGCCGCCCGCGCCGAGCGCATGCACACGGCGATGGGCACCTACGACTACGTCATCCTGTCCAACCCGTCCAACCCGCTCGGCCACTACATCCCGCGCGATGAACTGCTGACCGCGTGCCGCGCCCATCCGGACACCGTGCTGATCGTCGACGAGGAGTACATCCAGTTCCAGCCTGGCGCCCGCAGCATCGCCGGAGCGAGCGCCGACAACCTCATCGCCCTGCAGTCCACAGGCAAGACGTACGGAATCACGGGCACCAGGGCAGGCATGCTGTGGACCCGCAACCGCCGACTTCACCAGGCCGTCGCCGACCAGTTGCCCACCTGGCCGCTGTCTCTCCTCGACATCACCCTGGCCACCGCCGCGCTGACGGACGACACCTGGTTCCCCGCCACGCTCGCCCGGATCCACCCCACCGCTCGCCGCCTTGAGAACCTGCTGGCCAGACGCTTCGGAACCGCAGTAGTCCCGGCCGACGTCCACTACCGATTCCTGCACCTTCCCGATCCGCAGCCCGTCCTGGAGCACCTTCACACCCACGGCATCACCGCCCGCCTCTTCACCAGCGCCACCCGCGGCACAGCCCCCGGGCTGCGCCTCGCAGCCCCCACCACCGAGGCCGAGTTCACACAACTCCAGCAGGCCCTGGACAGCCTCCCCACCCCCAGGTGTCGATGAAGATCACCATCGACACCCGGACAGAGAGCTACACCGAAGCCCTCACCCGCCTGCGCCAGGCATACGAGCAACCGCGGGCCGATCGCCGGCCGCCGATCCCCTACGCAGGCAAGTTCGTGCTGGAACCCCCATCCCCTGCCTGCTTCAAACCCGTCGGTGACAGTGAACACCCCGAGCGGTGACACCAGGTGGTGCGGGCCGTCGCCGCTCTGCTGCCCGGGCAGCAGGGCGGACTCTAGGCCACAGTCAGAACCCTCCCGGCCGCCATCTCGGAAGCCCGCTCGCCTCCGCCACCCGCGGGGACATCCGCATCGAACGCGCTGGCCATCTTCGGAGTACATCGCGTTCCCCTGCCTGGTGGGCGCGCTACCTTGCCGCCGGAGGCGTCGCCTGACCCCGCTCACACAGCCGACGCTCACCGCAGAAAGACCCCGACACAACCATGACCGCCAGCTGAAACAGGGGCCGACCCTCACCCCCCATTCCCCGGCCCGGTTCGCCAGGCACCGAGTCCAGACCGCACAGCGGAGCACAGCGGGCAGCTTTCCGAGCCCGCACTCCCACCCTGCGGGACTGGCCCACGAACCGGACCCGCCGACGCACAGCGCGCGGAAGGCTGAACCGACAGCCACTCAGACGGCACACCGCCGCCGGGACAAGGGAGACGTCACGCATGCCCGACACCGACCTCCTCTACGCCCTGCCCAGTACCTACAACCACCCCTGGTTGTCCGACGTCGCCGGCCCCGATCTGCTGATCAACGACCCTGTCGTGGCCATGCGCTGGTACCTGACCCACGAGCGTGAGGAAGAGCTCCTCGTGACCATGCGCATCAGCGCCGATGGCGGCGCCGTTTGGCAGGAGCTTCGCCCCGACGAACTCCTCGCGCAGGCCGAGCGGGCCCTGATGGAACGAGCACAGGCACCGGAACACGACGGTCAGCGCACGGCGGCGCTGCTGGCCGACGCGCTGGCCGCCGAGGCCGCCGACTGGCTCGATCACCGCATCCGGTACGTACAGCCCGATGACCCCACCCTCTACCGGCCCGAGACACCAGCCATGTCATCGTGGCGGCGTGGCGGTCAGATCTGGGCCCTCGCACTGGGCACCGTCCCGAACGAACAGGTCCTCACCCACCTCGCCGCCCAGTACACCGATCCGCAGCCCGAGGGACCCGAACAGCTCCAGACCGGAGCCCGGGACACCCTGGACGCCCTCGCCCTCGCCGACGATCCCACCCACGCGGGCATTCCCCGGCTCCTCGGCACCCTGGGCTACCTGAACCAGCTCACCTTCGGCATCGAACTCGGCCAGCTCCGGGACCGGGCCGAACACGCCCAGCGGAACATCATGGACCACCTGATCACCCACCACCCGCAGACCTCAGCCGTGGCCAAGGACCACCCCGACCCCAAGCACCCCGCACAGCAGGCTGCCCGCGCCTACCTGCACCGCCTCTCCCGCATCACCCCGAGCGGAGAGGAACGGCTACTGGACGACGCGGCCCACGACTTCGCCGAGGCACTTGCCGCAGCCGAAGCAGTCCAGCAGCCCACCACCGCTGGGCCGGATACCGACAACACCAAGCCGGAGGCGATCCCCGGCTACCCGAAGTTCCTGGCAGGCGACCTGCAGGCCGCCGCGCAATGGCGCCGCGTCTCACCCGCGGCCCAACGTGCCGCCGACCGGGCCATGACCGGCCTCGTACACGCCTCAACCGCCCTGGCCGAGGCGTACGCCGACCCCGAACAGCCGGCCAGCCCCCGCGAGGACCAGGCCGTCCGCCTGCAGACCGACCTGACCCGGGAGCTGAACGAACTCAACGCGCAGCACGCGCTGCTGATGCACGCGAGCGTCATGGCCGAGGCAGAGGACGCCGGAGTGAGAGCCAGACACGACGCCATCGACAGCGCCGCACACATCACCGAGGCCATCCTCAGCCGCCCCCACACCACAGATGAGATCCAGGCCGGGCAAAAGAAGTTCATGGCGCACGTCAACGAAGCCGAAAACGGCATCGCTCAAACGCTGGGTGCACAGCGCCAGTTGACCCGAGACGCCCTGCACCGGCTCTTCCCCCACATCAACACCAGCCGAGGTCTGCACCAACTGCGCTCCCAGCTGATCGACCACTCCGGCCTCGGCTTCGGCGCCTACAACGAGGCATGGCAAGCGATAGGAGAAACGGGACAGACCCTGGAGGACTTGGAGGCCCGATACCGCAGCGGCATCGTCGAGCCAGGCAGCCCGCCGGTGACCGCCGAGGACGTCGTACGTGCCCGCACCTCGATGCAGGAGGCCAACGACTACTTCACCGGCCTGCGGCGCAGCCGCCCGCTGACGCTGCGGGCGGTCCAGGTACTGGACGGTGTGGCGGGCCTGGAACCCTCCTCGCCCGACTCGATCGCCGGGCGCCTCAACCAGATCACCGCGTTGTCCCGCCAGCGGGCACAGCAGTCTGAGACAGAGGCACCCATTGCCGCTCCGGTCGTCAACCAGCACCACCAGGCCCAGAGTCTTCAAGGACCGCAGGCGGCCGGAACCCGCCTGCCCTGAGCCACAACCCACCCGGCACAGCGCCCGCCTGGTCACCCGTCGCCCGAACCGGACGCGCTGCTCGGCACCCAGCATCCGCACGGACTCGGCAACCGGCCCGTCGTGGACCCGCGCGTGCACGCTGCCGCACACCACCGGGACGACCAGGGCCGCACTCATCACGATGACCGCCGGCTCGGACAGCTCCTGCACCTGCGCCACGATCTTCTCGGACCTGGCATCGGCGGGACCGAGTCGGGTGCTCGCCACCCATACGCTCAGCCCGCCGACCACCAGCAGGCGCCCGGCCACGACCGACACCAGTGGTGATTCATCCCTCGGGCGCACGCCACACGGCCCAGGCCCGGCCGTCGGCCACGGCCATCACTGCGGCGAGGACGACGAGCCGCACCAACGCGCGCACCGCAGAACTTCCTTGTGCCACAGCCGCCGGGCGGGGCCTGGCCTGGCCCTTCGATGTCCCGCATGGCGCGCCGGGGCACCTGTTGCGTCGCGGGGGCGGGGCGTGGTGGGCTAGGGCGCCCCGTCCCTCCATTGGAGAGATCGTGACCAGACCCGCCACCTCCGTTCCGCCGTGGACCGCGCTGACCGCGAGCGCAGTCGCCTGCGTCCTCGTCGCCGCCGTCACGGGCATCCGCGCCGAGCTGAGCATCGCTGCGGCCTGGCTGGGCCTGGGGGCCGTCGCAGCCTGGGGGGTGGCCCGGAACCGGGACGGCCTGCCGTGCGCGGCTGTCGCCTGGCTGGGCGCGGGGGCCGTTGCAGCCGTCCTGGCCTGGGGCCTGGGGAAGGACTACTACCCGTTCGGATGGGGACTTGCGGTCTTTCAGCTTCTGACCGGCCTTGTACTGCTGCCCGGGCACCTGCGGCGCTCGGGCAGCCGATCCGTCGCAGCCGCCCGGGCAGAACGCGGCGGGGGCTAGACCTTTGCCGGAACCTTTCCGGACTCAGCCGTTTCGGCGCCCTGCACACTATCGCCGCCCGCGGCGCTGCCAGTAGCGGGCACGGCGTCCTTGCCGGCGAGCGCGGTCGCGGTAAACATCACCGATCCCTGCTGGCGCAGCTTCTCCGCAAGGTTCTTCTTTACGAGGGTCGCCAGGGTGTTGCGCACCGTCTGAATCGTCGTAGCTCGCTCGGGGTGTGCCGCGTTGAACGCGTCGAGGACCTCGCGCGCCGTATGCGGGTGGCCCGGGGATTTCAGGAGGACGGGCAGCATGAGTTCGTGCAGCGCAAGCCCGTCAGCCTTCTTGCCCGTAGCCTTCTTCGCCGTGGCCTTGCTGACCACGGTCGGTGCCGAGACCGTTTTAGCGGTGGTCCTTCTTGCCGCCTTCTTCGCGGCGGGCTTGCCCTTGGCGGCCGGCTTCGTCTGGGGGTCCTGCCGCTGCACGGGAAGGGTTCGGGGCACATCAGCAACGGCCTCGGCCGGTGCAGGAGCCTCGCCTTCCACCTCACGCTGTTCCTCCGCGGCCGCTGACGGCGCCCCGTCCGTCCCGGCGAGAATGCCCTGGGCCTGGGCCAACCAGGCTTCTTCGGCCTTGAGTTGTTCAAGGCGCTCCTGGAGATCGCCGAGCTGCGTGGTGATGCTGTCCTGTTCCTTGCGGTTGGCCGCGAGGTCGTCGGCGTACTGCTGTGCGTACTTGTTCTGGATGGGGGTCTGCTCGGGCTCATCGGCCACGACAGCACGCTCCTTGTCCTAGGTTGTTGCTGCGGATGCTACTCACCGCAAGAGGCGGCAGTTGTTCTCCCGCGCGATCGCCACCCTTGAGGGTGCTGGTGGAGACCCCCATGCCCACAGTCCTGGCGTCCACGAGTACCCAGAGGACACCAGGGATTGGCAGTGGCCGGGAAGAGCTACGACAAGGCCTCGTCGGCCAGTTACCGCACGGCGTCGTCCTGGCGGACACGTTGATGGCACAGCGGTGTTGCGAGGCCGGTGGAAGACAGACAAAGACCCTGGAAATGCACGCCGAGCGGACCGTGCGCAGGACAGGCCGGCCGACGAGCACGCGCCAGACCGGGCCGCCGTACACCCCGTTCGAGCCGGACACACGCAGCATTCTGCCCCGCCGCGCCACCCGGGCCCGGAGTACCAGGAGGAACGAGGTCCCATACTGTGCGTCCCGGGAAGCATCCGGAGGATGCTTCTCCCCGCCCCACGGAACGAACCCGTCGCGGCCCGTCACCCGCCGCCCGGCCACCGCCACATTGGGAATTGACGTTCAGCAGACGGAAGAAGGGGCGGTAGGTGGCATGTCGTCGCACAGGCTTGGACCTGAGGACTGCACTCCGCGACAGACAAGAGCCTTCGCGCAGGAGACGGCGCAGGTCTTGGCGGTCGACGGAAAGTCCGGGCAACCGCACTACCTGCCGGACAAGCAGGGCAACGACGAGATGGTGCCAGGGGTGACCTGGCGCGCCCGTCTTGCTGAGGGCATGCTGCTGTGCCCGATACCCGGCTGCGGGCCGTTCGGCCGGGTCGTCGCCGGCGGCGCCCGGCGCCACCACTTCGCCCACCCCGCCGGGGAGGGCGACCACGACCGCGGGACTGGCCCGGAGACGCTGTGGCACCTGAGCGCGAAGGACGTCCTGCGCCGGTGGGCACAGAACCACCCCAGTCTTGCGGACTGGACCCTGCACATCGACGACACCCCCATCACCATGCCGGACGGGTGGCGGCGCCCCGACGTACTGGCTGTCGCCCCCGACACAAACGCCAAGGTGGCCTTCGAGGTCCAGTACTCCCCGCTCACAGGCACCGATTGGAAGGCCCGCCACGACTTCTACGCCGCTGCCGGCGTGGTCGACATCTGGCTGTTCGCCCATCACGGCCCCCAGTGGCGGCCCGCCACCGCCGCGCAGCGGTGGCGCAGGGACCTCACCCGGAGTGATCCAGACTGGGTGGCGACCATCCAGCTCAGCGGGCTGCATCAGAAGATGCTGCAGCACGGCGTGATCCCGCTATGGCTCGACCCCACCGCACAGATGGTCGGAACCGCTACAGCCCACTTCCACCCCGCCCCCTCCCTGTCCGGCGAACGCCTCGGAGAGGACACCGCCTACAGCCTTCCACCGCGCAGGACCTTCCCCGCATGCCACGTCGCGGCCGACGCACTGCACCAGTGCCGGGTGGACCTCGCAAACGGTGAACTGCTCACCCCGGCCCGCCGCGTGCAACGCGAGCAACACCAGCGGTTCCTGGTCGACGAACAGGCTGCACACGAGCAGGCGGCCCGGATCCGGGCCCGGATTCACGCCGAGCAACAGGAACGGACTCGACTCCGCCGCGAGGCCCAGCAGGAAAGACGCCGTGTGACCGCAGCACAGGCCGCAGCCGAGCAGGCAGAGCGAGACAAGCGAGAGCAGGAAAAACGCCGACGCACCGAGGACGAACGCGCCTGCGCCGAGGCCCGGCAGAGGATGCCGCTGAGCGAGCAGTTCCCACCGCTGTTCAAGCAAGACCCGCCGCCCGCGAAACGGCCATGGTGGCGGTCCTGGCAACGCGAGATATGACCACGCCACGAATGCCGGTGCACCGCACCTGACATGCGCAATAGGCTCGGCACAGTCGCCGAGCCGCGACGGGGGAAGGAAGACATGACCAACGCGAGTGCCCACTGGACCGAGGACGCGGCCTGCCGAAACTTTGATCCGGACGAGTTGTTCTCGGACAGCACACGGCAGAAGAAGGCCAAGGCGGTCTGCACGGGCTGCCCGGTGCGCACCGAGTGCCTGGCCGAGGCCCTCGACAACCACCTCGAGTGGGGCGTGTGGGGCGGCATGACCGAGCGCGAGCGGCGTGCCCTGCTGCGCCGCAAACCTCATGTTGCTTCGTGGAAGAGCGTCCTGGTCGCTGCTCAGTCCACGTGACAGAGGCGGGGCCGAGGGGCGTACCGGCCTGCCTCATCCAGGTCCTGCCCGAACCCTGGGCGGAAGTGCAGGTCAGAGAGGTCTCGGCGGAGAGCAAGGGACTGAAGGGACTGGGACTCTGCAATCCCTTGCCGAGGGACTGCAGAAGTGGCGAATGAGCTCAGTCCTTCCCTGAGGCAGAGCGCGGCCCGTCTACGGCGGCGGCGCAGGACCGACACGGCGCGGAGCCTCGACCGGCTCTCTACTGACTTCCCGGGCACCGCTGGTCTTCTGTCTCAGAACGTGTGCCCCTCCCAAGCCGGACAGCTCCCGGCTGACGCTGACAGTCGACCGGAGGTCACAAGCATGCCTGAGACGAATACTTTGGGGGAGCATCTCCTGACGGGACGCTTGGGGGTTGAGATCGGGTCGGCAAGCATTCTCGATGCAAGAGACGTGATGACCCCGCCCTCGGCGCGAGAGGGAGGAAGCCGGCCGGCTCGTGACCCGGGCACTCCTCCGGGGGCGGAAGAGTATGCGTCTGGCGAATACTTCTGAGGCCGCATGGGGGCGGCTCAAGTATTCGTTGCGCGAATACTGCGCGCTGCGGCCGACCACCCGGTCCCGCCTCGCTTGTATTCGCAGGACGAATACTCCTGGTGAAGGTGTGAGGGCCTGGCGAGGCAGAAGAGTCGGCTCCCTGAGTTCGCAAAGCATTCGTCTCGCGAATACTTCAGCTCGATCCGCGGCAGACTGGAGAGCATGCGTGTGGAGAATGCCGCGCCCCGCATATATGCCTTCTAGGGGCATGTATGCGGGGCGCGATGGCCGCCGGAGCAGCGGGGTCAGCTGGCCTTGCGCAGCACGGGCATCGGGTACACGACGGCGAGAGGCTGGCCGCCGTCCCCGTCGGGGCCGTCGTCCTGGCCACCGTCGGCAGGCTCGTGGAACCGGAGGTCCCAGCCCTCCTCTAGTGCCTGGAGAGCGGCGCTCTTCATTTCGGCCTGGTTCTCGAAGACGCCGAAGAGGGGATGTACCTCGATGCGGCCTCTGCTCCGATTACGCACGATGCCCTTGGCCCGGAGCTCGGCTTCGGCTTTGCTGACCTTCGGCTGGCCGATCCTGAGGGCCTTGGCCAGTTCCTCCTGCTTGATGCTCACCTTGCCGGCCTGGCCGATGACTTGGCGGGAGAAGAGGATGTCGAAGACATCCCGTGCGGTGCGGGTGAGCTTCGCCTCTGGGAGGTGTCCGAATGCCTCCTGGTTGACGAAGAAGCCCGTGCTGGTGCCGTCCATCACTTCGTCTCCTCTCCGTCCGCGCCGGGAACTTTGATGATGTGCTGCATGAGCGTCTTGATGCCGATGCGTTGCAGTGCCGCTCTCTGCTTGTCGCTTCCCCAGCGGAACGCGTAGAGAGGGTTCACCTGGTAGAAACTGCGCTTGCCGTCGAGCCAGATGAAGTGTGTCTTCTTCAGGTGAGTGAGGCTCTTGGACACATTGGGCTGGGAGACCTCGAAGAGGGTGGCCAGGTCTGGCTGTCCGGCCAGGATGTGACCGTCCTCGTCGATGTTGGAGCTGAAGTGGTCCAGGACCGCGCGGGTCAGCCAGGTGAAGTGGTAGCGCCACAGATTCTCGTGCAGGTACCGGTCGAGCGAGACGTGCTGACCAGTGAGGAAGACGTAGCTCCTCTTGGCCTCGTTCAGGAAGACCTGAACGTCGACTTGAGACTCCGGGCCCGACAGCCGCTCAGCAAGGGACTTGGTGAGGCTCCTGATCTCCTGCGCGGAGGCAGACTGCGGGGCAGGCCAGCGGGCTGGCTGAGCCATAGCGCGCGCCTCCCCTGAACTCGGCCTTCTGCGTGGCTGTAAACCGTAGCATCCCTCCAGGGGCATATATGGGAGGGTCGGCTTATCGGCGGGTCAGGTCTGCAACCCGCGCGGTCTAAAGTATTCGTCCCTTTTACTACTTTGCTGCTTGGTAGCCCCTGAAGTATGCGCAAGAACGAATACTGTGGCCGCATTCTCGCAGGTCAGGGCCACGTCCTCTTCTTCCACCCAGAGATCACCCGCACCTAGCGCGTCAAGCCTTCATCGCGGAGGCCTCGTTGTCTGAAGCAAGCAGCAACGGCCAAACGGAGCCAGCGCCTCCGCCCTCGGCGCGGAGTAACGGCCGTGGTCGCTGTTCTGCTGGGTTTCGTCCCCGCCCTGCCGGGGACGCAGTTCCGGTCGGCGGCCGTTCGCTGCTCGCACTACCGCTTCGCGGCAGCGCTCCCAGGTTCCAACCCGGGCCCGGCTACCACCAGGACTCGCCCTCTGAGCTGAGGAGGTCGAGCAATCAGTTAGCGTGGCCGGGCTCCGGGGGGTGGCTGAGGTCCACATTGCGACCGTCTCCCGCGCAACTGGTTTCGTCGTGGCTGACTTTCTGTGGCCAAGGCTCAATCAGGGTAGCCAAGTGCCGACAGTCACCCGGGCCGATACGTGCGAACCCTCGATTCGACGATCCGCAACGTGAACTCCGGGAGAAGCGCGCAAAGTACGTCCAGGACGGTCCTGAAGCAGGAGCACCAGCCCAGAGCAGGACCGCCCGAAACCAACGACGCAGCCCTGCAACGGAGACCTGACCACATCCGACCCCAAGGAAGACCAACACCACCGCGGTGGCCAGCCCGGCCACCACAAATCCTACGGCGTGTCACGGTAAGGGACACCGAGTCCTGACGGGTTGAACCCACCGCTGGCGACGGTCTGCACACGGGTCCAGAACGACTCCCCCCACGGCGAGTGCCGCGCCCACCCAGTGCGACGCCGCCCGCCACCAGGCCATACACGCTTCATACGAAGGTAACTGGGACTGCAGGAACACGTGTTCCGTGCTCATGCGGCGCCCAGCACGGTCAGCGTCGCGAGGAGCGAGGGTAAAAGTTCACCGTGGTGTTGCCCGCGGAGCCTGAGGCACAGTCATACCGCACAACGCCCTTCATTCCGGCTCACGGAACGGTTCCAAACCCGCTGTGTGTGTCAGTCCGCAGTGCGGGATGCCCTCTCCGAGCGGCGTTCACCGGCGTGCCGGTGGCGAAGACTGCAAGCTCCGATGAGGGCGCTTCCAGCCTTGGCCCCGCCGTTCCGCACACGACTCGGGAGCGAACCGATGCCACGGTTGATACTCCGGCGCTACTGGAGCCACCTCGTCATCGCCTGGACCATGACCGCCACGATCTGCGCGCGGTGGGAGAGCGGCACACACCTGGGACCCGACACCCTGCCCATGGCCGTGATCGCCAGCTGGGCCTGGGTGCTGCACTGTGTCAGCGACCTTCGTGTCCAGGTGGCCGAAGGCTTCCGAGCTCAGCACCACACCTGGAACAGCATCCTGCGGTCCGGGCCCTCGCACGAGCCGAGTCCCCTCTACAGCGCATTCGTGCAGCGGATGCGGAGTACCGAGGAGCATCTGCGCGCTGTGGCCTACAGTCATCGGCTGCACCGGCTGACCATCGCGTTCCCCGACAGCTGGGACCAGGCCGACGACAGCCGCGGGGCAGCGTCTCTGCAACACGGACGCCACGGCCATGTATGGCTGGGCAGCAACTGGTTCGAGCCGAACGCCACTGCCCATCTGCCGGTCGTCCTCGAGCACGAGCTCGGCCACATACTGCGCCGCGACAACCTGCGCTCGACCATGGTCCAGGCCGCCGGAGTATTCCTCATGGTCCTGGCCGCCGCGTGGCTGCCGCTGGACATCGCCTTCCTGGCAGCAGCGGCACTCAGGTTGCTGTACACCGGGTGGCTCTGGGGGAGCGAACTCGCCTGCGACGCCCGCGCGGTACGTACCTGCGGCCGCGACGCGGTCATCGCCCTGTGGACACACAGCGCCGCACTGCAGAGCACACATCCGCGGCCGGTACGCCTGTGGAGCGGACTGTGCTCAGCATTCACCCATCCCCCCTACCGGCTGCGGATCTGGTGGGCCCGGCGCACAGACACACCCACCACTCATGGCCCCCACCCCCTCGCCACCCTGCACGACGCCTGCGGACATGCCCCGACGTACACAGAGTGAGGCGGTACCGGCCGTCCCCCACTGCTGCGCCGCGTCCGTCAGCCGCGGTGCGCGTCCGCCGGCCTACCGCAGACGTGGCGACTGAGGCTGCGAAGGGTCCTGCTGGTGGATCTGCAGACCTTTGAACACCTTGCGCATGGTCGGCGGGGCCAATGGAGGCAACGGATCGGCAGCACGCAGGTTGCTCGCCTCCTTGAGCCAGGCGGCCAGGGCGGCGATCTCCGCCTCGTGTCCCGCGAACGGGTGCCCTGCGCTGGTCCGGCGCTGGCTTTGGCCGGGCAGCAGCTCGCCGATCTCGCTGTAGCGCGCGGTGTACTGGGCGCTTGCGTTGCGCGAGTGCTCGGGCTCGATGGCGGCGTCGATCGCAGGGGTGAAGCCGGCCTCGTTCGTGACCCACGGCGTACGCGGGTCCCGCCAGGACATGCCCACCAGGTCCACCTCGATACCCGGAGAGTCCGTGTAGGTCAACCAGGTCGCTCGCAGATCGTGACGCGGAACGTCCTGCCCGGCCGCCAGCCGCACCCGGAACACGAGGTGTGTGACCCCTTCTGCGGGCGCCGGATCGAAGAGCTGCTCGTGAGCCATGTCCTCGAACGCGGCCCGCTGAGTGGTGTTCCACCCCGCAGCGGACGGAAGACTGCCATGACCGATGTGGTCCAACACCATTTCCGCCCGCTCACCACCATCGCGCCGCCCGTCATGCACCAGCCTGTGTAAACGCGGCGGCAGAACGAGCCGGAGCCCACCATGCAGCTCCTGCGCCACCGGATCAGGCCCCCGCGCGCCGGCCTCCCGGAAGGCAGACGACCACTCCAGGGCCTCCGCCTCCATCCGCTCCCCGTACCGGTACTCGGCCGCGCCGTGACCGTCCAGGCCGTACAACCCGTTCTGGTACGCGTTCTGGACCCGCTGCGCCGCCACCTGGAGGGTGTCGAAATACTGCGCCCACTGGTCCGGGGACTGGTTATGAATGTTGCGCTCCGGCGCGGGATCGGCATACCGGTCCCACCACCGCACTCCCTCCGGAGTGCGACGGCCGTGATCGATCCACGCCGCCGGATACGCCGCGTACAGCGCGTCCATCATCACAGACGCAAGGTTCCGGCCCTGAAACTCCGGCTCCACCTCCAGCCCCCACACGGACACTGCCTGCCTGTCGGGATGGACGAGGAACTCCAGCCGCCCGGCCTGCTCACCGCCGACAAGCGCCAGTACCCGCCGGGGAGTCCACGCCCCGGGACTCTGGACCTTCCAGTCGGTCAGCCACAGTGACAGGCCTGACTCGTCGAGCTGTGCCTCGGCCCCTGCCACGGCCGGTCACTCCCGGGCAGCGGGCAGTCCCACGGCGGAGACAAAGCGGCTGCTCGCCCTCCGGACGCCGGGCAGCGCCGACACGGCGGCGGCCACCGACTCCTCCACATGCTGTGCGGCTTCCGCGCCCGGCAGTTCTCGCAGCGTCCCGGCCTCGACCTCGAACACGGCCTGCACCGTGACCGAGACGGTCTGACTCTCTGCCAAGGGCTCGGGGGAGGGGTGGGTGACCACCTGGGCGGTGCACGAGACGTCCCCACCGCGGCCGGGCTGCAGGACGGGGCCGAAGATGACCTCGGACACGCCGCTGAGCGTCTCCATCAGCCGGGCCACCGCGTCGGCCGGTCCGGTCAACTGCACCTGTGTGAACGCCGGACCCGTCGCGGACGAGGGCGTGCTGTCCAAGGCTGCTCCCTGTGTGATGGCTGATGGGCACTCCAGCCCGGGGTCGGAGGCGATCACGGGCCGCCGGCGCGCGATTGCCGCAGCCGGCGCCCGCAGACGCCAGTGTGCCAGGCGGCTCAGTTCGTCAGGTACGTGTAGGCGACCCACCCGGTCCGGCCCTTGTTGGCCCCCGAAGTCACCTTGCCCCATGCCCAGTTGGTGTTGCTGGGGCCACCGATGCAGTAGTGGGTGAAGCCGGTTCCCTTGGACAGGATCCCGAGCGATTTGTAGCCGGTGCTCGGTCCGGTCCGCAGGTTCACGCTGGTGGTCGCCTTCGCGTTGTGCGGGTTGTTCCACTGGTACTGGCACGCGGACGGGATGGAGACCGCCGCTGCCGTCGGGGCGGCGGCGATGCTGAGGCCTCCGGCCATGGCGGCAGCGCTGACGATGGCGGCAATACGAGAGGACAGACGCACGAGAACTCCTTGTAGCGGGACGGCAAGCCACGAGGAGCATGAGATCTCCGCCCTCTGTAATGTCCCGGCAGCGGTGCTCGGTGTCAGAGCCTGGCATCCCGACCTGCGTGTGCGATCCGGCCCACGGGAAACGCGTGATTCGAGCTCTCCAGGCTGCCTTCGCCCGCGCAGCCCGGCAGCGGGCAGTGACACGGTCGCCGAGATCTCGTAGACCACCGCCACTCCTCGCCGATGGTGCCCCACCACCGTGGTCCTCGATCGGCACCGAGGTTCCCCCTTGCCGACCAGGTCCGTGCAGATACCGGAACCGGCCAGGCGTAGACAAGGGCTCGATAACCGTTGCCCGTCTGCTCGAACACAGCCCGGCGCCCGCACTCGGCGGGCATGACGACCCCCGAGCAGGGCCAGTATTGGCCTCGGAGGAGAAGACAGGACCCTGCCTCTATGCCATCGCCGCGAGCCCGCCTGGCGGACTGCCCGGCCACAAACCCCGATACCGTCTCCCGCCCGGCGGAACAACCTGCTCCAAGTGCCCCAGATACGCCCCGGCCGCGCTGACACTGGCCAACCCACCCGGCACCGGGCGGTGAGTCAAAAGAGAAGGGGACAAGCCCGTGGATGACTTCGGGGCCGAGGACATCACGGCCCTGCGTGAAGAGGGCGACCTGCCGGCGTTCCTGCGTCTGCGGATCCGCCCGGCCCGCACCCCCGTCCAGGTCGTGGCGCTGTGGCAGCGTTCTTCCGGACCCTCGGGTCACACGACCGGTGCCTGGCCCTCCACCACCCCACTGGGCACGGAGCGTCGGCGAGCCCCGGGAGAGGCAGCACGCTGCGACTGCCCGCGCTGCCGGGCGATGGCCGCCCCCTGCGAGGCCGACCCCTGCCGCTGTCCGCTGTGCGGAGCTCCCCGGGGAACGGCTGCGTAGCGAGGCGAGATGGCGGCCCGCGCCGGGGCTGGTCCAGTCCGGCGTACGCGATGCTCAGGACCGTGATCGTCCGGGTCTGGTCGCCGATCAGCAGCACCACGGCGAGGTCGCCTGCGGCCCACAGCCGCATCGACATCCCCGTACGCGGACGTGGTCGCCCGGGTATCACTGACCTAGCCAAGGAGGAACTGCGCGACCTTGGCCCGAGCCTTGTCCGGAAGATCCCAGTACACCCCGCGAAGAGCGGAGCCCATATAGAGCCGGTACATGAATCAGGCGGCCTGGCTCTCCGTGATCAGACCGGTGACGTCGATGTACTCGGACGGCAGATCCCCGTCGTGCTCCTACTAGTAAATGTGCAGCTCACAGCCGCGCGTGACACCGGCCTCAAGGCTCTCGATGACCTTGACCCATCGCTCGCCGAGCCGGGCGCTCACCGATCGGGGTGAGGTTGAACTGCTTTGCGATTCGAAGCTGTCTCCGGTAGTACCAACGCGGCTCCGTTCGCTGAAGCCAATCGGTTCATCAGGCAGCTCAAGCAGGGAGCACCAGCTGCGAACAACCCGCTGGATCCGCAGGAGTTCACCGGGATGGTCAGCTTCGAGGAACTCCTCGAAGCGGTGCAGGCGGCGGACCCCGACGAAATCAGGAGGGACAGCCAGCGAGCCGAGGAACAGTGGCTGCAGCGAGCCGCCGACTCCCCGGTCTCTGGAAAGGCGGCCCCGTACTCCAGCCGTCAGGATCAGAGTGAAGCCGCCCTCCGGCCCGACGCCATCGACTCCGGCCTCCTCGAACGGAACGCCGCCCAGCCGGACCACCTGCATGAGCACCGAAACGACGCCGGGGCCGGGGAAGGCGACATCGCCACCACCATGCAGCGGTTCATCGACCAGCTCGGCCAGTCAGCCCAAGGCGACGGGTCCGAGCTCGCCGAACTGCTGCGCGACGTGGACCCCGACGTACTGAGAGCTCGGATAGACCACCTGGGAAGACAGCAGAGGCAGCGGACCGAGGACCATCCCGCCCCCGTCCACGCCCCCGACCTCCGACAGCAGACCCACTCTCACGCACAGGAGAAGTCCGCCGCGTACCACCAGCAGCGCCCGAGCTCCGGCCTCACCTAGAAGCCCCCGGGGCAGCCCTGTGCTGCGCACCGGCGCCAGACCGCCGCTCGCACGCAGGCCATAGGGTGCACCACAGATGCGGTGCACGGCGAACAAGGGGGACAGGGTGGATACGGCCCGGTGGATGCCGTGGCGACGCCCCGTCACGGCGGCAGCCCGCACGATCGCCTCCTGGGACGCCGTCGTCCGCCTGCCGGCCCGCGCGCACCTGCTGTGGCTCGTCCAGCAGATCACCGAAGCCCGCACCACGGCCCAAGCCGCCCTCAACCAGCCCGAGGCGGCCCACGCCCGACTGCCGGACGTCCTCGACCTCACACTCGCACCCCAGCTCCACGCCGACCACATGCCCGCCGGCTCGCAGCAACTCGTCGACGCCCTGCGCGCGGCCCGCCGTACCGCCGGGCAACTGGCAGCCGCCACGCCCCGCGCGGCCCGCCGTACGCTCACACGCCTGGCCGACGACCTTGTGCAGGCCGAGGCGCTCCTCGAGCGCGCCTGCCACGACGTACGGGGCGCCGACCTGAGAACAGCAGACCTCACGCACCTCTACCTCGGCGGACTGCGCTGGAATTCCGCCACCCAGTGGCCCGTACCGTGGCGCGACCAGATCCGCGCCGACTCCGATCCCGTGGAGGGCGGTCACAAGGTCCGGGACGGTTGAACCACCCCGCACGGCGGGAGGACGCGGCCCTCGACTATGTCTCCTCCCCGGTACCGGGCAGGACGCGGATATGGCGCTGAGGTACGGCAACGGCCGCCGTGCCGACGGCGGGAACCGGCTCGTACGGCGTCCACAGCGGGGCATCCCGGTAGGGGTGGCTCTGGTCCCAGCGGGGCGCACCGGCCAACGCGACCACCCGGCTCAGGGGGATCTGGACCGCGCGGTGCTCTCCGCCGGGCTTGAGCGCCAGCATCCCGTCACCGACCTCGTCGAGACTGCCGTACAGGCTCGCCCACACCCCGTCGTCACCCTCGGGCCCGCACCACATGTCCAGGCGCAGCACCTGCCAGCTCAGCCAGCGCCGAAGCTCCTTGAGGAACGCGGTCTGCTCGCTCCCGCCCGGGATCCAGCAGCCGTAGCCGTCGGCGAGGGAAGACGCGATCCGGGAGGCCCGCTCGCCGTCGTCGCCGGGCTCGTGCCGGTAACTTGCCGCGGCGCGGGCGCGGCGCTGCTCCGCGACCGGCTCCGGCACGATGTCCGGGGCGCTGCCGACATCCGTGGGCAGCACGGGGAAGGCGGAGCGCAGCAGCTTGAAGGCTGCCGCCGTATCGGTCCGGCGGCGGCCGGTGACGGGCCCGGCGGCCACGAACCGGGGCGGGTTGTGCCGGTCCTGGACGGCGCCCTGCTCCTTCTCCAGCTTGGCGACAATGTGCCCGGGTGCGGCGACGACCGCCGAGTAGGACGGCCCGGCGGTATCCCCGGCCCCGCTGAAATAGCCGGTGCGCCGGTAGCCGAAGGGCACCAGAGGGCCGATCACCGGGCAGGCGGCGAGGTAGGCGACGGGTGCATCGCGGGTGTTGGTGAGCGGCCAGTCGTGGACGAGCAGCAGCCGCTGCCCCGTGTGCGACGAGTCGGCCTCGAATTCCGCCTCCATCCGCGCACACGCCTCGGCGACTGCGCGCGGCCACCACACCGCCAGCTCGGCATCCGCCCAGGCCGACGGGCTGTCGTGCCCTCCGCCCTGGGTCTGCGGCGCAGGGAGACAGGTGACATCCACGACGCGCGCCCCGGCCAGCTCCCGGGACACGGCGTCCTGCACCAACTCGCCTGTGCGGGCGGCAGCCAGGCCGCGCGAGCGGGCCGCCAGCCACACCCCGCTCACCAGCTGCCACACCTCGACCCCCGGCTTCAACTCGTACTGCCGTGCGCGCCGGGCGGACTTGCCCGCGACCGCGGCCGTCACCTCGTCCAGCACCCGCCGCTCCTGGCTGCCGGCCGTGCGGCGTACCGCATCGCGTGCCCCGTTGTAGGCGTCCACCTCCGGGCAGCCGGCCGCGTACCCGGTCAGGAACTCGGCGAACCCGGCGGTCAGTTCCTTGCGGGCCGCGGCCAGCGCCCGGGCGTCCTTGGCGAGCTTGCGGTCGGTGCGCGCCTGCTTGAGCCAGGCGTCGAACTGCTCCTCGTCACCGGGCTGCTGCTGGGCCGCGTAGCGGGCGTAACCGAACCAGGTGCGCGTCGCCCGGTCCGTCCGGGCGCGCTGCAGGGCCAACGCCCGGTCGGCGGTGAACGCGACGGCCCGCCACAGGGCGTCCGGCGCGCCGGGCAGGATGACGGAGCACTTCTTGCAGATCTCGCCGAAGACCTCGAACAGTGGATAGGTGGCCGCGTCTGCTGCGGGCCGGGCGTAGCGGCAGCTGTCGTAGGAGTAGCGGCGCAGATCGGAGTGAGGGACGTGGTACTTCCCGCTGCCCCCGCCGGTCAGCGCGACCCGGATCGCGGCGAGAGCGGGCAGCTGAACGCCCAGAGCAGCGAAGCCCTGGGCGGAGATCGCCGGAAGGGACCGGGTCATTGATCAGCCCTCGTGTCCGGCGGCAGAGGCGAAGGGCGCAGCCGCAGCAGCGAAGTACCCCGCCACGACGATACAGGGCAGCAATCGCACCGCGTGACGTGATCGCCAGCACCCAACAGGCATGGGGGGAGAGGACGCATCCTGAATGTCGACAGGCGTGGGCTCGATGGCATTAATCACGAGTTCTAGAAGTGAACGAAGCCAGGCCCGACCACCTGCCCGGCCGACTTCGCAACCGCGCTGCCATCACAGTCCGTGGCGCGGGAAGGAAAAGAAGTTTGTGGCCCGGACAGCGGGAGCGCAGACGCCTTGAGTGAATCTCGGCACCGAGTCGGATGACATGCCAGGCATGGTTGAGCCACGCAGTGCGTAGAGGGGCAGGGAGGTGGAGAGTTACGCGACCCCACCTGCACCATTGCAAGGATCGCCACTGTCCTGCGCGGCCGGTCGAAGGCGACCTGACCCGTCCCTCGTCCACCGACCCAGTGGAACACTCATAGTGACTGTTCATCGCAGTACCCTGCCTACACTGCTCCAGACGACGACAGATGTCTTGTCGGCGGTGGGCGATCTGCCCCCATTGACCGCTGTGCTGGATCCGACCCAGGGCACAGTCACACTCAGCAGCCCGGAGGTCTTGCCCCTAACCGTGCGCCGGGAGAGCGTCGATCGCCTCGCCGACTCTTGGAACGTTGTTCCGACGTTGAAACGCCTTCCGTACGGCCTCATCACGTTCTCGGCGGTCCGGTTGATGACCAATGCCACCTCGGTCACTGTCATCGTGCAGGCCACATCATCGTGCAGACCGTCCAAGGAACCGCCCGAGCGATCAACCACCCCCCAGGCGACTGCCGAGCTCGCCCATACTCTGACACCCTGGGCAAATGGCTTGGACCCCACACTGGTTGCAGAGCTCATCCTCCATGACGACGTCGACCGCCATCACGTCCAGCTGATCACCGAACCCACCGCCGACCCGCATGCCACAGCACAGGCACTGGCCGCCGGGTTGCCCATGGTGTTCGACACGCCCCGTGCAATAGTCACGGCAGTGGCCGTACTTCCCTCTGGCCATAATCTTCACATCAGCGCACTTCGTGGCTGAGGAACCACCTCGTGTCCTCGCACAGCATCCCGGTGGTCCAGATTTGCCGCGTTCGTCTGCCGGGCGTGTCCCGAAGTCCAGGCATGCGCTCCCTCGAAGGCTGGCCGGGGCCGGGAGAGCATGCTGAGGGAGAAGCGCGCGCACGAGACCATCCAGAAGAATCGTGCTGACCAGCGGGATTTTGAAGGGCAGAGTATCTACCAGCATTGCTAAAGCATCGAGGCGACGGTCTCGCAGGGTGTCCGCGCCTTGGGTCTCCGCCGGTCCCGCTACCACGGTCAGCCCGACACCCGGCTCCAGCCTCTTCACCGCCAAGGCAATGAACCTCCCCCGGCTCGACGCCTGGATCGCTGGCACACCCCGCCCCGGAATCCGTATCTCTCGCCTTGAACGACCGCGTCCCGGCCATCTACCAACGGTGTCCACTGGACCGGCCGACTTCGCAACCACGCCGCCATGACAGTCCGTGGCACGGGACGGAAAAGAAGTTTGTGGCCCGGACAGCGGGAGCGCAGACGACTTGAGTGAATCTCGGCGCCGAGTCGGGCGATGCGTCAGGCATGGTGGAGCCGCGCAGCACGGGCAGGGACAGGAGGCGTGGGATGGGCGGACGCACATATCTGATCACGGAGGAGGCTTCCGGTGCGGTGGCCGGTGAGTACGTCTCTGGCACGGAAACCTTTGCCGAAGAGCGGGGAGAGGCTCTTATCCGGTGGGCCAGCCTGGAGCGGCCCCACCGCCGCCACCGCGTCCTTCTCAGGGAAGAAGGGTTCCCGGATGCTGAGCTGTCCATCCAATTCCTGTTGAGCGATGTTCGGAACGGCCGCAGCGACGGTCCGCTGGCGAACGAGGATCGGCTGAACGAGGCGCTGGCCGGCTGGATCCTTCCTCATGTCCACCGAAACAGCGTTGTCAGCACGGCGGACGGTGTCACTGAGCCGAAGGCGCTTCAGCGAGCCGGCGGGGCTTGGGTGCTACGGACAGGGGAGGCTGTGCCGGACGGGGTGCTGGAACGGCTGAGGCCTGAGAACCGGCCGATGGTCAAGCATGGAGCAGACCAGATGCTCGACGCCCTCGGGGCGACCCGCTTCGGCGTCGGCTCAGGCGGGTTGTACGGGCAGAGAAGTTCAGAACTGCCCCTCCACCGGATGGTCCTCGGTAGCGCCGCCACCTACATGCCTGAGGCGGTCCAGCCGGCCCGGATCGTGCTTGACCAGATCATTGCCCTCCAATCTGAGGCACCCGCACTGCCACCGCCCTACGCAGAGGACGCAGACCTGCGAACCATCGCCGCGCGAGTCTGGTTCCTGACGCGCGAACACCATCCCGAACTCGCACAGGCATTCCACTGCGTCGCCGATCCCGCCTCCGCAGCCGACCGCCCACTGCGGACACTGTTTGCCGCCCTTCCAGAGCATCTGAAGCAGCACCCGCACATCGCTGACGAAATCATGCGCGCAGCTGACAAGCTGAACAGTGCCCGTGCGCTTCATTCCTGGTACGGCGGCGACGCACGGGACCGCTTCCGCGATGCTGTCGACACTGCCGACCAGGCGCTCTACGTCGCGGCAACAGCAGCCGCCATGGAGGCCAACGTCCAAGTGTCAAGACCAGACACAGGACCGCACGCCCGCTGGATCGCAGAGGCACACGGGATGCAGGCCGAACCGACACCAGTACCTGCCGAAGGCTCCAGGCAAGCCGAGATCCAGCAGGAAGCCGACGATCTGGTGTGGCGTGTTGAGGCTTCCCAGCTAGCGCGGCACCGGCAGCGGAATGCCCAGCACAACCACACACCAGAGCAGACAGCAGCGCACCAGCAACAGGGTAGCCAGGGCATCAGCCGCGCCTAGGACTTCGCAGGATCGGCCACGCGCTCACAACTAACCCGACGCGCCCACCCGCCGCCCGGAGCGCGGGATGCAGATGTCCCTTGTGCCCGCACGACAGGAACTGGCACAAGCCTCACCCCTGAGCTCCGTCGGCGCCTGCGAGGATGAGTCCTGACCATCCGGCGGGGGAAAAGAGGAGAGCGTGACGTCAGGGGAACTGCCCGGCGGCCGACTGCTCGTGGTCGACTTCGACTTCTTCTTCCACAACCCCCTTGAGGGTGTCTCCGCCCCGCACCGCGGCAGTGACGACCTCTACGACTGGGCCCACGCGGAGAACCGGATGCTGCGCGAGATCATCTGGCCGTTCCGCGCGGAGGGGTTCCTGCGAGCCGGCATCGAACCACCCCGCTGCGAAGGATACGAGGACTTCTGGCAGCGGTTCACCTTCACCAGCGACAGCCCCCCTCTGTTCTACGCAGACTCCAACCTCTATGCGGGCCGACTCACCCCCCTGCACTTCGCCCTGTCCGGTCTGAATACGAAGGTATGGCAGGAGGTCCATCTCTTTGACGCCCACCACGACAGCGGTTATCCCCACGAGCACGGACCGGCGTCCTTCGAGGAATGGAGAGAGCTGGGGGATTTCTCGTGCGAGGACTGGATGCTCGTCCACCACGGCAGGGGCAGCCGGCTCACCCTCACCTACCCGGCCTGGCGTCCGAACGGCGACTCCCACCCGCCCATGATCCCCCTGCATACGACGGTCGACGACGGACACGAGGTAGCCACCCCGTTCGACGCCGTGTTCCTGTGCCGATCGGGCGCCTGGGTGCCCTCCTGGTGCGATGACCAGTTCACGGAGCTGCTGGCCGCCTTCCCCGGCCGAGCGAACCTCTTCCCCAGCAGCAGCGAGTGGACGCATCCGAGACCGGACCCCCTGCCCCATGCACGGCGCATGGCCGACATTTTCACCGAGGTACGAACCCGACTCGAAGCACAGGCGACACACACGTCGCACTCTGCGCCCGATCCGCGGCCGACTGCTGCTCCGGTGCACCCTCGTGAGCAGGCCCCCAGTTCTGAGCTGGCCCGCCTTCACCCAAGACGCTGAACAGCAGGTCCAGACGATCGACGGCTCAGATCGCGCTCAACCCGGGGGCTGCACTTCGGCCTTGCGGGCTCGCGTGCGCGAAGCTGGCCAGGAGCGGAACAGTGCTGGCTCAATGGACGACCGTCCCGACGCGGCTGCGATCCGCAGTGCCCAGAGGGTCAGCGCACATCGGGGGGCCTTGGGGCATGTAGAGGCGGGGAGGGCCCGGAGGTGGCCCGGGCTGGCAGGCAACCGGCTGACGCGGTCGGCGCGCAGCCCCGTAGACGGTGTGGGCGGCGGCGCGGTCGCGCCTGAACTCGACCAGGTACCAGCCCGGCGTCTGCAAGCGCGACGTGGAACAAGTGGTACGCCGCCGTCCGTCCACACCGCGTCCCGGGTCGTCGGGTTGGGGATGTCGGTGCGCACCAGGGCCTCGGGGGGTTTTGCGCCCGGCGTGCCGTCCACCACGGCCTGTTCGCCAAGGTGGCGAACCTGGCGCCCGGCTGCGCGGTGGCGGGCGGGGCATGAGAACCGGCATGGGCAACTCCAGCGGCACAGGGGCTCCTACGGCCGCGCTCGAATCAGCAGTTCCTGAAAGTTGGCGATCACGGGGCCCAACTGCAGCACCGGCCCCGGCCGACTTCGCAACCACGCCGCCATGACAGTCCGTGGCACGGGACGGAAAAGAAGTTTGTGACCCGGGCAGCGGGAGCGCAGACGCCTTGAGCGAATACCAGCACCGAGTGGGGCGACGCGTCAGGCATGGTGGAGCCATGCAGCGCGGTCAGGGACAGGAGGCGCGGGTTGGGCAGACCCACATATCAGATCACCGAGGAGGCTACCGAGCATGCCCGACACGGAAGACCAGAACGCCCCCACTGCCAGCGGAACCGCGCGGCAGGCGGACGCCTTCGCCGCTGGGACCGACCGAACCTCACCACGGCTGTATTCGATGACAACCCGCTACACCGACCAGTTCCTTGCCGGTGAAGAGGGCCCGGACCTGCTCTGCGACGACCCGATCGCCGCACTGCATTTCGCCCTGACCGCCAGTACAAACAGCCCCCTGGCTGTCTCCTGCAGCACAACCACCGACGGCCGCACATGGACACGACTGCCGCTCCATGACCTGCACGCGGACGCTGACAGGGCCCTCCAGCAGACGGTCAAGCCCCCCATGTATCCCTACCCCGACTCGTCATCCCCCCGGCCCCTCGACGCCCTGCGCCAGCTCGTGGAGCACGCTCAAGCCGACTGGCTGGACGCCGCGCTGCGCCGACCCGTGGATGAGGCAAGCACATGGATCCCGGACGAACCCGCCGACAACGACTGGATCCGCGCCGGCCAGCTCTGGGCAGCAGTATGGGGCGGCGCACCCGCCGAGCCTGTCCTGGAACAGCTCACCGCCCGCTTCCCGAACCCGCCCTACACTCAGGGCAAGGAGTTGCTGCGCGACCAGGCCAGCGCTGTCGTGGAAGCGATAGGCCTGGCTCATGCCCCCGCTGTTGGCGACGACTTCGTCCAACTTCACACCGCCTGGCTGCTCCTGCACGAGCTGGACACGATGACGGTCGCCCCGCAATACGAGCCCGGCACTGACCTGGGCACCCCCCGCCGCCTGTTGCTGGAACGCATCGCTGCCCGCCACCCCGATACCGCCGTGACCTCAGCCGCCGCCAGGGACCAGCCCAACGCGCCCGCCTTGCAGGCCGCCGCCCACGCCTACCTCGACCGCATCCTGCCGCTGTGGCCGCACTTCCCCGCCTGGACCGAGCAGGCCCGTTCTGACTACACCCAAGAGGTCGACGACCTGCGGAGCTCCGAGCCCCGCCCCAGCGGCCCTCCCGAGACCGAAGCCCAGGCGGCACTGCGCACCGCACTCGCCCCTCTCGCCGAACCGGCCGCCCTACCCCATCACGCGGCCGCCGCCCTGTGGCGCAGTCACTCAGGGCGTGCCACGGAACAGGCCGGCTGGGACATGGCCACACTCTCCGCCCGTATCAACGACCTCGCCCTAGCTCATGCCGAGGGCGGCGACGCCCGCACCCAGGCCGAGCAGAACCTCACCGCCGTCAGCAAATTTCATCACGAGCACGTACACACCCACGCCGCGCGCGGACACCTCCGCTCTCTGGCCACCTCCCTGGACAGCCTCGACAAGGCATACCGCACCCTTACGGACGGCATCTGGAGCATTGCCCAGGACCGCCGTGATCAGCACGACTCGGCAGAGCGCCCATGGAACGGCTACGACGAACAGCAGGCCACCGCTGACCTGAAACCGGCCGTGCAGACCGGAGAGACTCGCCTGGAGCACCTGCGCCAGCGCCACTTCGAGCTCACCCAGCACGCCCTGACCGACCTGCTCCCACAACTCCGCGACCTCCCGCCCACCAGCCACCGCGCCTACACGATGCGCAACCACATCGCCCCCCTGGACCTCCTCAGACGAGATCTGAACGAGCTTGCCCGGCTCGCCGATGCATGCCGCCGCGACTGC
This sequence comes from Streptomyces sp. NPDC001890, assembly GCF_042891445.1. Lineage (NCBI taxonomy): Bacteria > Bacillati > Actinomycetota > Actinomycetes > Kitasatosporales > Streptomycetaceae > Streptomyces > Streptomyces sp. NPDC001890. Next base: position 61,698 of record NZ_JBIATE010000025.1, on the reverse strand, counting down.
GATGAGATCCGTACCCGTCTGGACAAAGGGCCAGGCTTCGGCAAGGCATTCGCCACCGACCACGACCTTGCCGTTGCCGAGCTTCGTCTGCAGACACTGCAGCGTCGCTACGCCGACACACAGAATGAGTTCGCCTTGTCGGTGACGGTGGGCCGAACCTTCGACCGGCTGCGCACGCCCCCGCCCTCTGAGCATGCCGACGCCACCAAGCCCGCCGGCGCCATGGAATCCGGGCTGCACCGTTCCCGCCGAGCTGGTGCGACAGGGCACAGCCAAGCAGCCATGACCGCGCTCCGCGCCGCCGCGAACCAGGACTTCGACCGCTGGGCACAGCCGTTCGCCCCTGCCTATGTCCCGCCGCCGACGGAACAGCGCGATGGACGAGTAGCGCGACAGGGGGCAGCCGAGAGCAAGAGCTCCGATGTCGAGCGCAAGGGGAACTTGATCGACCAGCTGAACCAGCGGGTTGCCGCCGGGCCGGCCCCGGACAGCGCCGAGTACAGCGACCTTGCCGAACTCGACGCAGTCCCGCCCGCCGACATCGATTTCGATCAGCTCGCCGCCGAGGCGAAGGATCGCATCGCAGCGGCCGCCGATGCCGCAGAGCAGCGCGCCGCAGAACTGCGCGACCGGCTTCATGAGGGAGCCCAGGACCGCGCCGCGGCCTCACATCAGCCGCACGCACCCCATCAGCACGACCAGGCCCAGTCCGCAGCCCACCAGCACAACATCCCCGGCGGGCGCGCGCCCGGCCAGTAGCCCTCGCACACCCGCAGCGTTCGACCGGCCAACGCGGTCAGTCCACGTCGAGGTAGTACGCGCCCGCCGCGGCGTCGGCGAAGAGCGTGAAGCGGACCTGCTGCGGAACCGTCTCGGTGCCGTCTGCCTGCTCCACGGGCTCAGCGTGGACCAGCACGAACTCGTCGTAGCCGTCGACGAAGTTGCCCGGCCCATCCGCCACACCGACGTGGACGGGGGTCTCGTCGGGAACTGCGGTGAGAGCGGACCGCAGCTGCCCTGCCGTCCATACCTGCGGCGCGTGATCGAACATGTCAGCCATGAGGCCAGAGGCTAGGGTGCGCGACAGCCCGCCGTGCCGCGCCGCGCCGGTGAGAGCAGCTCATCGGCTGCGAAGCCCGGGCCGCGTCGGCGCCCGCCGGGGGGCAGACCATACGCTGATGGAGCCGATGGTTAGGGTTCTCTGGTCCCGTGGGGCCCGCCGAGTGAGATCCGGGCCCCACAGTTATCCCCAGACCGCTACGGGTTAAGTGCCTGATTGCGCGCGACGCAGGCGGTCGGGCTCCCGCTCGCCCACCCCGTCGTCGCCGGGGAAGCGCACGATCCAGTAGTCCACCGATGCCGACGGATCAGGACGGCGCGGCGTCCACGCAAGGCCGTCCACGTCGTGGCCCCAGCTCTCCAGCAGCTCGGACGCCCACGCCTTGGCTGCGTCCTCTCCGCCGGCGTCCGGCCCGTCGCCCATCACGGCCGTGTGATCGTCGTCGCCGACGCGGTGCAGCACCCACGCCGCGTCATCGCTGCCCTCCATCACGTACGAGAGGATCAGCTCTCCCTCATCCTGCATTGCGGCCTCCAAGCCCCGAGCGTGTTCCATATCGGGACCAACCCTGCCATCCGGCACTGACACGGCCAGTCACGCCGCAGGTTCTCCACCAGGTACTCAGCACTGTCTCGGCCGGATCAACGATCGGCCACGGGGCCGTGCACGAGGCGCTGGGGCACCGCGAGTTCGGGGCCCGAGCCGGCAATCCGGTGCGACGCCACCGGGAGACTGGGGGTGGCCGCAGCTGGCGCGGAATCGCCACTGCCGCCAGTCGTTGGAAGATCCACCGCCCGGGACCAGAGGACACCGTCCAGCACCGCCGGATACGGAGCCATCCGAGACAGCCGCATCACGTCCCGGACGGCAGCCCGAACCGGCGTAGTCGGCGTCCGCCTGACGATCGCGGACGGCGGCCCAACGCCCCTGACCGGACCTGCCGGGCCTCTCCTGGCCGGCATCGACCACGCTGCGCCCGTCTGCGACGGAACATGCCCCGCGGTCGCCATGCCCCGCGCCGTCGAGAGAGACGCCGGATCCGCATGTGCCGCCGATGCGGACACTGCCTGCTGCCGTGTGAGCCATTCCAGGAATTCCGAGGCTCGCATGTTCGATTTATGTTCGACTACTGTGGTGCTCTGACTATGAGAGTTAGGACGGGTTTGGGGGTCTTTGTTCGGAGGTTGTGATGAGTGGCGGGATGCATTTGCATGCCTCGAGCGGCTACTCCGCCCGCTATGGCGCCTCTCACCCGTACGCCCTGGTTGCCAGGGCTGCCGAGCGGGGCATCGGGACGCTCGCGCTGACCGACCGGGACACCGTGACCGGCGTGGTCCGGTTCGCGAAGGCCGCGGCTGCGGCCGGGATCAGGCCGCTCTTCGGCGTCGACCTCGCTGTCGCCCCTCACACACCGAGCGGACCGGTCCCTGCCCGGCGGGGTCGGACCCCGGTGCGCGGCGGCACCCACGTGGCCGAGGCACCAATGCGGGTGACGCTTCTCGCTCAGAACGCCTCCGGGTGGGGGCGGCTGTGCCGGATCGTGTCGGCCGCCCACGCCTCCGGGGGCGGCCCGCCTCTCGCCTCATGGGAGGTGCTGCAGCACTACGCCGGCCAGGACCTCACCATCCTGCTCGGACCCGTCTCAGAGCCGGTCCGTGCACTGACCGCAGGCCGGCCCGACATCGCACAGCAGCTCCTTGCACCGTGGCGGGACCTGGCCGGCGAGAACCTGCGCCTGGAGTCCGTCTGCTGGGGGATTCCCGGGACGGGGCCCGGTTCGGTCCGGCTCGCGGCACACACCCTGGCCCTGGCCGACCGCCTCCAGATCCCCGCCATCCTGTCGAACGCCGTCCGCTACGCCGACCCGGGTCAGCACCGCATCGCGGATGTACTGGATGCGGCCCGCCTCCTGCGGCCGGTGGACCGCAAGCGGCTGGACTGCGGCGAGCGGTGGCTCAAGGGCCCCCAGGCGATGGTGGCGATTGCCGAGCGGGTCTGCGCGGCTGCGGGCGCCGGGCCCGGCCGGGCGGCCGCGCTCCTCGCCGAGACCGCCCGCACAGCAGAACAGTGCGTCCTCGATCCCGTCCACGACCTCGGCCTCGGAACCCCTCACTTCCCGGAGCCGGCGGTGGTCGGCGCCGGTCCAGGACCGGACGGGGCCATGCGTCTGCTGCGCCAGCGATGCGAGGCCGGCATGGTCGCGCGCGGCCTGGACCTCGACCCGGCGGCAACGGACCAGCTCCACTACGAGCTCGGCATCATCGGCCGTCTCGGCTACGAGCCGTACTTCCTCGCGGTCGCCCAGGTCGTCGCGGACATCCGCGACATGGGCATCCGGGTCGCCGCCCGCGGCTCCGGAGCCGGATCCATGGTCAACCACTCCCTGTTCGTCGCCACCGCCAACCCTCTCGAACACCACCTGCTGTTCGAGAGATTCCTCTCCGAACGCCGCGCCTCGCTCCCGGACATCGACATCGACGTGGAGTCCGCCCGCCGGCTGGAGGTCTACGACCGCATCATCCAGCGCTTCGGCCCCGAGCGGGTCGCGGTCACCGCCATGCCCGAGACCTACCGCGCCCGCCACGCCCTCAGGGACACCGGCCTCGCGCTCGGCCTGCCCCCGCACGTCATCGACCGCGTCGCCAAGTCCTTCCCCCACATCAGAGCAGCGGACATCCGCAGCGCCCTCGCCGAGCTCCCCGAACTGCGCGGCCTGAAAGCACAGGCCGCGCAGTTCGGGGCACTGTGGGAACTCGCGGAAGGACTGGACAAACTGCCGCGCGGGATCGCGATGCACCCCTGCGGCGTCATCCTCTCCAACGCCACGCTGCTGGACCGGCTGCCGGTCCAGCCGACCCCGGGCGGCGCCTTTCCGATGGTCCAAGCCGACAAGGAGGATGTCGAAGATCTCGGCCTTCTGAAGCTCGATGTGCTCGGGGTGCGGATGCAGTCGGCGATGGCACACGCCGTCGCCGAGATCCGCCGCACGACCGGGAAACAGATCGACCTCGACAACCCCGGCCAGGTCCCGCTCGACGACCAGTTCGCCTTCGCCCTGATCCAGGACTCCGACACCGTCGGCATGTTCCAGCTGGAGTCACCCGGCCAGCAGGACATGGTCGGCCGCCTCCAGCCCCGCGACCCCCAGGACGTCATCGCCGACATCTCCCTGTTCCGGCCCGGACCGGTACAGGGCGGGATGCCCGCGCTCTACATCGCCGCCCGCCACGGAGCCGCCCCCGCATACCCGCACCCCGACCTCGAACCCGTACTCCGCGACACCTACGGGGTGACGATCTGGCACGAGCAGATCATCGACATCCTCGCGGTCATGACCGGCTGCGACCGCGCACTGGCCGAAGTCGCCCGCCGCACGCTCGGCGACGCCGACCGGATCCCGAAACTCGAAGCATGGTTCCGCGACAAGGCCGGCGCCCGCGGCTACCGCCCCGAGGTCCTCGACGAGGTGTGGGACATCGTCGCCTCGTTCGGGGCCTACGGATTCTGCCGCGCGCACGCCGTCGCGTTCGCCGTCCCCGCCCTGCAGTCCGCATGGCTGAAAGCCCATCACCCCGCAGCGCTGTACGCGGGCCTGCTGGAACACGACCCCGGCATGTGGCCCAGCCGGGTGATCGTCGCCGACGCCCGCCGCCACAACGTCCCCATCCTCCCCGTCGACATCAACTGCTCCCGCCCCCAGTACACGGTGGAGGAAACCGACTCGGGCTGGGGAGTACGGCTCTCCCTGTCCTCGGTGAAAGGCATCTCACAGGAACAGGTGACACGGATCGCGGACGGACAGCCCTACAACTGCCTCCAGGACTTCTGCCAGCGGGCCCGCCCGGCCCTGCCCATCACCGAACGCCTCATCCAGATCGGCGCCCTCAACCCCGTGAAGGGAAACCTGACCCGCCGCGACCTGCTCCTGCAAGCCACCGAACTCCACCGGCACACCCACACCAGGCCCGGCCCAGGACAACTGCCCCTCGACGACACACCCCTGACCACCGGGCCGAGCGGACTCAAGGAGATGACCAGCCGCGACATCCTCGACGCCGAACTCGGCGTCCTGAAGATCGACGTCAGCCAGCACCTGATGGAACACCACCACCGGCTGCTGCGCGAGATCGGCGCCACCGACGCCCAGCACCTGCGCTCCATGCACCCAGGACAGCAGGTCCTCGTCGCGGGCGTCCGCGCCTCCACCCAGACCCCGCCGATCGCCTCGGGGAAACGGATCATCTTCGTCACCCTCGAAGACGGCTTCGGCCTGGTCGACATCGCGTTCTTCGAGGACTCCCACGAGGCATGCGCACACACGGTCTTCCACCACGGCCTCCTCCTCGTCCGGGGAACCGTGGAGGCCCGCGGACCGCGACGCACGGTGGTCGGCCAGATGGCATGGGATCTGGAAGAGCTCGCCGCCGCCCGCCGCGACCACGGCCCACAGGCCGTCCTCGACCTCCTCGGCCACACCACCCCCGCCCCCACCCCGGCCCAACCCGGCCCCGGCCGCACACTCGTCAACGGCACCGCAGGCGCACAACTGCACCCCTACGCCGACCTCCAGCCCGCAGGCACCCGCGCCGCCGACCTCACCCGCCTCGGCCACACCAGCCCCGGGAGCGCCGGATGACCTCACCGACCCGGCACCGCACCATCCTGCGGATCCACTTCCACCCCGCCAACCCCAGCCCGGAACTGTACGACCAGCTCCTCGCCGTACTCGAAGGCATCACCCCGCGCGTCGAAGCACACCCCGCGGACTGGTCGACAGACGCCGACCTCACCGGCGCCCTGCGCTACTGGCAGCAGGACCCCGCCGGACTCGTCGGCGTCATCAGGCTCCGCACTCTCGCCCTCACAGGAGTCCAGTCGAGCGCGGGCGCCGGCCCGAACCGGATGATCGCAGCCATGGCCGCAGCCCTCACACCGCCCGGCGCCGCCACGATCGTCGGCACCAGCCCCTACGACATCGCGGCCTTCCTCAGCCCCCAACACGCAGCCATGCTGCCCGGCATCGGCCCCGCGACCGCCAAGATCCTCGCCCGCTACGGCATCCGCACCGTAAGAGACATCGCCGACACCCCACTCGCCACCCTCCAGCGGATCCTCGGCACCGCCGCCGGCCGCCAGGCCCACGACCGCGCCCACGGAATCGACGACCGGCCCGTCATCCCCGCCGCCGCACCCAAATCGATCAGCGCCTCCCACCCGTTCGACCGCGACGAACTCGACACGGACCAGCACCAGCGGACCGTCCTCGCCCTTGCCGAGCAGCTCGGCGCCCAGCTCCGCGACCAGAACGACATCGCCCAGGCCCTCACACTCACACTCACCTACGCAGACCGGACCACCACCACCAGGACCCGCACACTCACCGAACCCACCGCCCACACACCAGCCCTCGCCGCCACCGCCCGCGACCTCCTCACCCGCCTCGGCCTCCAACGAGCCCGCGTCCGCGCCATCTCCCTGCGCGCCGAACGCCTTCTCCCGGCCTCCCAGACCGCACACCAGCTCACCCTCGACACCCGCGACGACAAAGCCCGCGACCTGGAAGCAGCCCTCGACCGGGCCCGCACCCGCTACGGCACCGGCATCGCCGGCGCCGCGAGCGCCTACCGGAGGGCCAGATGAACCAGGACGAGTCCACGATGAAGACCAAGCACGTCGCCCGGCTGCGGTTCGAGTCCGACGGCCCCGTCGTGGAAGGCGAATGGGCACTGCCCAAGACCGCTGAGGATCAGTACAGGAAATGGGTCGGGCTCTACAGCAAGAACCCGAACGTCGTCGTCTGCCTCATCGAAAAGACCAACGACCGCGAACGGCTACTTCGTACGTGGACGGAGCAGGGGGAGACCACCCAGACCTACAACCCCAGGACAAGAGCGGGGCGCCGTGCTGAGGCCGGCTGAGTGCATCTGCACCGGGCAATACGTGCGGCAGCCGGCAGGCGCTGGCGGAGCACCGGCATTGCGCACACTTCTATGGCCTTCTCGACCTTGACGGACTTGCGCATGCGGCCGATGTCGCAATCACCTGCGATCTCGACGCCCATGGCATCCGGCCAGTGGCCGAACGAGGCGCCGCCAGCCTGGGGGTAAGCGGCCGAAGACCGCGGTGAACGAGCCCTGGACGGATGCGCTGACGAACAGCGTGTCCGTGGCGTGCGGGAGCCTTGGGGCGGACCCCCTCAGTGACCTCGGCAGTTGGCCGACCACCTCGCTGGCCTCACGGTGCGGCCAGTTCACGATGATGTCCTCGCCCGCGGGCGCGGGTACGTCGGAGGCGGGTCTGTCGCGGAAAGCCCGGTGCCGCAGCAACCCGGCACGGCCCTTGCGCAGGGTAAGCCGGACGCCCGTGGGCAGGAACTCAACCTCGGACTCACCGAATGAGGTGACCTCCTCGAGTGTCAGCCCGAGCACCGGCGTCTGTGGGTGATGCCACGGGTCACGGTGCGCCTGATCATGCTCACCCGCCTCGATCGCCACCGCGGTGGGCAGCGGCATCTCGTCGAGCATTTCATCGGTGACCGGGACGATCTAGCGGAGCTTCAACTGCTCACCAGTGACCTCGTCAACAACCGCCCGGACCGTGGTCGCATGAGCGATCCATCCCGGACAGCACCGGACCGGCACCAGCCACAGCGCCTGCCGCTCATCCGTACGAAGACTCACTTGATCAGGTGAATATGTGAAGCTTTTCCACCTTGGACGGCAGGTAAGGAGATGCCGGATTTCCCAGTGGGAGCGCCAAATTTTCCAATGAACAGGCGGGCATCGATGCGGTTTCCTGTCGGGAGCCACCGGATTTCAGGTCTCTCCTGTCGGAAAAGTTGGGCCGAGTTGAAGGAAAACGGGGCCCCGAGATGAGGATCCCTCGCTGCCTGCTACCTGCATCAGCGCTGGTCAGCGCACATCCACCCCTGTTCCTGTGTCGCTGAGTTACGCCGCAGAACGAAGCATGAATAAACCACAGAAAAAAGTTCAGAAAATCGCTGACGAAACCACATGGAAAAATTGAGCCGCGCACCGAACTTTCGGATAGCCGCAGGTGGCAGGGGAATTTGCGCGCTCAGTAGGTACCGGGAGAAGGTGCTGCTCGTGAGGGCACAAGAAATGTTGAGCCACCCCGGACAGGGGGTGGCCCAACCCTGTGCGCCACAGATCAAGGACTTCTTCGACCGGACTCAATAGTCCGCGAGCGCACAGGAGATGATGCTCATGGTTGCACACCTGACGATTACTGCCCGCAGGGCTGCACCTGGTGCCGACGATACAGCGGGGTGCCTGGACTGCGCAGGGCGCGCCACGCAGCACGCGCGGCGACGTCAGCACCTACGCGCCTGCGGCCAGGGCGCTGCAGCAGTGTTTGCGGTCGTCGCTATTGGCGGTGCGCTGGTCATGTTGACTATCGGGCTCCCGCTCTACGCCGGCGCGCTCGCGGCACTTGCTGCTGCTGGTATCTCTGCTGGCGTCGCCATGCGCGGTTCGGAGCGACAGGCCTGAACTTCACGGCCCGTCCGCTATCCCAGTGGACGGGCCGTCCCACGCGTGCTGCCCGCGGGCGGGCGAACTACTTCCTCGGTCTCCCGGCCCAGGGTGAATCACAGGCCGATGGCGACGGTTGCCCTGGTCGTGGCCTGCTCGTACAGCGCGTCCTAGGGAGTGCTGTCGTCGAAGCCGGCCGCCGGGGCATGGCTGATGAGCATGCCCCAGATCCTTCCAGACCGGACGGGCACCGTTCGGTGTCAGTGGTTTCTGATAGACCCGACGACGATGAATGACGGATGTGTCTTCTTTGATACTGACCTTCCCTTTCCGCAGCAGAGGGGCAGCCTGAGCGCAGAAGCCTTTGTCGCTCAACGGCGCGCCGCTGCCGACTGGCTCCACGGCCAGGAACAGGCATTGAGCGAGGTGTTCCTGGCCGAGGGCCGGGACGAGTTACCAGTGGACGACTACCTGCGATGGCGCCAGCAGCAGCAACGCCGGTTGGGACAGGCCCGAAAGGGCTGGACGGACGCCTTGGCCGAGGCTGGCTGGAGCATGGACAGCTCTTGGGCTTACCTGCGTCCTGATCTGCTGACCGAATACGACGCGGGGCACCCGGAGAACCGGCCCGAGCGGCCCTTCGAAGAGAAGGTGACGTCCACGATGAGCGTCTGGTGGCGCTGCATCCGCGACGAGAATCACCAGTGGAGAACCTCAGTCAACAACCGGCATGCCATCGGCACGGGGTGCCCCCGGTGCGCCAAGAGAGGAGTCTCCCGAAGAGAACAGGACGTCTTCACGGCTCTGCGCGAGAGGCGTCCGGAACTGGAGAGCCCGGCCTCGGTCCCGCGCGTCAGAACCGCCAGCGGTGCGCGGCGCATGCGTGCCTGGCGAGTCGACATGCTTCTGCCCGGCACGCCCGCGGTGGTGGTGGAGTACGACGGCGCGTATTGGCACAAGGACCGGCTCCAGAAGGACCGGGACAAGACCGCCGACTTGTCGGCCGCGGGCTGTGTAGTGATCCGGGTGCGTGAGGACCCTCTGCCCGCCGTCACGTCCAACGACATCATGTGCGCACAGGACTTGCCGGCCCATGAGGTGGCGGAACTGGTCCATCGCAGGATCGACGAGCTCGCCCGGGGCGGCCGAACACACGAGAGCGCCTCCACACAGCTGACGGAGCAACCGCCGGAGCAGCTGGACCTGTTCTCCGAGAGCGTCGCCCCGGACAGCAGCTCAACGGCGTCGCGGGGACCTGTTCCGGCCGCACTCGGGGCCCACACGAAAGCCGTCGTCGCGATACTGGTCCACGAAGGATTGCTCGCGGTGCACGAGGCGGAGGTCCGTGGGGATTGCGCGCTCGGTACGCAACAGCCGATTCTCCAGATGATCCCTCAGGCGTTTCATGAACAGAAGTGCGGCCTGGTCAGGTTTGAAGCCCTGGCCAAGGCTGCGGTCCGGGTGATGGCCAGCGAGAAACTGCCGCCGAGGTGATCCCGCACTCCCAGCGATCACCCGGGCCCGCGGCCCTGGAACAGCAGATGACCACCCGGACGCTTCCAGCCGGCGCCGGCGGGTGGGTGAGTGGAGATGTGGGTGCTGCAGATCGGGTGAGAGCGGTTGTGGTGCCGGAGGGCCGGTGACGGCCCCACGCCGAACCCGAGCAGGTGGGCACAGACGCCGTATGGCCACGCAGACTGCCGGACCGAGGGGCACGAGCCGGCTGTGTCTGCCGCTCCCTGCCCCCGCCACCGCCGGTACCGGCACGCCTGGCACAGTCAGCGTTCCCGCTCGGGAAGCGGACCGGTTCGCCGACCAAAGGCACAGATATGCCACTGGCATATCCCTTTTGCGGGGATTCGGTTCCTTGGCTCGTGGGGCGTGCGTAGCATCGGCGGTGTCGTCGTAAGACGCAGGAACGGGGCCGCCCCTGAAGGACGGCCCCGCGGAGCGGTCGCCGGGCTACGACGGGAGCCGACTGAGTAAGTCGAGCAGCAACTCGACTGCACTCAGGTAGAAGCTCCACGCCGCGTAGTCCGGCGCATCGTCCCACTTCATGATCTGCCTCCTCGACAAGGCCGGGAGAGGCACTTCCTCCCTCCGGCCAGCTGGTCCGGGGGGATCCCACGAAGAGGGACACCGCGCGATCGCACTCTAAGCGCCGTGGCACGACCGCCCTCCGGCATGAGCGAAAGTGCACGTTCGGTCCCCCTTTCTGACCGATCACGAAACCGCCGCGAAGGCCGGGCCGGAAAACCGACAGCACGCTGAAGCCGTGACCAGCGCGCCGATCACCGTGCACCAGGCATCCAGCACGGCAGGCCGCCGCGTCACCGCGCGCACCCACAGCCACGATGAAATCCTCGGCACCGCCCACCCCGACCACGACCTACGGGATGTGGGCGCACCTGGCACCAGGAAAGCTCGCGGGGGTACCGGCCTCCCAGAGCGGAAAGGAGAACGTCGTGGCACGCCAGGCCCTGACGGCACTGCAATCCTGCTCCTCCCTCGGCACCGGGTTCCCGAGCCGGCGCGACGTGCCAAGCCCCGACCACCCGCGGCACATGGCGGTTCCCTGGCACACCCGGACCGCCTCGGAACCAGACGAGGCGGCGCGCAACTGTATGCGAACATGCAGCAGTTCTACGCAGTGGCGACGTGACGGAGGTGCCCATGCAACTCGGAGGCCCATACCCGGAGCTGTCCAAGGTGGCCGTGACCGTCTACCAAGTGGTGCGCTGGGTGGGCAAGGAAGGCCGACCGTTCGACGCACACGGCCTGCGCCTTGCCGACGTACTGTCTCTGGGCTTCGAGCTCAGCGACTGGGAGCCAGACAGCCACGCGCCCGGAGTCCGCCGCACGCCGCTCACCGTCAGCGAGATGATCGACATCGCAGTCCACGCCGGACTGCTGCGCCACGAGCCGGAGCGGCTGCTCCCGGTCGACGAGCAGCCTCTTCCCAAGCTCACGACCGAGAAGATCCGACAGATGCTGGTGCCGTACGTCCACGGCGCGGCCTCGGAACTTCTGGTCCCCGTCGCGGAGCTCGAACACCTGGGCGGCGAAGTCGTGAACGCGATGTGGCAAGAACTGGCGCCTGCGCCTGGGCCGACGGCCGTTGAGGACCTCGTGACCCGTCTGTGGTGGAACGAGATCGACCATCACATGAAGCCTGAGCACCTCTACCCGAACCCTCCTATGCGGACACACCCAGACCTTCTGGGGGACTTCCGAAATCGCGTTCTGGCGGTCCTGACGGCCTACGCATGGGTGGGCCTGGCCACCCTCGATGGCGAGTACGCACTGGTCACGCTGACCCCACTTGGCCGTGAGGCGGTGCAGCACCTCCCGCCACACCACATGCCACCGCGCCGATTCCTGGGACGTCTGCACGAACGGCTGCGCCGACGCTCGCACACGGCGCTCCCCAAGTGCGGTGCCAGAACACAGAACTGAGAGCGGATGCTCCTGGCTTTCGGAACCGATCCCAGGGGCAGAGGCGGGCCCGGGCACCCATGGACGTCTACCGCCGCCCCCTCAACCCCGATGAGCCCAGGGCCCTGGAGGAATGGGGCGGCTTCGCCTATGTCCCCGCCGGGCCGCCGAGAACCTTCCCGCCGCGCAGGCGCGGGCGAACGGCACTGGCCCCGGCTTTTTGCCGATGAACAGTAGGATCGACTGGACGGGCCCGGCGGCCGGGTTCTGCGTCCGGCCGATGCTGCCGCCGCCGGGCCCCTCCCCCCTTACTGCGCAACGCGCAGCACGAGTCCGGCCCGAGCACAGTGGCGGAGACGTGCCTGGCCGCCAGTCGGCACCAGCGGGTTCGACGACCCCAGGCTGGTGCTCTACACCGGGATCAGCCGCCTGCCCCACCTGACCGCGGGCTGGGCACTGTTCGGGGTCCACTCGAAACGTCCCCCCGGCCACCCCCTTCCCGCACGCACTCCGGGAGACATGGGCCACCCGGCCCCGACGAGGCCACTGCTCCGCCCGCTCGCCGGAGAGGCTGCACAGCGCGTGCGTGAACACTCAGGCGTCCCGGCGTTCGTGCAGCCCGACCTCGGCGGAAGCGATGCCGGCCATGGTCACAGCTGCTTCGCTCACCGCCCAGACATGGTCCTGGGGCCGACGGCCAGCGGGGTCTGTCGGCCGCCTTCTGCGATACCGCAGAAGGCCGTACCGCTTGGCGACATGCTCGATGACCAACTGCGCCCAGCGGGCCGCGGCCGCCCTCCCGCCGATCTTCGTGACGAGGGCGACGTGATCGATGAGCACGTCACCTGCTCGGATCCGCCCGGCCTTCAAGAGCTCGATCAGCTGCCATGCCAGGGCGTCGCCCAGGGACGAGGGGCTCACCGGGCCGTCCAGCGGGACCAGCTCGGCCGGCGAGAGCTCGGCAGCCCCCGACGAGCGAGGAGACGGGATCAACGCGCGTGGCCGTGTTCCGGGCTGGATGCCGCCCGATCGAGGCTGATGGGTGAGCCGCAGGTCCTCGGGGAGGGTCTCCGTCAGATGCTGCCTCAGGCTTCTGCTGCAGCGGGCCGTCTCGGAGTCGGTGGGGTGCAGGAGTGTCTCGGTCTCCTGTTCACAGAGGTCTTCGCGGTCCCACAGCGGCTCGAAGCCATGCCCGACGTCATTGCCCTCCCATACCTCCCATGGCTTGGAGACCGTCCACTGGCTCCACATCTCGGCGCCGTACTCGTCGGTGTGCAGGACCAGGCACCCGTGCCCGTCCCACCGGCGTAGGACGAAGCGGTCCTCGTCGGCGAAGGCGAGCCGAAGTCCGGCAACCCCCGAGAGCTGGGGCGCACCGTTGGGCGGCACCTCCAGGTACGGCACCATCATGGCGAGGAGAAACGAGAACAGGGTGGGGTCCGGCCTGAGGTCCAGGTGGAGGCAGGCACGGCCCAGACGTATTCCGACCGGACCGGGATCCATGGTCCCGTCGTCCTCGGCGCACTCCAGCGCACCCAGGAGGTGTTCCTCAAGCTCCTGCTGGGCCAGACACCCTCCCAGGACGGGCAAGGTCGGCAACGGCGTTCGCATGAGCCGAGGTTAGTCCGTTGTCATTTCGTGGGCGTGCAGTTGCGGTGCGAGGGTGGCCGGGCATCCGCCTCGTCCGCGCCGGCATCGGCATCCGCGCCCCCCAGGACAACCGCTCTGGCCGATCATGTCCCCCACGTACAGTTCATCCGGATCAACCGGGCACTGAGCAAAGCGCTGAGGACATTGGCCGAAGGGCGGCAGACCAGCAGCGCGGTGCTTTCCAGAAGCGGGGCTGGGCACGGGGGTTGGTCCCGCAGGTCGCAGAAAACCGCTAAGCAGGGGACCGATGAGCGAAAACAATGAACTGGACTGGTGCGTCGCGGAAGTGAATCCAGAAGAGCGATTCCGTGCGGCACTCGATGCTGCCGGCAATCCAGTCGAGCTGCCCAGATGTTTCATCAACTGGCTGCGAACCTACTGGTTGGACAGCAGTGAGTTAGAAGCGTTCTCTCTCTGGGAGGAGACCGTCCGTGAATCCTGGTGGGACGCTGCCGAGTTCGTTCGATGCCTGGATGCGACTCTCCAGAACCCTACCGATGACTTCACCTCCCTCATCCGCGAGCACGGCGGAATGCTGCTGCAGCATGAATTGTCGAATGGGTATTACCAAGAGTTCAACAGGGCGGAGTACCTTGACTGGCTTAGCGGTGTAAGGGACAGATTCGCCGAAATTCTCAATACATCAGATCCGGGGGCAGTGCAATAATCCTCTCCCGGGCTGCCGGTGGGGCCGGGCCAGTCGGGAACCCGGCCCGGGCTCCGGCCCGGTGCCTGCGCGACTGGCTGGGGAGCTCCGCGACCAGGGTGTGATCGATGCGGGTACCGGCTGCCCAGTTCCAGCCGGTGTTGCCGCGCCCGGCCCGCTGCCGCTGTGACGCCGTCTCACCCTGGGCTCTGCGCCCGCTCGCCCTCCTCACGGCCCTGTACCTCGCCCACCAGCGCCCTCGTGCCGGGACCCTTCCGGCGCCGCTGGAGGCGTATGCCGACGCCGGGGTCCTCTGGCCCGCCCACCGTGTACCCCGATGGTGCGCCGCACCGTTGCCACCCTGACTCGACGTCGGGCGCTGCACGCCCGGCTGGTAACGGCGCCTGGCCAGGCCCGCCGGTGCGCCCCGCCCCTGCCTGCTCGGTGAGGAACGGCAAGTATCGGCCGGTGTCTCATTTCAGAGGATTGCAGGCATTCGGCCGCCGAGGCAGGCAGGGTGTGTACGGCACGTGACCCCGGGCTACGTACACCCCAGTCCAGGGGCAGAAGGGGCCGCGCCGGCCATTCCCGAGAGGCAAGGAGACCGCATGGAACTGCCCGTACGGAGCGCATCGGCCGGTGGTAACGGCGCCGCGGACCAGGAGCGGTGGCTCCACCTGGCGCCGCAGGAAGCCGTGTTCGACCAGGCGGAGTTCGTGGACCGCTACGCGGTGCTGCGGTGGGACACCGAGAGGGGCGGCCTCGCCCTGGTGCACTCGATGACCCACGGCAACGCGACCCCCAAGCTGGTCGCCGACACCCTGCGCCAGCACTACGGAGAACGCCTCACCCAGCGGTACGCCTGCGTGGTCGTCGCGCAGACCAGTACCCAGGTGACCCACCCGTACGTGCCCCAGCTCGACGTCTACGACATCGACGGGGCCGGGAAACCGTACGAGACCACGTGGGCCCGGCTCAAGGCGGTCCTGGGACAGCCGGCGCCGTACTGGTACCACTCGCTGCGCGACCGTGACGCGATCGCCGCCTGGCGCCCTGGCGTGGCGCCGGCCCTGGTGCCCGCGCACGACATCGCCACCCCGGTCACGGCGCTGGCCGAACTGGCCGCCGACGAACCGGACGGATCCCCGGCCGCCGCCCTGTGCCTCTAGCTTGCCCGCGAGGTCCGCCACCGCGGATACACCTCGACCACCCGCTACATCACCGAACTCCGCAAGAACGCGGCCGAGGACGGCGACGGCGCCCACCTCACCCTCGGTGCGCTGCCAGCCCCGCTCACCCGCCCCGCCCCCAAAGAACCGGACGAAACAATCCGCCGCGCCGGCTGGCTGGCCATCACCGAGCGCCGCGACGTCCTCGCGCACCGGGTCGCGGACTTCGCCCTGAGCTGGAACGGAGGCCGGGACTGGCACACCGGCGAGACGGCCGAAGCACGGCCGGGCGTCTGCGCCACCGCCCGCGAGTGGGCCGGACGCCTGGTCCCCGCCGAACCGGGCCTGCCGCCCACCGTCCTGGAGAAGACACTGCTGGACAACGGCTCCGGCACCGGCACCGACATCCTCCTGCACGACCCGGTCACCGGCGTCCCCGCACTGCACTGCGCCCCGGGCACCCGCAGCGCGTACCTGCGCACCCACACCCTGCAGCGCCTGCCCGCCCGCACGCCGCTGGCGGCCCTCATCCTCAGCAACGGGGCCTGCTGGATCCGCACCCAGGACGGACACCTGTGGCCGGCACCCGAAATGGAGGACTGGGGCATCGGCTTCGGCTACTCGGGCAACGGCTGCCTCGCACTCGCCCGCCTCGTCGACACCCTCCTCGACGACATCACCGCCCCCGCGGTCCGGGACAGCGACCCCGAGGCACCGCGCACCCTGTTCGAGCTCCTGCGCGACACTCCTTCGGACGGTGCGACCACCTACACCCGCGCCCAGCTCCTGGCCGTCCGCGCCGGCTGAACTCGCCGCGGCCGCGGCCTCGGTACGGCGGACCACGCCGGTCTCGTCCCGGCCGCCTACAGCCCGCAGCGTGGCAGCGGCCGCATGCCGCCCGGCCCGGACGGGGCTGACGCCGGGACTCCGTCCCGCGACGGTCGTGCACGTGAGGGCCGGGGGCAGCGCGGGTGGCACCACAACGCCCAAGGGCCGCACTCCGACCCGGTGCCGGAGTTTCCCTGCCCTGACCGTGTCAGGGCTCGCGACGCTGGTAGGGCCGGGGCGAGGTACGAACTCGCGGGCGGGCGCCGGTGTTGCGGGGTCGGCCGGGGCTTCTGCCGTACCCCGGGCCGGGATCCCGTAGGTGCGTGTGCAAGGCCCCTGGAAGGCCCCGAAGCGTTGCTGTCGGCTCGCCGCAGCACGAGTAGGACCGGCGGGCCGGGTTTCCCCAGGCCGGTGAAGCCGGCCCGGGGATGCTGCTGGTTGGCGCGGTTGGCGGTTGGGCTGGTGCCCGAGGCTGCCCGTTGGCGTTCTGGCCGGGCCTGGCCGTCGGCCGGTCCGATCCGGACACAGCCCTGGACGCGACCGGCCGGCCTGGCAACCGGCCTGCGGTTCGGGAGCGCTGGATGCGCTGCTGCGTCCGGTCTTGGCTGACGCCCGCCATCGGTCTCCTGGTCGACTGTGCGCTGCGCGCCACGTCGCGGCACCGGCGGGTTTGCCCGCGAGACGAGCGCGCCCCCAGGTTTCAGGAAGCAATGAGCCCCAGACTGGCGACCGGAGCACCACCGGTCTCTATCGCCCGTGCTGCATGGCCGCGCTGTTCGCGGCCGCCCCGCGGCTAGCGGCCGTGGGGCCGACGTCGACTTCGGGTGGGGCGGGCCTGGGTGAGAGAGGGGAGCGACAGGTAGTGCTCCCAGCCGGGCGCGTCCTCGGGGTAGTACTGCCCGGGCGGGCCGTCCAGTGGCCGGATGCCGACCAGAGGACTGCCGGATTCCTCGATCTGTGCGTCCTCCTGCGGATGGGTCCAGCGCAGTACCCGCAGGCGGTGCATCCACTTGTCCCCGAAATCGAAGAGGTAGCCCAGCTTGAAGCCCGGTGCGAGCATCGCGGCCAGCGCCGTCTGCTGGGTCGGGATCTCACCGGGGGAGAAGGGCATGGCCGCGGGTTCAGGCCGGGGGCGGTCGATGGTGATCCGTTCGAAGCTGGAGCCGCAGTAGAACCCGCCGTCGCCGGGCGGAAGGTCCCAGGTCAGGGACTGGATGAAGAACGCGGCAAGGTGGTCGTCGTCGCGGGCGAAGACGCGGTCGATGGCCTCCGCCAGGTGGATCCATGTGTGTGACGCGTGACAGGCGAGCGTGAAGGTGATCGGCGAGGGCGACGGCGATTCGCCGCTGACCATGAGGACCAGACCGCGGCCGGGGTCGGGCGATCCGGCGCGGTGGACGGCACGTCCGCGCGTGGACCGGCACAGCTCCTCGTCCCGCTGAAGCAGGACGTCGAGCGAGGGCTCCTTGCGGGCCCGGTCGTAGGAGGCCCGGTACGGCAAGGACGGCGGTACGTAGGGCATCAGCTCCTGGTACGGGTACACCCCCGTCACCTCGGCCAGGGCCAGCTGCAGGAACATCTCACCGGGCCGGTATCCGTGGTGGGCGTGCCACTGCTTCCACAGCCAGTCGCCCACCGGCTGCCCGTCGTGGACGGCCGAGCGGGGGACGGTCTGTCCATGTGCGGATGTCCAGCCACTGAGGCACTCGAACAGGGCCAGCCACTCCATCGCAGGCTGCGCGTCCAGGCCCCGGCGGGCAAGGTTCTCGCGTTCGCCGGAGCTCAGGTTCTGCCAGGACCGTCCCACCGCCATCACAGCCTGTCCCCACCCGATTTCCGGAGCGGGGCCCGGACGTCCGGGTTCGGGCTGCTGCCCCTGGGCGAGGAGCACGGTGAGGATCTCCGCATCGTGCTCCGGCGGGTATCCGGCGCAGAGCGCTGCGGGTTCCTGCCCGTCGTGTTCCGGAAGGATCTGCCCGGCAGGGGCCGGCACTGGGGTGGGGGAGTCCAGGGCGGAGGCGAGGACTTCGACGGCCTTCTGCCGTCCGGCGCGGTCCAACGGCCGGGGAAGCAGGCCTTGTTCGGCAGCGAGCCGGACGCGGCGCAGGGCTTCCTGGTAGCCGCAGGCGGTCTCTGCATGCAGGGCCTTGGCGATCTGCTGCTGATGGGTGGTGTTGCTGTGCTGGGTCACGTGCGCTCTTCCGCGCCTGGCACGACCCGGCCCACCCCGAACCTGCCTGGCGTAGCGGAGCGTCCCGGACCACGGCAGCACCATCGATCACGCGCCGTGTCCTGCGGTCGCCTGGTTCTCCAACTGCCGGCGGTGGGACCGGCCCTGGAACGTGCCACGACGCACGCTCGCGGGCAGCTTATCCGGGTACCGCGGGGCAAGAAGCCCATCCCAGCTATTGCGATAGTCGCAATTGGTTGCGACTATCGCAATATGCATCCGATCGTTGAACTCGCCGCCCTGATCCACCCGATACCCGAACCGGGCACCCCCGACCCGGACGACATCCTCGCTGATGTGCGCGAGGAAGTGGACCGCCTGCGCAAGGAGTACGCCGACAACCTCGAAGCCACCGCCTTCGGTACCGACACCGACCCGCTCATCGTGGCCCTTCAGAAGGCGCACACGGACAAGGAGGCGGCAGACCGGCGCATCCGCACCCTCCTGGCTTACGCCCGGGAGTTCCACCCCGCACGCCGTTACTCCCTCAACGAGCTCGGCGAAGCCTCCGGCTACACCATCTCCGGCGTACGCACCGCCTACGGCGACCCCGAAGTCGCCCTCGTACAGGACCAGATCGGCCGTACCCCGCGGCGCGCCGCCCAGGAGCAGGAGTCGCTGTGACCGTCCAGCCGGCGCCCAGCGCCCCGCCGCAGGCCCCGACAGCGCGTCACCTTGCGCGCCACCCCTCTCTGCCCCCCTATCTGGAGACGGCCGCCGATCTCCGTCAGCAGATCCACTCCGGCCACCTTCCGCCCGGCCACCTGCTGCCTCCCCTCCGCGTCATGGCCGTGCACTACAAGATCGCCATCGTGACCGCCCGGTCCGCCCTGCGGGTCCTCCAAGACGAAGGCCTGGTGTACACCAGGCAGGGCCGCGGATCGTTCGTCGCAGCGCCTCCGTATTCCGTGACGCCTACCGGAATCCCGCCCACCTGCGAATGCGCGCGGTTGGAGCGACGCATCGACGAACTCACCGCCGCTCTGCAAGACCTGCTGCAGCCGCCGCCTCAGAGCCGGCTCGGCCGAATGACAGCAGCTCAGAGCGGGTGACCGACAACCTGCGCAGAACAGCGGCGTGCGCGCGCCTTCTCCGGAAACGACGCGCTGCGCGAGCCGGACAGACTCGGCCTGCCGCACGCACTGCCGGACCACGCGGCACGACTACTACGCTCCGAACCGCAAGGGGGGACACCACCGATGCTCAAGGCGCTCCGCGACGTCACCGTCCGCATGTCCGGCCGAATCCCCGAACAGGACATCGACTTGCGCACCCTGTACAGCCTGCGCATGCCCAACGGCAACTACAACCCCGGCCGGATCCTCGAAACCCACCGCCTCTGGGAACGCCGCTGGAACGACACCACCCCCTATGTCTCCACCGAGACCAAGCCGTCCCGGACCGAACACCGTGTCGTCGGCCTCCTCGCGGTGGCCGACCACACCGAAGGCGCAGGCAGCCCCGACCACCTCGAAGCCCTGCTCCAGGTACCCCTGCTCGTCCTCGTCGATGACCCCGATCAGGCACGCCAGGGCTTGATTTCCTTCCAGGAGGAGATGTCCCGCCTCGGCCCGGAAGAGCGGGTCGGCGGCCTCGTCTTTCAGTCCCGCACCTTCATGCGGAACATCACCGTCGCCGACCCCCACCGCATCCGCCCCCTCGCCGTCTGACGAGCCGGGAGAAGGGAACGCCCTCCATGACCCTTACCGGGGATGACCACCGGGCCGCGATCGAGGCTGCCAAAGAGCAGATCCCGTCGGTGGAGCAGCTGTTCCTGGGGTGGCCGACGACCGGCCCCCAGATGGCCAACGCGGCCCACGCCGAAGCCGAACTGTACGAGACCAGCGGGTTCGACGACCCCAGGCTGGTGCTCTACACCGGGATCAGCCGCCTACCCCACCTGACCGTGGGCTGGGCGCTGTTCGGGTCCACCCGCAACGTCCAACCTGGCCACCCCTGCCTCCCGCACGCACTCCGGGAGGCACTGACGGATCCCGACGCCGCGCGCGCTCTGCAGTTCATGGCTGTGGACCACCAGGAGACCGATGAGGCGGCCGCCGAGACACTCTCGGATCACCGGACCGTCCGGACACTCGTTGGCCTCGCCTCGACCGCACATCTGGGGCACCAGGGGCAGCCACTTCGAGTCGACGTCGGCACGGAGATCTACGCGTACCACCCCGGCCCGTTCAGTCTGGGCTCCACCACCACCGACATCGTGTGCGTCGGCAGCCCGATCTGGATCGCCGGAGCCTGACAGCAAAGAGGGCCGCGCCCCGAACCGGGACACCCGGCCCCGGCGAGGTCACCGCGCAACGGCGACGCCGGGACCGGCCCTGGAACGTGCCACAACACACGCTCGCCAGCGGCCTATCCGGGCGCCGCGGCGCGGGAAGACCATCACCAGGTATTGGGGCAGCGCGGCTGCTCCCGGAGCGAGGGCCCCGAGACCGGCAGCCGGGCGGCAGCCCCAGGCCGTCTCGTCCCGACCAGAGGCTCAGGGCCCACTCGACGTGACGCAGGGCCCGAAAGGGCACGAACGGCGTGGCGGCCCCTTGGAACCGAGACCCGCCGCTACTGTGACGCCCTGCGGCACTGGTCTGCTGCTCCTCACGCGAACCTCGGCCCACTGGTTCAAGGCGGAGGCGAAGAAGCAAGGCTTCGATCCGTTCACCCCACCGACCTCCACACTGCGCCCAGTACCTGTTCCTCACGCTCCGCGGGCCGACGGAGCCGAGCGGAAGGTGCTTGAAGCCAATGTCGGCCAACCAGACCAGCAACCGGGCCCGGACGTACGCGCTGTACACCGGTGCTCCCCGCCAGCTCGCATGCGAGGTCGTCGCCGGCCTCCCCCGGCACGCCCCTCTCATCCCGGCACCCGCCCACCACGCGCAACTCCTTCTTGAGTCCGAGGCGTTCTACTGGATCCTCAGCTCCCAGAGGAACTTCTTCGAATTCCCCTTCGGCATCCGGTACGTGCAGCCCACCGAGAAGAGCATCCGGCTCCACCTGGAGAGCAACGCGAGCCTCGACAGCCTGCTGGCCGGGCTGCTGCCCGGCCGCGTGCCCGCAGGCACCGGCCGCGACGAGATCCACGGCCTCAACGGGCTGCGGATCGCCGCACGAAGCGAGCGCGGCATCGAGCTCCGCCGCCTCGGACAGCCGGCCGGCATCCAGCTCACCGGCCCCTCCCGACGCGCCTTCCACAAGGCCGAAGCCGCCCTCGCCGAGCAAATCCACGCCGACGGGGGTGAGGCCAGCTGGCTTGCCGGTGACACCTGGACCACCCACGAACGGCTGTGGGAAGACGAGCGCCAGCCGCTCGCCTACGAATCCACCTGGCGCGAAGCGGCCTGGCTCCCCAGCGGGCTGCTGCGCCGCCTCGGCCTCCTGCACACCGTCGCCGTCCCCCACCTCGTCACCGGCCACGAGTCCCGGCTGGGGGAGTGGTGGATCCTGGAGCTGGACCACGCCTCCGACACCAGCCTGCGCCAAGCCGAGCTGGTGCAAGCCCTCACCGACCCGGAACACGGTCTGCCGCTGGAACTGCGCGGGCACCGCGACCTGACCCCCGGCGAGAGCCTCGGCCTGGTCCTCCTGAAGTCCCCGGACAACACCGCCACCCTCCAACTGCGCTACGACCGCATCGACTACCTGGTCAAGGAGGAGCGGGCCGAGATGTTCGCAGCGATCCGGCAGCGGATCGGACGCGTGGAGAAGACCGCGGCGCAGGAGGCCCGCCGTCCCTCGGTACGTGCCTGACGGCCGATGCTGCCGCCCGCCGACCGGACTGCCCGGCATCGCCACCTCTCCCGACGCATCGGCAGCCATCCGGACGCTTCACCTGACCCCCATCGTCCATGGGCGAGGGTGCACCCGATGAGCGGGGACGATTCGGAACGGGATCTTCGGGCAACGTCCGGACCACGCACAGAAAACCTGTCGTAGTAACTGTGACAGGTTTTCTTGGAGGGAGATCCCATGCCGGATGTCATCGACGACCGCGCGACCCGCATCACGATCCAACGCCCCCCGCTCGCCCCCCTGCTCTACACCGACCCGGCTACCGCGCAGGCAGATCTGGACCGCTACGAGGACCTGCGTGGGCAGGATGTCGAAGTGGTGGCCGGCCCCACGCTCCTGCATCTCTGGTCGTTCAGCGGGGCGTCGGTCTGGTCGGACGGGCTGCTGAGCTCCGGGGAGGTCCGGACACCGATGTCCGTTCCTGCCGGCGAACCGGACCGCCAATGGCGCAAGGGTTTTTGCCGGTTCGAGGCCGCCGAAAGCCCCCTGGACATGATTCGCCGCGCGCGGAACGGGCGGGATATCGGGCCGGATGTGTGGATGCCATGGCTCGACGCGGTGGCCGCAGCCGAGGAGACCACGCACACGGAGAGGACCGAACGCGCCACCGCCCCCGATGCGACGGCGCGACGGACCCTGACTCTGATCCGCCACCGGGTGAGCTGTGCGGACGGAGTCGCCCGTGACCTGTGGCAGATCCTCGAACTGGTCGAGGCATCCAGCATCCGGACCCCGTCGGGCTGGGAAGAAGTGACCAGGCAGTCCATCGTCTACCCCGACGAGAGCGCGGCTCGCGCCGCCCTGACGGGCCTGGCCGACGGCCTGCCGCCCATGGTCACCGTGGCGGAACTGGCCCCCATCCTGGGTGGCTCCACGGATGCCGTACGTCAGGCGGTATCCCGGGCGACACGCAACCGGTTCGAGCACCGTGGCCGGCCCCTGCTGCCGCGCCCGACCGTGTTCCGCGGAAGCCGGGCGCACTGGTACGACCCCCGGGCAGTGAAGCGTTGGTGGGACGGGCGTCCCGGCCACGGTCCGGGACGCGGTCATACAAGCCAGTGACATTGCCACCCCGTGGCCGAGGGCTGGACCACTCGGTGTGCCACGCAGGGATGGAAGTTGCTTGACCGGCCCGGCGGTGTCAGTACCGCCCGGCACCATGAGTTGAAAAGACCGGGGAGGGTCTCTGCAGTGAACGAACAGACGACGGTACGGGTGGGCGTTCCGGCCGTCCCGGACGGTGCGGACGTGCATCGGTCGTGGAGGCAGGTTCTTACCGGCCTGGACGAGAGCGCCGAGGGCGCGAAGGCAGTGCAGGGGCCGGAGGTGGGGCACGGAGCGGTCGTCGAGACGGCACCCGGGGCGCTGCTCCTGGTCGTGGACGAGCACATCACCGGATGGGGGGAGGCGTACCGCACGGGGAAGGCGTACCCGCTGCTGGATGCTGCGGTGATGCTGTACCTGGTGCAGGCCGATGGTGCGCTCAAGGCGTTGTGGGCGCGGCACTTCCAGACGGCGAAGGGGGCGTTCGGCGCTGCGGGCCGCGGGCAGCTTCGCAAGCACCTGGCCGCGCGGCCGCCGGCGCCCGGCCTGCAGGTGAGCGTCGTTGACGCGGGCCCGGGGCGTCCGAACGTCAAGCCGGGGCCGTGCCGGTGGTGCGAGACGGTCCTGCGGAAGGACCAGGGCGTTCTCGTCGGGCGTGGCCAGGACGCCCAGGTAGAGCACCGCGGGGAGTGCCCGACGGAGCTGGCGAAGCCGGGGACGTATTGCGCGGTGTGCGGCGGGTCCGTCGCGCCCGGCACGGCGCGGATCGTCGTCGTCCGGGAGGGGGAGGGCCGCCGGGAGGTCCGGCATACCGGTTCGTGCGCAGAGCACCTCTCGTTCGAGGAGCACGAGGAGCGGGCCGCGCGCAGACGTGCCGACGAGGAGGAGCTGCGCGCCGCGGAGAAGGCCGCGGAGGCGAAGAAGGCACAGAGGCGTGCCGCAGCCGCCGAGAAGCGGCGGGCGGCCCGTGAGGCGAAGGAGAAAGCGGAGCGGGAAGAGGCCGAAGCGATGCGGGCCCGGGTCGAGTCGCTGTCCGTGGTCGAGGAGACGGGCCGGCAGGAACTGTTCAACAAGAAGTTGAATCCGTACGGGGAACGAATGCGGCTCGTCGAGGTGTCCGCGATCTTGACGGACGGCGAGCCGGCCCGCTGGTGGGATGTCGACGCGTACGGCGTGGACGCCGAGGACGACGACCGGGGCGGCCGGTACTTCCTGCCCGCCGACGCCCGGAGCGAGTACCAGCGGTACAGCTACGAGGAAGAGCGATACCGGCCGGCTCGAAGGCCGCGGACCGGGCCGGTTCCGTGCCCGCCCGGTGGAGCGAAGCACTGCGACAACTGCGGCACGACCGTGGCAGTAGGCGGCTGGATGGTCGCATCGCTCGGCCGGGCGTGTGGGGCCGACTGCTACGACGCCATGGCCGACGGCTACGGAGCGCATGCCACCCGATATCACGGCTGACACAGCCAACTGCGCCCCAGCACGCGGGCGGTTCGGTAAGGTGTGTCGTGTTCCCCGTATCAGCGGGGCTGGACCTGTTGCTGAAGTTCTCCGGCCGAAGGTCAAGAACGTTGTCCCCGCTGACGCGGGGTTGTTTCCGCCCGAGCCCATGCGGCCCATACGCGGTTCCTGCTCCCCGCTCACTGCGGGGATAGCCCCAATCCCTCCTTGAGGTCGGGCCGAACATGTCCATGCTCCCCACACATTCGTGGGCAGATCGGAAGGGGGCGCGGTGCCTCGCACGCTTCCCGCTCAACCTCACCCGCTGGCCGAGTATGCGGGGCGGATCGACCCGGCCAAGGTCTACACGCTCCGCCAGCTTGCCGAGCTGATGGAGCTCGCCCCCTCCGCTCTTGCAGGGATGGCTCGCCACGGCTGGTTTCCTGGGAGCCGTATGCAGCCGCACCGCCGTGGCGGACGCACCTACACCTGGACCGGTAAGCAGTTGGTACGCCTCGCCGCCCGCACGATCAGGGTGGAGTACGACCACGAGCGGTACTCGGCCGCAACCTTGTATCGCGTCGGCTGCCGGTGCCCGGCCTGCAAGAAGGCCCACAGTGCTGCCACCACGGAGCGGAAACGGGCACTGTCCGAAGCGGCGTTCACCGAGGAGCAACGAAACCGGGTGGTCGAACTCGTCAGCGGGCAGATGCCTGTGGCCGAGGCGGCGGCTGAAGTCGGGGTGACGCTGGGACAGGTCTATGGCCGGGCGGTCTGGGATGCCGACTTCGCGGACAGGCTGGACGAGGCCGCATGGTCCTTGTGTGTGCTGGGCGAGGACGACCCCTCGTGCAGCCTGCCCTCCGCATACCGCGGCAATCCGAGAGGGCCGTCTCCGCGGCCGGCCTGTCGGGGTACAGGATGCCGGGAATGGCGACGGGCCCAGGCTCGGCAAGAACGCGCCGCAGCCTGAAAACGGCCCATCTGGACCTGTACACGCGATCAAGGAGATGAGCACGTATGGAGACGCCCAGGCCGCAGGCGGTGCTCACCATAGTGCGATTGCCGGAGCGGTCACGTTCGCCGAGGTCGCGGCCGTGGGTGTCCCACACGCTGCACGGGATGCGGAAGTCGGTTGAGGACGGCCGGCGCCTGCGCGGAACGTGCGGACGCGGACTTGCTGCGCCGTACCGGCCGGCCAGGGCGCTGCGCCTGCTGGAAGAGGCACGTGCCCGGCTGGCGGCCGGCCCGGCCCGCCGCCCGGAAGAGCTGCCCGTTGTGTGTACCAGAGTTGGCGATGCCCGGTCCGCCGACGCCGTCGGCCATGGGCCCGCCCCTGCGGGAACCTGCCACCTGCGTCAGCGGTGTACGGCACAGTGGCGTACCGGAGTCGTCTTCGGTTCCGCCCCGCCACGAGCACGAGGTCAGTGATGGATCGCGACACCTATGCCAAGAGCTTCGCCAAGCGCCGAGAGGGCGAGCTCGCCGAGCAGTTCCGATGGCTGCCCAGGATGTACAGGGCCGCCGCGTCACGGCTGGAGAAGCTGGAACGGCAGGCCGAGCGGCAGTTCCCCGGCGCTTTCGACCGGCTGGACCAGGCGCGCGAAACCGCCGGCGGCAGCATCCCGACTTGGTGTTGGCTGCCTGTGGCCCACGTTCAGCAGGTACTCGCCGACCACTACCCCCACCGCACCACCCGGGCTCCCGGCGCGACCGGCCCGGGACTTGCCGTCATGGCCGCCGGCGACGCAGCCAGGCTGCAGGCGATCGGAGCGTGGCGAGCCGCTGGACGGCACATGGTCAACATCCACGACGACACGGTCCTTGAGCTGCAGGAGGCGGGCGACCGGATGCCCGCAGACCTGCCCCAGCGCTGGCCCCTCCACGGCCTCTACGTCGTCTCCGAGGCACCCAACGGGGCCCTGGGCGCCTTCCTCCACCTGGAGTGGAACGAACAAGAGCGGCGCGCCGAACTGCGTATCGCCCCGGATATCGCCCCCACTGCCGCACTCGACCGCATTCCCGTCCAGCCCCTGCATCTGGAAGGCGGCACCGTGACGGAGGCCGCCCGCCGAACCGTGCTGTCATTCCACGCGGGAGTCGACACGGTCCTCGGCACGGAAACGCTGCCGGACATCTCGCCGGGCAGCGCCGTCGATGAGGCGGCCCGGATGGTCGGCGCGAAGAACGCCTTCTGGGTGGCGGCGGCCGACTGGCTGGCCTCCGCTCGCACGACACCGTTCGACGCGGCTGTCGTGACCGGGGCCGAGCCCGCGGACCAGTGGCCACCGGCCAAGGTCCGCGGCACCGTGCGTGCCCCCATGCTGTGGCTGGCTGGTCCGGCTGGGTGACGCGACAACGGACGGACCCGCCACCAGGCCCTCACTGGACCGTCGTAGAGCACCCGCGTGCTGCCGTTCGCCAGCCCGGCTGTCTGTCGGCGTCCGTCCGTCGGATGACGTTGTCAGGCACGGCCGTTGTCCGTCACGGCGCCGCGCATCGCCGCTGGTAGAGGAGGGGTGCAGTTGGTATGTGGCTCAGACACTGCCCGCGCTGATCGATGCCCTCGTCCGGCTGCGCCTCGTTGAGCCCGCGGCCGCCAGCCGACGCCCGGCGAGCCCCGCCGCTCGCCCGCGCGCTGGAAGGAGGGTGTGACGGCCCGCCGCAGCACGAGTAGGACCGGCGGGCCGGGTTTCCCCAGGCCGGTGAAGCCGGCCCGGGGATGCTGCCGGTTGGCGCGGTTGGCGCGGTTGGCGGTTGGGCTGGTGCCCGAGGCTGCCCGTTGGCGTTCCGGCCGGGCCTAGCCGTCGGCCGGTCCGATCCGGACACAGCCCTGGACGCGACCGGCCGGCCTGGCAATCGGCCTGCGGTTCGGGAGCGCTGGCCCGAGACGTCGGTGGTGAGGTCAACGCGGACGCCGGGCCGGTCGCCGGCCGGTTCACAGTCGTCCAGGCACGGGCAGAAGGAGGGCGAGGCTGATCGCTGGCACACACAACTCCGTATTGCTCTGCGACCCACTGGCCGACGGCCTCGTACGGGCCCAGCGCCCGACGTGGCCCCGAGTGGCAGCGTCTCTTCCTTCCTGCGCAGGGTGGGGATCACGCGTTCTTCCCGCTCCTCTGGGCGGGCATTTCCACGTGTCCGCGGGCCTGAACTTGGCCAGGCACACCCCGCACAGCAGCGGACCCTGCCCGTAGAAGATACGGGGTGACCTACTGGCGACGGGGCGGGGTGCACTCCGGCTTCAGTGGCGCAGGACGCTGACGACCCGTTCCCTGCCCAGGATCGGGGCGTCCGCACATCCTTCGGGAGTGACGAGGTAGGGGCCGACCCACTTTCGGGAGTAGCCCGTCGGGTCGTCCTGATCGGGATAGGTGCGGCGGTGCGGCCGTACGAACCACTGGTGCCGGTAGATGCGACCGGCGGTGTCCCGGGCACCGCGGTCGTCGTCGGGCGCGGGGCGGATGGACTGGCGGAGCGTGATGTAGCGGACCGGGGCGTCGGGATGCTCGGCCCCGGCCCGACGCAGACGTTTGCGGGCCGCGGCGTCGGGCCGTACCTGTTCCGCCTGCCACAGTGCGCGGCGCGCGTCGGCGGGCTGGCGGATCAGCAGCAGGGTGCCCAGCAGGGTCCGGATGACCCGCAGTTGGTCCTCGTTGATGTCGTTGACCCGGTCGCTGCCCACGCCGTACAGGTCCTTCGCCGGGCGACCGTACTTGTCGACGGTCCAGGCGTGCTTCACCTCGTCCCACTCGGTCTCGGTGTTCAGCGGGATCGTCGCGCCGAAGCCGATGGCCAGATCACCGGCGAGCGAGCCTTGGATCTGACGGGCCCAGGTCGCATCGGCCCGGCTGCCGAGTTCCTCCAGGGTGCGCCGGTACGGACCGGCGTCGTCCAGGACCAGGACCCTCAGCGTCATCCCGGCCCGGCACCACAGCACGGCCCGTGGCCGCCCGAGGGTCTGGGTGTGAGCGCTCGGGTCGTCGGACCAGATCAGGAACCCGATCGGGTCCGGCAGGTCGTCCGCGTCAAACGCGCACACCGGCAGCTCCTCGCCTGTCGTACGCGCCAGCCACGTCATACGGTCGTTCACGAAGAACTGCTCCGCGCCCCGCACGGCCGACTGCATGAGGAAGGGATCGGTGAAGCCGTTGACCTGTACCGCGCCCGGGCCGCGCAGGCCGCGTACGACGTTGTCGTCGGCCCACTGAAGCAGGCCCTGGCGGACCTCGGGAACGTCGCAGGCCCGCAGATGAGTTGTCGCCATGCCCAGTTCAACGACGAAGGACGTCCTCGGTTCCGCCGAACGGGTCGGGCATCGATGTTTCATAGGTGGTCGCTCGTGAAAGGACCGGCAAGGGCAAGGTGGCCATCCAGTACCACACCGCCCGCTTCCGCCTCGTGCCTCAACTCGCCAAGGCCCTCCGCGTACCGCGGCAATCCGAGAGGGCTGTCTCCGCGGCAGGCCTGTCGGGGTACAGGGTGCCGGGAGTGGCGACGGGCCCAGGCTCGGCAGGAACGTGCCGCAGCCTGAGAGCGGGCCCATCTGGGCTTGTACACGAGATGAAGAAGACGAGCACGTATGGAGACGCCCGCCCCGCAGTCGCGTCGTGCTGCGCCGGGCCCCTGCTGCTGCAGCGGCAGGAAGGAAGAGCTGAAAGTGAGCATCGCGCTGAGGTGCGGCCGACACACACCGCAGTGTGAGCAGTCCCGATCAGCCATGCTCTCTGCCCGCAGGGACGTGCCGAAGCATTGGGTATGCGTGACAGCACCTGAATCATACCGAGGGCATCCACCAGGTTGAAGAAGTTCAGAGCATGCGCGAGAACATCTGCTCATCGGGCAGTGGTGCGGCGCCGACTTCGGTGTACGTGGAGCCGCCGGTGAGGATGACCGGCTCGCCCGGGGCGTGGATGGTGAACCCCCGGCGCCGGTAGAACCGGGCCAGGGCGGCGTCCCCGGCGAGGAACTGCCCGTACGCGAAGAACGCGCGGTGATCACGGTGGACGGCCAAGGTCCTGGCAAGGAGGGCGGAGGCGATGCCCTGCCCGCGGTGGTCCTCTGCCACGGCCAGGGCCCGCAGCTTGACGTAGGCCATGGCGGTGGCGCCGAGTGCGGTGGGGTCGGCTCCGTCGCGCTCCATGCCGGCGAGGACGGACAGGGGCGGGGTGCTGGACGAGATGCCGACGATGCGCCCGGTGGGCGTGTGTTCGGCGACCAGGAAAACGAACTGCCCGGCCTTGTACTGGCTGATGAACGGGCCGCCTTCGTCAATGGTCTCGCACATGGCCTCGCGGTCGTCGAAGTCGCCGTGGCCTTCCATGGCGAGTGCGGCGAGATCAGTGAACGCCTTGCCCTCTCCGGGACGGGTCTGTCTGATCTGGACGTGGTCCGGCAGTTCGTCGGGGCGTCGGCGTCGAACCTTGCCGGGCTTGTGTCGTCCCACGGGCGTCCTTACGGGTCGGGGCAGAACATGCGCCGCGCGGCCACTGAGGGCCATTCGGCAGCCGACGCGGAGGCATGGTTACCAGTAGGTCAAAAGGCCGTACCTGTTTGAGAGCAAAGGTGGTTATTGCGTCGCCGGAGGCGCGAAGGATGGCGCATTCCTTTCGCACCGAAGGGGCTCGGCAGACTCGTTCGAATCCCACAGGCGGGGACGGGCCCGGCCCTGCGGACGCAGCGGCCGCACTCGTCCACGTGCGTCCTGCCGCCGCTGAGCTGCCCGCGCTTCGCGTCGCCCAGGGGTGCGGGCGCGAGTGGTCCGTGCTCGTGTCCGGCGCTCGTCGTTCCGGGGCCGCGGTGGTCCGCAGTCCGGTGTTCCGGCCGGTTACGGGGCCACGGGGTCGGACGCGTAGTCCAGCAGCAGTTCGTCCTCTGCCCGGTCGGCGGCCAGTGCCGCCACCAGGGCGCCGGTCCGCCATCCGACATGCTGCCGAACGGCACTGTCCGGGGCCCGGCCGCCGAACTTCATCGCCTGCCCACCGTCCAGCAGGGTCACGTCCCGCACGGTCAGGCGGGCCAGCGCTTCGGCCTCCCACCCGGTGGTCCGCAGCAAGGCCTCCCTCGTCCGCGTCGCCAGCGCGATGGTGCGGTCCGACGCACGGACCGCTTCTGCGGAGCCGGCACGGTCCAGCACTCCGCGCTGCACCGCGTGCGCGTGCACGGCCCGGCTCGGCTCCTCCTTTCTGAGCACCTGGTTGCACATGTCGGCGCCGTCCATCAGGGCGTGTACGGACCGCAGTGCGGCGCGTGCCGCGGCCTCCTGGTCCGGCCGCAGCCGCTTCATGTCCCGCCGCAGGCGCTGCGCCCAGTCGGTGACGGCCAGCGGCGGCCAGGAGAATCCCGGGGCCAGGGACATGTCGACCATTTTGCGAGTGGTTCCGCCTTTGACGCAGTCGTCCACCCAGGCGGAGATACCGGCGAAGCGGCCCAGCAGGCAGCCCGGGGTGGTCCGGTCGAGGATCGGGTGGTCGCCCTGCGCGAGTGCCTCACGGACCGCGGCGACAGGCACCTGGTGTTCTTGGGCGAGCAGGTCCAGGCTCCACAACCCGGGGTCCTCCCGCCGTTGACGGCGGATCACCGCCTCCCGCAAGAGGTCGGACAGACCGTCGTAGTTGCGGGCGTCGAGGACGAGGGCGAGGAAGGCCATGGGTACTCCCGATACGTGGCGTGCGTGGACCGCCGTCGCACCCGCCCGGAGACAGGCAGGCGCGACGGCACACATGCGTCGTTGCGATCCTCAGACGCCGATCTCGGCACCTGCCACGCCCCGTCGGCAGTTCCGCCGCCGTGAAAGGGACAGCCCGAGCATAGGGCAAGACGCCCGGGCCGCAGGCGGTGCTCAACGCCGGACCCCGGGCGGTCACGGATCGTGGGCCGGCCGGACCCACGCGGCGAGCTCGGTACCCAGGGCGCTGAGCCCGGATCCGGCACCCGGGCTGTGTCCCGTGCTGGTGCTGGTGCTGGTGCCGGTGCCGGTGCCGGTGCCGGGGTTGCCGTGGGTGTGTTCCTGGCTGGCTTCCCACTCGGCAATGAAGGCTTCCTCGGCGTCGATGAGGCGCTGGAGTTCGGCCTCCTCGGCGTCGCGTAACTGCTGGTCGTACCAGTCGAGTTCCGGCTCGGCGAGCCAGGGCCGGGCGGCCTCGTCCCGCTGGCGCCGTTCCTCGGCCCACTCGGCGTACGCGCACGGGTAGGAGGGAGGCAGCTGCGGGCCGGTGAGTATCCGCTGGTGTCCGGCAAGGAGTGCGGCGGTGGCCTCGGCGCCGGCGTCGCAGGCGGCGGCAAACCTCTCCAGTTGCGCGGCGGTGGGCATCTGCCGGCCGGTGAGGAAGCGGTGCAGGGTGCTGAGAGCGAGTCCGGGCCCGGCCTTGCCGGCGAGGGCACGCAGGCTGGTGTGCGGCGCGGTGGCGCGTACACGGTTCATGGCGCGGACGAGTCCGGCCGGGGTGGTGAACAGGCCGGGGACGTGTGGGGCGGGCCTTTTCCGCGGCGGGTTGACGGCGCGTTCGGCGGCCTCCCACAGCAGCCGGGCTTTCTCCAGGTCTTTCTCATCGCCGCCGGCGCCATGGGTGAAGGCGAGGGTGGTGCGCAGGGTGGGGAGGCGGCCGTCGAGGGCCTGGCGCAGGGTGCAGGCGGACACCACGTACTGGGAGCCGCCGGCGCATGCCCGGTCGGCGAGGTACTGGAAGGTGGCCCGCTTCCCTTCGGCCCCCGCCTGTGTTGCCGCGGCGGCCTTCTTCCCGCGCAGCCAGCCGCGCAGGGCGGCGAGTTCGGCCGGCTCTGCGGCCGGGCGGCCACGGGCGGGGACGCGGTTCATGGGCGGCCGCCGGTGAGCACGGCGAGCAGACGCAGGGCCCGGCCGGGCAGGAGCAGGAGGACGGTCGCCGCGGCGAGGGTGGTCAGGAGGGCGGGGACCGGGCGCTCGAGGACGGCGAGGACGGTCACCGCGGCGATGGCGGAGATGACGATGGCGGCCTCGGCCGCGCCAAGGCGCCCGTACGCCGCCGGGCCCGGCGCACCGGCGGCGGGCCCGACGGTGGGCGGGGTGGTGGGCTCGGGGCCGGTCGGGGGAGTGGACATGGCGGCGCCTCCGTAGGGGAGTTGGGGTGCTGGGCAGCCGGGGCCCGGCGCGTGAGCTGATGGTGGCAGTGCGCGGGCCGTGGACGCGAGCCGACAACTGTGGCCGACGTGACCGACGTGTCCTTCCTACTTTCCACATTTCCGCAGGTCGAGGGGGGAAAACGAGAAGATGCTGTTCCATCGCGCATGGCGGTCTGCCGGGCTGCTGCGCACCGGTGCGAGAACGCGCTTCTCGGTCCCGGACAACCATCGCCAGGCCCCTCTGGGTCACAACGGCCAGCCCACCCTCACGGGTGTGCCAGCCGCGAACGTCACCGCACGAACCGGCTGCAGGCACAGCCTGATTGTCTACGGGGCGTACGCGGAGTCCGTCACCAGGGGCCGACAGCCCGAGCGAAC
The DNA here is from genome assembly GCF_042891445.1 of Streptomyces sp. NPDC001890. Taxonomy (NCBI): domain Bacteria; kingdom Bacillati; phylum Actinomycetota; class Actinomycetes; order Kitasatosporales; family Streptomycetaceae; genus Streptomyces; species Streptomyces sp. NPDC001890. The sequence continues at coordinate 28,421 of NZ_JBIATE010000025.1, read as the reverse complement.
ACGATGGCTGGAAAGCCGAGATATGAGCGGCAAGGGCAGACCGACGGTGGCTCGCACCGCACGCAATGGTCAGTCATGACGCCATCGCTGCGCCTACGCGGCTGCGCTCCGAAGCCACGGGCGGCAGTTGCGGCGGGCAGCGCGACCCCGGAGCATTGCCCGCCCAGGTACCGTCAGGTGGCCGGGCTGGGATTTCGGCCCAGTCGGTGCAAGGTACGGCAGTGCAGGTCGCTTTCGACACCGATGCCCAGGCTGCCGAAGAGCGGCATGTCTTGCTTCTGCAGCGCGACCGCGGCGCGCGCAGCATCCTCCTTGTCGGGGTAGATCCAGAGGCTGACCGGCCCGGTGTCCGCGTGCTCGGCCACCCCACGAAGAACTGCCGCTCCCTGGCGGTCTCGAGCGCGAAGCTGACCGCCAGCTCGCAGGGCCTGGGAGCCCTGCCATGAAGCAGGAGCAGGGTATGACTGTGATCAGGCGCGACCTTCCACCGTGCGTCGATGGTGGTGCCGGTGCTCTGGATGCCTGTGGTGAGGTCGAGGCAGGCCTCCGTGTACGCCTCGTCCAGCCCTTCGACAGCGTCCCGGGCCACCGGCTGCATCAGCCCGCGCATATATGGGTAGTCACCAACCTCCGCCCGGAGTTCTCTCGGGCCAGCAGCCCATCCTGGTCACCGACGTCGAAGAGGCCGACGGCGTCGTACGGGCCCAACGCCCGGCGTGGCGCCGAGCGGCAGGGTAGCTACGGATTGGGGTGCAGACCGGGGCGGGGCCGTCACGGCGCCTTGTGCCTCCCGCCCCGGAGATCATTGGTGGCTGCTGAGGCGGTCGAGGACCGCGCCGACCGGACGAGCGGCGCGGTGGGGTTCGAGTTCGGTGGCTAGGTCGGCGAGCAGGGTGGTGCAGCGGCCGGACTCGACCATGGTGGCGATGTCCATCGCGGTGGTTGCGGTCGCGGCGGCCGCGTCGAGGTCGTGGCGGCGGGCTTGTGCGGTGGCGATCCAAGTGAGGTAGAGGACGCGGTCGCGCATCACGCCCGGCTCCAGCGCGTCCAGGCCGTCGGTCAGCAGGCTCTCGGCCGTCGTGGAGTCCCCGAGGTCGAGGAAGGCTCTGCCGGTCTCAGCCATGTGGCTGGGGCGGCACATCCAGTACGCCCAGTCTGGGTTGTCGTCCCCTGTACGGGCGCGCTCGTACTCGGTCTCCGCCTGGACCAGGAGGTGGGCGGCCTGCTTGGCGTCGCCGGTGGCCGCGGTTGCCCTGACCCGCCAGGTGTCGATCATTGCGGCGACCAGCGGTGTCGTACGGGTGCCGGCGATGTTCCGGGCGGTGGCGAGTAAGTCGCTGCCCATGCCGGGCTGGTCGTCGTACACGCAGGCCAGGGCGAGGTTGGCGAGCAGATACGCACTGTGGGCGGGGTCGGCCGCTTCGGCGGAGGCGCGCAGGGCGGCGTGCCAGGCACGCTGGGCGCCGGGGGTGTTGCCGGCGTCGAACTCGGCCCAGCCGAGGAAGCGGGCGTACTCGGCGGCGAGGAAGTGGAGGTCGGTGGTGAGCTGTCCGGTGTGGCGGGCGTGCCGCAGCAGCTTGGTGACCATCTTCAGGTCGGTGCGGGCGCTGGTGGTGCAGGCGGTGCCGCCGAGGGAGTCGTCCAGGTGCCACAGCGCGGTGAGGCGGGTGTGGATCGCGGTGGAGACCTCCACGCCGATGTAGCCGCCGCTGGTGCCGTGGGCGATGGTGTCCATCACGTGCTCGGTCCACTGTGTGGTGAGGGCCTTCAGCACGGAGGGCGGCAGGAGAGGGTTGCCGGCGTCGTCGGCGCGGGCTGGGTCGGCGGCCAGGTCGTCGAGGGCGGACAGCGTGACCTCCGGGGTGAACGGGGCCAGGACGTCGGGTCCGGGCAGGGCGAGCAACAGCCAACCTGGCCATCCTCGCGCTCTCACCTGGTCCGGGTCGACCCCGTGCAGGTCGGCCATTGCCAACTGGGCGGGCATCTCCGGTTCGACGCCCGCTTCCCACCGGCAGACCTTCTCGCGGCGGAAGGCCATGTGACCGTGGCCGAGCGCGGCGGCCCGTTCGGCGACCGCCTTGGCGTAGGTGGCGAGGCTGTGGCCGGTGGAGGTCCTTACGGAGGCGAGCAGATGCCGGGAGCGGCTGGTAGTGATGGTCATATGGCGTTGCACCCCCGGGTGGGATGGAACCGTGCGCGATCGTTGAACTGAACCTAGCCGACAGGACCGGGAGTTGGGGCCCTGCTGACCTGCCAGGCGGCAGGGAGGCAACACCGAGGCAGCACCTGTTCCCCTTTCCTCGCAGGTGCATTCGGCCGTCTCCTTGAGTCAGAGCCCGACCGGGACCGCGGACCGGCGGCTTGCACCACCTCCCCGTGAAGAGGCCGTACGGGAGCCGCACAGCCCCGTACGGCCGACGGGGAACCATCCGACCGAGGTCAGGGTGGTGGGATGGGTCGTGGGAATCTGACGATTGCGGAGTGGGATCGACTGGAGTCTTTCCTGCCTCGTGGTGGTGGGCGTGGGGGTCGGTGGAGTGACCACCGTCGTGTGATCAACGGGGTTCTCTACCGAGTGCCGACTGGTGTGCAGTGGCGGGACCTGCCGGAGCGGTTCGGGCCGTGGGAGACCGTCTGGAAACGGCATCGTCGCTGGTCAGCTGATGGAACCTGGAAGATGCTGCTTTCTCGCATCCGGGCCGCCGAGGATGCCGCGGGCCGGATCGACTGGGATGTGTCCGTGGACTCGACCGCGGTGCGAGCCCACCAGCCACGGCGGGCCGACTCAGGTTCGACTGACCTTCACCTGAAGAAGTAATCGTATGAGCGCGATCCGGAGGAGATATGGAAACCGACTACGAGCGCCGACTCCGAGAGATGGTGGAGCAGGTCCAGGCGTGTGGGTCCCTGCGTGTCGACACCTACGACCGGGGTCCGCTGGCCACCTACATGGAGCGCGCCGAGGACGCTTTCCACATCGTGCGAGCCGTGGAGAAGACCCCGCTGCCCGCAGCGCTGACCCTGAACTTTCACCGACATTCCAGTCTCGTCTTCGCCTGGCGAGCCCTGGAACCCTTCCAGACGATCGCCGGGGAATTCCACCTGAGGCACATTGGTGAGGCGCTGCTCCTCGGAGCCGGGAAGAAGCCGGTCGCCGTGACGGCATCTGAACAGGAGCGGCTGATCCATGGGTTCAGGATCTTCGAGACCCATCCTGTGGGTGGAACCGGGACTTACACCGCGATGCGACTTGCCCCCGACCAGGCTTCGCTGGAGCTCTGGTACTTCGACCTCAGGCAGGGACCCACCCGTCTCGACCTCAGCTATGGCGACTACCTCGACACGCTGGTGCGTACCAAGGGCCTCTACGACTGGCCGTACTTGTTCGCTGATCCAGATCCGGACAACTACGGCATGAGCGCCTCCCTGTCCTACCTGAGCGAGGGGCTCGACTTAATCGCCCGGAAGTTCCCCGATGACGACCTGTCGGACCTCCGGGCCCGGCTGGAGGAACGAATGAGCGTGCTGGGCAAGGACGCGTGAATCCAGATCGGCGGCTCCGTGGCATCGGCTTCATGGACTTCCCATACCCGCGAGGCGTAGCGCTCGGCTCCGTTGGTCAGACTCCTGCCCTCGGCGGGGGTCTGGGTGGCCACCGCTACCGTCCGGTGTCCGGCAGCGGTGAACAGTTGCAGCCGGAAGGTGTAGGGCTCTCGTCGGCCACGAGCATGTGATCGTCAACCGACCGCTGACGAGGCGCCGCATGGACACGGAGGAGCTCCTCGACACTGGGCCTGCTGCTTGGACGTGACGACTTCGGCTGCTGATCGGACAAGGGCACCTCCACATGCTGCTGGCGGCCCATCAGACGGCGAGGAATGACGGCAACGACTTTGCCGAGAATAGTGGCGCCGTCGCCGGGACGCGGTCCAGTTGGTTGTCTCCCCGCGACGGCTCCCAGGCACGCTGCTCCTGCTCCTGCTTGACCTGAAGCTCCTTCCTGAGCTCGGGCTCAGGGCGAAGCGGGGTGGATACGGTCCCGCTGCGCGAGTCAGGTCTGCTGCTGGGCCGGCGCCTCGGACCGGGTGCCGCGGATCTTTATGACGTCCAGCTGATCGGCCGCCGAAAGCTGGTGGAGGAACTGGGCATCTCCGTAAGCGGCCTGCTTGGCGGTCAGGGCCTCCTCGGCGGAGGTCGCGGCAAACGCCACCCACGCCGCACCGCACCAGGGCTCCTTACCGCCCTTGAACGTGTGGGCGCGCCCGTGATCGAAGCACCACGCGTGGGTGTCTGGCGTGCCCATGTCCTCAGCTCTCCTTCAGGTAGGTGAACGGGCGCCGCCGACGGCACGAACCGGCTGCAGGCACGGCCTGATCGCCGACGGGGCGTACGCAGAGTCTGTCACCAGGGACCGACAGCCCGGGCGAACACCATGACTGGGAAGCCGGAACGCGAACTGCAAGGGCAGACCGACGGCGGCCTGCGCCTCCCGGGTAGGAGCCGATGGTCAGCAGGCGTCTGCTGGTGGTGGACCGAGCGAACGGGTACTTGGTGCTGGCATATCGTGGCGGGGGCCGAACTTCTGCTTCGCAGCCAGGTATAGGAGAGGATGTCGCATGTGATCAACGAAGATCTCTCATTGCGCCTGGCCGGAGCACGAGGCCGCGTCATCATCAAGCTCAGCGGCGCCGCGGCTCGGTGGGGCGGTGCAGTGCCGGACGATCCAGGCGTCGCCGAGCTGGCCGACCTCTTGGAAGAGGCTGCTGGAACCTTTCACGAGGAGACCGACTCCCGCGCCAAGGCCGAATTGATGTCCGGCGTTGCTCACTTGAGGGCCGCCGACCGGCTCGGCGGGCTCCTTCCTGCCGTGACGCTGTGGCACCTGCACCAAACTCTCCAGCGGGCGGACGCCGCCCGCGGGGCCTGATTCCCGCGGACGGCCTGCCCGACGAGGGCCTGTCGCTACGGCGCCCATGAGTGCGTGCTCCTGATCCGGCCTGTTGATCCGAGCTACGGCCTGGTCTTCGAAGCACCGGGCGGTGTTGGTGCGGGCGTTCGCGGTCGCGTGCGGTGATGCTGAAAGCGTGAGCATCAGCAGCGAGTACCCGGTGAGCGCGGACCAGATCTATCGAGCTCTGGTGGCTTTGGGAGCCGAGCCGCTCTTCGATCCGGAGATGCGGCCCGAAGGCCCGCAGGATGAGGACCGCTGGCGGCTGCTCGGCGCCCTTCTGGCCAAAGTGGAGCTGGAGATCACCGCCGCGACCCGGCTGGGCAGCGACGAGGACGAAGGCGAAGTGCTGCTGGGATGGATCGAGGAGGCGGGTCCGGACTCTGGCACGACGAACAATGTGCTGATCAACCGGCTGCATCGCACTGGGGTGCAGCTCCTGGGGCTCGACGAGGACGAGACTTTCCCAGGGCAGTCGGCCGCGTCCATGGCCATCGTGGTCTCGGCGGACACGTTCGGCGCTCACCTTCGCTTCCAGGACGGCGATGTGGAAGGCGTCCGGCGTGCCCTCGGCCGGGCCGAGGTGTCCGTGATCGAGGTCCAGCAGAGCATGCACGACCTCCGCGTCGCCATCGGCGACGCGGAGGAAGAGGAGGAATAGGCTTGTCGTTTAAGGTCTGACCTCAACTCGGCGAGTCTGGGAGCATACGAGTGTGCTGCTGTCCTGCTTTTTCAACGGAGGTCTGTCTTGAACTCGTCTTTCCCTACCGAGTCTGATGAGTCCCTGGCCAAGCTGCTTCACCGCTCCGTTGAGTCGCTTCGACAGGGCAATGACCGTGTTGATATCGCGCTGCGTGGTCCGCTCGCAGAGTGGCTGGAGGACGCCGCGGATGGAGATGACGAGGGCGTCATCAGCCCTTATGCCGAGGCAATGGCCCGAGCGGTGCTGGGCGACAAGCCTGGTGCTTGATCGGTGCGCCGCGGTTTGGTGCCCACCCTGTGATGGGCAGGGCGGCTGAACGCCTCGCCGATTGTGAGGACCCAGGAGAGGCGGGGACACCGGACAGCGTCCGGTCCCGCCGTTGCGGCGCCGGAAGGTCAATCGGCCGGGGCGGCCGTCCACCCGAGGCGCTCGCACAGCCCGAGGACCGTCCGGCGCGCGTCCGGGGCGAGATGCGAGGGGATACCGACGGCCGCGTCAAGGACAGCCGACTCCGTCAGACTCTGGCGGAAGACTCCGACCGCTGCGAACGGGTACCCGGCCCCGAAGTCCTCGTACGCAGCGAGGCGGCCAGCCCACACCTGGGCCGGCCGCATCCAGGCGGCGCCGTAACGGGAGATGTCAACGGTCAGGATTACCGGTGCCCCGTCCAGGGACCGCCCCTGCTCCGCCTTTGCCTCTCCTCGGCCGGCCTGGAAGACCGCGTACTCCGCCGACGCCATCGGCCCCTCCAGCTCTCCGCCGGTCACCTGCCACATCAGCGGCCCCCGGCCGGGGCGGACCCGGACCGTGACCGTCACCGGGACGACGTTCTTCTTGTCCTCGACCGTGACCACCGCATCGCCCGCCTGGCCGCCGTCGGCCAGTACCGCGGCCTGGACGCGGACCGCGTCCAGGATCTGCCCGGCCGCGTCGTCCTGCAGCCGCGAGGGGTAGGCGGTGAACTCCAGCTCCACCCGCACATCGCCGAGCCCGCCCTCACTCTCGACGAGCTCGCACAGCTCGGCGATCCCCTTCGGGCTGACAGCCGTCACCTCCACCCCGGCCACCGACCCGCCCCCGCCGTCGGCGAGCAGGAAGTCTGGATTCGAGACCCGGAGATCCCCCAGCCCGTACGGGACACCGGCCTCGGCCAGCGCACGGGCGACGACGAACTCGCCCCGCATCTCCAGCAACTGGCCGAGGCTGCGCAGGCCGGCGAACTCGGCCCGCTTGGCCCGCCAGCGCGGCTCGTCACCGGCGACCCGGTCCAGGACACCGAGCACGTCCTCCATGGCGTCAAGAGCGGCGCCGACAGCCGCCGGCTCCGCCCCGCGCGACCAGCCGGCCACCGGATGCTCCTCGCCCGCGTCCGCGAGCCACCGATCCAGCACCGGCCGCTCCCCCTCCACACGGCCGGTCCCGCTCGGATGAGGAAAGACGCCGAACGGACCGCGCTCCCCGGGCACCCGTGCGCCGACCTCACAAGCACCGCCCTTGCGGCGGTGGTAGTCGCTGAACATGAAACCTGCCTCGCTGACGAACTATCTGGGGCGACGATTCTTCCAGCCCGACCCCACCTCCGGCGGTGCCGTGCCCTCGGCACCGGGCCACTGCCAACGAGGCAGGCACGGCTCTTCCTCCATCCCGTAGCAGGCAGCAACGCCGCCTGGAAGGGACAACGTCGTCTCCCCGGCGAGCAGATCCTGCCGCAGCACCCCGCTGCCAGAGCTCACCGCGATCGCCTCGCGACGTCCACTGTCCACTCCACGCCGCGCCCCATCCGAGCCGGCAGCCTCGTACCCACCGTCCGAGGTCCTCTCCCTGGACCACTGCCGCGCCGGTCTCCAGGGGCATGCTGCCGCTGTCGGCAAGCTGGTTCTGGACCAGGCGCAGGCACCGCTGCCATCCGGCGTCCCAGACCGGCCACCCGGTGCCGATCTCGTCCAGGGCAGCACGGGGCCGACGCTGAACGGTCGGGCACCGGCCGCTCGGCGTGATGTCGTGCGGGGCCGTGATCCAGGGCCGTGCGGGCTGCGAGAGTGTCGACCTGGCTCGTCTATGCCGAGGGCGTCCGCGAACACATCCAAGCGGCCATCCAGCGGCAGGAACAGGCGCCCGTCACCGCTGCAGCCCAAGGCCGACGAGCAAGGCCCGCCAGCCTCCAATCCGACCTGGCGATGGCCCGCGAGGAGATCAAAGAACTCCGCACGGAACGCGATCAGCTTCGAGCCGCTATGCGGCAGCACCTCGGACATCAGCTTGATCAGATCAGCAACCAGAAGCTGACCGAGCGGATCACCGAACTCACCGAAGCCAACAGGAAGCTCGAACACGAGGTGGCCCAGCTCCGGCCACTCGCCGACTACGTCAGAGAACTGGAACGGGACCTGACCGCGGCCCGCACCGGCCTGCGGCAGATGATCCGGGACGAGAACCGGTAGCAGTTGGTTCAGACGGACCGGTAGATGCGGTCCGGATCGGCGAAGGCTGCCTCGGCGAACTCCGCAAAGTCCATGTTGGCGATCGCCAAATTGCCATGCACGTCGTGAACGCCGGCCGGGACGGTCCGGAACTCTCGAGGCGGTGGGGAGTCGATGAGCTCCTGGTAGTACATCGGGTCGAGGTCTTCGTCCTCGGTGATGTCGAGGGCGAGCAGCGCGCGATGGACAGACTGCATCGTGACCCGATCGGCGACGAACACAACGCTCAGGTTCTCGTCCCGCCTCGCCTCGTTGAGGACCTCATCGGGCGTGAGATCGGCCCAAGCAGCGTCGTCGACGAGGTGAACAGAGGAGGGTTGAAACTTGCCGTCGTCTCCCCATGGCTGAGCCAGGTCCGCGACCACCGCCTGCCATGCAGCCTCGTCCCCGTAGTCGGTCCGGATGATCAGGGCATCGAATTCGTCACGTCCTGCAATCTCAGGCAGAGCCTTCATGCATCCCCTCCCACAGTGCCCGGCTTGGGTCCGACTGTCCCATGAGCCGCCGACAGCACCTTCGCGCGCTGGCTTGACCTTCATGGTTGACGCCACTGACCTTACGTCCCTACTCAAAGGGAAGGCTCCTGACCTGTGCAAATGGTTGCCAGGTATAGATAAGGATCGCCACCATGCCGAAGGAGATCACCCCCTTCCAGACCGACCGTGCAGGCACCTTGCCATCCATACCCCCAGCCTCTACCGACCGGCACAGGCACGCACAGCGGACTACTCCACGCCAGACGCGAGCAGCACTTGGCGGTAACCATTCCGACCGCGGTCATCTCTGCGCGTGTGATGTCCCTGATGGGCGGGTCTGCCCGAGACGTGGGTGGGCCAAGCCGTCCAGGGCGGCCTGATCGTCGCCCCGCTGCCCATCGCGCTGCCCCATGTCGGCCACTCAGAACAGCAGCCGGGCCTGGAGATACACCCTCTGCAACAGCGCTCCGCGCCAAGTCTCGAGCGACATCGTCGCCACCCTGCCACCAGATGCCGCCGGCTTGGACAGCCGACCAGCGTCCGGCTCACCGGACCTTCCCACGAAGCCTTCCACAAGGCCGAGGCAGCCCTTGCCCAGTCGCTTCCGTGCCCCGTACTCGCAGACCTGGCCCTGGGCTGCTGTTCGGCGAATCGGTGAGGCTCTCGTAGAGACGGTGCTTCCATGCCGTGTCGACTACCCCTGGGTTCCAATGCCCTGCACGACGAGCGGCCGCCCCTTAGCCATGCCGCCCCCGGACCCGGCGATCGGCGACTGCCGACACCTGCCGTACACCGAGCGCCGCGCCTTCCTCCTGGAGCTCCTCGCCGATGTCCAGCCCCCGGTCAGGTCACCCTGGCGACCGACGACCGGGACGTCGCCGCGCTCTGGTACGACGCCCATGGGGCGCGGCGACGGAGCGCCGCGCGTCCGACTCCCAGCCCTTGCCGGTGATCGCCTCAACGAGACTCCGTACGGCCCTTGCCGTGCTCGTCGTAAGCGGGCTGGCGCGGGCGTCGTACGGCAGGTTCGGACTCGGGTGCATCAGGCGGAGCGACTGGTTGTTGGACCGCGCAGGCGCGATTCTCCTGCGACGTTGGCTCTCAGCAGCCGATGGAGCCGAATTGCTTAATGACCAGCGCAAACGCCTCTTCGGTACGAGGTAGATTCCCGCCCCCGCCGCGACAACGCACCGTATAGCCGTCGGGCTTGGACCAGACGCTCACAACTCCGCCGTGGTAGCTGCACGCGCCTCGCTGGCCTATCGCCGATGAGGATGACCCGTCGGCGCAGCTGTTACCCAGGAACGTCCATGAGATCGGCGTCGTCGTTGCGGACGGTGCGGGCCGGGGAGGCGGTTCGTCGTCTCCGAAGCCTGGAAGGCTGAACTCGAACATGACAGAGAGCACCCAAAGCCCGATGCCCACAGGCAGGATCAGGCGGGTCAGGACGACCCAGGCTCCCTCAAGGACATCGTCCATCTTGCTCCGCGGCTTCACGCCACCCCCATCCTTCCGCAACGGTGAGGAGTATCGGCTTGGACACGACGGGCGCAGGGCAGCCGGGACCGCGGTGCGGTCGTGTCGGGGCTCCACTCTTCACTCCTGCGTTTCCGGGGAACCCGGAACCTTAGTTCGAACACCTCCAATGGCCGATGGCCTGCCGCTTTACTCATGGTCGAGGAGGCCCTGAACTTCTATCCGCATGACATCGAGGAGCCGACCAGCTTCATCCAAGAGGTTTGGGAGCTGGCCAGGCATCGAGATCGGATTGCCGTCGGTGACCTGCCCTGTGGCGGTAATCAACCGAGCAGCTGCAGCGAGTGCCACGAAGCCCTGATCAGCAGCAGTGGACACGCTTTCGGGCCCTTCAAGGTTGACGATCACCAGCGCCTCGCGGAGCTCCCGCAAGTGCCCCTCAAGGTCTGCCCGTTGCTGGTCGATGCCGGGCCCCAACCAGCCTTCCTCTGTGACTGCGTTCCGGACGGCGTGGAGAGTTTCAAAAGCTGGGAGTGTAACGGTGATGAATCGGGCATAGGCATCCCGCCGCATCTGTCTGCGCCACTGGTCATGCGTTGCTCGGGCTTGCCGGTCTCCAGTAATGCGGGCGGACAGGATGGCACCGCCGGCGCCAAGGCCTGCACCGATCAGAGTCCCTGCGATACCTGCTATGGCTATCCAGCCGTTGGTGTCCACGGGACGGGATTCTGCCCGGTATTTTGGCGCCCGGCGTGCGATAGACCCGACCGCTCGGGTGCAGGCGGGGAGGTCAGATGTGCCAGGTGGTTCCGGGGTGGTTCCACGATGGGCGGGTGTGGGGTCACAGTGGTCCCCATTTTGGCGGGGTCCCGTCTGCAGCGCGCCTTGGTCTTCGGGTCCATTTCCCAGCAGACGTGATCGTCGTTGTCTTCTCGGGCCTGCTGGTCAAGGCCCCTACGGGGCCCGCACCGCCCGACCGCGCTGCATCCCTTCCACACTCCCCGGCTGCCGGACGCAGTCCGCAAGCCGTGGAACGTGAAGAGGACGCGCTGCGCGCGGCGACCACAAGAGACCCCTGCCCCCGCAGCCGTCGGACACGCAGCGCAGGACGACGCCCCGGACCGGACATCACGGTGCGAGGAAGACAACCCCGCTGCGGTCTTCCTGCATCCCGGCCACCCGGACAGCAGTGCCGAAGGCGATGCCACGGAAGTACTCCGCCTTCACCTGCTCGACCGGAATGATGTCCTCCTCCGCCGCAGCACTCAAGTGCGCCTTGACGCCCTTCTCCCACACGACGGCCGACACACAGGGACGGGAGATCCATGCGTCGAAAAGGACCGCCTGGGCGATCTTGGCCTCGCCCTCATGCGCCATGATCCGCTTCCGGACCTGCGCTTTGTCCTCCTTCTTCGTCCGGCCGACCTTGACGTACGACAGCCTCGAGCACATGGAACGGAAGAACAGGACGTACAACCGGTCACCGACGACGTCGAGCGAACCCCCCTTGTCCTCCAGGTCCCTCCACGACTGGTGCCGTACCGCCGCGACGACCTCCGCGGGCGGCAGACGCCCGGTGTCGAAGTAGTCGCCCAGCAGTACCTTCGCCGTCATGGAGTCCAGGTACGGGTTCCTGTACTGCACGTTCAGCCTCGTCGTCGGCAACGCCTGCTGCTCCCACTGCGGCGCATCGGCGACGGATTGCTGCTCGTCGCCGAAGTACTGCTCGGTGTAGAGGTCCTCTTCTCGCATGTCCGAGATTGTGGTGCGGCAACGCCGCCGGCAGAAGAGCACCTCGGCCAAGGGGCACCTGCCGGATACCCCGTCCCGGAAAAGGCGATGCTCCCTACAGTGCTCCCCTGGCCTATGACGAAGAGACCGGGACCATCCGAGACGTGTTCGTGGTGGAACGCCCGGCTGGGACGCGGAACCAAGAGGCTCACAACGACCGCGACTGGAAGGCCTGTCCGACTACGCTGTCCCCATGTCCTTCATACCGGCCCGCTTCCGCGAAGCCGAGACCGACCACCCGGCCATCGCACAATGGTGCTCCACCATCCTGTCCGGAGACACCGCCCGCCTCCTGCTCCTGGGCCCGCACTGGTCCGGCAAATCACACACCGCCTACGCCGCGCTGCGCCGCCTGACGGCCGCCGGATACCGCGAAACGGACATCACCGTCCATCAAGCCCACGACCTCAAAAGCACCTACCAGCCCGGCCTGATCGAGAACACCACCGCGGTCACAGTCATCGACGACCTGACGCTCTCCGTCGACCTCGTACGTGAGGCGACGCTGCCGCTGGAAACGGACTCTGCAGATGTCCAGGCAACGATGGCGTTGGAGGCCGGGGCCCTGGCGGACGCCGTCGCTCGCCTGAGCGTGCTGCCACGGTGCTCCTGGTTCTTGATCGCCTCAAGCACCGAACGGCTCGTCGAAGCAGTCGGCCAGGAGACCACCGACCGCCTTCTCGCTGTAGCCGAGCTGGCCGAACTGCAGCAGCGGCCCCGGCCTGCCCGGCGCTGGTAGCAGTCGGGCGGAGACAGGAAGCACGGCCCCGACCATGGCATCGTGCGGGGCATCGCTGCCGTCCCTGCCCTCGATCGCCCACGCGGCTAGGTACCGACGCTGAGCGGCCGGGCTCCAGCCGCTCGGCGTGATGCCGTGCGGGGCCGTGATTCAGGGCCGTGCGGCGGTGAACCGCGAGACCCTCCCCGCCTCAGAGCTGGTGACGCACACAGATGAGGCTGCGCAGGCCGCTGAGGCGCGGCCGTGCCAGCACGGTGGCCAGCCGGCCTGTCCCGGTCAGGACCGTCGGAGTACGAGCCCCGCCTGCGGTCTTCCAGATCCCGCCGACAGTTTCCAGGGCCTCGGTGCGCCACTGGTGGGTGTGGTGGAGGACGAGTACGGGCCGGGTACGGCGGGCGAGTACTCCGTCGACGTGGCGGAGAGCCTCTTCGGTATGCCGGGGCCGGGCCCACCGTTCCTGGTGGAGCCCGGTCCACAACGCGTCCACGAGGGTCTTGGTGGAGTAGGGCGCGACCGCGACGACGTCGACGATGTCGTGCTCGCCGAGGTCGACGAGCACGGTGCGAACGGCCCGTGCGACGTCGGCCGCGTCGTCGCCGGTCACCGTCATGAGCGCCCTGGCCTCGATCGCGGAGACCATCTGGTCCCGCAACTCCGGCCTGGCGGGGCTCTCTGCCGAGCGCGTGTCCATGGGGGCTTCCTTCCTCACGGCATCGGTGCGGCTCCAGCTCACCAAGGCCACCACACCAGCAGGATCAACTACCCCAAAAGCAGACCAAGATATTCGCACGTGTGGTATCAGTCCGTGCAGGGCCTGCGGACCTGCAACTCGGCGTGGTGGCCGACGGCGCGTACGGAGGTGGCCAGCTCCAGCTTGAGCGGGGTGGTGCACGAGGCGCTGGGGGAGGCCGCACAGGAGCTCTTCACCGACCTGATTGAATCTGTTCGGCCTCGACCCCCAGCTGTAGACGGCCCTCGGCCAACGCCGGTCGGGCCACCAGCCGACGCGGCAGCGCACCGCTGTCGCGGACTCCCGTTCGCTGTCCCGCACCAGAAAGCAGACCTCGCCCGTGTTCCAGGAGACCCCGATCTACACCCGCCTTGTCGTCGAGCAAGGCGATGTCCCCGCCCAGGTCCGCGGCGAGGCTCAGCGGGTACTGCGCGACCTGGAGCGGGTCATGCCGCCCGGGCGCCGCTCTGCCCCCGCTGTGCAGTCGCAGGCCGGCCCTTCCTTCCGGCCAGGCGACTTGAGTTCATGAGCGCGCAGACGGGCGTTCCTACCTCGCACGGACGGTCCAGGCGGAGAACGCGTATGCGCTGCCCGCCGACTGGCTAGTCAGCCTCACCTGCTCGGGAGGTGCGCGCGGCTCGCACGCTCTCTTCCAAGGCCGTAAGCAGGTCGGCGGCCGGCTGGGGTACCGGCAGCGTCTCAACTTCGCCGCCCGTGACCTTGGCGTCCACCAGCTGCTCCAGCGCGCGACCGTATTCGTCGTGCAGTTCCCGCATCTCAGTCCCGGTCAACTCAGACAGCAGCGTTTCGGCGAGCTGAAGCTCTTGGTCCGTCACCGGTGTCGATGGAGCCAGGTCGCCGGGATCGCGCAGCTCGTCCTGCCACAGCAGGGTCTGGCACACCAGGACTCCGTGCCTGGGCCGCAGCACCGCCAGCCGCTCGCGGCGGCCAATGGCGATCTTGCAGAGGCCCACGTACCCGGTGCGTGCCAGGACCTCCGTCAACAGCACGTACGGGCGGTCCGCAGCCGGCCCGTCCGGTGCGGCGAAGTAGGCCCGCCCGTAGCTGATCGGGTCGATGTCCGTCCCCGGAACGAAACCAAGGACCTCGGCGACGTGCCGAGTCGGCAACGGAAGATGATCCAGGTCCTCGTCCGTCAGCGGCACCAGCCGCCCATCCGGCAGCTCGAATGCCCGGCCCACGTTCTCGTGAGGGACCTCCTCGCCCCCGCCTTCCAGCTCGCACACGCGTTTGTGACGGATCCGGCCGGAATCGACGGAGTGAACCTCCCTGAGCCTGGCCTTGTGCTCCTCGGTGGCCGAGTACAGACGTGCAGGCAGCACCACCATCCCGAAGGAGAACACCCCCTTCCAGACCGACCGCGCGGGCACCCTGCCATCCATACCCCCAGCCTCTACCGACCGGCACAGGCGCGCACAGCGGACTACTCCACGCCAGACACGAGCAGCCCACCCCAGCGGTGACCTGACACCTACCAGGCGTTTTCGTAGCGTGACTGTCTTGACTGCGGTTGTCTCTGCGCCTGTGGTTGCAACTGATGGACCGGGTGGGCGGCCGGTCTCGGGGAACATGCCAGATGCTGCACGGTGAAGTGCCAATGCGGCGCCACTACCGAGCCACCTTCGGGTCGCTGATACAGGTGCGGTCCTCCACCCGCCACTACCTGCGGTCCCCAGCGCAGTTACGCTCACTGCCTGACCTGCACTGAGCCCGGATCCACCGGCTTGATACCTGTGGATAGGTCTTCCGGAAACGAAGAAGTGCCTTGTGACCTGCGATGATGGGGTTTCTCTAGGACCACATCAAGCACGATCGGCAAGACACTTCCGAGATGCAATCCTCCCACGCCTCGGCGGCGGTATCTTCCACGTTCGGCGACCCGAACTTGATCGCGTCCGGCGGGCTGGAGCCGATGGTGCGGCTGGCCGAGCGGTGCGGTCTGCCCGCGCTGGCCGGGGGCACATCCGGCTGCCTGCCTCGAAGGACGGGACGGGCGCCTTCCCCGCCGCGAAGCTGATGTCGCTGGTGGGCGGCATGGCCGCAGGCGCCGACAGCATCGAGGACATGGACCGGCTGCGACATGGCGTGATGGGCCGCCTGTTCTCCGGAGTGCGGGCCCCATCCACGCTGGGGTCGTTCCTGCGCTCCTTCACCCACGGGCATGTCAAGCAACTGCACGCCGTGGCCCGCCGATTCCTGCCCGAACTGGCCCGTCACACCCCGCTGCTGCCCGGCGCGGACCAGGCCGCCTACGTGGACATCGACGACACCATCCGCCGCACCTACGGCTACGCCAAACAAGGCGCCGGCTACGGATACAGCAAGGTCAAGGGCCTGAACGCGTTGCTCGGCATCGTCTCCACACCCCTGTCCGCCCCCCGTAATCGCCGCCACCAGGCTGCGCAAGGGACCCTCGAACTCCGCGCGCGGGGCGGCAGCGTTCGTGGCCGAGACCATCCGCACCGCCCGCGCCTGCGGCGGGAGCGGACTGCTGGTGCTGCGGGCGGACTCAGCGTTTTACGGCGCCGACATCATCAACGCCTGCCGGGCCCTGGGTGACCGCTTCTCGATCACCGTGCGGATGAACACCTCTGTCAAAGCCGTCATCGCCCACATCGACGAGACCGACTGGACGCCCCCAGGACTTCGCCCAGCTGTTCAGCACGGTGCATGCACCACCAGGTCTCTGACGCACCCTGACCGACCTGCCCGAAGGGGCCCGAGACTGGACAAAGTGGAAGAGCTGGGCAGACCAGCGGCCACCCCATGCCCAAATCCCCAACCCAGCCCCGACGCGGCCTGCACGATCCCGAAACGATCAAGCGGGAATCAAACCGGTGGATCCCGGCTGAACGCTGGGGTACCCATCGCCGAAGTTGCGCGCCGCGTGGGCAACTCGCCCGATTCACCGCCGCTACCACGGGTGTATCGACGACCACGAAGAAGCCGCCAACGCGAAGATCACAAAGGTACTTGAGGCGGAGGGGGATAGTGCCTAGCATCCGCCTGCCACGTAATTAACTACACATCTCCTAAAGCGAGTTAGACACTCGGTGTCCTCAGAGCTGACCGAGTTGCTCGCCACGAGTCTTAGGCGCATCCTGGAGGAGATGAGGGAGCCTTAGGCCCTTCCAGGGAAGCCGTTGCATTGTGACCAACCCGGCTCTCCCCAACCGTGATCTCCTGAATCCTTGCGACTCCACCGACAAGGGAAACCGGGATGATGTTGCGGGAATTTCTATCTATTCCGCAAGAGAGAGAGTTGCCATGCCGACTTACAACGAAGACCCCGTCGTCAGTTCTGATGACGGTACGGCCGTCTGGGGTAAAAGCAGTACCTGGGTGGGAGTATTTGGCGAGAGTCAAAGCACGACTGGCGGCCAAGGAGTGCTGGGGCAAGCCCTCGGTACCGGGGTTGCCGGAGTCAGCAAGACCTGGGTAGGCGTTTATGGAGAGTCCAGTGGTAATACAAATGGCCCTGCGGCGATCTGGGGAGACGGCAAGGACGGAGCCTTTGGAGTAAAGGGGCACGCGCGAGCCCAGGGAGCCGCCGGGGTGGCGGGGTATAGCCTCACCAACAAAGGTCCTGGAATCTACGGTCAAGGAAATCCGGCTGGCCAATTTGACGGAGACGTAATCGTCACCGGCGACTTGGTCCTGACCGGCGGGGACGTAGCCGAAGAGTTCGACATCGCCCAGCAAGTAGCTGACCCGAGTGACGTGTGTCCGGGCACAGTCGTCGTACTCGACAGCAACGGTGCGCTGGCGCCGTGCAGTCGCGCCTACGACGCCGGCGTTGCGGGCGCTGTCGCAGGTGCGGGTGACCGCACCCCAGCGCTGGTTCTCGATCGTCACCAACACGCGGGGCAGGACCCTCTCCTCCGACCGGCTGTCGCCATCACGGGCAAGGTCTGGTGCCGAGCAGATGCGTCCTTCAAGGTCATCCGCGTCGGAGACATGCTTACTACGTCTTCGACTCAGGGACATGCGATGGTCGCGAACGACCGTGACGCTGCATTTGGTGCAGTGCTGGGCAAGGCTTTGACCCCGCTGGACGTTGGCACTGGCCTAGTCCTTACCCTCGTCGGCCTCGCGTGATCCAGAAAGAACTTCAGCTGGGGCCGCACCCGATTCAGACTGAGCGAATAGTGTGGCCCCACTAAACCTGGTCGCGAAAGGCGAGATCATCATGCCTAAACTTCGAACTGCCATCCACAGCGCGCGCGACAGGGGTGTTCTGCCGCAGTACCGCCCAGATGGAAACGTGCGCATGCTGGCACGTAGGCTCGACCGTGCAGCGCCTATCTCCATGCGCTCGTTCATTCAACTGCTCGACAGCCTGCACGTCGTAATTCCCCCTCCTCCCGGAGGGACGCCTCCGCCGCAACCCCTGCCGCATATTACGGTGGGGACTGACGGTTCAGGCGCCTCAGCCGTCTTTAAGATCGACGGTACTCAATTCAAGCCGAACGTCACAGTGACGGTCAGGGTTGTTGACGACGCCTTTGCGCAGCGGACCTTCACGAAGAGCTCTGAAGCTAACGGAGATTTCCATATGCGACAGAGCACTCCCTGCATATCGGGACTGGGGTTGCATATTTCGGCCACGGACGGTCGACGAGATCCACACGATTTGACGGGGGTTGCGTGGAGTAACACGGTCGATGTGTCTTGCCCCTGAGCCCGGATCCACCGGCCTGATGCTTGTGGATGGCCTTTCGAGAGACGAGGAAGTGCCTTGCGACCTGCGATGATGGGAGTTCTCTAGGCTTCCAGCACGCACGATCGGCAAGGCACTTCTGAGATGCAATCCTCCCATGCCGCCGCGGCGGTCTCGTCCGCGTCCGATGACCCGAATCTGATCGCGTACGGCGGGCTGGGGCCGGTGGTGCGGCTGGCCGAGCGGTGCGGTCTGCCCGCGAGCAACTGCACGCCGTGGCACGCCGGTTGCTGCCCCGTCTCGCGGCGCACACCCCGCTGCTGCCCGGCGCGGACCAGGTCGCCTACGTGGACATCGACGACACCATTCGCCGCACCCACGGCTACGCCAAGCAGGGCACCGGATACGGATACGGCAAGGGCAAAGGGCTCAACGCGCTGCTCGGCGTCGTCTCCACACCGCTGGCCGTCCCGGTGATCGCCGCCACCAGGCTGCGCAAAGGACCCTCGAACTCTGCACGCGGGGCGGCAGCGTTCGTGGCCGAGACCATCCGTACCGCCCGCGCCTGCGGTGCGAGCGGCCTGCTGGTGGTGCGGGCCGACTCCGCGTTCTACGGCGCCGACGTCATCAACGCATGCCGGTCCTTGAACGCCCGCTTCTCCATCACGGTGCGGATGAACGCCTCCGTCAGGGCCGCGATCGCAGGCATCGACGACGATGCCTGGACTGCGATCAAGTACCCCCAAGCGGTCTGGGACGAGGAGGGCCGGTGCTGGATCTCGGACGCCGAGATAGCCGAGACCACCTACACCGCCTTCACCTCCAAACCGAAGAACCAGCAGGTCACCGCCCGTCTGATGGTGCGTCGCGTCAAACGTTTGGGCACTGGTGCCCAGCCCGCCGGGCAGGGCACGCTCTTCGACACCTGGCGCTACCACGCCGCGTTCACCGACTCTCCGCTCTCCCTGAGGGACGCCGAACGTGATCACCGGCGGCACGCTGTGGTGGAACAAGTGATCGCGGACATCAAGAGCAGCGCCTTCGCGCACGCGCCGTCCGGACACTTCCAGGCGAATGCCGCCTGGCTCACCCTCGCCGCCCTGGCCCACAACCTCACCCGCGCCGCCGGCGCACTGGCCTCCGCGTTCCACGCCAGAGCGATCACCGCAACGATCCGCGACCACCTCATCAACGTGCCCGCCCGCCTCGCCCGCTCCGCCCGCCGACTCACCGTCCACCTGCCCGAACGCTGGCCCTGGAGCGAGGACTTCGCCCAGCTATTCCGCGCAGTGCACGCGCCACCACCGACCGCCTGACGCGCCCTGCCCAACCCGCCCGAAGGGGCCCGAGACCTGTGGACATGTGGAAGAGCTGGGCAGACCAGCGGATACTCCCTGCCCGAAACCGCAGATCAGCCGCCAGACCACTCGAACGCCCCCGGAATGATCACTCCTGAATCAAGCCGGTGGATCCGGGCTGAGATGCATGGAGGCATCTGCGGTGTCAATCCCCTCGAACTGTGGAGATCTTCTAAGCGATCAGCTCCCAAGTTCCGCCTGCACCGCCGTGAGGATTGCCATGCTGCTGCGGACCTGGCCCACCACCACCTGACGCTCGAAGGGCACGGAGCGCGGCGCGCAGCGCCTCGGCGGCGTCTGGCCGGCCCGGGCGGCGGCGATATCGGCATCGGGACTCGTCGCCGTTATCGCCTGCGATAGCGGTCGTGAATGACGTTGACGGTGTCAGCCCAGGCGCTGTGGGGCTGCTTAGGCAGGTGGTGACCGGCGAGGTCTGCCAGGCGCCGGTAGAGCGGGTGCATCGTCCCCTCCTCGTTGGTGATCAGAGCGGTGAGAAGTGCTGGCCGCTGGGGCCTGGGACCGCGGGACGCGGCGGTCGGCGTGACTCGGCGCAGCACGTACACCTGCTGGGGCTCTGGTAGTTCGGCCAGGCCTTTGACCTGGGCGCACAGGCTGCTGAAGGTCACCGTCTTTCCCAGGCGCGCTGCGTGCTCGAGAACGTCACGGACGGCGTCGGCGAGGCCTGCGGGGTCGAAGTTACCGGCATCCGCAGGGCCAGGGGCCGGCTTGCGTGACGTCGGTACGGGCGCGGACTTCCGTGGCGGATTCTGCGGATTCTGCGGTACTGCGACGGGGCCGGACCGCGCCTGCTGCACGGAGGCGATCTTCGAGCGCTGTTGATCGGTCAGCCACGCTCCGGCCTGCTCCGAGGCCTGTTCGAGCTGGCGTCGCTGGCGAGGGGTAATGGTCTGGATTCCGCGATCCTTCTGCAGGTCCAGCTCACGCAGCAGCCGCTCCACGGTCTTCAACGCCTTGCGCTCCAGTAGGTTCGGCTCGCGGGGCGTGGGAGCCCCGACTCCCCGCTCCAGCCGCAGCAGCAAGTCACCGGCCCTGCGCATCAGGTCGTTCTCCTGCGCGGTCGCACCGCCGTGGAGCGCCACTTCTGCGCGGTTCAGCCAGCGACGGATCTCGGTCACACTGTGCCCGGCGGCCACCGCATCGTCCAGGGCCGCCATGACCGCCGTCCGGTCCTGCGACGTCTGCATGTCATGTGCCACGACATCGACGGCAGCGGTGAGAGGTCTGGCCGTCGTCGAAGCGGTCCTGGGCGGCCGCACACCGATGGGGCGCCGTGAGGTACGAAGGTGCCGGATCTCCTCGACCGCGGGAGTCGACAACCCAGTCGGGGTGAGCGCGCATTCACTCAGATCGAACCACCGGGTTCCGTCACGGCGCTGCGTACCTACCTGGACCCGCCGACCGGTGCCGTCGGGCACACACTGGATGCGGTTGACGTACCCCTGCTCCACCAGCACGTGCGGGTCATGCGTCATTCCCGGACCGAGCACCAGCTGCGAGGCGTCCGCACCGGCCAGCACCGAACCGGAAGCGCTGGCAAGCACGACCGTCAGATCCTCGTGCCCCTGCGGCGTGAACAGCACTTCGCCGCTGATCGAGCCGTCGGCGTCACGCGCGACCGTCGCGGTGGCAGCGATGTCCTGCTCGGCCAGCCACTCCAGGACACCGTGCTTGATGTAGAGGTGGTCCGCGCTGGCGACCCCGGCGGCCTGCCTGCCGCAGGCAGAGGTGTCCTCGGGATCCGGCACGTGAGCAAAGTGGCAGGCGCGGTCGGTGTAGAGCTTGGTGGTCAGCTGGTGTCCGCACCCGCCCAGCCACACCCCGCACCAGTAGCTCTGGCCGGTATGGCGCTCCCGGAAGTTGTCGAGCTCTATCGCTTCCATCGGCAGAACGACGGGGTCCTCAGACTCGGCGTGGCCGATCACGGCTGTCTGTACGCGGCGTCTGTCCAGGGCCATGCAACCTCCAGCTGCACCGGAAGCGGCAGGTACTCCGCCTCCATGCCGGCAACTGGCCTTGCTGCCAGCCGCCTAACTCACCGACGGTACCCCCAGGTTCTGACAACGACGGGGGCTTCACGTAGCAGCGGACAGGCCCCCTGTGGCGGTTCTTCGTCTGTGTGCATGTCGGGCGTTCTGGGCGTTGCGCGCCGCGGCATTTGGGAGGATGCGTCAGGCAGCGGGACGAAGGCCGCCGCTGTGACGCGATGGTCGCGCAGCCCAGCGGACGGCCCCGCCAGGATTACGCCGTCGGGGACGTAGTCGGCCACGGCCCCGCGCCGGCCACCCCCCGCCCCTTCTGCTCGACGCCGACAAACAGGCCGTCGAAGTCCTTGACCAGGCAGCCGATCCGCCCCTGGGAGCATTGGATCCTGAAGTGGTCAGGACCCAGGCCACCCGGGGACGGTGTTGGTTCAGCGTCGGGTGACAGCGAAGCCGCTGTCGTGCAGGGCTGCCGTCCACACGTCGCGGTCGTACCACTTGTCCACATCGGGCATCAGCCGGCGGATCTCGTTCATCCTGGCCGCCCAGTCATGACCGGCTGCGGTACGGCTGCCCTCGCAGCCGGTGCACCCGTCCTCGCCGTGGATGTGGCCCGCCATCCACGCGTTCACGGCGACGTTGAGGACTACCGCGTAGAGATCGCCACCGTTCTCGGCCAGGGAGTCGGGAACCCCTGCAAGGATCACAGCGAGTTCGGGGTTGCCGAGCGGAGGCAGGGGCGCCTGCCCGACCCCTTCCTGACTGCTCTCGTTCTGCGCCCGCTGAGCGGCGATGGACCTGGCAAGCCCGGCCGCACTGAAGTACCGCCAGGCCGACCGCACCTGGATGTCCATCTGAGTTGCCACTGCGGTGACGTTGCGCTCAATGGTGTCGGCCACGGTCCCCGGACGGGCGGTGACGCCCAGCTGTGCCAGTTCAGCAAGGGTGTCGGCCACGGCGTTCTGGAATTGCTCGGTGTTCCTCACCGTCCGGATCCTAGGGGCCGCGCCACGCGGATGTGCTGGCGATGGCCGACATTCCTTCGCACGTGGGGCAGACCCCTGGCGGTGACAGAGATCGCTTGGAGCGCCCCGCAACAGCCACCGGCCCCAGCACACAGACCCCGCCTGGGAAATTCGGCAATGCGAGATCACCACGAGGCCCGGTAGGCCGCCAATTGCCCTTGGTAGTAGGCACATTGGTCCGGGCTCAAGCGGCGCACCGCGTAGCCGCCGCAGGAATAGCACCAGCGGTCGGCGGACCGGTCCGCGTACATCATTTCTTTGAAGATGTCGGCGAGGCTGTCGTACCCGTCGGGGGAATGCCGCACGGGCTCGGGCAGCAAGGGGACGAAGTCGGCGAGGGTGAGGATCTCGTGCTGCTCGCCGACGGACTCGGCGTAGCGGCAGCCCACACCGTGGGAGCGGCCCTTGTAGCGGCCGTGCGGATTGGTGGCGTAGACCTGCACGTCCCCGAGTGGCCCGAGCTCCATGGACCCGTCCCGGAACAGGGACAGATCCAGGATGTGACCGTCCCAGCTGTGGGAGCGGTGGCGGGCGAACAAGGCGTCCCGGTCGCGCGAGCGCTGCTCGGCCGGAAGGGTCCGCAGGTCGGTGAGGGGTGTGAGCGAGTACCAGTCCGAGATCTGCCACCTCTCCTGTGCGGCCCGGGTCAGGCCGGCGCTCAGGCAGGGCTCGTTGCCGCAGTCGCACTCTTGGCCGGGACCAGCGGCCTCATTGAGGGTGAACGCGGGCCATCGCGGATCCGGCTCCTGTGCGGTGCGCTGCTGAGGCAGGGCACCGCGGTTGCCGATCACGACCATTTGTTCCGCAGCGTTGTCGGCTCGGCAGGTGGCGTAGGTGTGGACCTTGATGCCGGCCTTCCGGGCCGCGGCCCGCGCAGCGGATCGCACCGCGGCTGCTCCGCCGAACTGGGCTACCTCCGGCTGGATGACCGGTACCGACCAAGGCGCATCCCGGGGCATGCCTTTCCCTTCGGCTGCCTCCCTCGCGCGCTCCAGACGATCTTGAAGGACGGTGACGACTTTGCCTCGCGGGCGACTGGGCTGGATGGGCATGATCGCAGGATAGGCATTCGGGGCGCACGGTGCAGTTTCATGCGCGATGCAGGGCAGGGGTCTGCACCGCGGGGAGGCCGGAAGACGGGAAGGACGGGCACAGTGCCGCCGGAGCACCCTGAATGCCGGACCGGGGCCTCCCGGGATATGGCACCTCTAGCTCTTCAGGTACCTACTAGGTACCATCAGGGTATGCCAGCCTTGAACATCACTTTCACCGACGACGAATTCGAAGCGGTCCGCGCCGCCGCGACCGCCGAGGGTAAATCCCTCAAGCAGTTCGTCCACGACCTCCCGCTGCGCGAACAGCAGCGCCTCCAGTTCGTCCGCTACGCCATCTCCTGGGGCGATCAGCACCGGGACGAGTTCGACGACGCCTTCCCCGACGAGATGCCGCCGGCCGACCGCCGACAGGGAGCCGAAGCCGCCTGATGGTCCTCTACATCGACGTCCCCTGGCTCCTGGACGTCCAGGAGCAGGCCGTCTCCGAAGACGTCACTGTCGCCGACTACTCCGCTCTCGTCGCGGCCGTCGCCCGCCACAAGACCCGCATCCCCCGCCCCACCACCGCCGCCCCCGACGCAGCCTGGGGCGCCGCCGCTCTCCTGCACACCCTGGTCCGGCTCCAGCCACTGCCGTACCGCAACTCCCTCTACGCCTGCCAGGTTGCTGCGGCCTACATGCACGCCTCGGGCGAGGGCATCGACCCCCCATACGGCGCGCTGGTGGAACTGGTCCGCGACGTCCAGTCCGGCAAGGCAAGCGTCTACCAGGCAGGCGACCGCATCCGCTCCTGGCGCATCTGACGGCGGCGCGGAGGTCTTCGCGCTGCGCGGATTGCCCACCGGGAGTTCGCGGGCCTGGATTGCGGGCAGGACGGTGTCACAGGGAGCGGGTCAGTGCGTGTTCCAGCGTCTCCCACGTGAGGTGCTCGGTACTGCCGACGGCGTCTGCGGCTGCGGCGCCCAGGGCGGGGCCGACGGCGCCCGCCAGCCCGCCAGTGGCCTCGTGCAGATGTCCAGCGAGGGCACTCAGGCTGCCGTGTGCGTGGTCGAGCAGTCGCAGTTGCTCATCGGGCGCTACCAGACGCTCCCATTCGGGTCCGTAAGGCATGGGCAAGGCTGCGCACGGTCGGTAGGGCCGGGGACGTGTTCGAGGACAGCCGCGGCATGCTGCACGGCATGGGCCGGGATCCGTGTGACGTAGGTGAAGGTCGTTGCGCGCCGCGGCCCGAGCCACGCTCAACGCGCTCAGCGACCCGCATGCACCCCGCACCCCCTTCCCCCGTAGGCCGGGCCGTACACAGACGGCACCCGAACGCGACCGGCCCCACCACCGAACCCCCGGCACGCCACACCGCCAACGGCTCCCCGCCCTCCCCGGCGGGGAACTTGGCGCCCTCCCGACCTCAGGCCGGCAATGCCCGCCCCAGCACTTCCTGCCCCAGCCCGCACAACCGGGCCAGGACCTCCCGCCCAGCCGCGTTCAGCACCACCTCGCCATCCGCCCGCACATCCCCGCTCTCTTGCCGGGGCCGGGAACCACGCCACTGCCAGTACGACCGCAGCGCTTTCGCCTGCATCCCCTAGGAGGCCGCGACACGGCCGATCAGCGACGACGTCATCCCCCGGCAAGAGGGGCGACACGAAAGGCCCCAGGCACCACACCGCCGACACGGACAACCTCGCCACCAACAGACACCCGCACCCCTCCAGCTGCTACCGGGCACCCAGACTGGCCCGAGCAGCATCAGGGCGTCCGGCAAAACAGCGAAGAACAGCCCGTCCGGTCAAAGGACGGTTCCTACACACCCACCCCTACCAGCGCATCCCGAGTGCATCCAGATCGGCGCGGCGCTGTTTGGTGAGCCTGTCGGCACGCTTCCGTACGTTGTCGAGCCATGTGCCCAGCCGTACGGTCACAGGCTCCTCAGCGCCGTTCTGGCGTCCCACCGCGACACCTCCTTCCAGGCGCTCGACGTGCTTCCTCGGCACCCTCAGATGCCCCTCCCGGGCATGGAACTGCCGTGCGGCGCGGAGGTTCACCGCCCACATATCGTCTTGCGTCCGTTTCACTGGCCGCTCTGTCTCATCGGCGGGTTCGATTCCGAGGACGTTGTCCAGGAGCCATTGCTGTGCGGGCAGGAGCTGTTCCCATCCGTGCCGCTGCGCCGTGACCCAGCGTCCGAGGTCTTCGCCCTGCACGATCACTTTGCCGACCACCACCGGCAGGACCCCGCCGTTCTGGAGCAGGTTCTGGGTGAGCCGGAAGCATCGCTGCCACCCCGTATCCCATACCGGGCACCAGCCCGGATCGATCTCCTCCAACGCCGCCCGCCGAGCTTCGGTCAAGGCACCCGCACTGCTCTCGACAGCCAGGCCGGCCTCACTGCGTTCCGCGTTCTGGTCTGCTGCACGGGCTGCGTATCGTTGGTTTTTGGCCCAGGTCCCGACGGGGTATCCGTCCCATACCGCGGTCGTGGGAGGCAGCAGGTGTCCGTGCACGGTGGCCCAGGCGCGGGCGGCTGTGAGGCCTTCCTCGAACGCGACGTCCTGATGGGACCAGACCATGCCCAACCCGTCGAGCTGTTCCACCCGCCCCGCATCCAGACGCCCCGCCTTGTGGGTTTTGCGCTGGTCGGCGAGCCAGGTCCCGAGCGGGAACCCCGCCGGCACCCAGGTATCGGGGGTGATGTAGTCGTACGGCACCCGCAACTGATCCGTCCCGGTCTCTTTCACGTACCGCACGCATGCCTGGATCCCGCGCCGCCAGAACGTGTTCTCCGGCTCGATGACCCGCAGCTTCACGAACCGTGCCAGCAGTGCCGGGTCACGGGGTGTGCTGAACTTCAGCAGCTCCCGCGCGGGCGCACCCGGCCCGGGTCCACTCACCGATCCCTCCCGCTCGCCTTCCCGCTCACCCACGGCTTCGCCTTCCTCGCCCTCCTCAAGCACCCAACGGCCGCTGCGGACGCGGGGGTCGGCGAGGTGTTCGATCGTTTCGGTGTCGTGTGCCCGCAACGCTGAGAGAACCTTCACGAGGGTTCCGTAAGCGTCCGAGGTCAGCATTTCGTCCGGCTTTTCACCCGGAGCGAGGAATACGGGAACAATCAGAGAAGCGACCTTCCCCTGACCGGGCTTGATTCTCAAGGCGCGTCCGACCATTTGCACGATATCGATCATCGACCCCCACGCATCACAGAACGCGACGGAATCACAATTCGCCGTATCGACACCCTCACCCAGCACCTTCACCGAACTCAACACCCGCAACGCCGCCGGCACCAACCCCTTCCCCAACCGCCGCCCACCCCCGCTGCGCCCCCCGACACCACTCTCGATCAGCTGCGCCTGGTCCTGGTCCTCGATGACGTCGGAGGCGAACTTCTCCAGGACGGCGCGTCGGTGGGCGGGCGGGTGTTCGCCACAGAGCCAGTCGGCCCGTACCCGCTCCGGCTCCGGGTAGCGCCTGGGGTTGTCTTCCCATAGCTTCCGGGCTGCGTCGACGACTCCTGTGGCCATGGCTTCGGCTTCGCTGACCCGGCTGTGGAACGTCAGGACCTTGCGCAGGTTCTCTTCGGCGGCCGCGGTCACGAGCCCGGTCTGCAGTGCGGCGAGCCGTGCTCCGCGTACGGCGTCCGATCCGTACCCGGCCTCCTGGCGCAGCTGATGGAACTCCGGATCGCTGATGTCGACGCACACCACCTGATACGGCGCCACCAGCCCCCGACTCACCGCCTGTGAGAGCGTCAGTTTGTATGCCACCGGCCCGAATACCCGCGACCCCGGATCCATGCTCGCGATCAGCCTCGGCTCCCTGCCCTCACTACCCTGGGCGTGCTCGGGCGCCTCCCAGATCCGCGCCGTCGCCGTCATGTACAAACGACGGGTCGCCGGCATCCGCACCTGGTCGTGCACCACCGCCCACGGCTTGCCCGCATACCCACTGGTGCGGTGCGCCTCGTCGACGACCATCAGGTCCCACGCACCAAGCCCGGCACCATGGGCGCGCTGGAGAATGCCGAGGCCGACGGCGGCGTACGTGGCGAACACCGTCACCCGCTCCAGACCCCCTACCCAGGCGACGAGTTCACCAGGATCGGTCGTGCACGGCACACCATCGGAGTCGTCGGCCCGGAGCGAGCAGACCCCGACCATCGCCCCCGTACGGCCTCCTTCCCGCCATGCGGCCGCGGTCTGGGTCAGAAGATCCAGCGTTGGGACCAGGACCAGGACATGCCGCGCGCCGAGTTTCTCGGCGGCCGCGACGGCGATCAGGGTCTTCCCGGAGCCGGTTGCGGCGATGACCTGGGTCCGCAACCCCTCGGCCGGCAGGTGTCCGCTCGCAGGCGTCTGCAAGACCCTCAGAACCGCGTCGACCGCCTCCACCTGATGCGGAAACAACTCCTTCAGCGTCACCAAAACTTTCCTCTCCTCGACCGCTTCAGACATTTTTCCAAGCCAGAAAAGACCCGGATCCCTGCGCAGCAACATGAACTTTTCAGCGATAGCCAAGAAACAGACAACTGACCCAGAGACAGCGGCAGGGGGCGGCTCACACTCCTTAATCTAGCTTGGAATCAAGAGTGACGCACACCGACTGCAGAAGGGTTTCCGAACCGCCAGTCCGTAATCTGCGCAGGGCCGTCCCTGTTACCCCGAACACTCCTGACAGGGACTCAAGGGACCAGAGAACGGGCAGGAAGCCCCGATCCTCACGACCCGTCACCGCACTCCCCAGTCCAAAGACCACCCCCAACCCGTAGCCAGCCCAAGGGCTGTGCGGAGCATGGCCCGCCGCCCGGATCGCGGAGCGATCCGGGCCGCAGTCAACGAAGTTGACTGCCTGGGCCACGGAGTGGACCGGCAACCCCGGACGAAGTCCGGGAACAACGCACGGAGTGCGTTGTCTTCTTCCGCCGCGTAGCGGCGGCGCGTCGTGTCTGCGGAGCAGACCGCGCGC